>JACRJT010000028.1 GCA_016215465.1 Nitrososphaerota archaeon | reverse complement strand
TTTGAGGATTGCCAGTATCCTTTTTGTTGCAACGTAGAATCTGTTTTTTGTTCCATCCATGCACGTGCAATCTTGGGTCAGGATTTGTCCTCCCTTGCAAGGTACGTGGCATCTGTCCGCAGGAGCGCAATTTTCTTTCCAATTAGACGCTCAAGCTGTGCCACAATGCCATCTTGTTCCTGTATTTCCAGATCAAATGTTTTTGTCATTGTGATGGATATGGTGCAGTCATGGACCAGCAAACGCTCAAGCCTTCCACGCATCTCAGTCCAGTTCTGCAATTCCATGATATGGTATAGGCAGCAAGCCAGATGTTCTTATACTCTAAATGAAAAATCCGAATTCCATATTAAATACTGCTTGAAAAATTTTCAAAAAACTCCCATTACAATAAAGCCGGGATATGGTTGCAGATCTGAAAACATGAAAATTTGACATGTGGAATGATATAATTGGAAAAACCAGATTGGCAGGTCTGATGTTATTGGTTGGATTTTGTGGGTTGTCTAAGCATTATCAATTTGTCTATTATTCCAAAATAGCCTAGTGCCACAAAGAAAAGTGTCAGCGATGAGCCGAAAATCGACCAGCCGACAAATTGCATCTCGTGCGGTTTTTCAAACGGATCAAGCAGCAGATAGGCAACAAGAATAAACGGTATGCTTGAAAGAAATATTGCCAGTGTTATCTTTTTTGCATTTCTTATGTGTGAGAACTCGCTTTTTGCATTGTCTGTAGGTAAGTAAAATCCGTTTCTTTCCAGAACGTACTCTTGGGACATTAATTTATCCATGATCTGGTGCAGGTTGCTCGGGCTTGTCCCAAGGCGCCTTGCAAGCTTTTCGTTTAAAAGTGATGGAATTTTTTTCCTCCATATGACATACTGGAGTACGCGGTATGCAGTTATGCCAAGGTTGCCATCTTTTTCCATGTGATCAGGTGATTGATTGTTCAGATATCATTAACTGATCGTTGCATGTCGTACAGGGGTTTCATTGTTTGTTAATTCTTGCTTTAAATGCAGAAAGTCTTGTTTTGAAATTTACTAGTAAAACGAATGAATTTGTCAGATCATGCAGGTTTTGCCCAACTCTCAATTATTTATATGTCCAAATAACTAACCATGTCCCAATAGCCAGCAATCCTACCCCTATGAACAAGAGATAATGTTGTGGCGAAAGAATCCAGATATCAGTTAATTTTAATGTTGAAACTAGTTGCCATTCGGAAATTGAGATCAGTGAGGACATCACCAACACCACAAAACCACACATGAGTAATACGGAACCTAGTAATCCAAGGCTTTTCAATGTATTCAAAGATAAAACAACTTACTTCCTATTTAGATGATTTTGTTTAATTGTAAATGGTTTTGAATTATAGTTACTAAAAAATAAAAAGGAAGAATTGTTGTTCTGCTACTCTTGCACATTCACTTGGAAATATTCTATTGATTGGCTGATGTTACCATTTCCTCTATCTAAGCTCAGTATGAAAGACATTGTTTGTAATCCCGTCTTTGCATTTGGATCAACGTCAAGGGTTAAATTGATTTGATCTCTTTTTGCAAGACCTTTCTCTGTATTGGCTATCAGATGTATGTCTTTCTTATCCAGTTTTGCAGATATTTTGTCCGGTAGTTTTGCTTTATCAGTTAAAGCAAAAGTTGCTTCCTGACCTACTTCTGTGGTTCCCACTTTAAAATTCATTGACTTTTCATTTGGGGCATAGATGTCAACCGGAATTATTACAGATTGACCCTTTTTGACAAGTATGGGTTCATCTTGTATTTCGGCTGAGAAATCCACTTCGGTAGTCATTGGTTCCTTTTGTTCTGCTGCTGGGATTGCTATAGCTTGTGGTGTTTGGTTTAGAACAGACATTCCAATAGAAACAGATGCTACGATTGCTATAACCAAGCCGATATAGATTACTTTCTTACGGGTTTGCATTCGTATCACCTAGCAACCGTCACATATTTCCAATCTATTGATGTCTGCATGATATGCACCATTCCAGAAATCAATATAGGAAGTTCCTGTAATCAAGTTGTTTTGTGCTGCTACACCAATGATCCCATTTGTTCTATATGTGTTAGAACCACTATTTGGATGCGAATATGTAAGTCGTGTGTTGATATTCACCGGTCCTTCAGTTGCATATAGATTTTTGACAGTTTTTATCTTGGTGTATGTACCTCCGCTATTTTTCCAGACATCAACCCCATAATCAATGTAGATTATTGATTGATCTTGTCCACCAGCATACTCAATGTATCCGTTAGCAACAATATCCGATTTGAACTTTACAGTACTAGCTGAACTAGTAAGTTGCGGTGAACTTGCTATCGAATCAGGGCTAACTGAACCATTATTTCTAACGGTAGCGGTATGAGTATCTATGCCGAATCCCCAATATGATCTAGCAATTAGATAGTTTATGCCATTAGCGTTCGCATCAGCGCAACTATTACTTGCACCGCTACAAGGATCTGCAGTATCTTGTACATCTTGTATTATACTCCAATATGGGATTGCTACTGAGCTTGTAGCGAATGCCGGAGAAATGATTAATCCTGGAACGGTCATCAATAGTGTAGGTATTGCGTATGACAACAGTTTGTTTCTTGTTTGAAGTTGTTTCAAAGTCATTGTCTTCTCCTACCTTCGGACTAGATAATAAGGCGAACGTGTCCCAGACACGGGTCTGTGACCCATAATCCTTAAATCCACGGAAAAATCTGCTGCATTCCAATCAAATTCTAGTTAGAAGATCGACATATGTGATTCTATCAAATTTCAAATTATGGTAAAACAGAACTAAGCACAAAGATAATGTTCACGTGTTCTCACAATGTCATTAAATTTTAGGAGTAATGTGAAAGCATCTCTGCCATTTTTAGTTAATGCATATGTTTCATCTAGTCCAATGCATTGAACAATACAGTTTTCTGTCATCCATGTCAGGTAACAAGCAAATGAACCCCACTTTACTCTGGATGCAATGTGAAGATGGGTCTTTAGTACCGATTGATTCTCAACTAATATTTTTGCGAGTCGCACAAGAACCTCAAGGCTTGGTTTGAACTTTTTGTTTGTTCCTGTTTTAGTGCCAAATATTAGCGAATTTTTGATCATGTTTTCCAAGTTTGGTAATGATCGGATCGTGTTTTAGTATAAAACCTTGACGATAGATTTTGCACATACATACTATACATATAGAACAAACTACGTAAGGTACGAATTTCCCTACATCTTTTAGAATCAACTTGATAAATTACTTTTAAGTTTTGATTCAATCCAGATTGAAGTAAATCTTATTAATGCTACAAATCTGAATCGTATGATTTGAATGATAACTTGGAATAAGAACATACATGCCAACATCCGAGATTTTCAAAACGTCCATCAAATTTATGATATTCTCAGTAACCAGTCCTGTACGAGATCAGTATTTGGAATCCTTACAGTATCACAGATATAGCAAATGTCAAAGCAAAAGTACCGCTCTGAGATCGGCATAATATTGGACATTCTGAATCTCTTGGAATCCAGCGGGCAGAACGGCGTCATCGTATCTGCCATATCCAGAACGGCAAACGTATCGAACAATTCTGTGAACCAGAGGTGCCAGAAGCTGGTAAAAGGCGGCTTCATAACACATGAAAGAAATAGCAAAAACTGCAAGTACACTATAACCGAAAAGGGAATCGAGTTTGCTGTAATATTACGCCAGTTTGCATATACTGCCAGACTGCTTGACATCAGGTATTAGGAAACGACCTTTTTATAGGCAGAATCAGGAATCTGAGCGTGGCATTCAAGATTCCAGAATCAAAACTCAAATCCAAAAAAAGCATCACGCTAGAAAAGGAAATCGAGACAAAGATGCGCAAAATTCAGGCCAGATTAATAGAAAAGACAGACCAGTCCTGGAGCATATCAATGGTTTTGAGCATGCTTGCGACCGGAGGGTTATTCTACACCAAAAAGATGAGCAAATCAGACTGGCAAAAGGTACGAACCATGGTCGAGCAAAAGACAGTCAGCTTTGATGACGGACTGATCAGGGATTTTATAGAAAAAATTTCAGAATGAGTTTTGGATGCCAGATCAGAGGGCGGTTTTTCACTTCATGCTTTACGTGTTAAAATAACACGTGGGCCGGTTTATTAGTAAAAATCAGCATTGAACATCAAATTTGTACTGGAATTATTTTTTAAATGCAGAAGTCCTTGCTTTTGGAGATCAAATGACTGCAAGCTTTGGCATGCATGAGAGATATTTTTTCCTGAGATCATCCCTGTCAATGTGATGGTATATGTCGACTGTTTCCCGTCTTCCATCTCCTCGTAGCTCCTTTACATATTCTCTTGGCATTCCGTTTCGCAACAAGTGTGTGGTAAACCAGTGCCGAAAATTGTGCGGTGAAAAGTGATCCTCGATTCTTTTTGATTCCGGTTTGTGTAGTCCTACATCCGCCGCATACTTGGTCACTAGTGTGTATATCCCGTTTCGATTCAGTCTTGCTCCCTGCTCTCCTACAAACAAGGCGTCAGCATTCTCAACCATCCTTGAGCGGGTCACAAGCCATCTTTTTAGAGAATGGGCGCATTCGTCATCAAAAAATATCTCGCGGTTTGTTCTTTTTTTGAATTTCCCTTTTTTTAGAACTATGGATTGTTCTCTCCAGTTTATGTCCTGCAAGTCTAATGATATCAATTCAGATCTTCTCATTCCGGTTTTTGCCAAAAGAACGCAAACTGCCCTGTCCCTTGTGTTTAATATGGAATTAACCAGCATGCTCATTTGTTCTACACTAATCAGTTTACGAGGCGATTCCTCCCTTGATGTCTTGTATGATTTCAAGTAGCGCTTTTTTACCTCCATTACCGGGTTTGTGGTGGAATAGCCCTCAAACACCATAAAGCCGTAAAATGTGGAAAGTGCCGCAAAGTCATATCCGATGGTCTTTGGGTTTGTGCCATTTTCTCGCCTGTAATGTATGAAATCCCGCAGCACGTACTTGTCAATTTCGGTCATCTGGCGCGACCTTGATTTGAGAAAATC
>JACRJT010000030.1 GCA_016215465.1 Nitrososphaerota archaeon | reverse complement strand
ACTACACCACAGGAGCTTGAACAACCCAAGAATTCTAGCAATTTAAGGATTAGCAACCTGAATCTAGCAAAAAGACTGCATCTCAATATTGTATTGATTGGTTAAAAAATAATCAGCTGAACGCTTAAGAAAATTAAAAAATAAAATCACACATGGACATAAAAAAAACACTGGATCTATTGTCTTTATCAAATAACATGGTAGGGCTTGGCGGATGCAAAAACCACGGAACCACACTGGAATGCTGCGAATACAATCTGACTGTGTTTGATGAGAAAAATTCCAAAGATGAAATCCACGTGGTTGGTGATGACCTCATCAAAGTTCACCATGGCAAACTGGATGAATCAAACTCTGATGTTTTGATCCAGTATGATAACATGTCTATAATATCGGATCCGGAATGGAATCTCAAAATCTTTTTATCAAAAATCAAAGAAAAAAGCGGCAAGATAAGAAACTCTTGCATTAAAAATCACTTAATTGATTCTACGTTTTATGCGACAAAGGCAAAGCAAGGTGCATCTGATCCTTTCGCATCATGCTGGCTAAAATGCGCAGCATATTCGATTGCAGACGCGCTGGTACTGTATAATGGCAAATCATACCGCCCGACACATGCGCTAGAATCCATCCGCAAATTCAAAAAAAGCAAGGCAAACGAATCCTTTTCGATGATTGCAGACGTGATTGGGCTGGAGCGTGCAACACCATCGTTATTGCCTAGGATGCTAAAGTCGACAATTGGGTTTTCCGACATGATTGAGGCAAACGAGAACTCTAGGATAATTCAAAGAAAGTACGCGTATTTTGTGGATAATTCGCTTCTCTCTGACTGTTACTTTTACCTTGGGTACATGAACCGAAACATTCTGGTATCAATCAAAGATGTGATTCACAAAAAACCAGAACTGATTCACATCCTAAAGACGGCCCTTGACATAGAACACGACATTACAAAAACAGAACAACTTGCATCAAATATTCACAAACTGGCACATGACCTGACAAATCTGTTATCTGAACGCACCTAGCTTTTTTTATAATGTTTGAGGCTCTGTCAAATCTACGGCTCAGGAGGGAGTCGTAGGTTACTGTAAAATGTCGGCTCATGGAGATCGATTTTTTCCTAATTGGATTTTTAGTTATTACGTTAATCGTTTCCTGTTGGTTATTTCTTCATATCAATAGAAAAAGAAAGGAAAGAAGTTTTATTACAATTATCCCAATTTTTATGCCCCTATTACTCGTAATTTTGATCTATATTGTTATACACCACGGGGTTAACAAATGACTTGTGGAACCAGCAGATCTATTATTGACTGTATCAGATTTGTTACAAGCAAATGTAACTTTGATTACTGGTATTTTCGTTTTATTGACCATATCAATACTTTCAAAACGCGGAGGTCGTATTGTTGTTGGATTAATAGTGTTTACCTCGATTCCATTTGTTATATCATCGGTATTTTTAATTCGTACTATTTCAACAACGCCGACAGATGCAGCATTTCAATTTGGAATCGCGGCACTTTTATTTTTGGTTGGGCTCGCTTATCTAGTAGTGACTATTGGACTAATCGCGATTTTTATTGCAAAAAATCCAGATCAAACTTCGTAAGTCTCAACCCCACATTTACGGTGGTTTCCTAATTGGAATCACAGAATTTCCAATACTGGCAGAAACTTCTAATTTTCTTAGGTAGTAATATTACAGGATTTGTGTTTGGTTTTGGAGCTGGGAAAATCTCTTTTGAATCAGCGAGTTTGATCGTTCTGCCCATCTGGTTATTTTATGGTGTTTTTTACAAAAAATATTACCGACGTGAGGGATGACGTATGGCTTCAACAATCCCTACTCCAATATCAAAAAACAGGCTATGCAAAATCATGGTTACTAAAGCTACAATAATGTACGTTATTTTATCACTAACAATATCCAAATCTTGTAGTGCAGTCGGGTTTGAGAATGCAAATACGAACAATCCAAGTATAAAACCTATTACAGAAAGTACACCTAACACTCTTGGTAAATCTTCCCAAACCGCGGCAACAATTATGCCGACAATAATTTCTCCAATTATAAAATATGTGTTAGGGATCTCAATACTGATCATTTTATTTGTGAGCACTGACTTCGACTTTCTTTCCCTTGATAACAAAGTCAATAACGTCAGGATCTCCAAGAACTTCGATTACTGGTCTAGGTAGATAGATTTGGTAGCCTCGTTTCTCATGGTAGTTTACGTTCACATCAAAGACTGTCTCGTCTTTCTTCCATCTCGTCATGGAGTGATTAAACCAACACTTGTATTTATTCTTTCCACGTGGTTAAACATAATGTTAATATATCCACGTGGTTATTCTATACACGTGGATAACACAAACCCAAGAGAAACAAGAGGAAAAGAAATCTCACAAAAGAATGACCAGATCAAAAGGATGGATGACAATCATTACCGAGTACAATCACAGACAACAAACCAAAAATGGTATGATGTTGTGTCAACCGAGTCAGGCTGGTCTTGCAACTGCCCAGATCACACATACAGACAGGTTTGTTGCAAGCATATCCACGCAGTAGAGTTTAGCGTTAAACTAAGAAAAGAGGTATTAGAAAAGACTCAAACCGTAATCGAGCAAGTCTCATGCAACGAGTGCCCAGACTGCCAAGGAGTGAACTTTGTAAAGCATGGAATCAGGCACAACAAGAACTATGATCTTCAAAGGTATTTCTGCAACGATTGCAACAAGTGGTTTAGTTTCAATCTTGGATTCAATGGGATAAAGGTGAATCCAAAAGCGGTTACATCAGCCTTACAGCTATACTTTACAGGCGAATCACTAAGGAACGTCCAGAAATTCCTTAGACTTCAAGGGATAGAAGTGTCACACCAAACAATCTACAACTGGATCAAAAAATACACTGGATTGATGGAAAAATACCTAGAAAAGATAACCCCCCAAGTCAGTGACACTTGGAGAGCCGATGAAGTATGGCTCAAGGTAAAAGGTGACAAGAAATACCTCTTTGCCATGATGGACGAACAAACTCGATTCTGGATTGCACAGGAAGTTGCAGACACAAAATTCCGACATAATGCTCAAAGTCTCTTAAGAATGTCAAAAGAGTTTGCTGGAAAAACGCCAGTGACTTTCGTAACTGATGGCTTGCCAGCCTATAATGACGCATTTAGGAGAGAATTTTGGACGATGAAAAATCTCCCCAACGGTAAAAGACCAGAGCATATCAGACACATTTCGATCAAGGGTGACAAGAACAATAACATGATGGAAAGGCTAAACGGTGAATTCAGGGATAGAGAGAAAACATTTCGAGGACTCAAGAAAAAAGATTCTCCAGCTATTGCAGGAATTAGGATATACCACAACTATGTAAGACCACACTCAAGCTTAGACGGTCAAACGCCAGCAGACAGGGCAGGAATCATCATCAAAGGAAATGACAAATGGAGGACTCTAATCGAGAATGCAAGTCTTGGATAGTTTTGATTGGGGGGGGGGGGTCTATCGTAGTTGGATTTCTAGTCTGTCTTTTTTTATTTGGTATGATTCGTTTTATCAAAAGGGGGATTTACCCGCTTGTATTCGTGTTTGGTTTTTTATTTGTAGTATGTTTAATACTGTTGACGGGTTTATTATCATCAATAATGATAACTGCTGATCTATTGTTACAGATAGATGCAACCATAATAACAGGGGCATTAATTCTTATGACAATTACCTCATTTACTGGGAAAAACCACGAAGCGGTGGAAACAGGGAAAAAACTAATAATCCAATGGACACCATATTCGGTGGCTTCTGGAACGATCGCAATGTTTGGGGGATCTGCACTTTTAATATTGATGCCATTCGACAATCCTTTTCTTTGGCTCTTTAGTTTGTTTTTTGCAGGTGGTGGTTTTGTTTATTTGATAATTTCTGCCATTGTTGTAGGTGTTAAAGAACAAGTCACTGACTCTAAAAAGAAAGGTGGTCACTCATGAGCCGACGCTTGACAGGAATAAGATTTCTAACGGTGAGCCATGAATTTGACAGAACCATGTTTGATAAGCTTTAAAACCATGTGACATGATCCCTATTTCATGGTAGATCAAGCTTGCGGTTGCGAAGCAGACAGCGGAGATCCCGAATATGCATGCGATTGTGCAATGCAGGGACACTGTATTTGTAGCCACGATTGTAAATGTTCCACTTCCGTTTGTAAGGAAGCAGTAGCAGAGTTAAGATAAGTAAAAACTTAACTTCATCTTTTGTTTTTTCTTGTTTTTTAATTAGACTGGAGAGTCGTCTTCAGGATCCAATCCCCAAGACTTGACTAGTTCTTTTTGAAATTTGTCAAGCTGAGTCTCGTTTAGTGAGTTACCGCAGTTTTTGTGTGTCGGAACAACTGACATTCCGGCAAGCTTGTATTCGATTTCATACATGTGAACTTTAGCGCAGTCGCACATTTCCAAGTGAAAATTTGAGGCTCCTCTATATTTGCCTATATGAATAACGTTTAACTAGCGATCCGGATGAATACTACACATGAAGGCAAGCCTCTTAGTTGCCATATTTGCAATTTCATTAATAACAGTCGGATTTTCAAGCGCGCATGCACAGTTCCAATCTGGCGGAATCGATATGCCGGGAACTTGGTATGTAGGTGAGGGCCTAAAGAAAGGAGACCGATTTAGCTATTCAATGTGTCACCTAGACTACAAGGACTGCGCCCCATTCCAAATGGACTTTTGGTTCAAAGGCGACCACAAATCCGGAAGCGAGACCCAATGGGAAGTAGTAACCGTAGTCCATGACGGCAACAAAATAATCAAAGGAACAATGTATCTTGGTAAGGTTGGTGCAGAACCGACAAGCAGCACTGACACCGTTGCCCCATTTTCTCGCGCATTCAAATCATCACTTGTTTGGCTGTCTGCATACGCAACTGGGGAGACTGCCTCTGGCGGTAAGGGACCAAAACAATTCAGTGCGCCATCTTGGGGCAAAATTGGAAACATTGGAGGCGAGCAAATCATCCCGACATCAAAAGAAACAATCGCAGTCCCAGAGGGAACATTTGACACTGCACTGATCACGTGGAAGACTGGCGGAAAGTACAGTCGAGTGTGGGTTTTAGATGACTTTCCATTCCCAATCAAGGCCGACACATACGCGCATGTTGCATCAGGAATTCCTCCGCAAGAATATCAATTTCAACTACTAGACTATCAGGCAAATGTCTCAAAGGATCCGTTTACAAATATCAAGGCAACCGCAGACGCACAAGCAGGACTAGACTGTCCAAAGAATTATGATCTTGTGGCGTTAAGCCAGAACACCAACACCAATACCATGATAATTGAGGCAAAGTACGGCCCGCCGCACCCAAAGGCAGGATGTGACCTTGAATGGATAATCAACTTCAAAAGATCAGTAAACCAGGAAGAGTTTGAAAACGAAATACATTATGATATTGCAGTAATTGATCAGTCAAAACCAGGACTTGAAATAATACGATCAGTAGCACAGGACGAGGGACGTGACTTTTTGTTTACGACATCAGGCCAAGTACGACGCACAACTCCAGTTAATGAATATGGGCCATCCACATACGCCGTCATAGTATACGGAACTGGTCCTGAAACAACTGACCCTGATCCTGCAAAACTTGGCTGGATATTGATCAACATTGACATACAAAAGGGAACCGCACCCACTACGACTCCTCCTGCATCTACAATTACAATCCCTACTTGGATCAAAAACAACGCCAAATGGTGGGCAGACGGTACAATAGGGGACTCTGACTTCGTGTCTGGAATCCAGTATCTGATAAACCAAAAGATAATCAAAATTCCGTCAACTACTGCTGGTTCTGGAACCGGCTCTAATGTAATTCCATCCTGGATCAAAAACAACGCCAAATGGTGGGCAGACGGTACAATAGGGGACTCTGACTTCGTGTCTGGAATCCAGTATCTGATTCAGCAGGGCATAATCAAGCTAAAATAATTTTGTGAAATCTTGGTCAAAAAAATACTGTTCATTCCATTAGGTGTGATGCTTGGCGCAGCAGCAATCGGCCTTGCATTTCCATTACTGACAGGACTGCCAGGCGCTGAGCAAAACATAATCCCTAGATTTGCAAACAAGTGGCACCTAGGCGACGGCTCTGAAAACAATCCAATTCTACAGTATTTGGTAAAATATCACGACATGGAGTTTTTGGCAGAGATTCAGTTTCTGGACAAGACACCGCATACTCAGGACATTGTTGTTGTGATTGATGATAAAAAAACAGGACAGCACATAGAGGACAAGATGCAGATAGGAGACGCGTTTGTTTTCACCGACATTTCTGATGACATCAAGCCATATGTTCACGCACTTGATGCAACCGTGTTTTCTGTACGTGATACCATATCTGAGGAAAAGTATCTAGTTGTAGGTGCAGAGTGGGGAACCGTGTTTGTCGGCAAGTTTACGCCAAAGCTAAAGCTGATAGAATACCACGATATGCAGTTTGAATTTGGAATTCTGAAAACCTTTACCATATCATACCGGATAAATGACATTGAGAACAAATTCTGGATTGCAGATAACGTCCCACTTCCTGTAAAGGCAGAGTATTATTCCCTCGATGGTACAATCGACTATGCCTACGAGCTGGTAAAACTAGAATCCTGACCCATCTGGTACACGTTAATCAAAAGCCAGTTGCAGTATGCTGTGACCTTTTCATCAAACTTGCACCAGATGTGAATGGAGTGAGGCAGTATGTCTATTCTGCCGCCATCTGGAAACACCCTGACTCCTTCTTTTCCCTCGTACATGTATGCGTCGTCTATCTGGATATAACCGAAGATCTCCTTTGCCTTGTCTTTTATGATACTGCGCTGGATTGGAAAGTTTTTTTTCTGTCTGTCTATTATCATGGAGAGATCCCGCATCCCGTACGAATCAAAATCCTCGATTTTTCCCCTTTGTGGGAAATTCACAATTAGCTGAATCGTAACTGTCTAGAGTTTTGAAGTTCCCAAACCATCAGATCTGTTATTTTTGACAGACAGCTTTTCTGATCAGTACAATACCATTACTGTCATTGCGAGGAAATGATGACCTTGAGTATTTACGTAATCGTTGCAGTATT
>JACRJT010000029.1 GCA_016215465.1 Nitrososphaerota archaeon | reverse complement strand
TCATAATCATTGCAGACAGGGACATCTTGGAGCAGTAAAATGCCACACGAGTATACCACCATAAAGCACGTCCACGTCAAAAAAAATTCGGCAGCATATGATTTGTTAAGGAACTTTGATGTGAAAATTTCCAATTTTGCAACCCCCATACTGAGATTCAAAAAAAGAGGCATGGTAGATGAAAACGGCCTGACTAATTTTGGAAAATTAGCAATCACTTCTGCAGAGTTGGGACTCAGGATTCCTACCACCATGATGATAGCATGGGCGTTTTTAGAACATCAGAATCTTACTCCCCATGACATTGACTGTCCAGTAAGCCTCGAATTAAGAAAAAAGCTCCGCTTCACATGGAAGTACAACACGGTAAAGATGCTTGTTTCAGAACTTGCCCACAAGGGATTTCTGAGAAGAACGGGCCACAAGGGCCAGATTCTCTTCAACCATGGAATGATCGAAACTCTCAGAGGTGCGACATATTTCCAGGACGTAATTGACAATCTCAGTTATATAAAATGAGCCACGATAACCAATGGTACAAAAAAATCGCAAATACACTCTCCCGCAAGGAAATAGTAAAACCTGAAACGCCTGCACAGGAGCAGGTTGATACTACTGTTTTTGGGTATGTGGAAAGGCGCGGAGAGCTGGTGCCCTTTGGCATTCCGAAAAAAGACAACCAAAACACATTCATCTTTGGCGAGATAAAGAGCGGAAAAACGACTCTGCTAAAGACCTTGATTGCGCAGGATGTCAAGGACGGGACCGGGTTTTTCCTTCTAGACCCACACAGGCAGTGCGCAATGGACATTTTGGCAATGATCCCACCTGAACAAAGAAACAGAATAGTCTACATCTCACTTGGCTCCCCAATTGCGTTTGACGGGTACTGTATCAGAATAAACCCGCTCGAATGCGAAAACCCGGATGAAAAATACATCGCAGTGTCCAGCTTTATGTCAATGCTTTCACAGCATTACGGCAAGTTCTGGGGTCCCAAGCTTGAGACTTTGATTCGAAACATGGTGAACGTATTGATCCACATCCCAGACTCCAAGTTCACAGACATGATCAAAATACTGACGGACAAAAAGGTCAGAGAGTACATGCTGACTTTTTGTCCATATGAAAATACGGTAAGCTTTTTCCAGCACATTTACGAGAGCAGCTACGAATCTGAAACTGCAGGTTCCGCTTACAACAAAATCGACAAGATTGTTTCCATCCCGACAGTACTGATGATGCTTGATGCGACAAAATCATCAATAACAGTAGAGCGGATGATCAAGGAAAACAAAATCGTAATCATGGACTTGTTGTCAGGTGCAACTCCTGAGATCGCGGAATTCATGGGCGCAGTAATCCTGCACATGTTCAACGTGGAGGGAAAGAGAAGGCAGGAAAAGGGGATAAACCAGGACGCCCAATTTAACATCTATGTGGATGAGGCCCACATGTTTTCATCTGCCGTACTGCGAGAGCTTTTAAACACGGTCAGAAAATTTGGAATGAGGCTCACCCTAGCAACTCAGACAATAGACAAGCTAAATGAGGATCTTGCAGACGAGGTTCTGGCACTCTGCCAGACTGTGGTTTCATTTAGGTGCAACTACAATACTGCAAAAATGCTGGCAGACTCGCTTCCACTAGACACTAGAAAAATTACTACCCTGAGCAACCACATGTTTGCGCTTTGGTCAAAATCCGACCCGCCAGTCCAGGGGATAGGAATTACAAAGCCAATGCCATCTTTTAGCTATGAACAGGTAAGGCACATCATGCGGGAGTCGCTTGAACGATACGGCGATAAGGTAAACTTGAGCACATACATGCCGGTAAACGCCTCTGCAAAAAACGGCCCCAAGTTGTCACCATTAGAGTTCTTTTTGCTAAACACCCTGTACCTGGAAGGGCGCGACATGACGTGGGGGGAGCTGTCGCAGGCTGCCCACTGTACATTCGAGGTAACGCCACGGGAAATCAATGCCGCATTATTTGACACATTGGTATCGCACAACAGGTATGTGATTGCAAACAAGCCCAAAATGGACGACGGTGATTCAAGTATTAATCTGCGGTTCTCAATATCAAAGCTTGCCATATCCAGCATATACTCAAAGGCAGTGGCAGGCAGGAGGGCAGGAGGGCAGCTACACGTCGGAACAATATTTGCCATGATGGACAGCCAACTGCGGAACCACAATTATTGCGTAATTGACAGGGGGGACAAAAACGAGGAAATGGCAGACATGCTAGTGTATAGCTTTTTGCCCATACATGAGAATAACAAAATCACCCATGATTCTGCAGGGAATCAGGCCCCAGGTCTTTTTACAATGTACAATCCGAAAAAATGGTCCCATGATGTAATTGCCGTAGAAGTAGAAACAGACACCACAAAACACGAATCTCAGGTGTACCGGAACTATGTAAAAAACAAAAAGAACAACCATGATGTCTGCTTTGTCGTGTTTTCTGATAAAATTGCAATCCACATAACAGATGTTCTGGCAAAAAACGGAATCGGAGTAGAGCAATATCAAATAATGGTGTTTCCGCAGGGAATAACACAAGAGCAGGAAAGGCAGGGCCAGGATGTGTTATTGTCAGAATCAGAGGCAGCAATAATTCGCGAATTAGAACACACAGACGGTGCGACAACCAGGCGCATAATCAAGACTGCAAGTCTTGCACCATTGGAGGTATTTGCAGCACTGCAGTCCCTTGAGAGAAAAAAAATACTGGAAAAGTCAGGTATAGGACACAAAGGTTCCAAAAAGACCACATGGATAAAAAAAGACGAAATGGTGCAAAAATCCGAGCCAAAGGATGACAAAGTACAAGAACCAAAGCCGCAGATTCAGACACAGCCAACAAAATATGCCACATCAGAGACTAATGCCCTGTTGTTTTTGATCAACGAGGGTTCAGAGGACCCTGATGTTTTTGAGGAATTGAGAAGGAGGAACTATGGGATATGCCCAAAAAAGAAAGGGGCGGGATTTTCAATTCACAAACTTTCAAAGAATTCAAAGAAATGATGATGTCTCGGTTTGATATTTGACGGTGTCATCAAGACACTGGTAACTTGACGGTTAGATCTCTAGCGATATTACAAATGAAAATTTGTAAAATCATTTGCTAATTTATCAGTGTCTTGTTTTTCTTGCTGTAAAAAGTTGGTTGATGGAAATTAGACACTAAACAAACTCAATATCAAGAATTTTCTCATTTCTAAAATAAACTCTACATTTGTTAAATTCTGCATATGATCTGTCTTCGTCTGGGCAATTTACAATTTTTGCCTCCCCATTTTCTAACATATCAATACACTTATCGACTAATGGACGGCGATTATACCATGCTAAAATATACTGTCTTGTAAAATCAACCGAAAGCTCGAAACGATTAGAACTCAAATGGTTTTGAGCTTATTTTGCCTTTTAAAAATTCATCTACTGTGATAGACTTTCTTACTTCGTCATATCTTGGGGCAAGTGCCTTTAATTCTAGGAATGTTAAAGGTTTACCCGTGTCGGCATTAAGAGCTAAACCACTGGCTTCTGCTCGCTCACAGATCGCTGTATCTGCATCAGTCCAGATACAGTCCATTACCTTATTCATGTGGTAACATGTGTTAACATCCTATAAAAACCCTAAGTATCTTTAGCCACTTAAACACTTAACCTTCTAGGCTTCGTTCTGAATGCGCGTTCCATCCATATCTCCTTTTATAGCGATTCCACAAGGACACTGGTAACTTGACGCTAGATCTCTAGCAATATTACAAATGAAAATTTGTAAAATCATCTGTGCTAATTTACCAGAGTTAATGTCAACAAACTTTAAAAATTATTCACACGAGTTCACTACCTAGTTATTCATCACACACAAGCAAATCTGATTCAACCAAACCCCTTTTACAAAATTCAAATCAAACCATGATGGTTGGCAAGGGATAAGAAAAAGAAAGTCAAACGAACTGTCAGAAAAACAGGATACACGTCAAAGGTCTCCTATCGGTTAAGGGAGATTCCAATAAAACAGATTCATGTCTGGAAGGAGGCTCAGGCAAGAAAGCTTGACCGAGAGGGAATTTCAGAACTGGCAAAGTCAATCAAAACCGAAGGGCTACAAAATCCTCCAATGGTGCAAAAAGAGGGAAACTTGTATCTTTTGATGTCAGGACAGCGGAGACTGGCTGCACTGAAAAGACTGCATGCAAAAAAGATTCCTGTTTTGGTCTTGACTCGGAAAACAGAATATGCTATTCCAGATGCCAAGGCAGCCTCTGTCATTGAAAACATTCACCGCAAAAACATGAATGTAAAGGATATGGCAGATGCATGTGCATTTTTGGCCCAACAGATGGGCAAGTCAAAGGCTGCCCAGTCACTTGGACTTTCAGTGTCCACATTTAAGAAATACCATGGCTTTGCAGGTGTGCCTGATGATCTTAAGGAGCTAGTGCCCAAGACCATATCCAGGGATGATGCTACAAAATTATATCAAATCATTCCGAATCTTTCAAAAGCAGTAAAGATTGCTCATAAAATATCAGAACTTGATACTGCCACAAAAAAACGATATCTCAAGGTTTTGGCGCACAGTCCCAATCTATCGCACAAAAAAATAATGAAAAAGGCAAAAGTGTTGGCATTACCACAGCATGTCTCATTAAAGTTATCAAAGAGAACCGCGCGTGGACTTGGCATACAGGCACGCAGTCAAGAGATAAACCCAAATGAGCTTGCAAACAAGATTGTGTCAGACTGGCTTGAGAGACGAGGATATTAGATTTAACAATAATTACATGATCTGCCAGACAAAAATAGGAGGTTGGCTTAATCCAGCAACCATCTTTAGGTCTTAGAAAATCAAAACCTCTTCTTAACATTCATTGCGATTCTTTGAAATCGACTTAAGAATGAACGTGTCGAAATTATAATTAATGATCATTTTAGCTTGAAAAATAACCAATTCTTCTCCTGAGGTTTAAAATGCAATAAGCAGTACTTCCCTTGAAGTTTTTCACCCTTTATGTTCAAGACTATCTTTTTTGGTTCATTTTCTACTAGCTCAAATATGCCTCTGTCCCAAATTTTCACTGATCCTGCACCATAGTTTCCCTCTGGGATTTGTCCCTCAAACAAGGCATATGGTATTGGGTGGTCTGGAACTGATACTGCTAGTCTTTTTTCTCCTTCTTTTCTTGGTGGGATTTTTGGTAAAGCCCAACTTTTTAGTACCCCGTCAAACTCGAATCTCAAATCCCAGTGTAATCTTGATGCATGATGTTCTTGTATTACGTAAACTGGTCTTCGTAGTTCTTTTTCATCATATTTTTTAACAATTTGTTCACAGAAGGCAGGTTCGACTTCTTTAGACATTTAATCCTGAATGTATTTTGAATATCATGAAATTTAACGATTTTTGGGCATTATTGAAAAAAGAAACAACAAATCCAATTACATTAAGGACATTAGACCAAGAAAAAGAATTTGAGGCAAAATACACTATTGGAAAAATAACAATAATTCCAGAATCCTCAGGTGAACCAAGACCAATTGATCAATCACATTTTAGAAGAGTATGGAATAATGCGTGTAATAAAGAAAAATCAGAACAACTTAAACCCGGAAATTATCAACACATTTCTGTTAATGCATCCTACATCGTAGCGTTGATGTCCCATATTGTTATTGACAAAGATATTGAATGTGAGTCAGTCTCCGAATTTCTAAAAAGAAGACAAGAGAGATATCAAAGTCGAATTAAAAATAATTCCTAGTATGCTTTTATGTAATTAAAAACTAAATTGTACAGATACAACAATTACTAGATCGGCTCTATTTCGATAACATAATGTAGTTTACCGCTTCTCTTTTCTGCGACAATACTGACTATTTGTGAATCATCTTCAACCATCAATGCAACATCAGTGTCAATTTCTGGTTTGTCATCAAATAACTTACTACGCTCAAAATTGTTTTCTCCCCGTTTGGGGCCGGGTCGTAAATAATCGCATACGCCGGCAACTAGACTATCAAGATCTCCAACATATCTTTTTTCATCATTATCTCCATTTTGTACATAATTTCTCTTGTCGATGTTTGGTGCGTAAACAATTAGTTTCAACTTGACAGGAGTTGTAAAACATTTGTCCCGCCCCGCCTTTGTACGAGCTTTTAATGCGGCCTCTCTTAAGTTTATGACTAAAATAGCATCACTTGTTCCCCATTGTGATTTTTGTGGAGGTTTACCCTCTACCTCAAATCTGATTTTTTGTTTTTTAGAGAAATTCAGCTTTGTTTTTAAATTCATAGTTTGTATGTTTTTCCTTCTTCAACTATTGTAATTTTATTCGTAACACGGGCATACTCAGTAGGATGCTCTGAATGAACTGGAAACAAAACATTGGCATCAATTTCTTTAACAATTTCCATTAGGTCAGAGCCTTTTGCATGTCCTGAACAGTGAATTTGATGCTTGGACATACCAAATTTTGCAAGCCAGTTATCAACTCGTTCTTGCCCAATTATTTGCTCTTCATTCCATGGCTCGCTTGCAGAATGAATGTAGGGTGTTCCACTTTGAGGTTGGATGTCAATTAGTGAGCCAAATGAATAGTAGCCTAGCGCACATAGGTATTTTCCAGGATTTTTAGCAATCTCATCTGCAGTTATAGTATTTGGTAGAGTTGCAAAAAATCTCTGATCCCCATAATAATCAGAATCTGAATATGTCCCTGAACGCATTTTTTGCTTGAAAATCAAAACGTCTTCATCATCAAAGTTTGGCATGTCTAATGCCTTGTCTTGATGAAAATATTTCAAGTAAAAACAATCAGGAATTCGCACGACTAGTTTTCTTTCATTCTTTTTTGCCACATCGTAAAATGTTCGGACTCTGTCTACATCTTTGAAATTAAAGTCTGCAAAAATTGTCTTATCAGTACTTGATGTTAGCTTGTCTGATTCCTCAAAGACTAGTTGTTCACTTTCATTTGTAGGTTTATCTGTAATTCTTGTTCCTTCTGCAATTAGTGCAATTGGTTTACAAGCTTTGGCTTGCTCGATAAATTCCTCAGTCATTTCAGGTTTTGTTCCATGTCGTCTTAGGTCACCCGTATACACAACTGGACCACTTGATGTGTAAATTATGAATCCATATGCACCTGGAACTGAATGGTCTACATGAATTGGCTGAACTTCAAGAGAACCAATTTTAAATTTTTCATTTGAGCTAAATTCATCGATTTTACGCTTAATTTTTAGTGCTCCTCTTTTAGACCCATCTTCACTAAATTCTAGAATTTCTTGTTCTATGGACGACGGTGCTCGTTCGGTGATTGCTTTGATGAGATTGTAGGTAGTATGTCCCATGTGAATTGGAATGTCTTGGTGCAAAAATGAAATGTAATTTGCATGACCTGCATGCGCGTGGCTTAGTAAAACTGCATCAATTTGTGGAGCTTCTTCTTTTTTTCCTGCTTTTTGTAAGAGGTCTGTTCGATAGACTCCTTCTAGATCTGGGAGCAGCCTCATTGTGATAAAATCGACAATACCATTTGAGCTTCGTGGTTTGAGGTATTCCTCAAAGTATTTTTCTCGAGCTGAAAAACTCATGCCAAAATCTAGGAAGATTTTTGTGTCTTTGTCTTCTAGGAGAATTTTGTTTCCGCCTACTTCGTTTACTCCTCCATAAAATGTCAGGAGTGTCATAATCCTTCTATTTTTACAATTTTATCTCTATTGACGACGGATATCATCAAACCCTCAATCAAATCT
>JACRJT010000027.1 GCA_016215465.1 Nitrososphaerota archaeon | reverse complement strand
TGGGTAGAAATTTGCTCGCACCATGATGATTTTTTCATCTAAAACAGGCAGAGCCATTGCCGGGTTTAGGATACACCTATTATTTTTTATTTGATAGAATGAATGCTGAAATCAGACAGGTTTTGCCCAGCCACGCTCAATTAGTTTTAACTTTGTATCTGACTTCACGCATGCTGGATGACCATCCAGTTTTATTATTAGTTGGTGGTCTTGCCTACATTTAATTTCTGCCGCATCGGTACCGGCATTGAACTGTTGTAGCGGTGGTAGATTATCAGCTATTGTTAATTTTATACAACGTTCTGGAACATCATCACCGCGTATTGGATACGGAGATGACAATAAATAAGTCCAAGCAATCTTAATTTCTTCACTAGCAGAAAAAGGAATTGAGAAAACAAAATAACATTCATCCTTTTCCATCGTATATTTTATTTCTCTGTTATTCAATAGTACAATGAAATCATCTGTATAGTCGGTTAGATCATTAGTGTATGGATAATTACGTGGAAATTTTAGCTCAAAGATGCCTTTGTCGTCAGCATTGGTTTTTATCATGAACATAGAGGCGTTAGGAACACCATCAAACGATTCAATAACGCCATTTGTAATCTTATATTGAAAAATAAAAATATCTGATTTTGGTGGTTCTAAATCTTTAAATTTACCAACCATATGATATGTGTACCAATTCTCATCAGATGATTGCATTTTAGCATATGAAGTGTGTGAGGATGAATAAATCATTGACAAAAACACAATAGATAGTGTAATATTTTTTATTAATTTTTTCATATTAATATTGTTTTGAGCCAATATTTTCATTTTTCTATACTTTGACTAGTCAAAATAAAAAAATAAAGAGTTATGGTGGAACTGCGCCAATTTGGCTTTGAATCTGATCCCATGGGTGGTATTTTGCTGGACCGAGTCCAGGAGGTTCAGCATATGTTCCTCGATAGAACATTCCATACAAGCTTACATTGTCACCGCTAACGGTAGCAAAGACAGGTGCGCCGCTATCTCCCTGACCATGATAGATGTCAACAGCGTTGTAAGAATTTCCTGCTACATTACCAGTAATCTGTCCTAATGTGACTGCTGTTCTGGCACCTGATTTGTAAACCCACGTACCTACAGTTTGTGACGAATCAGCGGTTTTGCCTGTGACAGTATACACTAGGTTCGAACTTTTGTAGATGGTGTTATCAACGGTTATGCCTGCATCAACCTTGACATATGCACAATCACAACTAACAGTGTTTGAGTATGCCCTCACCGTGCCAACTCTTTTTGTATTGTCATTATGTGGTTGAACAATTTCTGCATCAAGGTTTTCTGCTGTATGACCAGCAATTACAAAGCCGGTACCTTCACCTGTTTTGCTAGCCTTGTAACCCATGGTATTAAGAGTATTGACGTTCTTTTTTGAAACAGTTAAACCTCCTAACAGGGGCCTACATGGATTGTCTCTAGCAGCACATCCAAGATCTACAAACTTGCCAAATTGTATCTCAATTGGGATTTCTTCTCCAACTGCTGTCTTGATAATGTTTGCAAATGTCGCTTTCATAGAATCAATGTTGATTTTTTTCTCGGTCAGTTCTTGCGGATCGAGAATAATCACTATGCTTCTATTTTTTGTGTGTGCGTATACCTCTTCAACTGGGTTGCTACCAACATAATTGACAGAATTCTCATCCAGATAACGGTCAATTATGGCTCTTTCCGTGGTTTGGAATTTTTGTC
Source organism: Nitrososphaerota archaeon (assembly GCA_016215465.1). GTDB lineage: Archaea > Thermoproteota > Nitrososphaeria > Nitrososphaerales > Nitrosopumilaceae > Nitrosotenuis. The sequence goes on along the minus strand of JACRJT010000027.1, from coordinate 31,933 downwards.
TTGTTATGTCGTCAACTTTGAACGCAGCCACATTTAGCTTTTCTAGACGATCAAGTTCACCATGTAAATCAGCAATTCGTTTTGTTCTTACATCCGTGAGTGTTTGTAGATCTTTTATTTGTCGTTCGAGATTTACCTTTTCTACTGTTCCACTAGATGCCTTTGCAAATTGATCCGTCATACTTGCAATTTTTTCACCATCAGCATTAATTTTTGATTCTAATCCTTGGATCTCATCAAAGACTACTCTAGCTTGAGCAAAATAGTCGGTGTTATCAACGACTGAAGCTGCTGATGCCAAGTTATTGGTTGTTGCGAATATGCTTGTGATTATCAACGTTGCTATTACGCTAGCGATGATGCTTGTTTTCGATTTGTTGTTCAATGTCATTATCCCTCCTACCTTCCTACAAATTAATAAGGCGAACGTGCCCTGGACACGGGTCTGCGACCCATAATCTTTAAATCCGCGGAAAAATCGACTACATTCCAACCAAATTCCGATAGAACAATGCTTGATTGTTCTATCAAATTTCAGATTGAGGTAAAATAGAACTAGGCACAAAGATAATGTTCACTTGTTCTCACAATGTCATTGAATTTTAGGAGGAATGTGAAAGCATTCCTGCCGTTTTTAGTTAATGCATATGTTTCATCTAGTCCATTGCATTGAACAATACGGTTTTCTGTCAGCCATGTCAGGTAACAAGCAAATGAACTCCACTTTACTCTGGACGCAATATGAAGATGGGTCTTTAGTACCGATTGATTCTCGATTAATACTCTTGCAAGACGTACAAGAACTTCAAGGCTTGGTTTGAACTTTTTGTTTGTTCCTGTTTTATTGCCAAATATTAGCGAATTTTTGATCATGTTTTCCAAGTTTGGTAATGATCGAATCGTGTTTTAGTATAAAACCTTAACGATAGATTTTGCACATACATACCATACATATAGAACAAACTACGTAAGGTACGAATTTCCCTACATCTTTTAGAATCAACTTGATAAATTACTTTTAAGTTTTGATTCAATCCAGATTGAAGTAAATCTTATTAATGCTACAAATCTGAATCGTATGATTTGAGTGATAACTTGGAATAAGAACATACATGCCAACATCCGAGATTTTCAAAACGTCCATCAAATTTATGATATTCTCAGTAACCAGTCCTGTACGAGATCAGCATTTGGAATCCTTACAGTATCACAGATATAGCAAATGTCAAAGCAAAAGTACCGCTCTGAAATCGGCATAGTTTTGGACATTTTGAATCTTCTGGAATCAGGAGGGCAGGACGGCGTCATCATATCTGCCATATCCAGAACGGCAAACGAATCGTACAATTCTGTAAACCAGAGGTGCCAGAAGCTGGTAAAAGGCGGCCTCATAACACATGAAAGAAATAGCAAAAACTGCAGGTATGCCATAACCGAAAAAGGTATCAAATTTGCCGCAGTACTGCGCCAGTTTGCAGATACGGTAAAATTGCTTGACATTAGGTATTAGGAAATGATCTTTTTATAGGCAAAATCAGGAATCTGATCGTGGCATTCAAGATTCCAGAATCAAAACTCAAAACCAAGAAAAGCATCACGCTAGAAAAGGAAATCGAGACAAAGCTGCGCAAGATTCAGGCTAGATTAATGGAAAAGACAGACCAGTCATGGAGCATGTCAATGGTTTTGAGCATGCTTGCGACCGGAGGGTTATTCTACACCAAAAAGATGAGCAAATCAGACTGGCAAAAGGTACGAACCATGATCGAGCAAAAGACAGTCAGTTTTGATGACGGATTGATCAGGGATTTTATAGAAAAGATTTCAGAATGAGTCTTGGATGCCGATCAAAGGCGGTTTTTCACTTCATGCTTTACGTATTAAAATAACACGTGGACCGGTTTATTAGTAAAAATCAGCATTAATTATTCAAATCTGTACTGGAATTATTTTTTAAATGCAGAAAGCCTTGCTTTTGAAGATCAAATGACTGCAAGCTTTGGCATGCATGAGAGATATTTTTTCCTGAGATCATCCCGGTCTATATGATGGTATATGTCGACTGTTTCCCGCCTGCCGTCGCCTCGTAGCTCCTTGACATATTCTCTTGGCATCCCGTTTCGCAACAAATGTGTGGTAAACCAGTGCCTGAAATTATGTGGTGAAAAGTGATCCTCAATTCTTTTTGATTCCGGTTTGTGTAGTCCTATAGCTGCCGCATACTTGGTTACTAGTGTGTATATTCCGTTTCGATTCAGCCTTGCTCCCTGCTCCCCAAGGAATAGTGCAGTGCTTTCTTCGGTCATTCTGGAACGAGTTGCAAGCCATTTTTTTAATACGTAAGCGCACTCGTCATCAAAAAATATCTCACGGTTTGTCCTTTTTTTGAATTTCCCTTTTTTTAGAAGAATCGATTGTTCTCTCCAGTTTATGTCCTGCAGGTCAAGCGATATCAATTCGGATCTTCTCATTCCGGTTTTTGCCAGGAGAACGCAAACCGCCCTGTCCCTTGTGTTTAGTATTGAATTAACCAGCATGCTCATTTGTTCTACGCTGATCAGCTTTCTTGGCGATTCCTCCCTTGATGTCTTGTATGATTTCAAGTAGCGCTTTTTTACCTCCATTACCGGGTTTGCGGCAGAATAGCCCTCAAACACCATAAAGCCGTAAAATGTGGAAAGTGCTGCAAAGTCATATCCGATGGTCTTTGGGTTTGTGCCATTTTCTCGCCTGTAATGTATGAAATCCCGCAACACGTACTTGTCAATTTCGGTCATCTGGCGCGACCTTGATTTGAGAAAATCACAAAACATCTCGGCTACCCTTTTGTATCGCCGTATGGTTTCTGCAGTGAAACCGCGGTCCTGGCAGTCCTGCTCAAATTCTGCCAGAATCTGTGCTTCTTGTATTACTTTGATGCTATCCATTCCACTGCCAACCCCGCGGCGTGGTTCGAACCAATCCAAATGATTCCAGGGATTCAAGCTGCCTGTAGACGGACTTAACCTGGTCTGTGTTTTGCGGCCTGATTCGTAATTCCTTTAGGATGTGATCAGAGTCGATCATTCCCCTTTCTTTTAACAACTGGACAAGCTCTTCGTCGTATTTTCTCATTCCAGAGAACTCTGGCTCTAGGAACGGTCTTGCCCTGTATTTGGCAAGCTCTGAATCAAGATTGTCTGCAAGTTTTTTTAGAAGCTTGTTTTCTTGCATCAGATCATTAACCTGCTTGTCTTTTTCTTCCAGCTGTTTGATGAGATCAGTCCTTGACTCGTATCCTATTTTGTTTTGTTCCTGGTTTAGCGAGTTTTCAACGTGGTCTGAGACAAACCTTGAAAGTGACAGCTTTGATTTTTCTGCCAGTTTCTTCCAAGATCTGACCATCTGTACGGTGGGCAGATACACGTAGATTGCCCGCTTTGTGAGATCGTTTGCCTTTACTACCAATGGGATATCATGGTAAAGCATGCATAAAAACACTTACTAGTAAAAAATGCGGGAAGTGGGATTTGAACCCACGAAATCCTAAGATACTAGCCCCTCAAGCTAGCGCCGTTGGCCGGGCTTGGCAACTCCCGCAGCGAAATACCGTGCAGGGTTTTTATAATCCTTGATTACTTTTTGATTTCGTGTTAATTCCAGTTAGATGCTTTACTTGCGGGAATCTAATTGCAGACAAACATGAAGATTATCAAAATAGGATCAAATCTGGTGAAGAACCGGCCAAAGTTTTAGATTCTCTTGGTTTCAAAAGATACTGCTGTAGAAGAATGCTCATGACATCTGTCGAAACAATACAACAGATAATTCCATTCTACGAGGCAATACAAAGACGCTACTTAGAAGTCCAATCTGAGTTAGAGTAGATTGCCAAAGATCTCATCGATCAGAGGTAGACTAGTTTACAATAGCAGAGGAAGTAAGACCATAGAAATCGATGTCATAACAGATAACAAACACCTAGGACGTGCGTGCGCCCCATCAGGTGCAAGTGTAGGAAAATACGAGGCGCAAAGCTTTACAGATAACAAGCCAGAAAAAAGTCTGCAAGTACTAAACGCAAACGCAAAAAAATTTATCGGCTTAGAATCAGATGACCTAAAGTCAATCCAGCAGGTACTGCGCAAAATAGACAGTACGTCAAATTATTCTAAAATAGGCGGGGCAGTGGCATATGCTATAACCATAGCGTCTGTTGACTCTGCTGCAAAGGCAAAAGACGAGCCAATGTTTAAGGTAATATCTCAGACAAAAAAATGGCGCTTCCCGTTTCCCATAGGAAACATTTTGGGAGGGGGTGCCCATGCAGGCCCTGGAACTCCTGACATTCAGGAAATCCTAGTTTGTGCAATCGGCGCAAAGACAGTCAGAGAGTCAATTGAGATGAATCTGGCAGTCCATAAGGAACTTGGAAATGTATTGCGAAAAAAGGATCCAATGTTTACAAACGGCAGGGGAGACGAGGGAGGATGGGCACCGCAAATGGACAACGAAAAGGCACTAGATGTATCTGTCAAGGCATGTGAAAATCTAGGATATACACTTGGAAAAGAGGTGGCACTAGGAGTAGATTTTGCATCCTCCACTCAGTGGGATTCAAAAAAGAAAAAGTACGTCTACTCTAGAGCAGGATTTGAAAACACGCCAGAAGAGCAAATTGACTTTGCGTCAGATATAATCAAAAAATACAAACTCATCTATGCAGAGGACGCAGTCCACGAGGAAGCATTTGAGGACATGTCAAAGATCACAGCAAAGTTCCCAAAGGTGCTAGTCACGGGAGACGACCTCACAGTAACAAATGCAGAAATTCTGCAAAAGGCAATAAAGAAAAAATCTTGCAATGCCGCAATACTCAAGGTAAACCAGGCAGGAAGCCTTTATGATGCACTAGAGTTTGCTGAGGTAGCTACAAAAAACAAAGTCAGATTGATTACATCTCATCGATCTGGCGAATCCACGGATCACCAGATTTCTCATATCGGAATTGCGACTGGCTCAAAAATGCTCAAAGTTGGCGTAGTTGGGGGCGAGCGGGTGGCAAAACTAAACGAGTTAGTCAGATTATCAGAGCATGATTTATTACGTGGAATGGCAGAGATTTAAAATCGCAATATGAGTCAGCAAACAGAACCTCAAGACATCAAAAAGAAGATCCTATCTACAGGAATTAGAGTAGGAACTACTGTCAAGACAACTTTCATGCAGCCATTTATCACAAAGGCAAGCCCAGAAGGCCTCTACATGATAGATTTGGACAAGACACTCGACAGAATCAAGACTGCTGCCAAATTCATCAACAGGATGGATTTTGACAAAGTTTTGGTATGCTCTGGACGGGAATACGCAACTACACCAATTGAGAGATTTTGCGAAATAACAGGGGCAAGAAAAATGCTTAGCAGATTCATGCCAGGCTCACTTACAAATCCGTCTTTACCGTTCTACACAGAACCAAGACTTGTCATAATATCAGACCCCCAAGTGGACTCACAGGCAATCATAGAGGCAACAAATGCAGGAATTCCGGTAATCGGAATTTCCAACACAGATAACGTAACATCAATGATTGACATTGTAATTCCAGCAAACAACAGGGGTAGAAAGTCACTTGCAACAGTATTTTGGCTGTTAGCTCGCGAGATCCTAATTCAACAGGGCAAGCTCAGCGAATCAGACCAGATGAAATACGAAATAGATGACTTTGAAACAAAGATAGCGGACGAGGAAATCGAGTAATGCGTATTAGAACGCCGGCCGTAGCCGGGATGTTCTATCCAAAAGCAAAAAGCGAACTGCAAAAATCAATTAGCGATTGTTTCTCACACGAATTTGGCGCCGCAAATTCAAAAGCACAAACTGAAAAAATTTATGGAGCCATATGCCCACATGCAGGCTACATGTATTCGGGTCCGATTGCCACCCACTCGTATAGTTTAATTTCAAATCAGAACTTTGATCTTGCCATAATAATTGGGCCAAACCACTGGGGGATTGGGTGCAACATTGCGACAATGAAGGATTGTATGTGGGAGACGCCGCTTGGGGGAGTGGAGGTTGATTCAGAAGCTGCAAATGAAATCACCCAAACGACCAGCCTAGTCGAGTCGGATTTTTTCTCACACACAAAAGAGCACAGCATCGAGGTACAAGTGCCAATGTTGCAGGAATTTTGCAAAAATAAATTCAAGATACTGCCAATATCTCTAATTGATCAGGAATACAACTCTGCCATCCAGATAGGAGAAGCAATATCAAAACTTGCAGAAAATAAAAAGATCATAATAATTGGCTCTTCTGATTTTACCCATTACGAGCCAAACGAGTTTGCTCACAGCCAGGACGAGGCACTCATCGAGCCAATACTTGATTTGGATGTTGAAAAATTCTACAAAACACTACACGAAAGGAGGGTTAGTGCATGCGGATACGGAGCCATCGCCGCAACCATGGTTGCATGTGAAAAATTGGGGGCAACAAAAGGCCAGTTGTTAAAATATGCAACTAGTGGCGACGTAACAGGTGACAAGGGCTCAGTTGTCGGGTATGCATCCATAGTTTTCACTTGAAATCAATTGCGTCTGCTCCTGCAAAAATAATTCTGTTCGGGGAGCACTTTATCGTGTATGGTGGAAAGGCAATTTTATGCTCAATTAATAAGCGAATCACGGTAGAGTCGGAGCTGACAAAGACAGGACAAATAGAGATAGAGTCAAGCCTGGGCAAATTAAAAATTTCAAAGTCAGACTCGTACAAAAACGCAGATTTGGTGTTCCGCCCAATAATCTACATCGCACAGAAAATGCTTGAGAAATTTCATTCAGAGTCAGGCATCAAAATAACGGTCAGGGCAGAATTTCCATCCGGTGTCGGACTTGGGTCTTCGTCTGCGTGCTGCGTTGCAGCTGCTGGATCAATTTCTGGACTCTTTGGGAATCACACAAGAGAGGAGATCCTAAAAATTGCAATCGATGCAGAAAGAACAATTTTTGAAAACACGTCAGGTGCAGATTGCACGGCATGTGTGTATGGAGGAATTCTAGAATACAGTAAGGATGGACACATAAGGAAACTAGAGCTCTTGCCAAAGTTTGATCTCGTGGTGGCAAATTCTGGAATCATACATTCCACAAACAAGGTAGTGTCAATGGTAAGACAGTTCAAGGACGAAAGGCAAGAAACTTTCTCATCTTTGTGTACGCAGGAAGCAGGTCTAATTGAAGACGCTCTGGCATGTCTGCAGAGAAATGATCTGACAAAGATTGGAAAACTGATGACGCAGAATCAGGAATTTTTGGAAAAAATCGGGGTCTCAAATGACACGCTAAGATCAATGATCAGCCTAACAAAGGACGTATCGTATGGTGCAAAGATAACAGGTGCTGGCGACGGTGGATGTATAATTGCGCTAGCTGACAAAACAAACCTCGAAAAAATACAAAGCGCACTAGCAAAAAAGTACGAATGTTTTTCTGCAAAAATAGATACCAGAGGACTGGAGCAAGGCTCGGCTTAAAATCACATGATAATTGGATTTGCTTAGCGAAAACACTACCAGCATAAGGACTGAACTTTTGATTATGCCAATTAACAATAATGGGTAAGAGATAATTGTAACAAAACAAATCAGGTTTGAAGAATCATGAAAGTATACGCAGCAACAATTCTATGCATAATTTTGCTAACCCCGTCTGTTTCCACAGTTTTTGGTGCTACTACGTTTTTTGCAGGAAACAAGTTTACCGAGAACGGGATACAGTGGTGCGAGGAGGAAAATGCACGATATTACTTGTATGGAGAGGCAAAGTGGCTCGAACAACAGAAGCATAGCATCGAAGCAAGAATTTGTGCAAATTTGTACTCTGATACCCTCTGGCAGCATCATGGAACAGACAGAATTCAAAAATTGATCCAGCGTAGTGCGTATTATGCGGAATTGGAAATTGCCGAAAGTCAAAAAGAAGCCATTGAGGGCAAAATCGATACGTCTCCAGTAAACAGCCAGAAAAAAATTCCCAACTGGGTAAGAAATATTTTCATCTGGTATGGGGAAGGAAAAGTTTCAGACGACGAAGTGATTAACGCGATAACATATTTGATTGATAAAGGCATCATCAAAATAAAAACAGGTTAGATCGTCAGCAGTGATTACAAAAAATCCATCATCCACATCACAGATACTTTTTAACTGACTAAATTTCGATGAAAAATATGATTCTCATAAAGCTTGGGGGTTCCATTATCACAAACAAGGAAAAACCGCTTTCCCCAAGGATTTCTACAATAGATAAAATATCAAAGCATCTAAAAAAAATCCACGAACCCATAATACTTGTTCATGGAGGAGGCTCGTTTGGTCACTATTGGTCTGTAAAATATGGCATGCACACAAAGCCCGACAAATATTCCCTTCACGGGGTATCAGTAGTAAAAAACTCGATGATACAGCTTGACAAAATTATTTTGGATTCGCTAATCAAAAACAAGCTAAACCCTTACTGCCTACCTCCAACTGATTTCATGGATGGAAACAGACCAATCACAAAAAAGGTCAAGGAAATTTCAAAAATTGCCCAGTCAGGACTCATTCCAGTGTCATACGGAGACGCGCTCTGGTATGGTGCAAAAAAGTCATACATTTTGTCCGGTGATAAAATAATGAGCATTCTGGCAAAGGTTCTGCGCCCAAGGCTGTCCATCTTTGTGTTAAATGTGGATGGCCTGTACTCTGACTTTAAGACAAAAAGACTAGTCCACAAAATGGACGGAGATCAAGTTTCAATAGAAGACATACCAATGGATGTTACAGGCGGCATGAAAAGAAAGGTGGAAGAGGCAACAAAAATTTCAAAAATGGGACTGGACGTCTTTTTTGTAAACGGAAACAAGCCAGAGAGAATCACCAATGCCACAAAAGGAAAGTTTGAGGGAACCATGTTCAGAGGCATATGATGGCAGAAGAATTTTTGATCCTAGTTGACGAAAACGACAACCCAATTGGATTTGAGGAAAAAGTAAAGTGCCATCTGCCAAAAGGCAAACTGCACCGAGCATTTACAGTGCTGCTATTTGACAAGGACGGAAAGTTATTGCTCACGCGCAGAAGCCAGTCCAAAATGCTTTGGCCAGGAGACTGGGACGGGACGGTTGCAAGCCACCCAAGAAAATCAGAAACATATGTCTCGTCAGCAGAAAGAAGGTTGCCAGAAGAAATTGGTGCTTCGTGCAAGCTTGATTATTTATTCAAATTTGAGTACCACGTACCATACAAGGACGTAGGATCGGAAAATGAAATTTGTGGAACACTCATCGGTCATGTGCCAGAATCATTCCAGACCAAACTAGTGGAGGATGAAATCAGCGAAGTAAAGTGGTTAAGCAGCGACGAGTTGTACCAAGATATGGAAAAAAATCCACAGATATATTGTCCGTGGATGGTAGTCGCGTTGTATTTGCTTCCAGAGTCCGAAAAAGAAATGATGGAAAAGCACGGTCCGGTTCTTGACAAATGGATTAGCCCCAAATTCAAATCAGCACTTGAAAAATCACTAAACTATCACTTTCCAACAAAAAACTGGAGGCTTGCCAAATGACATCCACTCTGCCAAAAAACGCAAAGGTGGTAAACAAATATCTGAGTGCAAAAATTGCCGGAAAACCAATTGAGCTGTATTCTGCAGCTGCGCACCTCATAGTAAACGGAGGAAAGCGCCTGCGACCATATCTGGTGATAAAGAGCTGCCAGATGCTTGGAGGCTCCATTAGAGATACCCTACCTGCAGGTGCGGCAATAGAAATGATACACAATTTCACCCTAGTCCATGACGATATCATGGATAATGACGAGATGCGCCACGGCGTTCCAACGGTTCACACAAAATTCGGCATGCCGCTTGCCATTTTAGCTGGGGATGTTTTGTTTTCAAAGGCATTTGAAATAATATCAATAGACAACGTAAGGGACAAAACCACATCAAGCCTTTTGGTGGCAAAACTGGCAAAAGCGTGCGTAGACGTGTGCGAAGGCCAAGTACTTGATATAAAAATGGCAGAAGGAAAAAAGATCCCAACAAAATCAGAATACATCAAAATGGTTGAAAAAAAGACATCCGCGCTATTTGAGGTATCGTGCGCAATGGGCGCAATTTGTGCAAAGAGAAATGAAAAAGACATTTCAAATTTGGCAACATTTGGAAAAAACCTCGGCGTGGCATTTCAGATAACTGATGATTATATCGGAGTACTAGGTGATCCAAAGGTTACAAAAAAACCAGTTGGCAACGACTTGCGTGAGGGGAAAAAATCACTGCCCATATTACTTGCAATACAAAAGGCAGACAAAAAATCAAAAAAACTAATCCTAAATGTTTTTGGGAATCCAAAAGCCACAAAAAAGCAGATAAACGATGCAGTGGATGCAATGCGTTCTTTAGAAATTGAAAAAGACGTAAGAAACGAGGCGATGCAGTATGCGGAAAAGGCAATCAAGTCTCTGGCGGCGTATTCAGGTCCTGCAAAAAAGGAATTGATCTCGCTGCTTGATTTTGTTGTAAAAAGGAGCCTTTAGAATTGGATGACTCGATAAAAGAAAAGATACGAAAACTAGCGCTGCAAAACGCAGTTGAACATGAAGGAAAAACCCAAGACAAGATTATTCTCTCAAAAGCACTAGGCACCATTCCGGAATTGCGAAGCCAGGTAAAGGAAATTGCCCCCATAATTTCAGACATAGTGAATTCCATAAACCAAATACCATTTGAGCAGCAAAAATCCGAAATTGAAAAAGAGTTTCCTGATCTTTTGGTCGAAAAGCCAAAAAAAGAAGAGCGTGAAGGGCTGCCCCCGCTTGAGGGCGCAGAGCAAGGAAAAGTCATAACGAGATTTCCCCCGGAGCCAAACGGATACCCGCACATTGGGCACGCAAAGGCTGCGATAATTGACGAGGAATACGCCAGAATGTACGGAGGAAAACTCATTTTGCGATTTGACGATACAAACCCAGAAGCAGAAAGACTGGAATATTATGCGGCAATAAAGGTAGGATTGGACTGGCTTGGCGTAAAATATGACAGGGTCAAAAACACGTCAGATGACATAGAATTGCTATACAAAAAATGTCTTGAGCTAATCAACGGAGGATTTGCGTATCTATGTACATGTAAACAAGAAACAGTCAGCGCAAACAGAAGAGAGATGAAAGCCTGCAAGTGTAGTCTTGGCGATTTGGAACAGAATTTAGAAAGATGGGAAAAGATGTTTTCAAAATACAAGCAAGGAGAAGCAATAGTCAGATTCCGCGGAGACATGAAATCCGAAAACACAGTGATGCGCGATCCCGTCATGTGCAGAATAATAGAGGCAAAGCACCCAATACTTGCAGACAAGTACAGGGTCTGGCCAAGCTATGATTTTTCAGTTGCAATAGAGGACAGCATTGATGGTGTGACTCATGCGTTTAGGACCAAAGAGTATGAGTTGAGAAACGAATTATACTATGCAATTTTGGATGCACTAAACATGCGAAAACCTAAGGTAATAGAATTTTCAAGACTTGGATTTGAGGGAATGCCAGTATCTAAGAGAATTCTGCGGCCACTAATTGAAGAATGCAAGGTATCAGGATATGACGACCCAAGACTCCCAACACTAGAGGCGCTAAAACGACGGGGAATCACACCTGAGGCAATTAGGAAATTTGTTCTGTCTTTGGGATTTACAAAGGCAGACACACTTGCCCCGTTTGACACACTTGAATCGCTTAATCGAAAAATCGTAGATGCAGACAGCATCAGACTGCACATGGTCAAAAGCCCTGTAAAAATCAAAATTTCAGGCATGCCAAATGCCATCACTTTGCCAAACCACCCTGTAAAGGACATCGGCACAAGGGAAATCATTCTAGATGAGAACCTGTACATAGAATCTGAAGACATAAAAAATCTCAAAGCAGGAGACGAGTTGAGACTCATGGGATTGGGAAACGTTCAGATAACAAAGACAGAGCCGCTTGAAGGAAAGTACACAGGAGAGGAGCTAAAGCCGCAGATTCCAAAGGTACAGTGGGTAGTGCAAAAGGACGCGCAGAAAATAAAAATCCTAATCCCGAGCCAGCTGTTCATTGGGGATGCATTCAACGAAAAAAGCCTAGAGGAAATCGACGTATTTGTAGAACCACACTATGCACAATTAAAAGAGGGAAAGGAAATTCAATTTGTAAGATTTGGGTACTGCAGAAAGGATTCAGTTTTGCAGGCAATCTACACACACAAGTGATACATCATGAAGATAGGCAGATTTTTGATAAACAACAAGGAGACATATGGATTTGTCAAGGATGGTAAAATTGCAACAAAAGAAGAGATAATCACAAAGACTGGAATTCCAATACCCGTTGGAGTCAAGGAATTTTTGTTTGACGGATGGTACGACGAGGTAATATCTCAAAAGCCAGATCTCGATTACATGGTAAATTTGTCCGATGCAAAAATTCTGGCGCCAATCCCAAATCCTCCAAAGACAATTTGTCTTGCATTCAACTATATCGATCACGCAAAAGAGCAGAATTTGTCACCGCCAACGGATCCTGCAATAGTGCTAATCCCAAGAACCACACTAAATGGGACAAACTCTGAGATAATCTGCCCAAATTTTGTAAAACAGCTTGACTATGAGGTCGAGCTTGCACTGGTAATTGGGAAAAACTGCAAAAACATAGATAAAAAGGATGCCATGGGCGCGATATTTGGATATATGATTCTAAACGATGTTTCTGCACGTGACGTTCAGGCACAGGACAAGCAGTTTGGACGCGCAAAGGGATTTGACACGTTTGCCCCGTGCGGCCCGTGGATCACAACAGCTGATGAAATTGCAGACCCCCAAAATCTAAAACTTACAACCAAGATAAACGGCCAGACAAGGCAGAATTCGTCTACATCAAATATGTTCATCAAGATTCCAGATATAATTTCAAAGCTGAGTAGAGTGATGACACTTGAAAAAGGTGACATCATATCTACTGGGACACCAGCTGGTGTGATGTTAAACAAGCCAAATGCCACGTTCCTTCAGGACGGCGATAAAATAGAGATGGAAATCCAAAGCCTAGGAAAAATAGAAAACACTGTGCGATTCGTTCAGTAAATTAATTAATGAATTAGAATCATTCTAAGACATGGGAAAGATAATTGTTGGGAAAAAATCAGATATTCTTCCAGGCTCAATGCAAAAAGTAGCAGTGGATGGACGCGACATTCTTGTTGCAAATATTGACGGCAATTATTATGCGTGTGACGATACGTGCACACATGCCGGGGCAAGCCTTGCAGAAGGAACACTTGAAGGGGGAATCATAACATGCGGCTGGCACGGAGCCAAGTTCAATTGCATGACAGGCAAGCTTGAAAAATTTCCAGCTAAGATAAGGGACCTAAAATCATATCAAATAGTTGTAGAATCAGACAGCGTTTTTGTAGAGGTCTGAGTGCACACTTTTTAAACCAGTCAATATCAATACTTGATCGGTTATGGCAGACAAAAAGGCACAAAATCAAATATCATTTGATCAGGCAATACAGACACTAGTGCAGGTTGTATCAAATCCAACAACCCCAAAGAACATTAAAAAAAATCTCACAGACCTGATTTCAAGCCTCAGAGCGAGTCAGGACCCAATATCGGTTCGAGCTGCAAATGCAATCAGTCAGCTTGACGACGTATCACAGGATCCAAACATACCGTCATACGTGCGAGTTACTCTATGGCAGGCAGTATCTGCATTAGAGGGCATAAGAGAGTGAACTACCATTCGTTAAAGTTGTGGCTTCCTGCTTCCTTGACCTCCTTAAGATCTCCACAGGTGTAATTTCCCGCAGTCCCTGCGGTAATTCATTGCTTAAGTGATCATACTTTAAAATAATTCCGAAAATTGCTAATCCTTTTTTCAAAATATTAATACTGGCATTATGATCCCTGTCCAGTACAAGGCCACACTTATTGCATCTATGAATTCTGATTGCCAGAGATTTTTGTATTGCAGTTCCACATCTCGAGCAGTCAGTGCTTGTGTTTCTTGCAGGAACCTCAACTAGAACACACTTGTAGTCAAGCATGTTGTGAATGTTCCCCAACCGGAATCCAGAATGTTTTTTGCAAAGCAGTGGTTTTTTACCATGTTCATTTTTTGTAATTTTTCCACAAATACAGCGTCGTATTTTTTGGCATACTTGGTTGACAGCTTGTGCAGAAAATCACGCCTTTTGTTTCTAATTCTCTCATGCATTATTTGATAGAATCGCACTGCTTTCTTTCTATTGTTTGAGCCTTTCTGTCTTCTTGATATCTTTCTTTGTATTCTTGCCAGAGGTTTGAGCATCTTTTGCAGATTAAGTGGGTTCGGCGTCACAAATCCGTCTGAATCATATGCAAAATTCTTCATTCCCACATCGATTCCAACAGATTTTACAAAATTAATTTTTGGCAGCATTACATCAATCTGACATGTAACACAAGCATATCATTTTCCTGATTTTGATTTTGTTACTGCGATTTGTTTTATTTCTGAATTTTCTGGAATCTGTCTGTGTTGCATTATCCTGATTTTGCCTATTTTGAACAGATGTAAAAGCCGTCTTTGATTTCAAATCCTGATTGGTTGTATGTGAATGTTTGATACTCTGAATATCTTGCAAATTTCAGATTACCTGTTTTGTGGTCATTTTTTTCTAGCTGGATTAATCCCCTTTGAGCACTATCAATCTGAGTTGATATCATCTGAAGCATTTTGGAATGATGTGAATACACCATTTTTCAGACTCTTTCAGTTCTGTGAGAAAATAATTGAGTCGTTTCTTGTTTGTAAGCCTTCTTTGTTTATTTTTTCAATCATCTGGTTGTAGATCTATCTACCCGCATTCAGAGTAACATGCAGTTTTTGTGATTGTTCAGAATTTGGATACAGTCTGAATTTGTAGGTTTTTTGCAATGATTGTTTTATGGTGTATTTTTGTCTAAAACCATTCTGGTTGAACCAATACCTACCTTTTGTCTACAAATCGCTTTAATCCAGACCCTAAAGGGTTCGGACTTTCTCGCTCGCATTTATAAATTTCTGAATCACCCAAACCATATCGTGAAAATCGAGGAATACATCTCAACTCTCCCAGATTCTATCATTACGGGCGAAGAGATTCAGCTATTAGATGATTCAGTTAGGGACGTTTTCAAACTAGCTGAGCTTGGAAAGGACGATATATTTTATCACCTTGGGTGCGGTACTGGAAACAGCATAGCGATTGCGTTAGAAGAGTTTCATGTCAAAAAGGCAGTGGGAATTGATTCTGATGTAGACAAAATTCTGCAGGCAGAAGAAATCGCAAAACTTGAAAATGCAGAATTTAGATGCCAAGACATTTTGGAATCAGATCTGTCAGATGCAAGTGTAATCCTTTTTTGGTTTTCAGATACAGGAATAGTCGAGTTGATGCTGGAGAAATTCATGAGTCTAAAAAACTGCAAAATAATTACAATATTTGATCCACTGCCGGGATTGTTGCCAGCCAAGATAGATTTTCCATATCTGATGTTTCAGACCCCATTTAGACAGGCAAAAGATCTCAGGGAACAACTAGTTGCGATTTTTGAAACAGAATGCATTGATTTTTCCACGGCGTGGGAGCATGCGGAAAGATACACGAAGGCAATTGGCTCGCCCGATGTCGGAAATGATAGATTCCTCACCATACTCCAGACACTGTTAATTTGGATAAATGCAAAAAACCTAGGCTTATCATGTACTGAGGAAATACCCGCTCCCATCAAAAGCTACATGGAGATAATGAAGAACTTCTTCAACATAGAGGTAAAGCATCTAATCAAGTAGTGACGCTTTTATTTTTGAAATACCATACACATACCATGGAAAGAATATACATCAACGTCTCGGCTACGGACTATGATAAGACAAGCAAGGAGATCACATCAATTCTCACCATGGCGGAAGAAATGGTCCATGAAGACGACTCTTTTGTTGTGACTGACTCAGAGTTTGCCTTTGGATGGCACTTTTATGTGATATCGGTAAAATCAGGTCTTGTACAGAAACTTGCAGACCAAAAGGGAGAGGAGTTTTCCAGCCTAAAGGGCAAAGGACTGGAGAAAAAATTCATGTCATGGCTATCACAAAAAATGGAACAAAAAAACCTCAAAGCAAAATTTGCCATAAAGGAAGAAATGGAATCAACCAAGTATGGTCTTTTCTGATTTTGATTCCAGTATGATTTTAAGAGCGCCAGATTTTCCAGCATGCTCAAAGGCTTGGGCATAGCTATCAATTGGATATATTGCATCAATCAGATCATCGACTGACACCAAACCAGTTGCCAGCGCAGTTATGGCAGGCCTAAATGGTCCGCATCTGGAACCAACGAACGTTATCTCATTTATTATAGCTGGAGATAGGTCAATTTTGTTTTGCGATGCTATAGTTGATTTTAGGATTACGATTCCTCTTGGCCTTACCAGTTTTATTGTATCCAAAAATCCAGATTCTCTCCCAGTTGCCTCCACTACAACATCATACGAGTGTTCGTCGGAATTTTCTATTGCAGTTTTTGTCTTAATTCCAATTTTTTGCAAAAGCATTGTTTTTCTCTCATGGTGCCCAAAGCACGTAATATCACGACATGAAAGCTTCAGGACTCGAGCAACAAGCTGTGCAAGTCTTCCATCTCCCAGAATAGCAATTTTCCAGCTTGACTCTAAATGTAATTGTTCTAGTATTTCAAATGCTGCTGCAAGTGGTTCTACAAACACTGCCTGCCTGTCAGATATAGAATCAGGTATTACGTGAATGTTTTCTTCCGGAAGAGAAATGTATTCTGCAAATGCCCCATCTCTTTTGTATATTCCAAGAACGGTTCTATTTGGACAATGTCGTTCCAGTCCTGAAAAGCAAGATGGGCATTTTTTGCATCCTGCATTGATCTCTCCTACTATTCTTTTGCCGACTAGTTCTTTGTTGTGCGAATCCTCAACTATTCCTACAAATTCGTGCCCCAGAACGCCAGAATAAGACATGTAACCCTTTAGGATCTCAAGGTCCGTTCCACAGATTCCTGCCATAGTAACTTTGACTAAAGTTTCGCCAGATTTTGGCTTTGGATAATCAGAATTCATCACAAGTTTTTTGCCGTCAAAATAAAGCGCTTTCATGATATTAGGTGTTTTTGATTTGGTATTTTTGGGTTTTTAAAAAACAGCATAGTTTGCTACTAATACGTCAATTTTGCTCCATTACCAAGGTTAAGATAAGGAAAATCCACTCCTCAATACGAAATGAAAAAGTCAGTAGAGCCCGCATCGCTTCATATGCTTTACCAGTCACATTATGAGACTTTGGTAAGACAAAGAGACGAGCTAATTGCAGAAATCGAGGATGTAAACCAGCAGATAGTGGAATTAAAGAAAGAAGCTAAGGAAAAAGGAACATCCCTTAGTAATATCCAGTAAGATTCCAGTATGGAAATTTGTGTGAAATTTATTTTTGATGTATACAGGACTTGATAATCGTATAAAATTAAGATAGTTGGCACAATTTGTCAATGTAAAAGAAAATTTTATTGGACACTACAACGTTATGATATGATTGTCAAAACCTGGGGAATCGTTTGAAACCCAAATTGCGCTGATGTTACACAGTGCTGACTTTGTGATAAAAGAGCAGCCGCATAGGATAATGCACAAGGGAAAACAGATTGGAGATTTGGATGTTTTAGCACAAGAACCATCTAGCGGCGAAATTATAGGAGTTTCATGCAAGGATTGGCACGGTCAAACTCCAGGCTCTGAACAATTTTCCCACCTTGTAGAAATGCTTGAATTTGAAAATCTAAAGTACGGAATCTTTGCTTCTTCTGGAGATATTGCAAATACTTTGCCTTTAAGAGCAGAACATGTTCGAAACACAAAAGGAATAAACATTGTTTTGCTTGATCATGACGAGATTACAAGATTAAAAAAACTCACATATTCCAAACAGGCAACTGACATTGAAGATTATTTTAAAACAAGGCTAGGTCTCAGTGCAAATAAAAGGAGAACAGTTGCAGACGAGATACGTGCGCAAAAATCTGTAACGATAGGCCGCACAGTAGGATGCGAAAGACTACTTCCAATTAATTTCTGGAATGAGTCGCCACGATACATTATGAATAATCACGATCTTGTGCCATCAGACTCTACACTAAAGCTAGAGCCGTATTTAGTGATAAATTACAGATTACACGTTCAAGCACTGCACCCGGGCACTGGCAAAATAAATAGTAATGACGTCGGATCCGTCATAGTTGATGCAACTCAGGGTGCAATTCTTTCCGAAAATGATCCAGTCTTCAAGCATTTGATAAAATACTACACAAATGCGGAAACGCATGTATCAGTTCAAGAAAAAGGTTTTACAATCAAAAAAACAGAATCGTTTGTAAATCAGAGAGAAGTAATACGAATAGTGCGTGAACAAATCGCCGCACAAAATGAAGTTAGGACACATTATACAACTGCAAAAAACGAACAAAGGCAAAAAATTGTAAGACCAAGAGCAGACGACGTTCGCATAATTGGGCCATACCTCATTTACGTACCTGTTTGGGATGTCAAATTCAACCTTGGAGACAAGACATATCGAAGAATCTACTTTGGGTATGATGATGACGATGTTATTTTGGACGAGATGTCAAAATGTCAAATCAAATCGTGTGAGAATGACACTAATTCCATTTGTTTAGCGTGCCATTCCACCACATGCGATAACCACAATCGCCCCTGCTTGATGTGCTCAAATATTTTGTGCGAGATGTGCGCGCATGTATGCGTTGATTGCAGGAAAAACTTTTGCAACGAACACAGGCCGCAAACGGTTTGCGGTATATGCAGATCGACTTTATGCCAAAATTGCAGATCTGTGCTCTGCATAGAGTGTAAGACCATGATATGTTCCAATCATAGGGAAAAATGCATCCAATGCAATGATTATGTGTGCATATCTCACATCATATCGAAAAAATATGCCCTTGTCGCAAAGAATTTCTGCAGCCAGTTATGCTTCAATAGATTCAATGAGACATACAGATCAAGCGGGGTGTTTGGCAAATTCAAGAAAATTCTAAAGAAATAGAAGATTTTAGCTAATTTTGCAAAAGTTCCCAGTCATTTTTACCACATTTGCATTGAATATGATATGCACTGATGTATTGCATATACTCTAAATCCGTGCAAGGCCCCTGATCAGGGATTATGACCCTAGTCTTACATGCTCTGCACTGCGCGGTGAAATCATTCAACTATGATCCGACCCTTGAGCCTGTCTAATTAGTTTGGTTCTCTACATTAGAGAGAAAAACTATTTTTTATCTTTTTCAGACTCTGGTAAATCCGGCTGAGTATCATAAAACGAATCAGAAATCAGAGATTCTTTTCTTCTTTTAAGATACAAGCTGATTCCTCCAGCAGCAATTCCTCCAAAAAGTATGATTCCAGTAACAACCCATTCTAGATTCATAGGGATTTGAATTTTTTCATGGCTTCTTTAGCTAAGTTTTCCAAGTCAGAGGTGGTAATTTTTGTAGGAGCATCAGAAGCCAAGGCTTTGTTATAATCATCTTTTGTTGGGTTTATTTTCTTTTTTGTATCTGGCACAACATTAAGTAGACTGAGAATTAAATAAGCTTGATCCAGTTTTGTGGATCGGATATTTGTAACCGGTAATTCCTCAAATGATATTGAACCTTCATTTTGACAAAATCCACTCCAAAATCTGAATCTGTCCCCATTTTTCTGCCTCGGTGTCAAGATCATCATTTTGGTATCCAATCTCGTAGGCAATTCGGATATCATCAAGTAATTTTCGTATCTTGGTTTCATCCAGCATTTTTATCTCACGTTTTTGATTTCTTGTAGTTTTAGCTCCGTTTGCTTGATTATTTCGTAATATCCTTGCGTGATTTTTTTATGATAATTGTATTTTTGCTGATGTTTTTGAAGGGATTCTTCTAGAATTTGGATTATGGATTGGCTTGGGATGTTTTGATGCAATTATTTTCCTCCATAAACCATTGGCTCGTCCTTGTCATCAAACTCTCGAATTATCCTTGGAAAAAAAGTGAGGTTTGCTGTGCGTTTTGTGTGTGGATTTGACTCATGAATCAGATATGAGTTTAGAAATTATTATATAACATCACAATAGTATGCATACTGTACATATCATTATGAGTAAACTAGCAAAATTACGCATACACATAGCTCCTGTCGGCTTTGAAATCGATAGAATTGTACTTCCAGCTATAAGGATGAAAGCCGATAAGATTTGGTTAATCCGCGACAGCAACCCTGAACAGGACAAAGCTAAACCATACATTGAAAAAATTGTAAACGAGTTCAAAAAAGAAAAGATCAGAGTTGAGTTCTCAGAATCTGACCGAAGTGATGTTTTTCAGATTCTAAAAACGGTAAAGGAGATATTTGAAAAGGAAGTAAACAATGACATTTACGTAAATGTGTCCTCGGGTTCAAAGATCCAAGCCATTGCGTGTATGATGGCATGCATGATTTTTCGAGAAAGCAATACTACGCCATATTATGCAGAGCCTGAGAATTATCCTGCGACTCAGGGAAAACAACAATCAACTGGGTTAAAGGATTTAGTCGAATTGCCAAAATACGAAATTCACAAGCCAAAACACGAGCTTGTTGAGGCATTAAAGATAGTAAAAAATCACAACTGCAAAATAACTAAGAAAGAGATGGCAAAGATTTCCGAAGAAAACAAGCTGATTACAGTAAATGCCAGAGAGGAAAATTTTGAGCAAGCCAGATTTGCAAGTCTTGATAAAAATATCATACAGCCCCTAGAAGAACAATGGGGATTTATTGAAGTTGAAAAGATTGGAAGAAACAGATGGATAAAGATGACGCCAGAAGGAAATCATGCAGCTGAATTTCTGATATAATATCTAAAGATTTAACAACAACTATTTTTATTTGCCTAACTCATCAAGCGTGAGAAATGATGAGCATAACATTAAATCCTGAACAGCACCAAGCTGTTACTCATTCAGGAAGTCCACTACTTGTGATTGCCGGCCCAGGGAGTGGAAAGACTAGAGTAATTATTGAGCGAGTACTGCATCTTGTCAGGTCTGGAATAAAATCTTCCGAGATTCTTTGCCTTACGTTTTCTGAAAAAGCCGCAGAAGAGATGAAGCAAAGACTCGAAAAACTTACAGACGTCACAGAGATGGAAATCAGCACGTTTCATTCTTTTGCAAAAGAGGTTCTTGAGGACAATGTCCTTGATTCAGGTATTGGGATGTCATCAGGTGTAATCAAAAGATCCTCTCAGCTGGTCTGGGGCCTCAAACACATTGATGATTTCAAACTAGAGTATCTGGAAATTGGAAACAATTCTGTAGAAATCATAGAATCCATAATAGACGGAATTAGTACATTCAAAGACGAACTGATATCTCCTGAAGAGCTTCAAAAATACATCAGGACGAAACTAGAAAAAAGCATCTCAGATGAAGAAAGAAACTTTCTTCTCAAATTATCGGATTTATGCAAAGTTTATTTCAAATACCAAGAATTTCAGCGAAGCAAGGCAGTGATTGATTTTGACGACATGGTCGTACAGACAATTGAACTCTTCAAAAAGAAGCCAAACGTTCTTTCAAAGTATCAAAAAAAGTTCAAGCATGTTCTTGTGGACGAGTTTCAGGACAACAACTTTGCACAGCTTGAACTTGTTAAATTAATTGCGAATGAAGGCAATGTCACAGTTGTCGGAGACGATGACCAGAGCATATACAGGTTCCAGGGCGCATATCTGACAAACTTTAAGGATTTCCAGTCTCATTTCCCAAAAACTACAATCGTTGTTTTGAGTCGCAACTACCGCAGCCCGCAGAACATAGTAAGTCTTGCAAGCCAATTGCTGGAAGGCCTGCCTGAAAGACAGCAAAAAAAACTCAAATCAGAGCATGAGGAAGGTGACAAAATTACTGTTGCCCAGTGTGCAAATGAGTCAGCCGAAGTTGAGTTTGTGGTCAAGACCATAAAGGAGATTCTTGGGAAGAAGATTAAGCGAAGAGACGGAACGGACAGCCCTCTCACCTACAAAGATTTTGTCATACTGTCACGAAGAAAATCAGAGGGGAAAAAGTTTGCCAAGTCATTGAAGGCACACGGCCTTCCAACCAGATTCATTGGCGAATCCAACATCTTTTCGTCTCCAGTCATAAGAGACATGATGGCGTTTTTGCGAATTGCAAACAAGCCAACTGCTGCAGGAATCGAGATTGTCCGCCTGATGAAAAACCACGGAATTTCCGAGATGAACATAGCTAGGATCAACTATGTTGCAATGAAGAAGGCAAGAAATGATCCTACAGACATCGACTTTGTTTTTGAAACGTTGAAAAATTGTGACAGTCTTGATGTCACGCAAAAAGATGAGGTAAAGGAGATTGCGCAGCAAATTCAGAGAATAATCGAGCTTGAGAGCAAGTCTACAATTAATGAGATGGTCTACCAGATAATGGTGTCAGTCTCTGATCTTTATAAGAGACTCATACAGTCAGACACTCCGGAAAACAGAAGGAACCAAATGATATTGAAAGAGTTTTACAACATATCAATAGAATACGAGTCGCTAAACCCCCAAGGGGAGCTGGATGATTTCATAAAATATCTTTCTCTGATGGGTCAATTTGACATCGAGTTAAAGGAAGGTATTGGTGAGGATGACTCCATACCGGTCACCACCATACATCAGAGTAAGGGCCAAGAATTTCCAGTAGTCTTCATTGTTGATGTTGCAACTAACAAGCTTCCGCTAAGATACCAGGCAAAAAAATTCTATGTTCCAAATGAGCTATCCAAAGGAGTCATCAGGGTAGAAGACGAGAAGGAACTCTACGTGCAAGAAGAAAGAAGATTGTTATATGTTGCAATGACAAGGGCACAAAACATGCTCTACATAACTTATGCAAAGCGGTACGGTCAGAATGTCAGGGAAACAAAGCCTTCAAAGTTCCTAGAGGACATAAAATTTGACAAAAATCTACTCATCAATGTTGTAGAATACCAAGGCCAAAATGGGGAAGCTTTGCTTGAAGAAGAAAAGAAAATCGAGAGAATAAAGCAGGATCTTCAGATAAAAGCCGTAAGGTCGCTCAACCAGATGCACCTCAAAAGCGCCATTCAAAGAATAATTGAGCTTGCTAAGGTAAAGCACTTTGAGGAAAACGGGACAATCCAGAATTTCAAACCAGAAGATATTCTGAAAATAGACAACAATGATACAAGTCTTGATGCTGAGCTTCAAGGAAAGAAAGTTCCCGTAATTAACAAAGAGGAGCTAAGGCTAAGCGCATCGAAAATCAAGACGTATCTTGACTGTCCGCTGAAATTCAAATTTGCTCACATACTGCAGGTGCCTACTCCCCCTAGACCATACTTTGATCTAGGAAGCGCAGTACACGCGGTGGCAGAACACCTGACAAAACTTCAGCTCGAAGGGACACCTCCAACAGAGGAACTTGCATTTGAGATACTCGCAAGAGAGTGGAGTTCAAGTGGTTTCCAGAACGAGACTCAGGAGAACCAATCAAAGGAGAAAGCAAAGGAAATGATCAGGACATACCTCAAGTGGGTAAAAGAAAATCCAAATTCACCAGTCGCAGTAGAGCAGAGGTTTACCGTGGAAATAGGCGGTGTCCCGTTCAATGGTTTTATCGATAGAGTGGAAAAGACTCCAGACGGCAAGTTCGAGGTCATTGATTTTAAGACGGGTGGAGTCTATGAAAACAGCAAGTCAATCAGGGAAGATCCCCAGATGAACATCTATGCTTTGGGTGTAGAGAAGTTGTATGGTGAGCAGCCGCAAAAGACTACGCTGTTTTATCTAAAGCATGACAAAATTGTAGACAATCCGATCGAGAAACAACAAGTCGAGAAGGTTATGCAGGCCATTGATGAAAAAGTCAAATCAATTCTAAATGAAGAGTTTGAGGCAACGCCTAGCTATCAGACTTGCAGGATGTGTGATTTTTGGAGCATTTGTGATCAGAAGGAAGTCGACGAATGATATTCCAAAAATACGTATTTTGATAATCTCCCATATCCTCATGACTAACAAAAAAGTGTAGGTTCTCAAGGGGCGTTGTCTGATTAGTTTGATTCTCTCAGGTTTTGTTAGACTTAATTAGAAAGTTTATGCTTGTTTTTGTAATTTAGTTTTGACTTTGGCAAGAATCCGTTCTGCCAATTTTAATGAGTTTTCCGCATCTTTTTGGCTCATCATTTCCGGCTGGTATTCCGAAGCATTCTTGAGGCCAAACAATAGTTTGAATTGTTTTTCGACATCATTTTGTTCCTGAGCAGAAAATATTTCTCTAGTAAGCGAAAGAACACCTGTATGTTGGCCCGATGAACGTTTTTTAAGACGATATGTAGTAAGCGCATCAAGCGCGTTAATAGCACTATGAATTGAACTCATTACAGCATTATCGTATGCTTGTTGTTCAATTGCGATCTTTGCTATACGAAGTGAATTTTCCGCTTTGATTAGGTAATTGATTGCTTTTTTGGAATCCACGGTCTTGTCATTTTATATCAGATAACTCCTTACCGCATATCAATATGTGATCAGAAAGAATTGATTGTATTAAATCACTATTTTTTTTAGATTTGAATTGTTTCTCAGAGAATACTATATGAGATATCTTACCATGGAAAACTTCAAACACCTTCGAACTTACTTTTGAGACTGCATCTATTGCATTATCTAAATCATTTGATATAATCAAAAGATCTACATCGCTATCCGTCTGCTCTTCACCTTTCGATACACTTCCAAATAATACTGCCGAGGTGATTTTATTGCTAGTAAGATATTTTTTCAGGGTTTGAATCAATTGCGATATCGTATTTTTTTCCGCATCAAAAATAAGTTGTATTATTTGATTTAGGATGTAGCTTTTCTCGTTTAGAGTTAGATGGTAAGCTTTCCCAATCGGTTGAATGTTTATAATTCCAAACCTTTCAAGGTGTTGAGTAGTCAAAGCACACTCATTAATGGAGATCTTTGCCTCATCTGCCAGTCTTCGTACGGTAAAAATCATTCCCTTTTGTCTAACCATTGCACGAAGCATGCTAAGGGCAGGCTTGTTTCCTATTATTTCTTCTAGGTATCTATGAAATAGCATTTATCTTAAATATATTATATATGTCCTATATTTAAGACATATGTCTTATTTTAAAGACAATGCTTCAATTGCGCATAAGCTGTTAACACGTGTAATTGATTGATCTGCTTAGTTTCCAAGTTGCTAGAAGTTATTTTTTGGGAATTTTTTCATAAATGGGCCGGGGGTGACCCCTGTCCGAGGTTCGAGTACCTCAAATTTTTCAAAAATTCAGACACGATTTTATTGAAATTTTTCCAGGAAAATTATGTAGGCCCTCGAGGGGAATCGAACCCCTGTCCGGGGATCCACAGTCCCCTATACTAGCCACTGTACTACGAAGGCCACCTAAAAAAGGTCATTTCATATCAAGTATTAACCTAACTCTAATTTTTGAAAGTTTAATATCATCTGGGAAAATGGTAAATCATGCAAGGAAAAGGCTGGTTTATTGGAATGGCAATAACTGTAGCGGTAGTTTGGGCAGGGGTAAACTATCTATTCCCGTGGCTCTAGTCGATTAGCCATCCACGCTTGTAAAAGTGGAATAGCATGAAAAGCGCAGGGATGCCTGATATTATCAAGACGAAAATGAGCGTAGTGTATGGGCCCAAAAACGTCCATGAGCCGGTCTGTATTCCGCCTGGAAGGTTTACGTTCATTCCGTATATGGCGGCAATCACAGAGGGTGGAATGGTCAGCGTAAATATGATAGTCAGCACGCCAAGGATTTTGTTTGCCTTTTCGGTACTGAGCATAAAGTCAGTGTCCTTGTAGATTTCCATTGTTTCTTTTGCCTCATCTAGAGTTTCAGCAACTTTGTCAATATGGTCAATTACATCATCAAAATGAATGATCAAGTCGTCTTCCGGATTTGAGAATTGCTGCGTGTTCTTTGATGTCTCCAGTACGATTTTTCTCAACGGATGAACCACTCGCCTCAGAATGGTAATTTCTCGTCTCAACATCGATATTTTTTTAGGAGTTGATTTGTTTTCGTCAAATACGTCATCTTCTATTTCGTCCAAGTTTGCCACAATTCTTCGCAGTGTGTGCAATAGATCATCTACTAGAACATCTACAATTTTGTACAAGAGAAATCCAGGGGATTTTCCAAGTAGTTCGTTTCTGTGCTGTACGTTTTCCTTGCACATGGTAAACATTTCAACTAGAGGCTTTAGCTCGCCATAATGGATGGTAACTAGAAAATCTTTTCCGATGAATATTGCCAGTTGGTTGAATCGCGGCAGTCCCCTTTTTAGAACCATTGGAGGAAAATGCAAAATGATAAACGAGTGATCGTCATAGTTGTCTATTTTTGGAAGCTGAATCTTTGAAATGGAATCATCCAAGTTTAGTTCATTAAAGTTGTAGGTTTGTCCCAGTTTCTCAATTTCTGTTCTGTCTGGATTTTGAATGTCAATCCAAGAAAATCCATTTCCTTGAACGGTCTCAACATGACTCTGAACTACTGCATCAGGTTGCGGCTGCTTTCGGAGATGCGGCAACTTGCTTGTGAATATGTCCTTTTTCAAATCAGCTACTAGCCTTTTGCTATAAATTTAAATTTTTGATTATCAGGTACTGTAAAATACAATTTACAAGAAATTGAAAATGGCGTGACCCCAAACGCAGAACTCGAGAGATTCCCTCTCACGTCCATAACGCAAAAATGCGTTCATGGTCACAAATTCGTTCTACTGGGTCACGCGCGTCTTATTTGTTAGGATTTGCATCCTTACGCATCATTTCGTATAGGAAATCATCATATTTAAGATTTAATTCAAATTTTTTGAATAAACACAGAATAATGTGTAATTTTTCACCATGCGCATTCCATCAAACATTTCATATTCCATGGTCATTATGAGTCATTGATGAGCTGCTCAGGCGAAATTGTAGAACCGGAAAATGACATCATCCAAATAAAATCGTCAATCCAAGAGCAGCTAAAAAAGGCAAAGTACGGAGTGTCTGATCACTCCACGGTGGAGTTGTGTCACTGGACAAAAAAGTCATTCAAAAACGAGGGCAGCTGCTACAAGCACAAGTTCTACGGAATTTCAACCCATCAGTGCATGGAGTTTTCGCCAGCTGGAATGCACTGTGAAAACAGGTGCGTCTACTGCTGGAGGCCAATGGAGTTTTACGATTCACTAAAAATGAATTCATCCAAAGTTGCAGAGCCAGAGGAAATACTGGCAAAGCTGATGAAGGAAAGAGAAAAGCTGATCATGGGCCATTACGGGGACCCAAAGTCAGATACAAAAAAACTTGACGAGTCGCTGCTCCCAAGCCATTATGCTATTTCATTATCCGGCGAGCCGACAATGTATCCCAGACTGCCAGACATGATAAAATATCTAAAAAGCCTAAAAGCTACAAAATCAGTATTTCTAGTAACAAACGGCCAAGAACCAGACATGCTGCAAAGACTAGCAGATGAAGACGCGCTTCCAACCCAGTTGTACCTGTCAACAAATGCGGCAGACTACAAGTCATTTATAGAGATAAACAAGCCAAGATACAAGGATTCCTGGGAGCGATGGAACCGCTCACTGGAGATGCTAGCAAAGATGGACACTAGAACCGTTCTTAGGGTTACGCTGATTAGAAACTATAACAATTCAGATGAAATGATTCCAGCATTTTCCGAAATGGTAAAAAGGGCAAACGCCCATTTCATTGAAATAAAATCATACATGCACATCGGTAGGTCAACTAATCGACTGGATAGATCAGACATGCTAGAATATGAAGAGGTAATGCATTTTTCATCAGAGCTGGCAAAGAAAAGCCAAATCTATTCCATAATGGATGACAGTCAAGTATCAAGAATTGTAGTATTACAGAACAATCAGAGGTTTATCGACCGCTGGATTTCTGCATATCAAACCACCTAGCAAATTTGCCTAGCGCCTTGTATCGGTGGGATATGGTGTTTTTGTCGTCTAGTTCTGCGTATGTTTTCGTCTTTCCACCTGGAATGAAAATAGGGTCGTATCCCCAGCCATCCCCCCTTTGCTTTTTTGATATCACTCCCCGTGTGATTCCCTGAAATAGGACTGGCTTTTTTCCATCACAGTATGCTATTACAGAATGAAACTCGGCTGCTCTTTTTGACTTTACCAGGTTCAAAATGCCTGCATTTCCAATTGTTTTGAAAACATACGACGAATACGGGCCTGGAAAGCCCCCAAGAGATGGTATGAGTAATCCATCATCTTCTACTATGACTGGCCTTTTGCATGACAGATATGCGTCAAGTGACTTTTGTGTAGCAATCTCCAAAATTGAACTAGACTGGATCTCAATTGGCGCAAATTCAAAAAAGCCCAGATGAATCTGGAATTTTGACAGGATTTCCCTTGCCTCAGAATACTTGTTTTTGTTAGACGACGCAAAATACAGATCAAATGACTTGCGCATATCTTCCACGTCCCTCAATTACTGAAACATGACTCAATATCTGGTTATACCTCTCACATCCTACTACGGATCTGTATCCTTTCAAAAAGCTTGACCAGAGACTGTTCATCACATCCACGTGCGCGCTGTTTAGCATTTCCTTGAACAGCCTCAGATCCACCGCATGGTCCTCGATTCGTGTGGTTCGTTGTGATAGCCCAAAATCAATCGTGTAAACTTTGCCATTACTCAAAATGAAATTTGATGTTGTAAGATCCCCGTGCATTATTCCGTTTTTGTGAAGTGTTCCTGTGATTTTTCCAATTTCCTTGCATGCAAAAATAAGCTTACTCCCAGTAAGATCGCGCACCACGTTTCCCTTGATGTGCTGCATCAGTATGGTACAATCATTGTGATTCACTTGGTATACCAGTGGAGTCCTGATTCCAAATTCCTTTACCTCTGAGAGAATGGTTGATTCCCTAATCGTTCTGCTCTTTCTTATCTTGTCGTCCAGGATTTCATTTCGGTATTGCTTTTTTTTCCTTGTCTTTAGGATTGCCAACGTATTTTCGTGTCTAGTAAGAAAGATGTCTCCTTCTGCGCCTTTTTTGAGCAATCTCATTGCAATTATGATTTAATCGTGAAATATTAGCTTAACACAGTAAAAGGAGATTGAGAGCTAAGTTTAGCATCATGCTGCGTGTATAGCCAAGTCTTTAATTCATCAAATGTTATTGTTATTAGATAAAAATGGATGTATCTGGAGATCCTTGTGATTTCATGCCATCTTACACTAACCTCAATAATGCTTTGTATAGAAAAGTCAAAGAGACAATTGATGATTTGAAAAAGGATAGAATTGTAGGATTCAGATTGAGGCAAGAACAAATTCCGCAATATTATGTCAAAAAACATGACATCAACGCAGTTTACAAAGTGGATTTGCCGGGATATTGGCGTCTAATTTATGGCATATTGGTTATTCATGGTGAAAGAAAGGCACTCTTGATGGAATTGTTTGATCATGGTAAATACGATAAGCGGTTTTGCTACTAGTACATTTATGTATGTACATATATGCATATATACGATATACAGGCATGTGTAATATAAGATGAAAACAAAGACAGTTTCTGCAGAAAAAGGTAGTCACTTACGATCTCATGATGACATATTTCAGAACATACTAAAGTACAATCCTACGTTGAAGAACATTCTAAGAGTTGAACAACTTTTCACCAAACACAAAGAGTTTGATTCCAAAGTACAACTAGCAAAGAAATTAGATGTCGCTATGAGACCACCAGTTCTTAATGTTATTTTGAAATATTTGGAAAGATCGAATAAGATTTTGATTGATGATGATGGATCATTGGTCTGGATTTATGCTAGTCCAAAGGCAAAGAGCGGCTGGGAAAAGGCAGACAAGCTATGAGAATTACTCAATGAGATCTAGATGCTCACTAGGTAAAATTATAACCTGACCATACAGGATCAAGCTAGTCATGGACGAATCAGAAAAGAAACTAAAGCAAGAAGACTGCAATGAGGACTCACTAGGAGCAGGAATACTCACACTTACGACAAAAAGAATCGCCTTTGACAAGACCCGAGGAAGAATTGCCGATTTTACAAAAAGAATTGACGAAACTATATTGGATGCACCACTTGAGAACGTGGTAAAAGCGTGGAAGGAAGGACTACTGATGAAAAAAGTCTGCATTAGAGTAAAAACCGAACAAGGTGAAAAAGACTACAAGTTTGGCGTCTTTAGCAATGGCGGCTGGCTAAAGGACATCCAAAAGGCACTAGGCAATATCAAAACTCAGTAATCAATTTCTACAGTATCCAGTCTCCAGGACTGTCGCACAAACGTTTCATCAAGTTTTGCGCCCTTTTTTGCAGTAGCTTCCAGTAACCCAGTCCAGGCAATTTGCGAGCCGCAGTCACCTGCATATTCTATTGGGGACACAAAGAACTTGCATTTTTGCCTCTGGCAGATTTTTTTCAATATTTCTGATAGTCTCTTGTTTGCAGATACTCCGCCAACTATCAGTAATTCCTTTTTTTCGGTAAACGATAATGCTCTTTCTGTTGCCTCGCCAATCATCGCAAATGCCGTTTCCTGGAGAGAGTAGCATGCATCCTTTTTGTTTGAGGAGATTTTTTTTGCAGCAGAAAGCAGTCCCGAAAATGACACGTCATTTCCCTTTACTACATATGGTAGAGGGAGATAGTTTTTCGATTCCAGTGCAATCTCCTCAATTTTTTTTCCACAGGGAGAGGCAAACCCCAGAGAGCGCCCAAACTGATCAAGCAGCTGGCCTAGTGTCGTGTCAAGTGTTTCGCCAAATATGCGCCATTTTTTTTGCTTTAGTGCTGCAAGCATTGTGTGGCCACCAGATACCAGCAGTACGAGCGGATCTTTTGCGCCAGTCAGTAATTTCCCAAGCTCAATGTGCCCAATTGCATGGTTCACAGGGTAGATTGGAATTTTATAATATGATGATACGGTTCTAGCTATTACCCCTGCAACTCGCAGGCAAGGCCCAAGTCCCGGTCCTGCCGCATACGATATGATGTCAATATCATTTATTTTCAAATTGGCCTTTTTTAGGCATTCCAAAAGAACGTCAGAGCTGTTCTCTATGTGGTGGCGTGATGCCTCCCTGGGATGAATTCCCTGACCCTCCGGAGGTCGGTATATTTTTCTGACATCGGATAAAATTTTTCCACTCTTTTTGTTTTTCTGCACTATGGCGCAGGAAAACGTATGTGCGGTGCTTTCTATTCCCAGGCAGATCATTTTACCCACGGCTCATGCTGGAGACAATTTTTATCACATCGCCGTCTTGCAGTATGTGGTCTGCGCTGATTCGAAGCTTTGTTTTTGCATCTATTGCAAAGAGGAATCCTTTTGCCAGATCGGCATGAATGGTTCCAGCCAGGTCCTTTGCGCTTGAGCCGGCAAGCAAGAGTCGCGCATCAGGCAGAATCACTCCATCCTTGTTTGAAAGCTTGGCCTCATCTTCTACTGGATATACTGTGATGAACTTTAGCAAATCAAATACGGCATAATTGATTGCCTCTTGGATTCCAGTGGTGTGGGTTTTTGCAAGCACTGCCTTTACCAGGTCTAGTGCCTGTTTTTGCTGCGGGCTTGGTGACTGGCTTTGTATTTCAAATGCAGTGTCGCCTGGAACGTATTTTATCAGCCCTGCCTTTGACGCCTTTCTCAACAACAATTCGGACTCTGCACTGCATATCACCACATGATTGTTTTG
>JACRJT010000026.1 GCA_016215465.1 Nitrososphaerota archaeon | reverse complement strand
TGTCTGATAAAGTGATGTCGGACAAGAAAATGTCTGATAAAGTGATGTCGGACAAGAAAATGTCTGATAAAGTGATGTCGGACAAGAAAATGTCTGATAAAGTGATGTCGGACAAGAAAATGTCTGATAAAGTGATGTCAAACGAGATGGTAAAATCGTCAGAGTACGCACTAAAACTCTCAAGAACAAACGTTCCAGCAACCATACCGCTTCACAAGGGTTGGTACAACGAACAATCAGTATACTACATCATAACTGATTCAAGTGAGCAAAAACACGCTGACATCATAGCTGAAAAACAGGGATGGAAGGTAGAACTCGCACCATTGCTGGCAACCACTCCAGCAGAGGCCCTTTCAAAGACATACATCTTTACCAATGGAGTCAAAGGGGACGGAATTCATGGATTCCAAGGCGAGATCTTTACAAGTACCCCCGCACAGCCAGAAACATACAGCGCACTGACATCACACACTCATGTGACATGGAATAATGGAGTAAAAGCAGAGACTCTAGATTCTGAAGAAAAGATCATAGCAGCAGAAAAGGCAGGCAAGATAACACTAACTGATCTGCCAGTAGTAATCAACATGCCTCAGATAATGTGGCCTGGAGGACAGCTACAGGTAAGAGAAGACAAGAACATCGCAGACGAGACACCGTATGTCGGAGGACAGATCACCGACATCGACACAAAAAAGATGACGGTGACCTTTGTTGCCCACAGGGGCTGGGGTCCAGACGGCAGAACCATTTACTACATCGTAACTGATGCCACGCCAGAGATGCCAGCTCAGATGATGGGGGTTGCAAGCTCGCCAACATCAGCTGGATTAATTGCAAGTTCTGCGGCAGTCGACCTATATCAGTTCATGAACGGTGTAAAAGGCTCAGGCCCGATGGGATTCCAAGCAGGAATTGCAGCTGCAGCACCAGGCGACGCAAATTATTCGCCAATGTGGAGAATATTCATGATCGGATGGAAAGATCAATCATCTGCAATGATTCTTGAAAATCTAGATGACATCAACGCTCTAAAGAGTGATGGAAAAATTGATGTAAATCTGGCAAGACCGATGGACAAAGACCACATAGTGAATTGCCCGTTTATTGATCCGTTCCAATAACGGAATACTCTTTTTTTATTTTTACATGAATAAAGGACAGATTGTTTTCATTTTTAATTCAAATTGCGGTACTGTCTTCTTCAAATCCAGGTTCCAATAAATCAGAAACCTGACAATGTTTTTTAGACTAACAAAAAAACCAGATTCGTGGGAAAGAACAAGGCATGGAATGCAAAGGACAGCCCCAGGAAAAAGTCAGGTAAGGCAAAGTTTGTCATTTTTGGAATTATCGCAATAGTTGTTGTAGGAGTTGTGGCGGCAGCATACAGTGGTGTTGATTTTAAAGATAGAAGCAACTCGGTTGACACGACAAAAGGGTCCCCAGTGCTTGGAATCCAGTCCGCACCTGTAACAATCATAGAGTTTGGCGATTATCAGTGCCCATTTTGCCAGAAATGGAACAGAGACACAAAGCCGCTAATTGAGAAAAACTACATCGATGCCGGCAAGGTAAAACTCACCTACATGGACTTTGCATTCCTCGGTCCTGATTCGATTAAAGTGCACGCTGGAAGCTATTGTGCAGAGGAGCAAGGACTGTACTGGAAGTATCATGATTTTGTATATGCAAACCAGGGACATGAAAACGACGGCTGGGCAAACGCAGAAAACATCAAATCGCTGGCATCAAAACTAGAAGGGCTAGATGCAGACGCGTTTGGCAGGTGCATAGACTCTGGAAAATACGAAGACAGGATCAAGGAAAACAAAAATGTCGCAATAAGAATCGGCGTCAGCTCCACTCCAACGTTTATCGTGATTGGTCCAGATGGTCAGGGCACAGAGGTGACAGGGGCGCAGCCATATTCGACGTTTCAGGCCATACTTGATGAAAAACTGACATCACAGAATCCAAACTAGCAGTTACTGTTTCAGACAATTTGCAAAAGGCCCAAGTCAGGATTTGCAGGGTTTGGATGGAATGCATTGATTTCATCTTTAGAATTACACAATCTGAAACTCAAACCAAAGTTTATGTGATTACATACCAAGATGTACATAGTGCGCATACTAGTAATTTCTCTGGTTTTTTTGATGCTGACCACATCTGTTATGGTTCCAGCATTTTCACAGCAAGCCAAGGGGTCGCGTTCCACATACATATATGACAGAGCAGGCATAATCAGCCCAGAATACGAATCATCAATGGACAATTACTTGAGAAAAATTGACGGCACCACATCTGCAGAAATAATCATCTACACGATTCCAAGTTTTTTGGGGCACGGAATAAAAAAGAATGGACAGGAGCTCAATGACAGAGATATGCTTGCAAATTATCTTTTCAACGAAGTCCCACTTGACGGCATAACGGGAATTGGCAAAAAAGGAAAAGACAACGGTGTCCTGATTTTATTTTCACTTGAGCGAGATGCGGCAAATGGCTCCATGAGAATAGAAGTTGGCAGGGGGCTTGAAGGAAGCATTACCGACGGAACGGCTGGCGCAATTTTGGACTCGTATTTGGTACCTGCAAG
Organism: Nitrososphaerota archaeon; assembly: GCA_016215465.1. GTDB lineage: Archaea > Thermoproteota > Nitrososphaeria > Nitrososphaerales > Nitrosopumilaceae > Nitrosotenuis. Next base: position 9,590 of record JACRJT010000026.1, on the reverse strand, counting down.
GGATTCCTATGAAAACACCGGAAATATCAAGGCGTTTGATCAGGCGTTTTTAGATACAGTGATTGCCTTGGGAGATAGAATCGGCTATGTCAACGACGATCCTAAATACCAACAATCAAGACCCCCGCAAGATGAGCTTGACTATGAGCAAATTGCGCTGATTCTAATGTTCATAGCATTCCCATTGGCGTTCTCGATTTTGAATCGCCGTCGCAGGAGATCTGGAGGATTTTTTGTCGGAGGATATGGCAGGGGCGGTAGAGGAGGAGGTTTTGGAGGTGGAGGCGGTGGCTCGGGTGGTGGAGGAGCCGGAAGGTAGTCAATACGGTTATTTGACTGAACAAGACCAAGGACATTTATGGTAAGCAAAGTCGTTATCGGAATAATTGCCGCAATAGCTGTAATTGCAATAATAATTGTGGCGTTATACGGAATGTACTTTTCAGGATTTAATGCAGTTCAAGGAAAAGACGAAAACGTAAAACGACTGGCAGCAGATGTTGATGCGCAGCTGCAGCGACGATATGACCTCATTCCAAACCTGGTGGAGTCAGTCAGGGGATACATGCAGTTTGAAAAACAAACACTGGAAGACATAACAAAACTTCGTTCCCAGTGGCAGGCCTCAACTAGTACCGAGGGCAGGGTTGAACTGAGCAATCAAATCGAGCAGGCCCTAAGCAAGATTATTCTTACATACGAGGCATATCCTGACTTGAAATCTGATCAGACAGTCACCAGACTAATGGATGAAATTGCGGGAACTGAAAACAGAATCGCAGTGGCAAGAACTTACTATAATGACGGAGTCAGGGACTTTAACACCAACATCAGAACATTCCCAAACAACGTGTTTAATGAAAGCGGTTTTCTTGGAATGAGTCCTTGGGGCGTAAAACAATATCCAACGTATGAGGCAACACCGCAGGCACAGACGACAGTACCGCAGGTAGACCTAACACCCAGCGGATAAAACAAGACACAGTTAGTGTCCACAAATAACTTTTGCAATAACTCTGTTTAGAAAGATCTTGTTTTTTGCAGGAGTGATTACTCCAAAATCAAAACCGGCTTGTCAGATGTTTCCAAGACTTTTCTTGAAACGCTTCCAAGCTTTAACATTCCCCGAATTCCCAGAATTTTGCGCCTCTTTGCCATTATTATGAGGTCAATGTGGTGATTTTTTGAATATTTTAAAATCTCATCTTCAGGCCTGCCTTTTACTACGATGCTGTTTGCATTGATTCCCCTTGATTTACAATAGTCTGCGCGCTTTTGTAATTCTTCTCTGATGTCCTGGACTAGTGCTTCTTCTGTCTGCTCTATCTCTTTTCGCATCTGGGAATCTTGCTTTTTTGCAAACACCATTGGCGGCGGGCCTGGAAGAGGTTCAACTGAATGCAAAATGTTAATTGTAGCGCCACTGAGTTTGGCAATTTTTACGGCATAGCTTAGTGCCTTGTCGCCCAAAAGGGTTCCAGCATGAGGAACAAGTATGTTTTTGATGTGTACTGGAAATATCTTCAAGCCAGACTTAGATGTCTTTTTCAAATATATTAGAAGATACGACAATTCTCGAAGCTGAAAATTTGATTGCGGATTCTATAGAAGTGATTCACGATAAAACATGTGTACCTTCTTGATGTCATAGACCCATCCAGAATAGACAGAATTCCAGACAAAACAATGAGGTTGTTGTCCTCTGCAAGATATGAGGAGATGGGCTACACTGTTTTTCATGTTGAGCTGCGATCATATCACAAAAAGACCAAAGATGGGCCTCATTCCATAATCACGATATTTGTTGAAACCAACAAGGGAACAGTTGAACAAATTCTAAGCGAGGGATACTTGGGCCCGCACTCAATAGAAGAAGAAATGGCATACATCACATCGCACCCTGTTGTTTCTGAACTGATACTGGGCGCAATTAGGAGACTTGATGACGAGATAAGATTTCCTGGAACCAGCATAATTGAGATAAAAAAGCAAAGACTAATGGCAATAATCAAGGCAAATGGTTTCCTAAAGGATTTGGCAGTAGAGCAAGCAATCAGAACTACACCTCGACATCTCTTTGTTCCAGACGAATTCATCGAGCAGGCATACGAGGATAGGCCGCTTCCAACAAAATCATTGCAGACAATATCTCAACCATCAGTTGTTGCAAAAATGACCGAACTGTTAGATGTAAAAAATAACAACAAAATACTGGAGATTGGCTGTGGTTCTGGCTGGCAGTCCGCCATACTGAGCAGACTAACTGGTGCCAAGATCTATTCCATTGAAAGACTGCCGGAGATTGTGGAATTTGCCAAGAAAAACCACCAAAAAGCAGGCATACAAAATGTAGAGATAATTCAAGGAGACGGCACGCTTGGGTTTGCAGAGCAGGCTCCATTTGATAGAATTATGATTACTGCCGCGTGCAAAAGTATTCCGTCCCCGCTTTTGGAGCAACTAAATGGAGGCGGAATCCTGGTTGCTCCAGTTGGCGACTGTTATTTTCAGGACATGGTTGTGATACAAAAAACCAGTGATGGCATCAAGGAGATCAGGCATGAGCCGGGGTTTATTTTTGCACCTTTGATTGGCAAGTATGGATTTTGAGCCTGCAAAAAAGTATGACTACTTTTTCATCTCAAGTATAAGCTGAGATCTTGGCAGATCTGCATATTTTTTCTCATCTGCAATCATTGTCTTACAGATTCGCTCAGAACCCAGAGTAAAAGATCATTAAAATCCAGACTAATCGTTAATCTATTTTGGGTTCTTAAACGACTTGTGATCTAACGGCGCCATTACTTTGGTTCCAAAAACCTGTTTGAGCGTTCTTGGTTTTCCATCTCCGAAAATATCTTTGGCACAGTATTTCATTGAAAATTCCGCCATCTGCATTATGATTGGAGACAACGCCAGTCCTTTTTCTGTAATAGTGTATTCCACTCTAGGCGGAGTTTCTGGATAGATTTTTCGAGTAATCAATCCATCTTTTTCCATTTCTCTTAGTCTCACAGACAGTGTCTTTGGATTTACTCCCTCGATTGATTCTAAAAATTGGTTAAACCTGTTTTGGTTTAACAACAAAATGTTTCTTAGAATGTGCACTGTGAACTTTTTGCCCATTATTTTAAAAGTTGTGTCAACAGGGCATGCCTTTATCTGATCAGGCATCAAGTTAAGATGCTGACAGCATTTTTCATCCAACTTACCACGACCTCACTTACTTTCATGAAGGTAACTTTCCAAGTTAAATACTTACCTTTCTATAGCAACTACAAGGAAGTAACTAACTATGGAATGTACAACAGAATCATGCAAAATTGAAGATGTAGAAAACTGCGCTTGTGGTTCTAGCAAATCATACAATCAGTGCTGCGGTTGCGAAACAATGGATCCAATCCAGCACGCAATGATGGCTTGGCACAAGGCATTTTTTACCGCATACCACGATGCACTAACCGAAAGAATGAGAAAGAGAATAGAGACAACATACGGTCCAACTATGGATAAAGCGGCAGATGCTGTCTTTGAGACGATTGGAAAGGTATGGAGCTCTATGCTTACTCAATCTGAGGCAAAAAAGGATCTTGCATCAAAGTTGCAGAAGATATTTTCTGAAACAAGTAGGAGATAGGAATAATGTATCTTATCCCCACTATCTCCTACTTTTTTTCTAAAAATTTAAAATTCTTGGGTTTTGGTAAAAATACATGATAAACTGGAAACGAGTCGCAATAATTGTTCCGGTTGGTGCTGTATTGAACATGTTTTTGTTATTTGGTCTTTTTATGAACTCGTATTCACAACAGATTATCTTTAGTGAAGAATTTGGACAGTCTCCCAAATTAGTAGGAGTGTGGAAGACAATTGAGCCAGTTCCAACACTAGAATCATTAGTTCCTGCTTTGCTAATTACTCCTGCAATCTACAGTTTCGTTTTTGCATTATTGTATGATGCCATACCAGGGAAACGGAAAATCACAAAAGGATTTTCTTATGGAGTGATTTTATGGGCGTTAATTGCAGTGTTTTTTGAGCTTTTTACGCCAAATGGATTGTTTGGTGAGCCTGCAAACCTGCTCGGGTATGAGCTTTTCTTGTGGTTTGTAGGACTAGTCAGTGTATCTACAGTAATTAGTTTGATTTACCAGAAAAAGATATGACTTACGAATCAATCAAAAACAAGGTTGAGAAATTTGATGGTGTAACTACAAAACCAATGTTTGGGTATGGGTGTTATTCAATTTCTGGCAAGTTTTTTGTTGGATTTAACAACAAAAACGATTACCAAGTAATCGTAAGGCTACCGAAGAAACAACAGGCACTTGCAATCAAAAACAAAGGAATCAAGCCGTTTTCTCACGGGGCAAAGATTGGTTGGATTGAGATGGATTCAAACCAAGTCACTACAAATTCTGCCATCAAATGGATAACAAAAGGATACGACTATGCAAAATCTCTTTTAATTGTAGAAGAGTAAAAATCGGATTTGAATCTAATTCATAACAAGCGGTTGTCGAATTTATTTCCAGCTCTGACGGTTAGAGGCGTTTTCGCATCTGGGGCATTTTAGGCCGTTTGTCTTATAGCCGCATTTTTTGCAGTAAAGGCCAAGTTTGAACGGAGCCTTTGGCGATGTCCTCATTATCTTTTTAATCAAAACAATTGCCAGTAGGACTCCTATGCCTATTCCAATCCAGACAATAACCATGGTACCGTTACGTCACCATCAGATAAAATCAGATCGTAGATTATCACAAAATCTAGACGATCTATCTGAGATGCCTTTGTAAGATGAAAAATGCAAAATCTCAAGTCCAACTGGATTCCACTCACTTTTTTGTAGCTAAAACCGGGTTAATCTTCAGAATTTTATATTTAGTGTTTTTATTTTATTTATTATTGAGTCGTGATCGGCATTGGGCTCAGACGATATGATCAACATGCTATCTTCAAGAAATATGGTCATCATTTTTACAAATTCTTTTGAAGTTATCATCCAATTTGTAATCCCGAGATCATCATCTTCGCCCATTTCACATTGAAGGATTTCTTTTGAAGCTTGGTGATGCACCACGCCACTTATCTCGTTTGTAATTTCATACCAGTCTTTTCTTTTTGCAAACGAAACTAATTTGTTGTATTTGACTATTCCGACAAACCTGACGTTTTCATCAAGATTTAGAATCTGTAAACAGTTCGAATTTCGCGTTCTTTTTTTACTAGAGCTCATTCAAATACTCCCTCGCTAGATCTATCGGTCAGCCATCCTATTACCCGTGGCCATACTTCCTTTTGTGAAAATTCGCTTGCACAAAGACCAGTATGTCCCGTTTGGAATGACATTAATGACTTGTCTTTTGAACTAACCAGATCATTTAGCACCTTGCTTGAATTAGGAGAAACCAAGTGATCAAATTCTGCAACAACGTTCAACAGCGGAGTATCAATATCTTGTAAATTGATATGAGCCCCTCCTACTCTAAGACGGTTTTTGGCTAAAAGATTTTTTTGATAAACGTCTTTTACCCATTGTCTGAACACCTCACCTGGAATCGGTGGCGTATCCCACAACCATTTTTCGGAATATAGAAAGTTTTTTAGATAAATATCATCCTGCGATCTCTCAACTACTTGATTGTATTTTTCAACATAGTGTTTGAAGGGCTTTAACATCAAAAAGAAAAAGTGTTGTAATGTTGGAGGGATGTTCCCGACTGTATCTACAACAGTGTCCACATCAAGATGTTTTGCAAAAGTGCCAAAGACAGTGGTATCTTTACTAGAATCAATTGGCGGGGCCACAGTAACTAGATTTTTTACTTTTTCTGAATGTAATGATGTGTAAATCGTGGAAAATGTTCCCCCCATGCAATATCCAAGGAGTGTTACTTTGTCACATCCAGAATTGTTTCTAACAATATCAACACATTTGTCCATGTAATTGTTGACATAGTCATTAATTTTCATCTTTGAGTTTGGATCGGTGGTTCCCCAATCTATGAGATAAACATCGAAACCGTTGTCGAGTAATTGTTTGATTACGCTCTTATTTTCAACATCGAGTATTTGGTATCTGTTTATCATCGCATATACTATTAAAATTGGAGTACGATTTCGCTTTCTTGAATTCGATTCATAATGCAGAAGCCGTACATTCACATCTGAATAAACAACAGAGTTTTGGGTTTCTTTATACTCGATCTTATTGATCAATGAAAGTAATGGATACGCTTTTGCCGATCCAAGAAAAAGTTCTGCCATTTGTTGCTGTACCTGGGCAAAAATATTTTCTGGTGGCACTGTGTTTTGCATAATTCATCACTCTTGTTTTGGAGCAAATAGATGAGATATCGAATTTAGCAAGGGGGTATTTTCGAGATTTTTACCATAACACTTGACAAATGAGCAAATTAGGACATTCAGGTTTAATTGATATTCTTCAGATTTGAAAAGATCTGTGAATTCGTTCTCAAATATGTTGATGCATATTTTGTTTTTCTCTTTTTGGCCTAACGCTTCATTCAAACCTTGATGTTCTAACGCAAAAACCGCCTTGGTTGATGCAGTAAGCCAAGCATTGTAAAGAAAAGTCTGACAGATCGCCATTTTTGAAAACATTTCCTCTTGGCCATAAACATTTGAGTTGCTCTGCCCATTTGATCTTGTTACAGGGTTCTTGTCATTTGGGGATTGTTTGATTACAACACTTGTGCCTTCAGATTTTCCGATATTTTTCACGGCGTGTTTTTTGTAATTTTCATCTTTAGGTTTTTCTTCACTTATTAACTCTAATTGAGATTTTTTATTCCAAGTTATTTTTTTTGAAGCTGCGGCATACATTAACAGTCGTGATTTTTTTGCGGTACTTAAGCAGCAGGTATTTTCTGAAGTTTACTGTTACACTATGCATTATGTTGTATTGCAGTGTAGCTAAGTGAACCACATTTATTTTATCAATCAGACAAGGTTATAATTGGCATTCTAGGAATAAGTAACGGTCTCATGAAAATATTGATTGCAGAAGATGTCAAACATACGGCAGAACAGTACAAGATCATGTTAGAGGAAAACAATCACCAGGTAACGCTTGCCCATACAGGTACAGAATGTATAAAAAAATATCAAGACAAATCTAAAGACAAGACTCAAAAACCAATTTTTGATGTGGTTGTTTTGGATTATAGGTTGCCTGAAAAAGACGGCCTCCAAGTAGCAAAGGAAATCTTCAAAATAAATCCCGCTCAAAGAATCATCTTTGCATCAGCTTATGTAAAAGAAGCACTGATTGATGCTACAAAAGAACTAGACACGGATGTGGAGATTCTAGAAAAACCATTTGAACTAGAAGACTTTGTCAAGCAAGTAGAAACAGGCAGTTCTTAACACGGTATTTTAGTTAAAACAAATTCCAATCAAATATTCTTGTCACAATGGCAGCAAGATTGTAAATTTGGCGCCTTTATCATCATTATTTGATGCAAATATTTCGCCATTGTGGGCAGAAAGTATGGCTTTGCTTATGTAAAGACCCAGGCCAGAACCATGCTCTGTTCCCTCTTGAACGCTTTTTGTCACAAACTTGTCAAATACAGTACCAAGAATATCTACAGGTATTCCAGGCCCAGTATCGCTTATGCTGATTTCAATTTTATTTTGTTGTGGCAGTATTTCGGTTTGAATCGTAATTTTCCCTTTTTTGGTAAATTTTATCGAGTTTTGAATTATGTTGTTCAAAACTTGAGATAATCTGAATCTATCACCATTAATTGAAATGTCTCTGTCAAGTTTTGTTTCAATCACTATGTCTGGATCAACTTCTGATTTCGTTGAATCGACAACCTCTTGAATTAGTTTGTTTATCTGGAATCTTTCCATTTTGCATGAAAGCATTCCGCTCTCTATGTGACTTACATCTAGAATATTGTTTGCAAGTTGTTTTAAGTTACGTGCATGATAAAGAATTCCATTGATTGCCTCATCGTTTTTTATTTTTCCATTTCTTGCAAGACTGATAAAACCCAAAATTGGCTGGATTGGCGTCCTCAGCTCGTGAGCAGCCACCCGTATGAATTCGTCTTTTATTTTATCCTTTTTCTTCAGATCAAGGTTGGCGTTTTCCAATTCCTCGTTGAGATCTTTAATTTTCGTGATGTGAAAATTCAGGTTTGTCATCATCTCTTTAAATGCTCTGTATAATGTGCCGATTTCATCCTTTGATTTCACATCTTCAATTTTGACATCAAGCTTTCCTTCCGAAACATCATGAGAAACTTGGGTAAGTTTTACAATTGGATTGGAAATTCTCGTTGCGATAAGAAATGATATGAATCCGACAATTCCGGCAGTGATAATTCCAATTAGCAAATACTGATTTTTAATATTCAATACCGGCAAATACATCTCAGACGCGTCGATTTCAGCCAACAAGATAAATCCTAGATTAGATTCGCATTGGGAAACACCAAAAACAGGAATACCTCTATAGTCAGGATAAATTGCAGACATGCTTTTGTGCTTTTCAAAACATTCCTTTACTGGCAGTGTGTCTACTTTGATATTAAATGCTGCATCTTTTATAAAACGTGATCCAGTGATGATCAGCTTATCGCCGTTTACCAGATATGTTTCTCCCGTGGTTCCTAAGTTTGATCTATCTTCCATAATTTTGTTGACAGATGTCATGTCTCTTTTTACTATCAACACGCCCAAAACAAACTGACGATTATCTTTTTGGCCCAAGACGGGAGATACGATAACCAACATTGGGTTTTGGTTTGTCTGATCATACTCGAATGTGTAAAATTTTTCTTCCAATCCTCTAACAAATATCGGGTCTTGTGAAAAATCATTTTTGGTTAATTTGTGTTTTGACGTAATTATTTTTCCCGTTTTATCAATTACAAGAAAATCGTACGGGCGGTCGTGATTTGTACCTCCCTGCAATTCCGGCCAAACATGTTCGATGTTTTTTTGTAACATCTCATTTAGTTCATCATTATTTTCACCATGACTCATCCCAGTAGCAAAAACAGGATTTATCGAAATCTCATCCGCGAGAAACGATATTTGTTCTAATCTTGACTTCCAAATGTTTTTGACAAATTCAGTTCTGAATTTGGCTTCGGATTCAAATTGATTCGTAATTCTTTCCGTCAATGAGTTTTGAGTGAGCTCAAAAGTAAAGAGCGCAACAACACTTAATGGAATTATTGAAACCAAAATAAAGCTGATAATTAGCTTCTTATTCAGACTAAGAGAGAAAGAATCAGACAGTGTCATAGAAATGTAAATTTTTGGTGTCAGTAGTCCTATTCGAGAAGGTGTGACCGAATACTATCAGATAGTTCAACTCTAGCTACGACAAACGAGTCTGTGATCTCAAAGTCAGCAGGTTTTTTTGCAAAATTCTCAAATAGCATGGAAAGAAGTGTTTTTACAAATTCTGTAACTGTCTAGAGTTTTGAAGTTCCCAAACCATCAGATCTGTTATTTTTGACAGACAGCTTTTCTGATCAGTACAATACCATTACTGTCATTGCGAGGAAATGATGACCTTGAGTATTTACGTAATCGTTGCAGTATTT
>JACRJT010000024.1 GCA_016215465.1 Nitrososphaerota archaeon | reverse complement strand
CAAACTTCACATAGTCAGATTAGATCTTTGATCAAATCCTCATTTTGTATGCGTAACTGGAGGCCCGTAAATCACAAAATGGTATACTACCACACTTCATCACAAGCGCCGCCATAGCGTTACGTATGCAAAAAACTGACACAGGAAATAGCATATAAACCATTCAGAAAGTTTTTCAAAAAACATGACATAAATCGATCAAAAATATATCGGTCAATATAAGGTAGTAGTCAGTTGAGAGAATTAGAAAAACAATACAGGAAAAAAACTCGGACGTCTGCAAGTCTTTTTGAGAAATCAAAAAAACTTCATGTAAATGGAGTGAGTCACAATATCAGATTTTTTGAGCCGTACCCATTTGTTACAAAGTCTGCAAGGGGGAAATTTCTCATCGATGTGGATTCTAACCAATATGTAGATTTTTGGATGGGCCACTGGAGTCTCATTCTAGGGCATGCAGCAAAACAAGTCTTTGCAAAAGTAAGAGACCAGATTTCAGACGGGTGGATGCATGGAGTGGTAAACAAAAATACAATCGAACTATCAGAGATGATTTCAAAAGCAGTTCCAATCGCACAGAAAATTCGCTACGCATCAACTGGGACAGAGGCTACAATGTACGCAGTAAGACTTGCGCGTGCAGTCACAGGCAAGAAAGTAATTGCAAAAATTGATGGCGGATGGCACGGATACACAACTGATCTTCTAAAAAACGTAAATTGGCCGTTTAATGAGCCTGAGAGCATAGGACTTGTCGATGAAGAACACATCATATCACTTCCATACAACAACTTGGAAAAATCATTAGAAATTTTACAGTCTGCAAAAAAAGAACTGGCAGGGATCATAGTAGAGCCAGTCTTAGGTGGAGGGGGCTGCATACCGGCAACAAAAGAATATCTCAAAGGGCTGCAAGAACACGCCAAGAAGGTAAATGCATTATTCATCCTAGACGAAATTGTTACTGGATTTAGATTCAGATATGGATGCCTGTACGACACAATGAATCTTAAGCCAGACATTGTGACACTTGGAAAAATTGTCGGCGGAGGGTTTCCAATCGGAGTGATTTGCGGGACAAACGAGATAATGAATTATGCAAACACAATGACTCATTCAAAAACAAAAAGGGCATACATTGGAGGCGGAACGTTTTCTGCAAATCCAATGACAATGAAAGCAGGAAAGGCAACACTTGATGCGTTGAAGAGTGGAAAACATATTTACTCAAAATTAGACGGCCTTGGAGAAAAGACAAGGAAACAATTAGTCAAAGCATTTGCAGGAAACGCAGTGGTAACCGGAAGGGGTTCACTGTTCATGACACACTTTACAAAAGAAAACATAGAAATAAAAAATGCAGCAGATGCTGCAAAATGCGACTCTAAACTATTACAGCAATTTCATTTTGAAATGATCGTAAAGGACGGGGTATTTTTCCTGCCAGGTAAGCTTGGCGCATTTTCAAATGCCCATTCAGACGAAGATGTAAAAGTGCTGGCAAGATCAGCAGAAAGATTCGCACAAGGCCTGTAAAGTCTTTTTTTGATTAATGCTGAAATGGTATTATTTTAAATCATTAAATTGGCATCAATATAAAATCAATCACACGATGATTTTTCATGAGAAAAGACCTGATGAGTTGATGCGTCAGGCAGCATCATTTTTGCAAAAAGACCAGCCAAAAAAAGCAATCGATGCGTTCAACCAGATACTAAAGGCAGAGCCAAACCACAAAGAAGCATTATTCAACAAGGGAACTACGCTAAACCAGATTCACAAGCATCACGACGCCATAACATGTTTTGAGAAAATACTGCAGAAAGAACCAGACAACGAGATGGTCTTAAACAACATGGCAATTGCCCTAGCAGAACTTGGAAATGTTGATGATGCGCTTGCAAACTATGACAAGGCCATAAAATCCAAATCAAACTATGCGCCAAGTCACTACAACAGAGGAGTATTACTGGATAGGTTATTTCGTCATGAAGAGGCACTTGAGTCACTTGAAAACGCAATAAAAACAGACCCAACAAAGCCAAACGCATTATTTTACAAAGGAGTGATTCTTGCAAAGCTCAAAAGACATGAGGAGGCACTGAATTGTTTTTCCAGAGTTCATCAAAACCATCCGGATCATATGGAAGCATATTTTCACAAAGGACTCGAGCTTGCAGAAATAGGAAAGCATCAAGACGCAATAATCGTTTTTGAGAAAATTCTTTCTTCAAGTGAGAACATCAATGTCATCTATGCAAAGGCCAGAAGTAAAGCAGCCACGGGCGAAATTGATGAGTCATGTGATCTCTTAAAGCAGGCAATGAAGAAAGATTCCAAGACAATAAAGAACTGGGCAAGGGCAGAAAAGATTTTTCAATCGGTAAACGACGAGCGAATTAACAAAATGATCAGATGACACATAGATAGAGAAAAATAAAACACAGTTCATCAAAAATCATGATAATTTCTGATCTAAGCAAGTGCCCAATCATACTTGGGTCTGAGGGAGCCAAAATAAAACAAATTTTTCACCCGCACAACACAATGCTCGGCATAGGGTACAGCATATCACAGTGTACGGTGGATCCAGGTAAGAGCTCAAGGCCTCACAAGCTAAAATCATCAGAGATTTACTTTATTTTAAAAGGGCACGGCGTTTTGCACATTGACGACGAATCGACAAAAGTCATGGAGAATCAAGCAGCATACATCCCTCCGTCCTCGCTACAGTTCATTGAAAATACTGGGAATGTGGATCTTGAATTTTTGTGCATAGTGGAACCAGCTTGGAAACAAGAAGATGAAATAATCGAATAAAACTACATCAAGGCAGAATTATTTTTAAAATCATTCCAGCCTACTTAAATATAAAAAAACGGATCAAGCAATCATGCGCAGTTTAGATCAAATCATAGTAAATGCAATTATGCATACCATAAAAAAAGAAATCAGTTCTAAGGATCTAGAAGACATAGAGCAGCAGCTTCAAAACTGCGGCATGCAAATGGCAGAGATATTTTACAAATTCCCAGAGATGAAAAAATCATTATTTCGCTTCACAGATGATCTAAAAATCATTGAAGATGAGATACTCAAAGATTTTTTAATCGTAGAGCAAGACTTGAAGACGTCAGAAATTTGGCTAGTAATTAAAAATCAATATCTGATAGAATTAATTCTGAAAACTTTTGCTGATCAAGATAAAAAAGCAATCATGGATCTTATCCGGGATGAACCGGAGACAATTCCAAAGATTTTGGAGCGATGCAGGATACCAAACACGTCAGGATACAGAAAGATGAATCAGCTCATTGACGAGAAAATGGTGGTGTCGACAGGCTTGGCTGAAACATTTGAAGGAAAGCGGGCAATACTGTACAGGTCAATAGTTCAAAGGATTCAGATACTCATCAATGGAAACGAAATAATTGCCAAGATATCTGTGGATCATGAAACACTAAACTCTAGCGAGATAATACGCACTATCACAGAGATTAATCAAGGCAAGGCCAAGCATCTAGCGAACTAGCATATTTTTAAAATAGTTAAGCGTTGATCAAGCATTGAATTCAACTGACGCATGCCAAATTTTAAAGATAAATCCCGGATCGTCTTTTGATGAAATAAAATATGCATACAGAAAACTTGCACTAGAATCACATCCAGATAAAAACACTGATGAAAAAGACGGGGTGAGATTCAAGAAAGCAACTGAAGCATACCACATGCTAAAAAAAGACAACAGGATGATAAATTCAAAGAACAAAGATACATCAAAATACACAGAATCAAAAACAAAAAAAGAAAAAAACTTTACTAGGGCAAACTGGGGGGCAAGGCCAAGCGACAGCATACCTGAGGAAAACTGGACGAGATACACCAGACAGACAGAGCAATCAGATCCGTTCTTTTGGAAAAGCTACGTCGCAGAGTTTTGGAAAAACTATGAATCAAGAAACAATCAAGCAAAAAAACCATATGACTTTAAGATAATACAAGAACCAGAGCAGGGCTTGTCAGTCAACGTAGATCACAGCTTGTGCATAGGATGTTGTAGCTGCGAAATAATCGCACCCCAAGTTTTTGCAGTAGATAAATTATCCAAGATGAATCCAAAATCGAGTGTAATAAACCAAAAGGGCGCAAAGCCGGACAAGATAATGGATGCGGCGCAAACTTGCCCAACTAAGGCAATAAGTGTAGAGGAAGAAGAAACTAAGAGACGATTATACCCGTACTAGTTTGATTTTATTTTTCTCAAGACATCGTCAAATTCTTCATCTGAAAACTTGGGCCTCTTTGAAAACATACTGTGAATAGGACCTGCAGAGTCATTTGATTTACGAGGAACCAAGTGCACATGAACGTGCGGGATTTCCTGTCCGCTTGCTTTCCCATTATGAATTGCAACTAGCGTGGAGCCCGTGATTTTATCCACCATCGAGACAACTTTGTGGACTAGATCAAAGAGGGCTGCATTGTCATCAGACGGCAAGTCTTGAATTTTTTCATAGTGTTTTTTTGGTATTACCAACGAATGTCCAAGTGCCAACGGAAACGCATCCAAAAACGCCAAGGATTTCTGTGTTTCAATTATTGTCCTTGCCTTGATTTCTCCTTTTGCGATTTTACAAAATATGCAGTCCATGGATTAAACACTAATCGTATGTAGTTTCACCCTGCCATATTTTACGGTAATGTATTGGAGTGGGAAATACATTATAATGGATAAATCCAACCAAGAAAACAGTTGGCAATAAAAAACATCACAGTTCTCGGATCTGGAATAATGGGTCACGGCATTGCCCAAGTGAGCGCCATGTCAGGGTATAATGTCGTATTACGGGACATTGAGCAGCAATTCCTGGACAAGGCACTTGAAAAAATCAAGTGGAGTCTTGAAAAACTAGTATCAAAGGAAAAAATAACAAAATCACAGTCAGACGAAATTCTTTCAAGAATAAAGACCCAAGTCGACCTCAAAGAGGCAGTCAAATCAGCTGATCTGGTAATAGAGGCAGTTCCAGAGATAATGGATCTGAAAAAAAAGGTCTATTCAGAACTTGACAAAGTAGCTGGCAAGAACGTGATTTTTGCGTCAAATACAAGCACGCTTCCAATTACTGAAATTGCAAACATAGTAAGCAACCCAGAAAGATTCATCGGTATTCACTTTTTCAATCCACCCCAATTAATGAAACTAGTGGAAGTGATACCGGGACAAAAAACAGCGAATGAAATTCTCAATCAGACAGTCGAGTATGTAAAATCAGTAAAAAAAGAACCAGTGATATGCAAAAAAGATGTTCCGGGATTTATCGTCAATCGCTTGTTCATCCCGCTTGTCCACGAAGCATGCTGGCTAAAGCAAAGAGAAAATCTCAAAATGGAGGAAATTGACTCAGCAGTGAAATTCAAGATGGGGTTCCCAATGGGGATCTTTGAGCTTGCGGACTTTACCGGCATGGATGTCATACACAAGGCAACAATAGAATTAGAATTGCGCGACAAAAAAGTCATACTGCCACATCCCGAAATAGAACGATTGTTCAATGAGAAAAAACTTGGACAGAAGTCAGGTGAAGGATTCTACAAGTATTCAGATGAGAAATATGAGCGGGTTCAGCTAGACGAAAAACTTGCTCAGAGGTGCAACCCAATTCAACTGATTGCAAACATTTTGAATAATGCGGCATGGCTTGTAACAAACAAGGCAAGTGACATTGCAGAAATAGAAAAGGCGGCACAGCTTGGACTTGGGCTCAAAAAGCCATTGTTTGAGACAGCGAAAGAAGTCGGGATTAAAAACATTGTAAATGAGCTAAACGATCTTGCCAAAAAACACGGGAAATTTTACGAGCCAGATCCGTTGCTTGTCTCTATGCAATGATTTGGCTTAGAATGTAGGCCATAGCCTCTTTTGGCGTCTCAACACCTACTATCTTCACGTTTTGTCTATGATCAACATACTGATCAGTGTATCTTGATGCAACGCCGCCAGAATTCTTTAGTGCCGCCATTGGCTTTTTGTGCATGTATGCAGCACATATCTCAGATAGGGTGCCAGATCCGCCGCCTATTATGATGACACCATCTGCAGACAGAGCATTTAGAAAATCCCTTGCCAGACCAAGGCCGCTTGGAATTACAATATCACAGTACTCATTTGCAAACGATGGATCATCTTGCGGAATTATTCCAACAGTAAGGCCACCGGCATCGTGTGCGCCGTGTGACGCTGCTTTCATTATACCACCAAGACCGCCAGTTATCAGAACGGAGTCAGATTTTGCTACTTCTACTCCAACATCATAGGCAATTTTCTCCAGTTCTGGAGTACAGCCGTTTTCATTATTTCCAATTACAAGAATTTGTCGCTTTTTTGGCAATTGCGGTTTTTTGGTCTCTGAGCCAAATATCTCTTTCACAGAAATGGTAAGATCATTTCATCGAGTGTAAAGGATGTGAACCACTACCAGAAGCCCGATAGCCTCTTTCTGCTTCAATGATTGAGTTTTTGATCTCTGCAGACGTGAATTCCCGTAGTTCCTATGGTACTCTGTCTGAACTCAATCCAGTTTCGGCTTTACGTGTTGACTGGTAGGAGTTCATATCTTCAGCAAGACGTTCTTCCACTTTGCCTGACTCTGACATTGAGTGTTTTTTGTGAATTTATTGTATTTAACAAGATGGTCATTATGTAATTACTGGCATTCGTCCACGGACAAATCCTATGATCTTTTGTCGTCAAAGTTTATAAAATTAGGATGGTAATGCAAGACATGTCAAAACGCACAATGCCAGTATGCTTTACAGCAGAACAATATGCAAAAATCGAAAAGATTGCCAAAGAGCAAGGCATGGTTAATGCAAGCCAGGCAATTGAAAAGATGCTAAAAGAGATCTAAACGCATTTTTGTCCATATTTTGTTTTATTTTCAGTCACCTATGATTACATTTTTTAAAGAATTGGTGTGGAAGTAGACATGGGATTATTCAGCAAAAAGTCCGCAATATGTACCGTTTGCAACAAGGAAACAACACACAAGCATAAGCCAAAAAAAGAGTGGAATATGCAATATCCGCTTTGTGCAGACTGTTACATGAACACGATGAGCCAGTATTATCACGGAACGTTCAAGCAAAAATGTGTAAAATGCGGGACTGAAAAAAAGATCACCGATTTGTGGGAACCAAGATGGCAGTGGGACATGGAAGGATTGTTGTGCAAATCATGTTTTGATTCAAAAGAGGTAGACTTTAATGAAAAAAAAGAATCATGCAGCATTTGCGGTGCAAAGATGAACTTTTTTAGGTACAATCCAAAGAGCGAGTGGAAGATAGAAGGCCAACTATGTAGAAAATGTTGGGACTTGCAAAAGGAAATGCATCGATGAGGTTTCTAAAACCAAAAATCAAGTGCGACAAATGCAGTCTTGCGTTTTCATCTCAGGAAAAATTCATGCAACATGAGGAAATAGTTCATGGAAAGAACATCCCGTATGACTGTAAAGAATGCAATCAAAATTTTTCAAATATGGAGGATATGCGAAGCCACTTGCAAAGGTATCACAGCTACAAAAAAGATAGAACCTAAATCGCTTGTACGGATTTGACTACTGGAGGCCTAACTTTGTTAAAGACCCTAAAGCCACAGATGCACTTTATCTCAGGTAGTCTACTCAGTTCGGTGTTTGTGACATTTGTTCCACATCTAAGACATTTGTAAATAACATCAAATTTCTCTTCCACCGGGATAGATTCAGTTGTTTCAATAGAAGGCTCAGACATGATTTTTTTCAGTGGCTCGATAATTTAAGGCTATAATTTTATTTCAGAGATAGTTCGATATAGACATCGTCAGGTATTTTAAGTCGCATTAATTGTCTAATCGCCTTGTCGTCTGCGCTAAGATCGATTATCCGTCGGTGCATTCGCATTTCCCATTTTTCATATGTTTCAGTCCCGTTTCCACATGGGGATTTTCGAGTTACAACGTTGAGTCTTTTTACTGGAAGCGGTGTTGGGCCCTTTACCTTGACGCCAGTTTTTGTGCCAATGCCCATAATCTCAGTGCAAACGCCATCTAGTTTGGGGAGGTTTGTGCTGGTGAGCTTGATTCTGGCAGACTGGGTCATCTAGATCAAGCTGGTTTGTATTCTTCTGTAATATCCTTAATGATTCCTGCAGCGATGGTTGCGCCCATGTCTCTGAGTGCAAATCGTCCCATTTCTGGAAAGTCTTTGAATGTCTCAACACATGTTGGTCTTACTGGTCGGATTTTTACAATTGCAGAATCGCCAACTTTGAGGAATTTTGGATTTTGTTCATCAATTCCACCGGTTGCTGGATTTATTTTTGCTTCAAATTCTGTAATTGTCGCTGCAACTTGTGCTGTGTGAGCATGCATTACTGGAGTATAACCAGGTGCAAGTGCTGTTGGATGATGTATGATTATGATTTGTGCTCTGAATTCTTTGGCTACTTTTGGTGGATCTGTTGGGTGACCCAAAACATCGCCTCTCTTGATATCTTTCTTTTCAATACCTCTGAGGTTGAATCCGATGTTATCTCCTGCTTCGGCAGATTCCAATTGTGTGTGGTGAGTTTCAATTGATTTAACTTCGCCTACTGCGCCAGATGGCATTACTATAATTTTGTCACCTGGTTTGAATTTGCCAGTCTCAACTCTGCCCACTGGGACAGTACCTACACCAGTGATGGTATAGACGTCTTGAATTGGGAGTCTAAGCGGTTTTCCAACTGGTTTTTCTGGAGCCTCAAAGTCATCAAATGCTTGCAATAGTGTCTTTCCAGTCCACCATCCCATGTTTTCTGATTTCTTCACTAGGTTGTCTCCTTTCCATCCAGATACTGGAATGATTGGAACCTTTTCTAATTTGTAACCTACAGATTTTACTAGTTTTTCTGCTTTCTCCTTTGCAACCTTGTACGCTGCTTCAGAATAATTGCTATCATCCATTTTGTTAATTGCGACAATCAATTGGCCTACGCCGAGTGTCTTGAGCAAGAATGCGTGCTCTCTTGCCTGTCCACCTGGTGCAATAGCAGTATCAGTTTCGCCTTCTTTTGCAGAAAGGACTAGGATTGCTGCGTCTGCCTCAGATGCACCAGTGATCATGTTTTTGATAAAGTCTCTGTGACCTGGAGCGTCAATTAATGTAAAGAAGTATTTTGGAGTCTCAAACTTTTGGAATGCCAAGTCAATTGTGATACCCCTTTCTCTTTCATCTTTAATGTTATCCATAACCCACGCATACTTGAATGTGTCACCTTTTCCGGTCTTTTCAGATTCTGCTGCATGAGATGCAATAGTTCTTTCGTCTACTAAGCCCATATCCATGAGGAAGTGTCCCATAGTAGTTGATTTACCGTTATCAATGTGTCCAGTAACGATCAAGTTCAAGTGTGGTTTTGTTGCCATGCTGATGTTCTGCGGAGAGGGGTTTATTACCGTTGCGATTTTTTCAATACTTTTTCTCATTTATTGAATTTTTTTTGATCAGGAAAACTTTGGAAAGTTTTGACATACTATAAATCAAAGTAAGCGATGACAAAAATTATGAAAGTTACCATTTCTGCGATAAAAGCTGATGTTGGAGGAATAGGTGGCCACACAAGACCAAGTGATGGCTTACTTGAGGCAGTAAGAAAAACTGTGAAAGGTGCAAGCAATCTTTTACTTGATTACTATATTGGATATTCTGGAGACGACGTTCACATCATAATGTCCCACACAAAAGGTGTGGATAATGCAGAAATTCATGGACTTGCATGGAAGGCATTTGAAGCTGGAACCGAAGTTGCAAAAAATGAAGGACTATACGGCGCTGGCCAAGACCTGCTAAAGGATTCTTTCTCTGGAAACGTAAAAGGAATGGGGCCGGGCGTCGCAGAAATGGAATTCGAAGAGAGGCCAAACGAAGCATTTACAGTTTTGGCAGCAGATAAAACCGAACCCGGTGCTTTCAATTATCCGTTTTATCGATTATTTGTTGATGCGCTAAGCAACACAGGCCTCATTGTGAACAAATCCCTTGCATCAGGTGTGAAATTCAACATAATGGATGTAGAGGCGGGGGAAATTGCAGAACTAGAGTTGTGGCAAGACAAACCAACACTAGAAGCTGCCCTGATGTACCCTGGAAGATATGTTGTTTCTTCGGTTTATACAAAATCTGGCGAGCCAATTCTTGCAGCATCCACTGACAGACTGCACAACATTGCCGGAACTTATGTTGGAAAAGACGATCCAATCGCAGTAGTCAGAACTCAAAAGAATTTTCCTGCAACAGAAGAATTAGGAAGTGTTTTTAACAATCCACATTATGTGGCAGGCAATACACGTGGAAGTCACCACATGCCATTAATGCCAGTCAAGCTCAACACAGCTGCTTCAATTGATTTTTGCATTCCAATCATAGAGGCATTGGTGTTTTCTATGCACAACGGCAAATTCACAGGACCCTTTGACGGATTCTCAACTCCAGACTGGGACTACATAAGAGAAATCGCAACCAAAAAGGCACTTGCAATGAGAAGCCAGGGATTCATCCATCCAGCAACACTTGTTCCAGCAGAGCTTGAATATGCAGAGGGCTACAAGGCAGCACTTGAAGGCCTAAAGAAAAAGATGAAGCCGCTTGAAGAGGCAAAATCATACGGCAGTAAAAAATACGAAGATCCAGATTAAGCAAGAACCGTCAACAAATACAACAATAAGGTTAAGTGTAAGAATCAAGATTTGTAATTATGAGGTCTAGTCCCCTCGAATTTGTAAAGTCAGTCCTGTTTGGATTTGGAATAGTTTCAGTATCACACGTAATATTCACAATATTTAGTCAAACAATACCAAGCGCAGTTACAGGATTTTTCCGAGATGTCGGCGCGGCGTTTATCGTGATAATGGTTTTTGCATTTGCGTTCACGTGGTTTCTAAAAGCAAGGCCACACAACAGACCTAAAAAATATTCAGTGATTGTTTTTGACATATATGGTAATCAAACGGAGATCGACGGCCTAAGAACCGATTTTAAGAATCATGATGTAGCGTGGAGTTTTATGAAACAATACAAAAACGCCTACCCGTTGCACAATTTTGCAATGGTATCGGATGGTGCTAATACTGAAAAGAAGACAATTTTCAGATACATCTAATTTCATCAAGCATAAGCGCTAAATACCAAGCAGATTCAATTTTAATAAAATGCCACTAGACGTCATCCAGGAGAAAAACCTCACAGAAATAATCGATTATGCGTTAGAATACCCAAGCATGGTTCTTGCCGCATCAAAAAGTAACAACACGGGTGGCTCTTTGATTGATTTTTCATATGGATTGTACGTCGGATACATATCTGGCGTGTTTTTTGACAAGTTTCTTTTGCAAAACAGCCGATTCTTAAATGACGATGAGCTTGGCGACTTTTACTCCAAGTTAGCAAACAGAAATTCCGAGATAATGCTAAAAATTAAGACTCACCTGAAACTAAAATAGATTCTGCGTGTTAACCAGAGACGGATTTATCATAAATGATGTCTGGACGGCATTTGCCCTACTCAGACTTTTATTCAAGAATAATTAAAAAAATCCAGTGCAATTTTCTTTAATATCAGAGACTTTTGAAAAAATGGAAGCTACCACAAAAAGATTAGAGCTTACTCAACATTTGGTGGATTTGTTCAAGGCAACGCCAAGAGAGAGTATTTCAAAAATAGTATATCTGATTCAGGGAAAACTACGTCCAGATTTTGAGGGAGTTGAGCTTGGCGTAGCTGAAAAACTCGCAATAAGGGCAATTGCAAAATCATCTGGCAGTTCGGTCAAAAAAATTCAGGACATTTTTGTCGAGGATGGTGACTTGGGCCATGCCGCATCAAAAGCACTTGAGCAAAAAACGCAGACAACTTTCATCAAGCAGCAGATAACTGCAGAAAGAGTATACGACACTTTGTTTAAAATTGCAAAACTTGAAGGTGCAAGATCTCAGGACATGAAGATGAAATACATTTCCAGCCTCCTAAACGATGCAACCCCGCAAGAGGCAAAATTCATTCTCAAAATAGTTATGGGAACACTAAGGCTCGGCATTGCGGACAACACGGTAATGGACGCACTGGCAATCGCATATACTGGCTCGCGTACAAATCGCGAAAAGCTAGAAGCAGCATACAATGTTTCATCAGACCTTGGAAGGGTAGCAGAAATTGTTGCGGAAAAAAACTTGGATGGATTAAATGAATTTCATGTTTCACTGTTCAGTCCAATTCGCCCAATGCTTGCAGAGCGCGTCAAGAGTGCAAAAGAGGCAGGCGAGAAACTAGGCAAAGAATTTGCAGCAGAATACAAGCTAGATGGCGAGCGAATCCAAATTCATCTGGGTGGGGATAAGGTAGTGTTGTTTTCAAGAAGACTGGAAAACATCACCAGTCATTATCCCGACATTGTTGAGAACATTACAAAGGCACTAAAAACAGAAGAGATCATTTTGGAGGCAGAGGCAGTTGCCATAAACGAGAACACCGGGGAGTTCCTTCCATTTCAAGAACTAATGCACAGGCGAAGAAAATACAACATTGACAGAACGGTATCCAAATACCCAATAACTGTAAATCTTTTTGACATAATGTATCTAAACGGAAAAGATCTGCTAAATTCAACATATGATGAAAGGCGCAAAAAACTCGAGGACATTACAGTTGAAAACGAATTTGTAAAACTAGTTCCAAAAATAATTGTCAGATCGGAAAACGAAGTCGAGGATTTTTTGGAAAACGGAATCAATGCAGGGTGTGAGGGGCTGATGTTAAAGGTGCTAGATGCGCCATACAGGGCAGGTGCAAGAGGAAATAACTGGCTTAAGCTAAAACGAGAATACCGAAACGAGCTTGGAGACAGCCTTGACCTTGTCGTAATTGGTGCATTTTTTGGAAAGGGTAGAAGGACTGGAAGATATGGAACGTTACTGCTTTCCACATACAACCAAGAAAAAGACACCTTTGAGAGCATCTGCAAGGTCGGCACAGGGTTTACAGATGAGAACCTAGACCAGTTCTACCAGATTCTATCTAGCAAGGTAACCCTAAAGAAAAATCCAAGAATTGAAAGTGGGATGGAACCAGATGTGTGGTTTGAGCCGGAACTGGTAGTTGAGATAGTAGCGTCAGAGATAACGCTAAGCCCCGTACACACCTGTGCAAAAGACATTATACGGAAGGGAAGCGGACTTGCGCTGAGATTTCCAAAGTTCACAGGCAAGATTAGAGACGAAAAGGCACCAGAGGATGCTTCGACGGATCAGGAGGTAGTTACACTTTACAAGAATCAGAAAAAAGTGACACAAAATGTTTCAGAAGTTTGAACCTGTGCAAGATTAATTAATACCAAGACAAGTCTAAAAAAGGATGTATAGTGGGGAGCTAGAGGTCCAAGCAAAGCGAAAAGCAATCGCAGTTTTACAAGACGAAATAAACAGAATCCTAAATGCTGCAAGAGAACTAGCAACGCTGCCAGATCTACTTATGAAAAAAGACAAGGCAGGAGTAAAAGCTGCAAACGAACAAATCTCAAGCATTGAAGAAGAAGTCGAAAACCTTCGACGAAAGATCACCCGTGAAGTAGCAGATGTCGGAGGCCTGATTATGAACAGGGAAAATCTTTTGAATACAGCATACACGATGGACGAAATTGCAGGCTACATAACAGGAATCGCTTTCAAATTATCAAACATCAAGCCAGCAACACTAAAGAACGCGAAATTAGACGGCGACATTTCAGTGCTAATCGAACTGGTAGTAGACGAAGTATACAAACTCAATGAGATAGTCAGAGGCCTGAACACTAATGCTGCAAATGCAATTGAGCTTGCACAAGAGACCCAAAAAATCGAACGCGAAATTGACAAAAAATATCGCATGGCAACAGTCAAGGCACTAGAAGAGATAACAAACATCAAAGAACTGATGCTCGTAAAAGACGTCATTCAGGGAATTGAGGAAATGTCAGACAAGTGCCAGCAGGTATCAGACTCGTTTATCTTACTTGCACTGAGTCTCTAACTTCATTATTTTTCATTTGGCAGAGCCAATTGCAATAATTTTTAATGTTGTCAGTTTATCCCACATCATGAAAGGTGATCTTGTAGAAAATAGGATCATCATATGGGATTCAAACGATGCACGCAAACTTTTCACTGATACGTATTATGGAAAGCCAATCGGCATGGCAAAACCAAAACCAGATGAAATCAACGTACCACTCATCTTAGACCTAATCGAAGGATGTTATTTGCAGGAAAAATCAAAAATCGCAATTTTCCACTCAAAAAAGAAACTGACCTCAAATCAAATGCTCGAAATTTGCAGAAAAGAGTATCATAATTTTGATAAAAAATATCTCGTCTACAAGGAGTTCAGAGATAAGAAATACATTGTCAATCCCGGAATAAAATTTGGGTGCGATTTCGCAGTGTATCAGAGGGGACCAGGGGTGGATCATGCCCCATATCTTGTTCATGTGTACAATAGAAACGACGCCATATCTTCAACAGATGTTGTACTTGCAGGAAGACTAGCGACAAGTGTGAAGAAAAACTTTATACTTGCAATACCTCACGGCGATAAAATAGACTACCTTGCTTTAGATTGGTGGCGAGCCTAAATCTTCTTTACGTGTTCGGCAATTTTGTCGTAAATTGCATACATGTCTTTTGTTATTTTAAAATCATAGTTGTTTTCCCATTTACTGTATATTCGAACTTCATTATCAGACGGATCGACAAAGATGGTTGCAACCTTTACGCTTTGCTTTGCAATGAGATCATTTAGTGAAGTGTCTTTGTTAAGCTCATCTGCAAGCATTCCTCCAACCCAGATAACAGAGTCTACTTTTTTTGCAGCAAAATGCCCTTTCGTTTTAAGTGTAGTACGCGCGACATACTTGGAAGGGCTTGCAACATTTACCTTAACAATGAAATGAGCTTGAAATCTGTCTTGTGCACCCCAAGATGAAATGGTAGAGTCTTGCATGTTTTTACCCTTTTTGAATTATCTGAATTACATCAATATTAGAATTTTTTAGTTCAACGCATCCTTGGTTTGTAATCATTCGCGGGGCCTGTGAAAAGTTTCGTCCATAATAGTCGCCTCTTTCTACAGAGTCAGTTCCCCTTTCTTTTGGGATCGAATCTACTCCGATCTCTTTTAGCATGTGTGAGACCTTTTCTGGCCATGTATGCGGTACAAAGGTATCAGATTCAGAATCGTGCATGCTGATACTGATTTTGTACCCACAAATAAAGATTAGAGTCGTGCATCAGCCTTTAAATTATTAATGGAGTACAAATTCGCATTATACTAGTTTAAGATTGAAGATTAGTCCTTTTCTGTGTGCGCCTTGAGAAATTCAAAAAGCGCATTCGCTAATTCCCTATATTCAAGCATCAGATCGGGCAATTTTTCTATCGTATACGTTATGCTTTGATCTTTGTTGTTTTTGTATGAAAAACTGTGATGATCCATTTCAAAGTCCATATGTGCTATTGCATTTCTCAGATCTACAAAGAACAATTCTTTGAGACGGTCTCTTTGTATGGTACTTAGGCTCATTGTATCTGCCAGCCGGTCAATTAAGAATCCGTAAGGCGTCCTTGGATTGAACTTTCCAATTATTTTTACTGGGTCTAGAACAGTCTTTAGTATTTTTAGGGCGAATTCCACATTAAAGATAAAGCTGTCCAAAACATAGAAAATGAAAAAAGCATTAAAGTTGTCACGCGGGATGGGCAGGGTTCCCTTTTTGTACGAGTCCAAGATTTGGTTTAGGACTTGGTGATCTTCTGCCTTAAAATCCAAAATTTCTTTGAGATGCAACAAGGAATTTTTATCTATAGATGACAACAATAGAGCCTCTTTTTCAAGTGTGTCCAAGAAGTCTTTGACTGATTTTTTGATTTCTTCCTTTGACATGAGTCCTCTTCATTATGCAAACTAACTAATTATTTCTTTTTAAGAAAATAAGCTGGTCGACATATCAGGAATTGGACGAGGCAATAGCAGGAATATTTTATGTCATTTCGGTTTTTCTGCCTACGCATCTTGATTTCCCATATTGATTTTTTTTAATTCTTCATAGGACTCCAAGTATTCTTTTTTCTTTAGATTGTCAGGTTTTGTTTTGTTGTTCTTGTTCTTTTGATGCGCAGACTTGGTTTTTGATTGCACCATATCACAAGAATGCACCTTTGTAACACATATGAGTTTGAGTCTTATCATACTCTAAGCAGTCCAGATTCCCAAGAATGATGATTACCTTAAATCCTCAGACGAACTAGTATAGTTGTAGTAAATCTACGGACATAGTGGTGTGAGTTTGCATATCTGTAAGGAAGGACTGAATTAACTACTCAGCTATGTTTGAGAAATTCCTAACATAACACTGAAAAACTCAAAGAAACGAACGCTGTAAGGTTGTCGTCTGTCTGAGCATAATAACTGAGTATCAGCAGTCCAAGACTTTACAGCACCTTCCGTTCCAGAACCTAAAGTCTAGCCTTTTCTACTATTGGAAAATCATCTGATGCGTAGCCGCGTTCTTTTAGAAATTTATTGAATTCTTCTGACTCGGTTATCATCAGATCAATAGATCTCAAAATTATGGCATAAAAAAACTCCATCGCCTCGTGACTCCGCAGGCAGTTAGGACAAATGTTGGTGTGTTTAGTTGGCAAAAACTTGTGCAATTTCTTGTTGTTACTAAACTCATCATAAATTGTCTTGAATACCCTCAATACCGGCTCGTCAATTTCTTCATTAACCACATCCAATAATCCTTCCACTCCTAAGGTCGCATCAAACTCTTTATCGATCCCATACTTGCCCCATGTTCCTCTTTCACAAACAAATCGTTTTTTGCGATCATGTTTTTCCTTTTTACTTCTAGGATACAAGAAAACATATTGTAATCTGTAAAGCTCTTTTAATGCAGCATATACCACGCTTGGTGAAAGATTTTCTTTTTTAATAATGTCTTCAGCGGTGATTCCCTTGGCACCTGCCTGTCGCATGTTATCCATGATTTTCCAGGTTACTTCCTTTGAGAGAATTTCGGCCTCAGTATAAGACATGATTGGAAAATGTGTCAGGTATGTCTTGACGTTCTTTGTTTTCGAGTTTCTCAACGCATTTCTGAGATCGTCCCTTGAATATATCCTGTATGAATTTCCGTAAATTCTGGAATTACAAGAAATAGCGTGATTTTACTCGAATAGTTTAAGTGTCTACGCCAAAAAACTAGCACCATGTCTGGACTAAGAAAGGAGTCTGTTTTGAGACCATCAAAGATTGTCTTTAACTTTGTCCAGTTGATACTCTTGCAATAAAGACGTGTTTTGTGGCTAAAATGTTGGAAAATTCGTCGATTTTGCAATTCATAGTTGTTTCATATCTGGCAGGATCAGCCCTAAGCTTTGTTCCTCGGCACGGAAAACTATCTAGTGTTTTGATTTTTGTGCCATCAATGACGGCGGCCGTGTTTGAAATAATTCTATCATTGGGAGTATTATTCGGAAATCCACTAAAAATAACAATTACAAACAGTTCCTTTGATCTTTTTGGATTCGACATTCTTGTTGACAACATATCGGCATTTTTCATTTTAGTGATAGGACTAGTATCTTTTGCAGTTGCAATGTATTCTATTGGATATGCAAAAGAATATCACAAAAAGAAAACAAGTTTTGGCTTTTTGTTCAACACATTTCTGCTCTCAATGTTTTTGGTAGTCATAGCCAACAACGTGTTTTCATTCCTTGTTTTTTGGGAAATAATGTCACTCACGTCGTTCTTTTTGGTGATCTTTGATCATGAAAAAAGTGAGAATCTCAAGGCAGGATTGCTGTACCTTACTATGACCCATTTTGGAACTGCGTTTATTTTTGGTTCATTTTTGTTGTCATCAGTTCAGACAGGAAGTTTTAGTTTTGATTCATTTAGACATCTTGAAAACTCCAACAGTTTAATCAAAAACGCTTCGTTTGTTTTTGCCCTAATTGGGTTCGGCACAAAAGCAGGGATGGTACCCTTTCACAATTGGTTGCCAAAGGCACATCCTGTTGCACCCTCTAATGTATCAGCATTGATGTCTGCGGTGATGCTAAAGGTTGCAATCTACGGTTTGATCAGAATAACATTTGATTTTAACACCGTAACGCAAGAATATGTTTGGTGGGGAGTTCTGATTACGCTAATTGGGGCAGCATCATCTGTGATTGGCGTACTTTATGCAGTCTTGGAAAACGACATAAAAAAGGCATTAGCGTTTAGCAGCATCGAAAACATTGGAATAATCTTTGTTGGGATTGGACTTGCGATGGTGTTTAATGCGTACAATTTGGCTTCCCTAGCAGGACTGGCATTAACTGCAAGCATGTTTCACGTCCTGAATCATGCAATTTTCAAGAGTCTTTTGTTTATGGGAAGTGGCTCAATCCTATTTAGCACCAAAACTAAAAACATGGAATTTCTAGGAGGGCTTGCTAAAAAAATGCCATATACGTCAGTCCTATTTCTAATTGGCTCTTTGTCGATTGCAGGTCTGCCGCCATTTAATGGATTTGTAAGCGAATGGCTCACACTGCAAGCCATAATGATGTCTTCACAAATACCAGATGTTCTCCTCAAAGTTTTGCTAGGGATTGTAATACTGCCCGTTGCGCTCACTGCAGGTGTTGCTGCTGTGACTGCTGTGAAAATTTTCGGAATTTCTTTTCTCTCAAGACCAAGATCGGACAGCGCATCAAACGCCTTTGAGGTACCACGTACCATGATAGCTGGAATGACACTGCTTGCATTATTTGCGATATCTTTAGGAGTGTTGCCACTCATAGGAATTAATTTGATTTCTCTGGCATTTGACATTCAAGCCCCCCAAAGAGGACCGTTTGATCCAATCTCAATACAGAATACATCTGGAGAAAGTTTTGCAAATCTTTCGATTTTATCAATAATTATGCTTCTTGGAATAGTTGCAATTGGCACATACTTATTCATACGAATTTTAGGAAAGAACCCGCAAAGAAAAATTTACGAAACATGGGACTGTGGATTTGGAAAACTGGATCAAAAAACCCAGTATACTGCAGCATCGTTGTCTCAGCCAATAAGAACCATTTTCAAATTCCTCTACAAGCCCACCCTAACAGTAAACAGAGAACCACATTCACAGTCCAACAAATTTGTAAAAAAATCGTCAAGTGTGGAATCCAAAACGATCGATGTGTTCGAACTTTGGTTTTATTTGCCAGCGACGTCTTTTTGTATCAAGTTCTTTGAAAAAATTCGCAGAATGCAAACAGGCAAGGTAAACGCCTACCTTTTGTACATAATGATTGCGCTGATGCTCCTCTTGATCTTTGCGAGGTTTGGGTCGTAATGTTTGCTGATTTTAATGCAACACGTGTCATATTAGGCGTGCTTCAGGCATTCCTGCTCGTGTTATTTGCGCCATTAATCACAGGAATAATGAAAAAAGTCAAAGCTAGAACCCAAAAAAGAGTCGGTGCAAGCATCTTTCAACCATACTATGACATCATCAAGCTAATCAAAAAAGACGAAACGGTTTCGGAGCAAAGCTCTTGGGTATTCAGGCTAAATCCATGGATAAATTTCGTTGCAATAACAACTGCTACCCTGTTTGTACCGGTAGTCATGGCATATTCTCCGTTTGGTATTGCCGGCGACATTCTTTTGATATTGGGCCTTTACGGTCTTGCCAGATTTTTCCTTATTTTAGCTGGGCTTGACGTGTCTAGTGTGTTTGGAGGGCTCGGGAGCAGCAGAGAGATGATGATGTCATCCATCGTTGAGCCGGCCATATTCATCATGGTGCTCTCAGTAGCTATTGTATATGGGGGAACAGACGTCTCGACAATTGTCAATTCTGCAGCACAATCGCCGTTGCTTATTCCAACTACAATCTTTGCGGCAATATCATTATTCATCATAATTCTTGCGGAAACAGGCAGGCTGCCATTTGACAACCCGGCCACACACCTAGAACTGACAATGATTCACGAGGCAATGGTGCTGGAATATTCAGGCAAGAGTTTGGCGCTTATTGAATGGTCAAAATCAATTAAGCAGATAACGCTGCTGGCACTTTTGATCAACATCTTTGTCCCATTTGGAATATCATCCGACGTGTCCGCACT
The DNA here is from genome assembly GCA_016215465.1 of Nitrososphaerota archaeon. Lineage (GTDB taxonomy): Archaea > Thermoproteota > Nitrososphaeria > Nitrososphaerales > Nitrosopumilaceae > Nitrosotenuis. The sequence goes on along the minus strand of JACRJT010000024.1, from coordinate 25,082 downwards.
GACACTAGGATTGGGGTTAATCTCGTTTGTGATAAAAGCAGTATTGTTTGGAATTCTGATTGCGTTTCTTGAAACCAGGGTCGCCAAGTGGCGTCTGTTTAGGATTCCAGATCTGATTGCCATTGCAATTGCGAGTTCTTTGATAGGAACAACAATTTTCTATATTGGATAAAATGACATGATGCCACAATTTGACTTACTTGCAATTTGTTCTGCGATTTTGCTGATCACTACCTTTGCGGTTGTTGCGAGGCGCGGATTCATGGATTGGCTAAATGCATACAGATACCAGTCGATTGCACTGGCAGGAGTTACGGCAATAATTGCTTTTGTTACAGGAATATGGGAGATCTACATAGCTGCTATCCTCACATTTGTAATCAAGGCAATAGTAATTCCAAAGGTCTTTCTTCGCGTTACAGGCGGGCTTGCAATAAAAAATAAGATCGAGACGGATCCATACATCAGCATAAGATCTTCAGTCATACTTTCTGCACTATTAGTTGTGTTTTCATATTTTATAACAGAACAATTTCCATTCAAATTCGACAAAGTGGTTAATGCGTTTCTTCCTGTATCAATATCGATGTTTTTAATCGGTATATTTGTGATGATTGTAAGGAAAAAAACGCTCAACCAAGTGGTTGGGCTGCTGATTTTGGAAAACGGGTTGTTTTTGTTTGCAACTTCGTTAACACATGGAATATCACTAATCATCGAGGTTGGTATTTTCATCGATGTCATCATCGGCGTTATAATTTCTGCAATTTTGATGCAAAGGATAAACTACACATTTGATAGCATGAGCGTCGCTAACTTGGAGAAACTACGTGATGAGTAAAAATGACTGATTTTCTAGCAGGCTACAACCTGAACATCATGATGATTCTACTATGTCCCATGGTTGGCGGCGTTCTGGTGACTTTACTAAAATCAAAAAGAAGAATCGAGGTAATAACAGTGGTCGCCACAGGTCTGATTCTAATACAATCATTTTCACTAGTTGGAAATGTATTAGATAACAAACACATAGAAGCATTCGACGGAATATTTTACGTGGACTCTCTTGGAGTCCTCTTGCTTGTCCTGATCTCAGGTGTCGTGTTCATGGCAGCCCTGTACTCAATCAACTACATGGGAAGACAATATCATAATGGAATTTTGGACGACAGGCATCTTCTTCGATACTATCAGGCCTTCAACATGTTTGCGCTCACGATGATACTCGTACCACTTGCAAATAACATGGGATTGTTGTGGGTAGCAGTTGAAGCAACCACTTTGGTCTCAGTGTTGTTGATTATGCTATATGTCAAGGAAACTGCCATCGAGGCTTCATGGAAGTATCTGATAGTGGCCACAGTCGGCCTGTCGCTTGCACTTTTTGGAATAGTTCTGTATTATTATGCAAATGTCGTTTCTGATCCTACAGGTTCCAATGACGACAAGATGAATTGGACTGTAATGATGAAAAACGCGAAATTATTTGATCCAGACATTGTTAAAATTGGTTTTATTTTCATATTGATAGGACTAGGGACGAAGGCAGGCCTAGCGCCGATGCATACTTGGCTTCCGGATGCGCATAGTGAGGCCCCCACCCCAATCAGTGCGTTGCTCTCGGGAGTTTTATTGAATTGCGCCATTTATGGGATTATTCGATTCTACCTGATAGGACACTTGGTTTTGGGGGATGGGTTTTTGAATACCCTGCTAATGATAATTGGGATTATCTCAGTAGGCATTGCGGCGGCTTCGATTTATTTCCAAAAAGATCTAAAGCGAATGCTTGCGTTTTCAAGCATCGAGCACATGGGTTTGGTATCGTTGTCAATAGGCTTTGGAGGCTTGTTTGGAATCTACGGAGCAATTTTACACATTGTCAATCACGCAATTACAAAGCCGCTGATGTTTTTTGCAAGCGGAACGATAAGCCAAAAATATGAAACCAAAACAATCTCGGAGATCAAAGGAGTCATAAAGACAATGCCCCTTACCAGCATGTTTGTCTTGATTGGAACATTGTCAATAGTGGGATTGCCGCCATTTAACATCTTTATGAGTGAATTTTTCATTTTGAGTTCTGGTTTTTCAAGCAGTCAGTACTTGGCGATATTTCTCGTAATCTCGTTTCTTCTTGTAATCTTTGCAAGTTTTATGAAGCACTCACTTGGTATGATCTTTGGGAGTCCAAAGAAACAAATCAGCCGAGGAGATCTCGGGATCCTCTCAATAGTCCCAATGGCAATACTTGCGGCATTGACTATAATCCTGGGCTTTTATGTTCCAGAGCCGCTTAGGCAGCTAACAGGCAACATCGTACAAATGTTTGGAGACAAGATCATCAACGTTTAGTGATTTTTATGAATTCTGAAAACCAAAATAATCTCACCGTGAAAATACTCGACCAGTTTCAATCCAAAATATCGGAAATTCTACCATGCAATTCAAATGAAATTCACATACTGCTAAATGACAATAATTCCATTTCGGACATCTGCACCTTCATTCACAGCAATCTTGATGCCAGACTTGTAATGATGGTGTGCAGTGACGAGCGACGCATTGGCAAAAAATTTGTTTTACGCTACATATTTGAAAGAAAAAATGAAGACATTTTCTTGATTGTAACTGCAGACATACAAGAAAATGGATCTTTCCCAAGCATTGCATCACAAATTTCTTCCGCATATCTTTATGAAAGAGAGATCAGAGACATGTTTGGATTACTGCCAAAGGGGAATCCAGATGTAAGACCGCTTGTTCTGCATGAGCACTGGGATAATCAGATTCATCCATTACGAAAAGATTTTGACTTGAACAACAAAGTTCCACTAAATACAGAAAATGATTACCAGTTTCTCACAGTGGAAGGAAATGAGGTGACTCAGATACCGGTTGGGCCAGTGCATGCTGGGATAATTGAGCCAGGGCACTTTAGATTCAGTACAATGGGGGAAATTATTATAAATTTGGAGACTAAACTATTCTATACTCATAAAGGAATAGAAAAACTCGCAGAAAAAATGAAAATTGAAGATGCAGTATTGTTGTCAGAGCGAATAGCAGGAGACGAATCGGTGGCAAATTCAATGGCTTTCTGCCAAGCTGTAGAAAAAATTTCAGAACTAAAAATCCCAAAAAGAGCAGAACAGATCAGAGTGGTCTGTGCCGAGCTTGAAAGAACGTATAATCATCTTGGAACATTGGCAGGGATTTCAACTGATGCTGGATTTGCTTTTGGGGCGTCAAGGTTGAACATTTTAAAGGAAAAGATGATGCAGTTAAATGAAAAAATCGCCGGAAGCAGAATATTGTTTGGCGTAAACATCATTGGCGGTGTCAGATCAGACATCTCAGATGAACAAAAAAATACCATCCTAAACACAATAGGTGAAGTCAGTTATGATTTTCAACAAGTCTTGGAAATGCTCAGACAGAAATCATCATTCGTTGACAGATTAAAGAACACGGGAACAATTCAAAGAAAAGATGCCTCGGATTTAGCGACTGTCGGGATTACTGCACGCTGTGTAGGAATTGACATCGATACCAGAAAAGATCATCCGTATTCTTTCTATCCATTTTTGAATGTAAATAAATTCAAGACACCCTACAAGCAAATTCAACACGAAGTTGAGTTGCAAAAAAGAGATGGAGACGCCTTGGCTAGGTTCGATCTGCGTGTTGAAGAGATTTCAGACTCTGTATTACTCATACATGAAACCTTGGACGATCTCAGGGCCGATTCTTTATCAAACCACAAAGTAATTGAAAATCTCAGACCATATAGACATGCACTCGGATACTGTGAATCCCATCGTGGGCAAACACTTCATTGGGTAATGATGGGAGAAAACAATTCAATTTACAGATACAAAGTACGTACAGCCTCATTTTGTAATTGGCCCACCATAGAACAGGCAGTTCTAAACGACATTGTTGCAGATTTTCCACTAGTAAACAAAAGTTTGGATCTCTCTTATTCGGGAAATGATCTTTAATGAAAATCCATAACCCAATCAAAAATAATCATAAAGGAGACATTCTTGACAATAGCATCTATACTCAAAAAGATCCCTTATCTGAAATTTTAATTCCACAGTATTATCGAGGAAGAATTGTTTTCAGGGCAGAACCATCCCAACATGCAAAAGAGATGTTGGAAGATATTTGCCCCACGAAAGCATTTGAAAAATCACAAATGAGACAATTTTCAGTAGATCATGGAAAATGCATTACATGTGGAAAATGCAGTGATAAGTTTCCGGAATTTATCAATATTGAAAACAAGTTTGCTAGATCTGTGAAAAACAGAGACAGTCTGATAGAAATTTCAACCGGAGAAAAAACAATTTCAGATAAACCATATGAGGAAATAGGCCATGATCTTAAGAACAAGATTCAAAAATTATTTGGTCGCTCACTTGCCATCCGTCAAATCGACGCTGGTTCTTGCAATGGCTGCGAAATAGAAATCACCGCACTGAACAACCCCATTTATGACATCGAGAGGTTTGGAATTAGTTTTGTTGCATCTCCACGTCATGCCGATGTTTTACTCGTAACTGGACCCGCATCAAGAAACATGGAAATTGCCTTAAAAAGAACATATGATGCTATGCCAGATCCGAAAATTGTCGTTGCAGTTGGCGCATGTGCGTGCAGTGGAGGTATTTTCGGAGACACGTACGCTACAACTGGAGGCATAGACAAGATAGTCCCAGTTGATGTATTCATTCCAGGATGCCCTCCAAGGCCGCAAGCACTGATTTACGGCTTATTTTTGGCATTAAATAAAAAGATTTGACCATGCAAAATGACACGACATTGTTGGCGGGTCAGAATCCATTTAGTTCACAATTCGAATTGAATTTTAATCCAAATCGTTAAGCAGTGCTGAGCCTGTTTTTATTCGTAAAAATTCACGGCCTTTCACACATTGATGTGAGTTGTTGTAAAACGCCAAAGTCGAAAATTAATCAAGGTAAGTTTCGAAATTAAAATCGCAGAAAATACGGGCCTTGAGTAAAGAGATTGTAAAATGCTAATTTCTGCCATGATGAGACATGATCTCATCACATGCAGTTAGCCAATTCTATGAATGATATTCATTAGAAAGACGGGCAAAAAAAGCTTGAGTTTGCTTCAAAACGACAGTTATGAAATGAAAATCGATCAATGGTTCGGCTTAAGTGAGGGCACACCTTAGGGAATATACTCTAGGAAGATTGATCCAAATAAATAATACAAAAAGACTGGCAAATCCATGTTAAAGTTTCAAAATAAAGTCGTTCTAGTTACCGGCAGTGGGACCGGAATAGGCCAGACGGTCGCAAAACTGTTTGCAGAAAGCGGGGCAAGCATAATCATTCTAGGAAGACGTAAAGAGCCACTTGAAGAGACAAAAAAGATACTTGACGAGATAATTTCCAAAGTAGGTAGTAACGCAAAGGTCTGGCTGTTCCCAGGAGTCGACGTGAGCGATGAGACAGGCGTTTCACAAATGTATGAAGAGTTGAAAAAAACAAACGTGACAGTAGACATCGTAATAAACAATGCAGGTGTTTCAGGCCCAGTAACCTGTTTTTCAAATGCGCCACTAGAAGAATTCAAAAGTGCAGTTGCGATTCATCTGACAGGTACATTCTGGACATCATCTCAGGCACTCAAGGTAATGAAGCCGGGCGGGAAAATAATCACGATTTCAACATTTTTCACAGAAGAAAGGCCGTTTGAGCAAAGACCATACAGATTTCGAAGCCCATACACTGCAGCACAGGGCGCAAAAAACAGACTTGTGGAGGCAATGTCGTGGGAGCTAACCGAGAAAGGAATAGTCTCAATTGCAACAAACCCAGGACCTGTCCACTCAGACAGAATCTACAAAACAGTTTATCCAAAAGCTGCTGCCGAATTTTTACGGGTTAGCGGTTTTGAGGATCTTAGCCCGTCAGAAGTGGATTCTGCCAACAAGGAGATTGTCGGACTACTTGGCGAAAATGAGCAGACAGTAAAAGACGGAATCAAAAAAGCAGCTCAGACAGTTGCAAAAGCAAAAAACGGAGATGTTGAAAAAATTTCCCAAACCCTAACAAAACAACTATCAAAGATACAGGAAATTGCAGAAAAAGTGCAAAAGAACACATCGTTTATGATTGCAGATAGACAGTTCCTGTCACAGACTCAGGTAGCTCAGACAGTTCTCACTTTGGCAGATGACGACATCGCAAAAACGCTAAACGGTAAGGTGATTCCAGGTGACAGAGTATTCTATCCAGTAAAGCCACATATTGCATCGGATACCCCAATGGTTCATCAGCCAGACTTTACTTCACAAGTGTTTGTCTTTACCATAGATGCTACTGACAAGTCAGATGCAGATAGGGTACTGTTTTTGGGCCAGCATGTGGAGAAAAACGGTGGCAAGGCAGTCTGTTTTATTTCAGAAAACACCCCAAAAGAATACCAAGATCAGATCAGTTCAAAATTCCACTCACATGTTGTGAATTTAAAAAAACCTGAAGAGATGCAGAGGTGGCTAAACGCTGCAAAAAACATGGGCAAAGTATCCACCATTATTCACATCACAGGCAGTGTTCCGCAAAATCTCAAGATAACGGAATCATCAAGAAAAGATTGGGACGATTTGGTTGACAAGTTCATAAACACCCCCGCAACAGTGTTGCAATCCACACTGGAATTGTTCATCCCAGGAGGCAGTAAAGATCCAAGGCTATACAAGAATGGATTTGGAACCGCAGTTATAATAGGTCCTGATTTGCCAACGGGTCCAAAGGTATCAGGCGCGGACAGAGCCCGAGTCGAAGTATTCAGAGGCGCACTCAGACCCTTTACTACTACGATAAATCAGGAGTTTAGTGATGTGTTAAAATCAAAAATCAGGTCATTTTTGGTTCTACCAGGAAGTATTGAGGGAAAAGAGTCAAGCAATGAAAAAATCGCACAGGCACTAAACTACTTTGTCACAGATGCTGCAAGAAATTCATCCGAAGTAACGTTCTGTGTCGATGAGACAAGAGAATAATGAAGAAATTTGCAGACCTCAAGGTGGGGGAAGAATTCTTTTCCACCTGCACATTTTCAAAAAAAGAATTGGAGACATATCTTGCGTTTTCAAGAATCAAAAACACGATCTTCGATGACGACGAATACAGCACCATAGTGTCGGGTCGTGCAATCATTGCAAGAATGGAGGGAGAATTTACCAGACTGAGTCAGATTTATGGCAACATGATATTGCTGTACGGAATGGATGGGGATGCAAGCTGGGAAAATAGAAACACACGATTCCTCAAGCCTTTGCACACAGAGGAGATCCTAAAGATAAAATTCACAATCTCAGATAAAAAAGACATGGATGAAGACTTTGGCATGATAACAATTGATTTTGAGGGAAAGAAGGAAAACGGAGATGTTGTTGTAATATCAAAGAAAAATTTGTACAGAATTAAAAAAGAGCCACCAAAATAAAATTACCAAATATGTGCAGATGATGCCAAAATGAAGTTATTCTGGAACAGATATGGTTTCTAGCTTTCCATCCTTGACTCGGATTTGCAGGGATCGATTATCCTGAAATATTAGTGTGATTCCGCCGTCCTTATCTGGATCTTGTACTGAAACTAGTTCCTGCATTCGGATTCCATCAAATTTTACCATGCTCGGTATGAATCAGACCGTGTTATATTTTTAATTGGTTCTAACAGTTATGACTCAATTGCGTCAATGAATAGTTTGATTGCTGCAGCGAGTATTACCACGCAGATCATAATTCGGATGCTATTTTCCTTGAGATCTACAGATATCCTTGCACCAACTAGCCCTCCAGCAAACGCTCCAATTCCAAGCAGTAGGGCATATGAAAAATCGGCATGACCAAGCAAAGAGTGCGCAATCATCCCAGATGCCGAGGAAAACATCAGGATTAGTTGAGATGTGGCAGTTGCGTGTTTTACCGAAATCCCAATTCCAAGTATCATGAGGGGGACAAAAATAATTCCCCCACCAATTCCAAAAAAGCTAGACAGCACTCCAGCAAAGAAGCTTATTCCAGAGGAAATTGCCAGTATTTTCGCTGTCACGTTTGCAGATTTGGATTCCATGTTTCTTTTCAAAAAAAGATACAGGCATGATGCAATCAGCACTATTCCAAATAGTATTTTGAACATTGAAGGTGACGCCTCAGAAGATATGAATGCCCCCAAGATTGTTCCGGGAATCGACATTAGCCCAAGTTTGAGGCCCAGTTTGTACTCGATTCTTTTTTGCTTGGCATACGATACGGAAGATGCCACCGAATTACTAAACGCAGCAAAAAGACTACTGCTCGAAGCAACAGTATGAGAAAATCCAAGAATTGTCAATACGGGCACTACTACTATTCCTCCTCCAAGGCCAATTATAGAGCCCAAAACCCCAGCCACAAAACCAAGCGGGAGTAGCCATAGATTTTCAAACATTTTTCACATAACACTTGATTTGCTATTGAATCTTGCCTTGAGTTTAGAATTCTAATGTTTTTGGAATAAAGATTGAAAATACAGTCGGGGTATTTTTCACCTCAATTGTACCGCTGTGCTGCTGGATGATTGTTTTTACAGTAGGCAGTCCAAGCCCAGTCCCATAGGATTTTGTCGTAAATAACGGCTCAAATATTTTATCAAGGATATTTTCCTGAATTCCAGGTCCAGAATCCTCAACTTCAAAGGTAACAACATTATCATTTTGAGAAAAGCGTACCGTGATTTGGCCTGAATTTTCCATGGCTTGAATTGCATTCATCAACAGGTTTGTAAAGACAGCTTCGATTTTTTCCATATCGCAAAAAAGACGCACGTCGTTTTGTGGACGATTAATTTGTATTAGATCTGGAACAACAATTTTATTAATTGAGGAATCAAGTATTTCGGACAAGGAGTATTCATCACATTCCAAGGGCGATGTTCGAACGAAATTTAATACCTCGTCTAGCTGAAATACCATCCGTGATGAAGCCTGATCAATGGCACTAAACATACCCATAAGATCATTTGGAATTTTAGATGAATGTTTTAGTTTGACTACTTCGATGGTATTTTTTATTATTGCCAAAGGATTGCGCATATCGTGTGCAAGTCTTGCAGACATTTCGCCAATTGTTGAAAATCTTTCTGCCCTGAAAAGATCAGTTTGAAAACGGCTCAGATCACTTATCTTTTTTGTTAACGTATCTAAGAGCCAATCACGTTGTTGCGTTATTTCATCTAATTTCACCATCTTTCGCTCCAGACCAATAATCATTTGATGCTGAGACTTGTTTTCTTGTTCGAGTTTTTGTTTTTCTAGTTCTAATTTCTTTATTTTGTCCAACAACGCATCGTACGAAATATCCTCCCCAGTGCTCACAGTATCATCACATCCAAACCCCCCAAATCATGCCTAAAGGCAGCTATTAACAGCCTGTTTGTACAAAACAGACAGACACTAGTTATAGATATAGAGTTGCCAGAGGTAGCCTTCATTATTTGTTGTAAGCTCAAGTTGCAATGTTTTTCTTTCCAAGACTATCTGTTTTGATTTGCTGTGTGTCTGAGTGTCTGAGGCGTGAAAACTGCGCATGCCATCAACCCAGTCATTGATGTTTTCAAAATTATCAGGTTTTACATCAGCCCAACATTTGCAAACAAGTTCCTGGACTGCTACATCAAAGATTTTTTTGACAGAATCAATTTGCGACATGGATGAATCAGTTTGTATTAACACTAGAACCATTTGTGGGACGTCCTTTAGTCCCACCATGTGGATGTTTCCAAGAAAATTACCATCCTTGTCTTTTAACTCTGTCGAGGTGCAATACTCAACAAGTTTCTGTTTTTCACCATCTGCAAAAAAAGAACAGTATTGTTTGATGTCATCAGTTGTCCGTAATTGAATAGGAGACGACATGGATATTTCAGTCTCAGATAGTTTTTGCTTTAAAATGAGATTATGCTCAAGATATTGTGAGGTAGAAACACTTGGAGGTGGTGTTTTGGTACCAAACGATACAACTAAAACAGATATTATTGCTATTGCAATTATAATTCCGGCATAAAGGATCTTTTTGTTCATTTTTTGTTGACACTGTATTCTACAGATAAGCCTTTCCAACAAATCAAATTGAAATTATTTCCAACTTCGAATTTTCTGTAATGTTATATTTGTCTACAAAACCAGAAGTCACTTCAAGAACATATTTCGCATTATTTCCATTTGTAAACGTGCAGGTCGCAGTTTCAATTGCAGATTTGCAAGGTTGTGCGTCCTTTTGTATGTAAACCACATTGCCGCTTGCATCAAGCCAGATAACGTCTAATGCAAATTGCATATTTAGCATCCACATGGAACGTACTGTTTCATCATCAAAAACAAATAGCATCCCCTGATCATATGGTAGTTTTTCTTGGAACATTAGACCGCGAGTCTGCAACGGTCGCGTATCAGCAATTTGGACCTGCAGTAAAATATCATCAATCTTTACAATCCCCATTGGGAATTTGGTTTGCTCAAGTTTGACGTCCTTTGGAATTGAAACGAGTCCAGCTGCACCAATTATTATTGCTGCAATTCCTATCGGTATCAAAATTTGGGTACGTGTTGCCACTGAGAATAAAAAATTAGCAGGTATTAAAAACCAAGTGTAATCTAAAATACGGCATCCTTAAAGCTTGAAATCGCAGAAGCGTTGTTTTTTGTAGTTTTTCCTATGTCAGACAGCGTTGAGCCATTGTATTTTTTCTCAAGATATTTGCCTGCAAGTATCATCGGGGCCCCGATTGCATTTGTTATACCAGTTGGCTCTGGAATCCAGAACACGATAAAGCCAATCTTTTGTATTTTGCCTCCAGGGTCAGGTGCATTACGCAAGGCAGACAGAGATTTTGCGTTGCGCTTGTCATCGATTTCAGATATTTGTGAATAAATGCTAGAGCGTCTTTTTACAGATTCGGATGCCAGTTTTAACTTGCGCAATTGCTCCCGATACTCATCCATGCCGAGTATCACTTTTGATATTGTTAGTTAAGTGCAAAACCAGAAGATTAGTTACATGCAAGTCAAGATCAAATAACAAAGAACCATCCAGACATACAGACTAGATTATAAGACACGCATCCACTTACAAACCAATTTGAAGAAAAAGGACGAAATCAGGCTTGAATCCATAAAGGCTGCCCACGAATCAGCCAAGCCAAAATCAGCAAGAATAGAAGATTATCTTGAGGTTATCTCAGAACTAGTCGAAATGAAAGGATATGCCACAACCCTTGACGTGTCAAGATACCTAAATGTGAGTGCCCCAAGCGTCACAAAGATGCTCCACAGACTAGACGAAGGTGGCTTTCTGAACTATGAAAAATATCAAGGAGTCAAACTCACTGCAAAAGGAAAAAACGTGGCAGACATGGTAAGACAAAAGCACAGCATATTATTGGAGTTTTTTGAAATACTCGGAATAGAGCACGAGACTGCAAACCAAGACGTCGAGGGAATTGAGCACCACCTAAATCCTAAAACAATTAAACAGTTACGAAAATTCATCACCCATCTGAAATCAAACCAGAAATTCCTTGAAAGTTTTAAGAGTCTTTGAGAAGTATCTCGATGTCATTTTTTGAAAAGGCAGACCTCATCAACCGCCTTCCTACATCTGAGCGTTTTGAAATTTTTATTTTTCCGTGTCTTGCCACCCGGGCAGTGGTAACATAATCCCCTTTTACATAAATATCTGCAAACAAGCCATTGTTTTTCTTATCTACCTGAAACAGTAGCGAGTTTGTGGACTCAGAAAAATCAAACTGGGTTGAGCCCCGACCTTGTTGACTTGAATACGAACCCAAAGAGTCTTCGGATTCTTTTGGTTCCACATTAATGTGAACGTGCAGTATTTTTTCAAGATCGCTAATAGTAGAGCCGCCTTTTCCAATTATAGAAGGCATAGAGTCCTTCCTCACTCGGACTCGAATGCTGCTATCAGACAGTATCTCAATTTCAGGATTGGTATCAAATCTTCGAATTGTCTCTCGGATTTTTTCTTCTGCCAATTTGTAAATTCCAGATTTTGCTTCTTGTTTTGATACTGGTACAATCACATTTTCTTCGCCAAAGGTGTAGATTTCATATTCTAATGTACCTGTTTCGAAATCACGAATTTCTATTACAGGCCTTGCCAAGTCTTGTTCCACCATTCCAGATGGCACTTTGACTTTAAGATCAAGATCATAAACTTTGGAGATATAACCATCTTTTACAAAAACGACAGTGTCAATTACGCTTGGAATCATACCTAGCTCTATTTTCCCGATGAATCTCTGAACTGCGTCAAGGGGCATGTTTGCGTGTACCACGCCAATCATACCAACTCCGGCAAGCCTCAGATCTGCAAATACTCTAAAATCATCACGCTGCCTCACCTCATCAAACACAGTATAATCGGGTCGCACAAGCAGCAAGATGTCAGCCGAGTTCTCAAATTTGCCATCGAGTTTTGTATATTGGGTGACTCCTTTGTCCACCTGCAAGTCACGCGGTGATTCGAATGTTTTTACAATATTCCCAAGCGACGCATAGAAATTTGCAAGACTTGATGCAAGGGTGCTTTTCCCAGAGCCAGGAGGCCCCGAAATTAGAATCCCTTCTGCTTTTTCTGAGAACCTGCTCATTAACTTTTTTGACATCCCATACTGATCAAGGGACATTTTCGTGATTGGATGAACAATTGTAATTTCGTATGATTCTGAAAATGGGGGATGCGTGATCGCAATTCTATATTCTCCATACTGTACAACTAAAGCCCCCGGCTTTGATATCTCAATGGTTCCGGCGTTTGAGATTTTTGATGTCTCAAGTATTTGTGTTGTGATAAGCTCAAGATAGTCTTTATCTAATAAGTTATCTTCAATTTTGACTAGTTCGAAATTGCCAGGTTTTCCTCTTTTTGCAAGGGGTGCATTTTGGTCCTTTAGGTGAACACTCATTGTGGTTTGATCAAAGAATCTCAAAAATTCCAAAGGGGCTGTTAGTTTTTCTGATTTCTGATAGTTTACAATAATCCCTTCGGCCTCAGCAGCAAGTCCCTGCACGTAATCTGCAGTATACAGTATTGCGTTATTTTGCTTTGCAACGTCTTTTATTATTGCGTCGATTCGTCCGCGTTTTGCAAGCCTGACATCATCAAGGCTTGGCCTTTGCCCTACAAACTGGACTGGAATGTTATTTTCCTGACATAGTTTTTGAATTTTCTTTATTTCCTCAAGGCCGATAAAGCCCTGTTCTTTTCCCTGGGACGCCTGAGACTGTAATTCGTCCAATCCTGCGACAGGTATGATTATCTCAACATTCTGAAGGTTTTTTGATTCAATTTGCCTTGTAATGTGGCCACTAACAATCACGCTAGTATCAATTACTATTTTTGACATGATTCAAAGGTCACCACGGGGCTTTTAATCATAACTCGAAGATAAACTAAACTTTTCATACCAGATATGAAAAGATGGCGTGTGCCAGAGTTGGAAGATAAAGAGATCTTAATCATAGAAGACAGTCCAGCAGTCGGTATTCTGCTCAAAGAATTTCTAACCAAACTGGGTTTTAAAAAAATACATAGCTGTCAAAACGGAAAAACGGGTATCGAGGCATTTAAAGATATTATCAAATCAGGCACAGTGCCGCTTGTTTTTCTTGATTACAATTTGCCGGACATGAATGCGTTTTCGATTATGTCGCAGTTGCTAAACATAAGACCGGATGTCAAAGTGATAATCGAGACGGCGCGAGACAAAACGGAAGAATCGATCAAGGATGTAATTGCCCAAGGAGCATACCAATACTTGGCAAAACCAATCAGATTAGAGAAGATAAAGGAAATTATTGAAACGCTAAAAAATGAGGAAGCCATCATATCAAACGAAGAGACTTTTACTAAGACAGTAAATCTAATGTCAAATACAACCCAGATTAGTCTTTTGAGATTATCCCAATATTTGGGCAAAACAGATGAGGAAATTCTGCCATTAATTAAACAGCTTATTTCGGACAAAAAAATAATTCAAATAAATACAATAAAAGAAATCGCCTGCCCAAGGTGCAACTACGTTCGCGTTGCACAGATGTTTCACTGCCCAAAATGTAAGGGGGTTGACTTTAAGCAAGAAAAGATCATCGAGCACTACAAATGCGGCAATGTTTCTACCGAATCATCGTATGTTGACGACAAATGCCCAAAATGTCACCAAATAATCAAGGTATTTGGAGTCGACTATAGGACACAGGATAATTTTTATGCGTGTAACGAATGCAAGGAAATCTTTTCAGAGATATCTACAGATTATCTGTGTTTAAAATGCAATGAAAGATTCACATTGGAACATGCAAAATTATTAACAAGCCAAGGATATTCTTGGTTGAGATAAAAATTATTTTGGCGAAACTTCGCTGATCAGTTTCAGAACATGATCAAAGTCAAACGGCTTTGAGATAAACGCATAAGCTCCTGCCTTTAGACATTCGCTGATTACATTTTGATTGTCACTTGCAGTGATTAGAATTATTCTTGCAGATGGATGTTTTGCCATTATCTCCTTTACTACGGTTAGTCCGTCTTTTTTTGGCATCGCAAGATCAAGTAGTAATACATCAGGGTTTGTTTGTGAAAATTTTTCCACCGCTTCTGAGCCATTAACTGCCTCTGCCACTATGTCGTGATTTCCAATTGTCAGTATGTCGTTTAGTACAAAACGAATTGCGTCAGAGTCATCCGCAATCATTACTCTGGCCATATCAACAGCCAAACGACATAACTTATGAAAATTTCTATTTTCGGCTAAGAAATACAGAGTATTTTTTGTCTAATTCACTTTTTAGTGAGGCATAATCGGATTCACGATCATTGATGGTATCAAACATGAATTGGTGTGATTTCTTTATTGCTTGAAAAAGATCTGGAGGCACAGTTCCAGAGATTGTCAGTTTAAGCAGTGTATCAAGTACGGATGCAATATCTCCAATTTCAATTTGTCCCATCATTGGTGCCAATCCCTTTAGCTTGTGTGCATGTTTTTCAATTTCGGCGGCATTTTTTGAAATATCAGAATCGTCAGAACAGGTTTGTAGCAAATTACCGATTTCAACAATATCGTCTGAAACTTCTTTTTTGGCAACACGTAAAAATTCTTCTGACAATCATTAACGATATTTGATCGGAGATTTTTATACTCTGTGAAAGAGAAGATAACTAAAATTGAAGATTATCAGTAAAACATACTTACTAATAGGAATCCTAGTAGCTGTAGCGCTTTTCAATTTGTTTATCCTGTACAATACACAGATTACTACCTCTAACGAATCATATGCAATTATTCGCGCAGGAGACCTCAAAACAAAAGTAGAGACAATTGCAAGTCTTGCAAGTTCGATCGCAGGCGGGAATGAAAATGATAGAAAGGTGCTAGATAATGAAATAAGAGATTTTGACAATGTTCTCAATACTTTAAAAAATGGTGGAACCATCAGAGGTCAGGCCATACCACAGCTATCCAGCGACATAATTTCAGATTATGACATAGTTAAGAAAAACTGGGAGTTATACAAGAAAGAGGCGTCACAGATTCAGGTTTCATCAGTACACAATCCGGAAACAACGGCAGCGCTAAACTATGTACTTGACAAAAATACAGAGATGATACTCACCACAGATTCGTTGACAAAAGACCTAACAGGGTTAAACAGAGACTACAACAGACATAAAGAAATTGCAAAAGAATTACACGAGATTACAAAGACAATAGGGCAGAACGCTGTGCTAATCTCAATTGGACGCGAAAACGACACAAAAAACAGCCTTCATGATGCACGGTTAGCTTTTGATGTCGGAATTAGAAACCTATTGCAGATGCCGTTAACTGATCTAGATTTATCAGGAACTAGCCTAAAGGCAGAAGAGATAATTCCAATACCAAGAGAGAATTCAAAGGCGCTAGATCAGATTGATTTGTTGTGGGAGGCAGTGTCATTAAGAGTCAAAACGCTTGAGAAAAAATCATTATTTTCTGATGAATTCAGCAAATCATTTGCAAGTTTAAACATGCAAAGAAAATCATTGCTAGACTCAATTGACAGTATGCTAGACATGTGGAACCAAAGCAGACTCAGTGAGAGAAACGAGGGACAATTAGTAATACAGGCAATAATTGGAGTCGATATTGTGATTTTCGTAATTGTGTTGTTCGTAATTCGAAAATCATTATTGCCCCTTCAAACAATCACAAACGCGTTATCTCGCATAAAAGAGGGGATTTACGGAGAGAAAATAAAATACAACTCAAGTGACGAGATTGGCGAGCTTGCATCTACATTTAACATAATGTCAGACACCATCAGGATAAAAGAAGAAGAGGCAAGAAGAATGAGCGTTGCAAAAGATGAATTTCTTACAATGATTACCCATGAGCTCAAGACTCCGCTTGTCCCAATTCAAGGATATGCAGACATGTTGCTTGGCGGTCACCTAGGCACGCTCACAGACAAACAAAAGGAGAGAATGGGAATAATAAAGTCAAGTGCCACATCCTTACTTCAGATTATTTCAGATTTGCTAGATGCTCAAAAACTTGAACTCGGGCAGCTAAGAATGAAAAAAGAGATCTCGTCAATTCAAGATACGGTTTTAAAATCAATTCAAACGCTGCAGCCACAAATTGATGAAAGTAGGATCAAGGTGATAAGCGAGGTAAAACCAGACATAATGATTGCACATGATGCGGACAGAATAACTCAAGTTTTGACAAACTTAATTAAAAACAGCCTAAAGGCAGTAAAGCCCGATGTCGGCACGATAAAGATCACTTCTTCCGAAGATGCAAACGAGGTAAAAATCACTGTCAGTGATAACGGGACTGGAATACCACCAGAAAAACAGACAAAACTTTTCACAAAGTTCTATCAAGCTGATGCGTCACTTACAAGGGAAAAGGGCGGAAGCGGCCTTGGCTTGTCAATCTGTAAGGGAATTGTCGGGGCGCATGGGGGCAGAATTACGCTGGAGAGCACTCCAGGTGTCGGAACAAAGGTTACATTTTCTTTGCCAAAAGACGATACCAAGACGCCAATCTAAGTTGCTCAAAGAAATCAAACTTGGAAAGCTAAATTGGCTCACATGCCATAAAATAACGGAAAATTTTCACTGAGATTCATGGAAGAGTCACATGCTGCAAAAAACATCGAGTTTTATGCAAACTGTAACGAGTATTTTACCGCTTTGCGCAAGCAGGGCAAAAATGATGACGGCTTTGAAGACGAATTCTTTTACACAATGCCGGTAATCTCTGGAAACAATTAACATAAAAGAACACTCCAATCCAGCAAATGACGTGTTAAAAGAACATGCTGAAAAAGCAATACTGTTTGCCCAAAGCCAGGGCTGCTCGTATTGTGATGCAAGAGCAGAAGTCATTGAAAAACAAGGATTTGTCATCGAAAACAGCCAAATTGAGCACTCCATAACTCGCCACGAGTCCGGAATCGGAATCAGGGTGTTGTGCGATGGAGCTTGGGGCTTTTACTCCACTTCGGATATTTCCAAGATAAGCGACGGTATCAGTTATGCCATAAAGGCTGCAAAACATTATTCACAAAAAAAGAAAAACCCAGTCAGCCTAGCAGAAATCCCAGCAGTCATAAAAAACATCAAATATAAAATAAAAAAAGAGGCCACACCGGATGCACTAGAAAGGGTTGCATTTGACTGCGACAAAATAATTCAAAACAATAAAAAAATAATCAAAAGTATTGTGAGTGCGTCATCTAGTAAAGTGTCAAAGTATTTTGTAAGCAGCGAGGGAGCAAAAATAATGCAAGAGTTTTCTGACACCATAATGGATTTAACGGCAATTGCGTGTCAGGACGGATTGACTCAGGCCATAAACACAACGGAGGGCGGAAGAGGAGGCATAGAAAAAATCACCGATGACACAGACATATTTTTGATATCAAAAGAAACGTCAGACAAGGCAGTCAAGTTGCTTGATGCAAGACATGCAAAGGAAGAAAAAGCAACAGTCGTGATGAATCCAGACTTTGTTGCGCTTTTGACACATGAGATTTTAGGTCACCCATCTGAAGCAGACAGAGTTTTGGGAAAAGAAATGGCATGGGCGGGAGGAGCGTGGTGGTCAGGAATGCTCGGAGAGCAGATCGGCTCAAAAAATCTCAATGTCATAGATGATCCCACAATAGAAGGAAATCTCGGTTGGTACGAATATGATGATGAGGGCACCAAATCACAAAGAAAGCAGCTTGTAAAGGACGGCAATCTCGTAGACCACATGCATAGCCGTGAAACTGCAAACATTTTCAATAAAACGCCAAACGCGATCATGCGTGCAACGTCATATCGGTTTATGCCGCTAATCAGGATGGCGTGCACGTGCATAGAAAAAGGCAGTTGGGATCCGCAGGAAATGATAAAGGATGTTAAAAATGGTTACCTCATCTCAAACATGAAAATACCGTCAATAGACATGCGGAGATACAACTGGAGCATATCGTGCCAATATGCAAACAAAATAGAAAACGGCGAAGTAACAGATCTTTTAAGAGATGTAATTGTAGTTGGAACCGCGCCGGAGTTTTTTAATTCAATCGATGCGTGTGGTAAGGATTTTACAGTAAGACCGATTACTAATTGTGGTAAGGGGGATCCAATGCAGCAAATGATGATGGGAAACGGCGGTCCGTCAATACGTGGTATTGCCACAGTAAAAAGCGTAGGTGCATAAAATGATAGAACTTGATAACATTCACAGTCAAGTCATTTCTTGCACAAAGTGCGACCTGTGCAAGACGAGGACAAAGGCGGTGCCGGGAAAGGGAAATAAAAATGCAGAAATCATTTTCGTAGGAGAAGCACCAGGTAGAAGTGAGGATCTAAGAGGAGAGCCATTTGTAGGTTCTGCTGGAAAAAAACTCTCAGAAATGCTAGAAAAGGCAGGATTGTCACGAGAATCAGTATACATAACAAACGTCGTAAAATGCAGACCGCCTAACAATCGCGTTCCAACGGAACTAGAACGCAATTCATGTATAGAATACCTGAATAATGAAATCAAACTAGTAAATCCAAAAATAATTTGCATTATGGGAAATACGGCAAGCAACTCAATTCTTGGGAAAGGAGAGATAACAAAAAACAGAGGGAAGATAATAAGAAAAGATGGCAGGGTCTACTTTTTGACTTTTCATCCAGCAGCTACAATATACAACCAGGAGCTCATACCAATACTAGAAAAGGATATACAAAATTTAGTAAAAGCCCTTGATGAAATCAAAAGCATCTAAAATGAGACTCCCGAGGGAATTTTACGCACGGAATACGGTAGAAGTCGCAAAGGACTTGCTTGGAAAAACACTAGTTCACAAGATTGGGAAAAAGACAGTATCTGGAATAATAACCGAAACTGAGGCATACAGACATAGTGATGATCCTGCGAGCCATGCTTTTAGAAGCAGGACAGAGCGCAACAAGGCAATGTTTGGCGAAGTGGGTCACGCATATGTCTATTTTACATACGGAATGCACTATTGTGTAAATGCAGTAGCAAGGAGCAAAAACTTTCAGGCAGGAGCAGTTCTAATTAGAGCACTAGAGCCAAAAGATGGAATTGACATCATGATTCAAAACAGAAAGACAGACAATGTTTCAAACCTTGCAAACGGCCCTGCAAAACTCACGATCGCCCTTGGAATCACAAAGATGCATTACGGTGAGGACCTTGTCAAGTCATCACAACTATACATTACAGATGAAGTCAAAATTAATGGAAAGATAAGCGTAGATTCGCGAGTTGGAATAAGGCGGGGAACTGAAAAGCTTTGGAATTTTAAAATCAAAATCTAATTTTCGTCGTCATTTTTCACAGTCCAGGGTGCAAAGCGCCCAAGAATTTTTTCCCAGTTCAGCCTCAACAGCAATAATATTGCAGCAGTCATTATCGCGGCAAAAACTGCAAACCCAACATACACCACCATTGGGTCTTGAACATTTTCAAGAATTGGCTCGACATAAGCCATGCCAAAGTAATGAGACATCAACACGACCACATAGCTTAGAACAATTTTTCCAACAAATGTCGATATGAAAAATCGTAATGGGTTATACCTTGCAAGCCCCAATGGAACGTAAATCAAATCATCTGGAATTGGGGTTGCAGCGGCAACAAATGCAGCGGCGGCACCATATTTTTTTACCAATCTTTCAAAGGGTTTCATTCTGGCACGTGTTTTATCAGTCATTATTTTTCTTCCACCGTAGCTTATGAGAAATATGATTTGTTTTGCAACAGTCGAAGTTATTGCCGAAATCAACACCAAATAATGGATGTTGAATTTGTCGCCGGCAGCCATTGTTGCCAGAAAGATAAACGATGGTAATGGCACAAACGGGATCAATGAGCCAAAAAAGCTTACAAGTGCAAGACCAATGTAGCCTATTTCATCAGCGAATGGAAAAATCGCGGAAATATCCACATCCTGACGATTTAATTTAGACTATTAAATCATGAAACCACGATATTAAAATATCATAGTTTAGAGAGAAATTCAATTGACAAAAAAAGAACTGCAGGAAATTTGTTTCAAGATTTCAGCAATAAGTCCCTACATCAGATTTGTTGGAGTAATAGGAAAGAACGGCAAACTACTTGCATACAAAAGAAAAGAAGGGCTAAAGCCATTTTTGAATGCAAAAAGTACAACTAGCCAGTTTTCCCATATCGCGATTAAAACGGGCATGGAGGGGGAATTTGACAAAAGCTTGGGCCAAATCGAGTTTGTCTGGGAGGAAAGAAAAAAAGTTCAGACAATATCATTTGCAATAAAAAAACACAAAGTTTGGGTATCGATTGACAAAAAGGTAATCCGTTCAGAAATGCTGAGGATTATTGACTCATGTCTTCCACTGGTAAGGAATTATTCGTAAAGCCAGCACAACACATAGCCGGATTCTGTTTTAAATTTCGGTGGATCTTTTTTACATTTTTCCATCACATGAGGACACCTATCAATGAATCGACATCCAGGTTTTGGATCAAGCAAATTTGGCGGACTGCCCGGAATGTATTTTGGTTTTTCAGTTCCACGTAATCGCGGAATGGACTGAATCAGGGCTTGCGTGTACGGGTGTTTTGGCTTCTCAAATATTTCATGCGCCGTTCCAAATTCAACCATTTTGCCCCCGTACATTATCCCAACTTTTTCACAAATCTCAGAAATCGTCGACAAGTCATGAGAAATTAGCATGATTGACATCCCGTCTTTTTTTAGACTTTTGAGCAAGTTGAGAATTTGTGCCTGAACGAGTACGTCTAAGGCAGTCGTCGGCTCATCTGCAATCATAATTTTTGGCCTTAACAGCAATGCCATTGCAATAACTATGCGCTGCTTCATTCCGCCGCTCAATTCGTGCGGATATTTTTGTAAGACGTCTTCTTTGAGACCTACAGATAGCACTGCCCACTTCATCATATCAGAATAATTCCCGTCAAAATCATGCTGCTTTAGAACATCGGAGAGCTGCTGAGACACGGTAAATACAGGATCAAGGGAGTTCATTGCGCCCTGAAACACCATTGAGATCTTTTTCCAGCGTTGTTTTTTATCAAATTCCTCTTCGGATAATTCTAGTATTGAATCTCCATCTGCCAAAATCCTGCCAGAGATTATTTTACCTCCAGGGATCATTCTGATTATCGACAATCCAAGCGTGCTTTTACCGCATGCGCTCTCTCCTGCAATTCCAATTGATTCACCATCTTCTAAATTGAAACTAACATCATCTACTGCGTGCACATTGCCTTTTTCCGTGACATAGTGCGTGTTTAGGTTTTCAACTATCAAAAATTGTGCCATACGATCACACTCCTTGCCTAGATAGCAGAGAGGAACATTTAACTTTAGTTTCATCGCGAAACCGATTTACTTGCAAGTTCCAATATGTAATTTTGATGCAAAAAATGCAATCCTGTGCCCTCAGTGCGAGTCAAAGGTCGAATCAGGCCAGCTGACAAAAGCAGATGTTGATGCCTCAATAAAGCTTGCAAAGCTTGCAAAGACAAATTCGGAAATAGACAAGTTTTCCTTGTTTTCATGCAGGGAGGTATCAGATGATTTTGTGCTATATTTATCAAAAGCAGATATTGACACCATCAGGCAGAGCAGAGTGCTCTACAGAACGCTGCAAAACGAGTTTTCAGGCAAGATTTGGATTGTAGAATCAGAATCAAACGATAGGAAGTTTATCGAGGATTTGTTCTTTCCGACAAGAATTTTGTCAATAAACGTGGTTTGGGTCCCAGGTGGGATTCAGAAGACAAAGGTAATCATATCTGGAAAGTGGACTGCAAAGTTCCCAATTGACACAAACAAGGTCATAAACATTGTAAAACAGGTACGCCAATTAGACATAGTAATAGAATTTGAGGATGGCCAGCGAAAATGAAATTCAAGAAAACTCACAATATTGATGAAATATCGACAAGTATGGAAGGACAAGATGTTGTAATTGGCGGATGGGTAGAAGACCTCAGAAAGCTTGGAAAACTTGCGTTTCTCACAGTGCGTGATGTGACCGGACTTGCACAGGTAATTGTTAAAGACGCTACAAGTGTTCCAGAGGATTTGACAAGGCAGAGTGTCATCATGGTGAATGGGACAGTTCAAAGTACAAAGGCTCGCGATTTTAAATTTGAAATAAAAGCAAACGGAATTGACATCTTAACAAAGGCAGTTCACCCGCTCCCAATTGATCCAATTGGAAGGCTCGAGAGCAACATCGACAACAGACTAAATGCAAGGGCATTAGACTTGAGAAACCAGAGGGTTGCGGCAATTTTTAAGATAAGGCACCATGTTTTGGCATCTTTGAGAAAAATTCTTTCCCAAAAAAGATTCATCGAGATAACAACGCCAAAAATAATCGGCAGTGCGAGCGAGGGTGGCGCAAATCTGTTTTCACTCGAATATTTTGGCAAAAAAGGATACCTTGCCCAAAGCCCGCAACTATACAAAGAACAGTTGACAATAGGTCTTGAGCGAGTGTTCGAAATTGCGTCATTTTATCGCGCCGAAAAATCCCACACCGGAAGACACCTGAGCGAATTCACCAGCATAGATATTGAGGCTGCGTTCATGGATTACACCGATGTAATTGATGTTTTAGAATCACTTGTTGTTTCTGTGTTCAAAGATGTTGTGGAAAATTGTGCTGAAGAGATAAAAATCTTGGAGCGCGACCTAAAAGTTCCGCAGCAGCCATTTGAGAGAATAACATACCAACAGGTACTAGGAGAATTGGCAAAAGAAGGGATTACCATTCAGTTTGGCGAGGATCTTCTTGATTCACATTTGAAAATAGTTGGCAACAACCATCCGGGGTTTTTCTTTTTGATGGACTGGCCGATGAAGCTAAAGCCGTTTTACATTCATGAAAAAGACGAAAATCCGGAATTATCAAGGTCGTTTGATTTACAGTACGGGTATTTGGAATTATCATCAGGCGGAACAAGGCTTCATGATCCTAGCAAGTTAAAGTCGCGTCTTGCAGAGCAAGGATTAGATCCTGCAAACTTTGAGGATCATCTAAGGGCCTTTGACTGGGGCATGCCACCACACTCTGGATGGGGAATGGGTCTTGACAGACTAATGACAGTAATAATCGGAACAGACAACGTCAGAGAGGTTGTTCTGTATCCACGCGACCCAGAAAGACTCAGTCCTTAATGAATTTAATTAGATTCAAATCGAATAGGACAGTATTCTCTCAAGTCTAATTTGCCAAAAGTTCAAACCATAACAAATCTCGGTTTAGAAAACTAGATCACAAGTTTGTTAATGCAAAACTAGAGGCTAATCTTTGTGACCATGCTTTCCAAGCCTGCAACTCGAACAAAGATATTTGCCGTCCTTGTCATCAGTAAAAACTTGTTCAGTGCAATGACACTGCGTACATTGACAATGGACTGGCATTACATACCAGAGACATAATTTCTTAATATACAAGTAAGAAAATTATCAGTTCTGATTTTTTGTTCCAATTAATTGAATAAAATATGTTTTAGGCGTGATGTTTGTGTTTATTTCAATTCATAGAAGATAATGCTCTTGTAATGTCGGTTTTGCTAATCATGCCAGTAAAACCGTCGTTTCCATCAAGCACTGCAAGGCCACTCACATTGTTATCTAGCATGATTTTGCAAGCAGTCGAGAGATCCTCGTTGAACTTTACAGTAAGGATTTCTTTAGACATTACGTCTTTTGCCAAAGATATGCTTCCAAAACCATTTTCTGACAAAAATCCTCTCCTTATCTGATCTGACAATGTGAATCCTTCATCATCTTCTTCACTGCCCAATTCCAGAGATATTCTGAATAGGTCTTTAAAGGAGAGTATGCCTTCAGGTTGCTCATTTTGGCTTTTAGTAATTATTCTTGAGATTTTGTGCTCAAGCATTTTTCTTACCACCTTGAAAAGTGGAGTTGCGTTATGAGTCGATACATAGTCAGGGGTCATAAAATCAATTACTTTGTGTCTTTTCGAATAGTTTTTTGAGTAATACATTGCAAGATCAGTCTTTGTAAAAATGCCTAGTTGGTTGTTTTCCTTAATGCACAATGAGCTAATTTTTTTATCAATGAGCGTTTTTGCGCATTTTTCAATCGTCGTGCTCCCATCAATGTATTCTATTTTATTCATAATGCTAGAAAGCAGTATCTTGTCAAGACCGTATTTTGTAGAGTCGTTAAACAAGAAAAATCCAACATCTTTTTGAGAAATTGTTCCAATAGGATTTCCAGAATCAAGAACAACTAGCCTACTTATGTTATTTTCAAGTAATTTTTTGATGACGTCAGATATTGCAGAATGTTTTAGTATTCCGATCGGCTTTTTTGTTAATTCCTTTGCTTGCATAAGAACGAGTATAATTTTGTGTTAATAAAACACCGGACAATTTTCTTGTTTGATTATCATGAATTGAGTTAAATTTTCTTGTGTT
>JACRJT010000025.1 GCA_016215465.1 Nitrososphaerota archaeon | reverse complement strand
CAACAGCTGCAACACCGTCTTCTACAAATCCCTGTTTAATGAATAGCAATCCCATCGATGTTATGATGTTTTGTACTGGAATGATCTTGAATCGCCTGTCAAATGTTCTCCTGTCTGGGATACAGTGCAGGCCGCATGCACTCATCGTCTTGCCGTGTTTTGTGTTGACTGAAAAGTAATAGTGTAGAGCATTGTTTGATGGTATTCTCAGCCATATTCGTACCACAAAACAACGAAGAATTACCGTTGTAGGATAGACGTACGGCCTACCTCGTTTTGAGATGTCGTCATTATACAAAGAAAACAAGCCAATCAGATACAAAATACCGAAAAGGAATGATTCTGAGTGTATCCTAGCGAGGATTTTCTTGCTGTCCATTGACATACTCGTATTAGGTGATCCTAAACATTTTTCATTAAATTGATTTTATGGTGTGAACAAAATCGGTTAATCTAAAAGGTCTACACCATGATTGGCAAATAACGGCCAAATTAGCCTGGCAGGGACCAACCATGATGGCATTGACCCTAATGACTTTCCTGCCATGTACCAGTTATGACATGCAACAAATTAAGTTTTTTTGGATTATGGATCACTCCATATCTAGAGTCAACCATAGGTACAATTCAAATTGAATCAAAACTTAAAAGCATGTACTAATCTGACGAGTGATTTTACAGGAGATTCGTACCTTACGGAGTTAGTCCTGTTAGTCCTAGTATATCGTATGTAGATAGAAGAATCATACACAATCGTTTTATGGGTTGATTTTCTGTATCCATGTTACCGATTTTGGAAAAGCCAGAAAAAAAATCCCATTTTTCAGATAATGTGGTTAGCGTAAATGGTAATTTCCAGCCTGATCCAAAGGTTCTTGTACGTATCGCAAATGCATTTTATGAAAAATCTTATCTAAAAATAACACAGATTCACTTTTTCTCAAGAACCACTTGGCCCTCACTTAAAAAATATCTGGATTGGCTAGAAAAGGATGGGTATCTGCAATACGATAAAGGCGACAAATCATACTATCCAACCGAAACTGGATGGAGATTGTTTAGACAGATATCACTGCTTTACGACCGCATTGATTTCAAAAAAGGCAAACCGTTGGCCTTGATTTAGAAAACACGAGTGAAATCTTTTGTAAATTTATTGATTTGTTTGGCAAAAAGTAATGCCTATTTAAGAATTACTCACTCCAAATAGCTATTTTGAATAGCTATGCGGTATAAGTTCGCCTTATTAGTTAGTGGGAAGGTAGGAGGTAACAATGACATTGAGAACATTAAGTACAAAAAACATCTTGTGCACAGTAGCTGTTTTGGCAGTAGTTGGCACGGCAGGATTTTTTGCATTCACCGCGTTGACTCCAACAGTCAACACCGCAAAGAGTGCTGATTCTGGACCAGTCGAAGAACTATCGCCAAAAAACGCAATCCATCCAAGAGACCTTCCAAGACAAGGAATGGCGTTTCTTGTATCATATCCATTGGCAATACAGCCAGAAAAATACCATGTGATTGATAGTGTAAAGCAATCTTGGATTGTAGAGGTGATTGAAAAAAGAGAAATGCCGATAGACGAGAAATATCTGAAAGAGTATTTTGACATCACAAAAGACGGAATCTATGATTTTGGACTTGAAGTGAATGGAATCACAAAATATTTCCAGATAGAATTCTATGAAAACCCAGTTACTTCTCCTACATCATCATACGTTAAAGCATACAGGTTATTTGACATCGATGATCCATTTGAGAAAGTTGATGTGAAATCAAAACCCAAGCTAAAGAAAGTATTTGATGAGGAGTTTAGATGGACCGAAGTAGACGAAGAAACTGCGAATGATCTAAAACAATTGATGAAAGGCGGAAAGCACAATTTTGATGTAGATAAAGACAACGGCGAAGTAGCAAAATACGACATCAGATACTTTGGACCATATTTTGAATCCGCGGGTGGTAAATAAAATGCAAAAACTAATCCTTTGTATCTTTGCGTTAATCGTTACATCTGTTGTTTTGAGTGATAACATCAAAGCAGCTGAAGCAGGTACTATATCAGGAACAGCCAAAATAGACGGTGTTGGAACAAGCGCTGTCAAGATTACCGCAGAATCTGTGAATACTGATCCTGCAATCGGTTATCAAGTTACCACTAGTGGAACGGGAGGAACTTGGTCTATGACGGTAACTAATGGCCAAACATACTCTGTAGATGGCATGAAATCAACTGCAACCCACGGCAGAGTTAGCAATGTGAATGGTAATGGGCAATCTGGTGTAAACCATAACCTTGTTAGCAGACCGACCCCTCTTCCAGATGTAGTTTTCAAAATCGCGGCCGATGAAGAGTTCAGAACTCAGTATGGAACCAGTTGGCAGAGTACTGCCATTAACAAACTGAATATGGCAGAACCGTGGTTTTTAACCGAACATGGAATAGATTTTGTAGTAATTTCTGCAACCAACTTCTACGCGTGGAGTTCAAATAACAACGCTCTTGGCTGTGGTGGTCCTAACCCGCCCGATCCAACAAATTATCTGCATCCGGAAGTGAGATCTGAATCAGGATGGAATAGCGGTACGTACAACGGTGCTGACATTCTGATCGCATTTACTAGGCAATCAATTTCAGATGCTGATGGATGCGCAAATGTTCCAGGAAGTGGAGGCACTCATCCTGCCATTGTTGTGCAAGATGCTCCGTCTTCAGGTGATCTAACCCGAGTAATCATGCACGAAATAACCCATACCTATGGATTCAATCATGACTCCTCATGTAACTTCGAACCAAGCATAATGCTCACTCCAAACAATCTGTTATGCTCAAACTTCATTAAAAACTGGAGACCTGCACACGACGATACGCTAGAAACCAGAAGAAGCTGGTATTAAACCCCTCCTCTTTTTTTGTGAGATCTTAGAATCTTTTTGCTGTTTATTTCAGAGTACTAAATGTTTAATTTTAAAAATCAGGTACAATATATGAATAATATGATGAATAAAGAAAAACTATCTTTTATTAAAATGAGATGTATGGTCACAATTCTAATCATATTGTGTATATCAGTAATTATCCAATTTGGGCCCTTGATCAATGCAGTACCGAAATACGATGAATTAGAGATCCAAAAATATAAAGTAAAACTAGAACAAGCCATAAATGAAAAAATTTCGCCCAGAAAACAACTGGAGGTTGGAATACGAATGTTTGACATAGTTTGTTTTAATGAAACAATTCCTCTTCTAAAACTGTCAGAAAACACTGTCGCATGTGTAAAGCCCAAAACTGCTGAAAAGCTAATGGACAGGTATTGGGGAATAGTAAAGAACAAAGAGTTGTCACATGGACCAGATTTTAGTTGTGGAAATGCATGGTCAATAAAATACGATAATACAAAGCCCAACAATTCCACAATTATTAAGATCATGAGAAATGAAATAAAGAAATTTTCTGAATTGATATTGTGGCAGCCAATTATCATATCTTATTCTGATGAAAATATTTTATTCATCTCATTACATGGATCTTTTCAAGCAGATGAGAATTCATCAATTATCAAAGCATTGGAAAAAATGAATTCTATCTCAAAAGTTGAATATTTACCAAGAGTTTGTAATTGAATTACACATAGAGTTTGTTTCTTAGATATCTCTATCCACATCAAAATTCTTTGCAAAAGTTTAGTCTAGAAGTACACGATTGTTTGTGTATCACGGAACTTCAGTCGTTGGAACTAATGGTCAACAAAAAGACTTTGGATTTCACAGAACAACTAGCACTTGGTCATACTATTAAATTGGTTTAAAGAGCACTGACCGGTAATTTTTTTATTCGAATTATGCCCATGGCTCAGATATCTAATTTTAAATTCCTGATCATGATTTTATGCCCTTAAATAGATTGCAAACTTTGTTTGTATGAGAAAATCCACACCAAACAAACCGCTCAAGGTGCAGCGAATCAAGGCCTATACGTACAAAGGAGTCGACGTGTATAGATCATGGGTTGCAATACCATCTAGAGTAATAGTGAAGCTAGAATTACAGAAAGGAGACAATCTTGTCTGTAAACTAGTTTCCGGAGGCATTCTGTACAAGAAATTGGAAAAATGATGAAACTGGGATAGAATGTCATCTCAGACAATCTATCTAGTCTTCATCATCTTTCTTTTTTCTTATCTTCATCAAACTTGCCAGAAAGTCAGTCTAAAAGTGAATTAAACAGGTTTTCCCATAATTCCAAATAGAATTTGAATTGGGAATTATTTTGGAAGTTCTACAAGAAACGTAGTAGGGTTATTCCTGACCGAAATGGTACCTCCGTGGGATTCTACTATATTCTTGCAGCTTGAAAGACCAAGTCCCGTGCCTGTCGATTTCGTAGTGAAAAGCGGCTCAAAGATTTGCGGCAATGCGTGTTCCGGTATGCCAGGCCCAGAATCCGTGAATTTTATATCCACAGATTTTTCGTGCGGAATGATTTCAATTGAAACGGCTCCCTTTTCATCCATGGCCTGGATGCTGTTTAGTATGATATTTGTAAAGACTGTCTGTATTTTTTCTCCAACGCACATGATGGAATGATCATTGTCTGGAAGGTTTATTGTGATGTCTTTTGGGATTTGTGCCTCGCTAACAGACTTTGCAAGTATTTCTTTTAACGAGTTCACCTCTTTGTCAAGCGGGGTCATCCTTACAAAATCAAGAATATCGTTTATTTGATTGTGTATGCGCTGGGCAGACTTTTCGATTTTTCCCACATAATCTGCAAGTTTTGGATCCGTTTTTGAATATTGCAGTGTTATGATATCACAAATGTTGCTGATTACGGAGAGTGGGTTTCTAAGATCATGGGAAATTCTTGCTGAAAATTCCCCTATTACAGTTAATTTTTCCGCCTTGAGCAGTTCCTGTGATTTGATCCTTACCTGTTCTTGCAGCTGTTCTTTTTGCAAATTCAGCTCCTGCTGGGTCTCTTCAAGCCTTGAGACGGTATCCTGCAATTTTGCGTTCATGTCTTCGACCTGGGTTTTTGATACTTGCAGTTCCTTGACCTTGTCAGAAAGCAGGCGCGATAGTTCTTCATTGGAAAACTCCCGCATAAAAAAATGCGGGCTATCTGTCATAACTTCCTAACATAGGATGATCTTAAAAAGAGTTCGATGTGAGACCCGAAGGCCAAACTTGGCAGAGAATCGTCTTTTAAGATCTTTGCCAGATTCACCTGCATAATTTTTGCCTTAATTTTACAATAATTATTGCCGGAATGACAAGATAAATTCCTGCGTTTAGAATGATAATCCCAATTCCAAACCCTAGCATTTCATATTCAGAGTCAATATTCACATAGTTGAGTATTGACAGAGTTGACAGCATCGGCGTGATTGCAATTTTTACAATTTCCTTGAATATGGGACTCTGCCTCTCCAAGTCTGCCACTCCAGGACTGAATGTATAGTAAAATTGGTCAAATGATACCATGAATGTGGTCCCGGAATCGGTCCCAAACAAGACATTGTCCCTTATTTCCCGCAGCAGCTGCACCTGCGAGGACATTTCGGTCCCGTATGCGGCAGTTGCAATCAGGCATCCTCCTTTACTTATAGTTGGGGTTTTGTCATATGCCCCAGTATTTCGGTGATTTGCGCCTAGTTTTCCAAGCATCTGCACCATTGGCTGCTCTAGGTCGATATCTTCATCTGTCCTCATCACGATGTGGTATCTGTCCTTTTTACAAACAAGGACATTCTTTGAAAGAATTTTTCCGCTTGCGCAGTCCACTTTATCATACCTGTTATAGTCAACTTTCAAGTCAGACAGGACAACGGCTGCTGCAAAATTGCTGTTTTCCTGCTCTATGGTTTCGTATTTTGTTATGCTGCCGCCGATATGGGAAATTCCGGACTCGTATGAGAATTCAATGATATCGTCCATGTTTTTTGTAATTTTGATATTATTTACATCTGGCAGATATCTCTCCAATTCATTGCTACTTGTTTGCATAATTGATTCAGTATCATTATTGATCTTGGCTGATTCTGGATGTGGAGTCTCTGCCACATACATGTTATCCCCATATGATATGGACATGATTTGCAAAATAGAGTACATGTCTTGCGGGCAGTCCTTGAATTGGTTGTAAAATGGATAAAGATCTTTTTTGCAGCTGTTCAGCTCATGAAAAATTCTGTTTGCCATATCAATTGATATGGAGTCCGGCTGGTTGTTTATCTTTGAAACAAAATGCGATAACGCATGACTGAGGTCAAAAAAGGTTGAATGGTCATCAAGCGGGTTTGATCTGACAAATAGGATGTGCTTTTTGCCTTTTTCATAATATTTGGTATTTCCATGATTGTCTATCAGCGAAAGATCATCGGAAGACAATACAAATGTTGGATCTTCCATTATGAGAATTATAAGGTCATTAGATTGCAAATTCTCATCGATTTTGACATCTCTTGCACCGCATTCTAATGGCGAGGCGATGTGTTTTATTTTGCTGAGGGCAAAATACTCTTCTACAACATCGTCTGCAATGGCAGATGTGGTTCTGGATTGACAGTTCACGTCCGTGATTATTTGGTATCGAATCTCGTCTGTCTGTGCAAAGGCAGAGCCGGCATTGAAAACTAGAAAAATCAGAAATATTGCAAATAGGGTTTGTAATGACATTACCAATCTAACTCGCTTATAGGATCTAGTCAAATCCCGAATAACCTCCGCTTCAATTTTGAGTCAGATCCTTGGGATATTCATTTCCGATATGTTCTGCAAGACCTTTAATTCTGATCTCGCTATCACAAAACCTGCATGTTACTTCAAGTTTTTCTACCTCTTCTTCGGTTAGATATTCGCTTTGATTGCTACTCATTACGACCTAGTAGTAATGGTTCTCACGCCTAGTTAAATCTTACTGAGTACTACCAAGTAGTAATTCCAGATATGGAAGGCCAAGAATTAATCAAAAAAACGAGATAAAACAACATGACCAAAGCAAAAGAAAAGGTAAGCATTGCAGTTTCTGATGACTTGCTAAAGTGGATTGATGCCCAAATAAAGAAAAGAAGGTTTGCAAATAGATCTCACGCTTTTGAATACGGGGTTCAATTAATGATGGAAAGATCAGAATGAGGCTACTTTTTAATTGAAATGCTAAATGTGCTCGTGATTTTACTTGTCAATCACATTATTGGCATTTATGCACATCAAATTAAGGTTCTGTGTAATTTACGGGATTTCCTAGGATTCCATCACGAAAATTGAAATCAATTTTTAAGTTTCGGCTAGTTGTAAAAAAAGACCATTGTATTTTTCAGTGGCTCCTATCATAAGATCAAAATCAAATTTTAATTTAGTTTTAAATTCGTTGGTCATTGTTTATCTTACACCACATCCATCCAAATTCTAAATAAAAATTACGTAGAAGGCTGATCGTTCGCAAACCCAATGAAATGAGATAAATATTATCAGTTTTTTATCAAGAACGGTGCCGACGTTTACCTGTAGGGATTATGGTTTTGAGTGTGATTTTGTTGCCAAAGGAGACAATATTGCAAAGGTAATTGAGGAATACAGCAAGCATTCGTTGGATGAACATGGAATCGAATATTCCAAAGAAGCACTCATGCAGTTCATAATAAGAAAAGGCTAAAAATCATCAGAGACAAATTCTAACAAAATTCACGTAAAAAAATACGAGTCCACATAAAACATACATGATAATTTCTTTGGAAAAAAAGATTATCCGTATGACTCGTATTTCACTTCAAAGCTTCCGTCGTCGCGCTTGTCGTGGAAAGTGACAAAGCCCTGCGGGGACAAAAAGTCCATCACGCCGTCGATTGTTCCCTGCCAGCCGCAAATATAGAACATAGTGTTATCCTTTGTGATTTTTTCGCCAACGAGTTCTTCCAGTGGCGACTTGCCGCTGTCGCGAGCCCTTAGGAAGTTTTCTACTCTGCCTGTTGGTCCCTTCCATGCCCTGTTGAACCATTCATGCGGTCTGCTGATTGCTGCGCGATATCTGAAATTCCACTTGTCACGTCCCCCATCAAGACTTTCGTATTCTAGTTTGGTAAAGGTCTCCTTGTAGCTTAGCTCATCAATGTAGCTTGCACCGTGCAAAACGACAATCTCCCTTTTGTCGCCTACTGCGTGAAGATGCTTTGCAAAACTTACAAAAGGCGCGATTCCAGTACCGCCCCCAATGCAGACTATTCTTCGGTCATCCTTGCGGCCGTCAGGTAGTCTTTGGTTAATTGTCAGGGCGTTTCCAGTCGGCTTGCCCAGGTATACTTCGTCGCCCTCGCTTGAATAGAACAGCTGGGTTGTAACACGACCCGGCAGAGGCTTACGAACCCACCTGATTACAAACTCGTAATACTTTTTGTTTTCAGGGTGCGACGCAAGAGAATACGCCCTGCGGACAGTCTTGTAGTTTTCAGCCGTTACCGGAATGCCAAGTGTGATGAACTGACCTGCCTGATAATCTGGAATGATGCCGTCATTTGGCGCTATACGTAAAACTACGAGATCTTCTTTGAGTAGCTGAACATAGATGATAGTTGCCTTATTTTCTACGACCACGTTGGATTAATTCAATACTCAATAGTTAAATATTTTATGATAGAGTCGCGAGAACTACAAACGATATTTTTTCAGTTTGCAAAATCGATCTTTGCCAGTTTGGATGCTAGAAATATCAGGCTAGTTTTTGATGTGTAAAGTCCAGATTCAAGCATAATTGAGATTGCACCAAAAAGATTACAGGTGCTTGCCCCATTGTGCAAGTGCTGCGGCAGCTGCGACCCAGTCCCTGAGGTCACCATATACTGGGACTCCCTCGTTTTCTATCAGCTTTGAAATCTTTTGGGTGTACGGACCTCCGTTTCCTCCAACAAGTAGCGGTTTTTTCTTCTGTTTTGAGAATTCTGCCAGATGCTGTATGATGGTTTCCTCTAGTGGGTCATCTTGGAACACGAACCACGGCATCACGATGTCGACATTTGGATCCTCCATGAACTTTTGAATGGTATATCGGTAGTCCTCTGCGTTTGCGCCGCCTGTCACATCAGCTGGGTTTCCCTTGCCAATCACATATGTTGGTGGAAAGTGTGCCTTCATTTCTTGTAATGTCTTTGGCGTTACTTTTGCTAGCTCCAGCCCTAGTCTTTCAAAGTGGTCTATGCCGCCAATCATCGGACCTGCACCGTTGCTGCACATTGCAGCTTTGTTACCTTTTGCTGCAGGCTGCCATGCAAGTGCCTTTGTGACTGCCGCAAGTTCCTGATAGCTGTCAACTGAGATGATTCCTGCCTGCTTGAATGCACCCATGATTATAGCGTTAGAACCACCAAGTGAACCAGTGTGTGATGCAGCTTGTTTTGCGCCAGCTTCTGTTCTTCCGCTCTTCCATATCACGACTGGTTTTTTCTTTTCTTTCATTACCCTTTTTGCAGTCTCGATGAACTTGCGTCCGTCGCCAAATCCTTCCACGTATAATGCAATTACTTTTGTTTGGTCGTCCCCTGCCAGGTACCAGATCATGTCTGCCTCGTCTACGTCAGAGCGGTTTCCGTAGCTTATCATTTTTGATAATCCGAAAGAATCTGCAGTCTCCAAAAAGCTGATTCCCATTGTTCCGCTTTGTGACAGTAATGCAACTGGTCCTAATTTTGCGCGAACCATTCTTTCCTGTCCCTGGAATGCGCAGTCTAGCCTGTTTGCAGCATTGAACATTCCGATGCAGTTTGGACCGATAATTCTGATTTTGTGTTTTTCTGACAATTCTTTGATTTGTGCTTCGTAGTCAGCTCTTTCCCCTCCAAGCTCCTTTCCGCCGCCAGACACAATCACAACATTGTGGATTCCTTTCTTTGCGCATGATTCCAGGACTGGCGGAGTAACTGACAGGTCAACGCACACGACAACTAGATCAACTGGCTCTGGTATTGCGTCAACAGAAGGATAGCACTTGATTCCGAGGATTTCTTCTGCCTTTGGGTTAATCGGGTAGACCTTTCCCTTGTAGTCATGCTTTGCAAGACTATCAAGAACCGAATTTCCGACCTTCCCAGGCGTGGCAGATGCGCCTACTAGTGCAACAGACTGGGGAGTGAAGAATTTTTCCATGAAAGTGTCGTTTGGCTTTGCCTTGGATATTGCGTTTTTGTTTACTTCCTTTGATAGTATGATTTTTGCGTCAACCACATAGTATGATTTTGGGTACACCACCACTGGGTTAAAGTCGATGCTGTTGACAAATCGGGCATTGTCGACTCCAATTTTCCCAATTTGGACTAGTGCCTTTGCAAGCATGTTCAAATCGATTGGCTCGCTTCCGCGGAATCCTTTGAATACCTTAGATGACTTTAGTTCAGTCAGCATTGATTTTGCGTCCGATGCGGTGATGGGTAGCATCCTAAATGCCACATCCTTGAATATTTCAGTCATCACGCCGCCAAGCCCTACCATCATTACTGGGCCAAATTGCGGGTCGTTTTGAAGGCCTACTATAAGCTCGATTCCCTTTGGAACCATTTTTTCCAAAAGCACGCCCTTGACATGGACTCCCTTTTTCTTTGAGAGTCGCCCATACATGTCGGTAAATGTCTTTCTTACATCCTTGTCATTGTCAATTCCAACCTTCACCCCTCCAACGTCTGTCTTGTGGAGTATTTGTGGGGAAACTATTTTCATCACCAGCGGATAGCCGATTTTCTTTGCAGCCTTTACTGCCTCGTCTGCAGATGTCACCAGTGCATATGGTGGCACCTTTACTCCGTATGTCTTAAGAATTGATTTTGAGGCTTCTTCGGTGATTACTTTGTGATCTGTTTTTATGGTTTCTTCAAAAATTTTCAGAGTTGAACTCATAATGTGATCGAATCCCTCCAGATTCAATATATTAAACTTTGGTCAAAGATTAAATGCCGACTTGAAATTCCTGTAAAAGATTTTCATGTTGTTTTGGACTTGGGGCAGGTTTTGTTGCATTTGGTTTTGGATCATTTTGGGATCGACGTATGGGATTTTTGCCAGATCCTTAGCAGCATTCTCAAGCCAGGACAGAATTGTTTCTTTATCGACTTCCAAATGAAACTGCACTCCTACTGCGCTGCCCACCTGAAACGCCTGGTTGTACAATCCAGAATATGCAAGCCTTGTCGCGTTTTTTGGAATGTCAAAGGTGTCACCGTGCCAGTGAAACACGGTAAACGGGCTTGGCATCCCCTGGAATAGATTTGACGCCGAGTCCACCAGGATGTCGTCGTAAAAGCCTATTTCCTTTAGCGGGCCTTGGAACACGTTTGCGCCAAAGGCCTTTGCTATTAACTGTGAGCCCAAGCAAATCCCCAATACGGGGATGTTTTTCCCAGATGCCTCCCTGATAAGGCTCATTTCGTTTTTCAGGTATTCCAAGTCGTCGTTTGCGCTTTCCGGTGCTCCAAGTATCATCACCATGGCATGATCAAGGCTTGGAAGTTTTTCCTTTTTTGCAAAGACGACATCCAGATCGAACCCGTCAGACTGGAATAACTTGCCCAGTTCCCCAGGCCCCTCGAGCCTTGCGTTTTGTACAACAAGTATGTCTGACATTTTTAGCAATTCGTGTCCTTGTTCATCAGATCAAGGAATTCCTGGCCGGAATATTCATGTGTGGTAGAAAGTGGAATCACCCAAAACAGGGAATAGTCAAGTGTTGCAACTACTTTCATTTTGTCTGCGTCAATGCGGGTAACGTCTGTTCCCCGTATTTCGGTGTCAAGGAATGAGAAAAAGATTTGCGAGACCTGTTTGTCGTCTGCTGCAAACTTGCCGCTTATGTTTGCCTCAGAATGGGGCTGCACTGCAATCCCAGAGGTAGCAAATTTCCCAATCTGATCAGAGTCGTAAAATATGGTAAACTCGTATTTTGAAAAGCTTGCAGGATAGTCAGAATCATTGCACACTAGCATATTTTTGCCATACAGTACAGATAAAAAGTCAAAGTCAGTTGTCCACTTGAACTGCAAATTACTTGCAGAGACAAGATTCAGAGACGAATAGCCAAGAGATGACGCAATTATGATTATCGAGACTATCACAACTATGGTGTGCTTGTTTGCCACGAATCATGGAGTAACCTAGGCGTAATTTTAGGTATTATAAAATGAAAAAGAGGGTTTTATGGCCAGAGGCCCTTTGCTTTGAATGCTTCAACAACTCGACTTACTGCCAGAACCATTGCTGCGCGTCTCATGTCCACTTTGTGCTTCTTTGACAAAGCAAGTGTGTCCCGAAATCCCCGTGTGATGTGGTCTTCCATTTTCTTTGCAACCTCGTCAAATGTCCAATAGTATCCCATGTTGTTTTGCACCCATTCAAGGTACGAGATACAGACACCGCCAGAGTTTGCCAGAATGTCTGGAATCATGATTATTTTTTTGTCGTACAGAATTGGATCTGCATCGGGCATCGTGGGGCCGTTTGCCGCCTCTGCAATTATTTTGCAGTTTATTTTCTTTGCAATGCTTGCAGTGATTTGGTTTTCAAGTGCTGCTGGAACCAAGATGTCGCACTTTGTTGTGAGTAGTTCCTCTGTGCTGATTTTTTTGCTACCAGGGAATCCGACAACAGAGCCGGTCTTCTTTTTGAATTCCAGGATTTTTTTAGAGTCCATTCCTTTTGGATTTATGATTGCACCCTTGGAGTCAGATACTGCGATTACCTTTGCACCCATCTTTTCAAGATATTCTGCAGCATAGGTTGCCGCGTTTCCGAACCCTTGCAGTACAACTTTGGCACCTCTCAGATTGAGTCTGATTGTCTTTGCTGCATCTCTGATACAGTACGCACATCCAAGGCCGGTTGCGACGTTTCTTGCAAGTGACCCTCCAATAGAGAGTGGCTTACCCGTAATGACACCAGGATCAGATTCGCTTCCATGTAGTTTGCTGTAAACGTCCATGATTTGCGCCATTTCAGTTCCAGTCGTGTAGACGTCTGGTGCTGGGATGTCTTTCTTTGGTCCGATTATCTCAGATATTGCATAGGCGTATCGTCTTGTGATTCGCTCAAGCTCTGCAGGGCTGATCTTTTCTTTTTTGGCGTTGAGGTATATTCCTCCCTTTCCCCCTCCGAGCGGAACGTCAACTACTGCACACTTCCAAGTCATCCAAGACGATAGCGCCTTGACCTCCTTTTCCATGTACTCGATTCCGCCCTCAGGATCAAAGTACCTGATGCCGCCTTTGTATGGGCCCCTGTCGTTGTTGTGCTGACTTCTAAATCCAACGAATGTTCTAATTTTTCCGTTATCCATCTTGACTGGGATCTTTACTCTTAGAACCTTGTTTGGCTCTGCCAAGTAATCCCTTAGACTTTTGTCAATTTTCAGAATTGAGCAAGCATCGTCAAGTTGCTTTAATGCATTCTTCCATGGATCTGCTGAAATCAAATTTATCGTGTATTCTGAAGTCAGATTCTATTTAAGTTTTAGAGGCAAATTTACGCGGATCACCGATCAGAAATTTCATTCACAAAATCGATATACCGTAACTGGTTGTAAATTACAATGAATGACAAGGCATCGCAGATTCTAGATCAGAAATACATCAACTTGGAGACATACCGAAAAAGCGGAAAACCAGTCTGCACCCCAGTGTGGTTTGTAGTGGACAATAACACCATCTATGTCATCACCACAAAGGATACTGGCAAAGTAAAGCGACTCCAAAACAACAAAAACGTAAGAATTGCGCCGTGTGGGTTTAGGGGCGAGCTAAAGGGAGAGTGGATTTTAGGAACTGCAAGGTTTGCAGAAAAGGACGAGACAGAAGCGGCGCTAAAGCTTCGAAAGAAAAAGTACGGGCTACAGGCAAGGCTAGTAGGCGCACTTGTTGCAAGAAAGGGCAAGCCAGTAGCAATCGCGATTTCGATTTGAGCAATCACATCTGGACGATTGTAGAGAAATTGTTTTGTAACAAACTGGTCTTCGTCATTTCTATTTTTTATGACACAGGCCAGATACTCTTAAAGAGGTTGTAATTTCTTTTGAGTCATTGCCATCTAAGATGCCAGATTATCTTTTTGACCTGAGCCCCCACACGTGGCTTAGAAAATACCACAAAAATTCTATTTTGTGGATTTTGGTAATGGCATTTTTTTATCATTTGATAAGCATCGGGCTGATGTACGGCGGATCTGCACTTGTAACAGAGATCATTCCAGAATATGAGGCACCGTCATTTCCTGTTTCGCTTTCGCTTGCCATTATGTCTGGCCCCTTGGAGGAGAGCCTCTTCTTTGGAATTCCATACTATTTGGGAGGAACCGCATACTCTATTCTGGTTGGCGGGATAATCTGGTCTGTTGCGCACGTGTTTGGCACGCAGACATTTGCGTTAAACAGTCTGGCATATGCCAATTTTTTGGCCACGATTCCGCATCTTTTCTTTAGCCTCAGGACGTGGGTTTCAGGAAAAGGCTGGTTTGCCATTTTGTTCCACTCAGCATGGAATGTGGCATTTGTTTTGTCATATTGCAGTACGGGAATTCTGAGATGCGCCATGCTTGGCTCAGGAGATCAACTCATCACAGAGATTCTTGCAGTTGTATCAGCTTGTTCAGTCACATCAATCGTGTATATTTTGCACAAGAAAACGCAGATTTCTGCAGCAAGATTTCAATTAATCATGATTTTATCAGTGTCTGTTTTTGCAATTTCGCAAATAATTATGACTGCAAAATACGTGCAACCGTTCTTTATGTGACTTTGAATCTTGTCTTCTTTTTTAGAAGTTTATAGAACTCGATTGTAGACTCCATGTATTCGTCTGCATTTTTTCTAATTACTGGCATTTTTCCGTAGAGGTCCTCCCAGATTTTCATGTATTCAGGCTTTAGTGCCAGTAAAAACTCGCCAATATACAACAGAACGTTTCTTGGAATCACATTTGGGTTTCTTAGCGAATCGATTTGGTCTTCCACTCCTGCAAAATAATGGACGTATTTTTTGAAAAGCGTTTTTGTTTCCTTTGGTTTTGCAAGGTTTTGCTCCGTGAACCCCTCCTCTTTTAGTTCAGACATAAAATCGCCAAACTCTGACCACCTTAGAAAATGATTTTCTAGCCGGTCTTGGATTGTTTTATCAAATCTGTAAAAGTGTATTATCCCTACAAGGGTAGGGCCGTATGGGATTTTTTTCCTCCCAGACTCGAAATTCCTATAGACCTTGATTTTTTTGCTGCCCATTAATTCCTTCATGTGTCGGTGTATCGTTCCAATTGGAACATCCAGATTCGCATTAGCGGCGTAAAGAGTAAGCGGCCCTTGATCAAGAATCAGCCTAAATAGTCTCAGCTGTGTTTTTTCGTGCGTAGACCTATCCATATTTGACCATGCTTATGATAATAATGGATATATCTATTTTGGTGGATATATCATCATGAAATACATGCACGTGTTGGCAGTTGCAGCACTCATACCGTTAATCCTACAAGCAGGTGCCGCATCGGCATTTGCAGCCCAGCTAAACTGGGATGCAGTAAAAAATCCAGATTCCCCGAAATTCACATTTCAAAGAACAGTATCAATTGAATATCCGGACGGAGGGGTAATTGCAGATAGTTTCCGAGGAAAACAGGACAGCATGCAACTTGGTGCAATAGCGGATTTTGAAACGGTTGAAAAAATAAACGACCAGCTAGCAAAGGCAGGCAGTCAGGTCAGGGTTTCTGATGTCTATGTTGAGTATTCTGCAGAATTAACAGGGCGCGAACATGATGCTGCAATCGACTACAAGATAACAATGATTCCGACAATAGATGGGTTTCTGATTCGCGAATACAGTGAGAACAGTGTGGCACTATTTGATGTAGCTTGGAGAGGAATCAAAATTGGCGGTCAGGTAATCCTATCTGACGGAGTAGAACAGATCAACGTCAACTCCCCAGATGCGTTTTTACAGAAAAAATTCCCATCAGCACATGAAAAAATGGTCGGCACGGGAGCAGAAAAGATACTAAAAACAAGTCTGATTGATGCATCCGGCTTGCTATTGCCTCTTGCCAGATGGCACACTCTGACTGATCCGACTGCAGTGATTGTAGATGCCTCAAGGTATGGATTCAAAGGAAATGTGGTCACCACACTATCAATGGGGGAGAGCACCATTTTCACACCTACAAAAGAAAAGATATCTGAGATAGAATTCATAGCAGACGAAAAATATACAGTAAGAACACTTGAATCGGCAGACAATGCAAACTTGTTCATTCCAGGATACGCGGCACCTACGATTCTCAGTCAATACGAATTGATTGGGGCGAGCCCAAAGGCGTCCTCAGACGGGACCAACGACAATGTTCAGGGGCAGTTTCCCATACTTGTCATGTATGGAATGGCAATAATTGGAGCAATAGGCGCAATTGGATTTTTCTGGTGGAGTAGCAGAAAGGCAAAAAAAGAAATCAGTTCCGGCCAAACAGGAATAGACCCAAAGCACCTAAGAGGGATTAGCACAAGCAGGGCATCTGGCAGCTATCACACCAATCGAGGCGAATCCCAGCTTGCTGACGAACACCCATACAATCAGACAGAAAGCGTCTATGAAAAATCCAGAGGAACGATGCCAAAAAACTGGAATAGATAATTTTGTTCAAAAAACACAAACTGCTCATTATCTAGTTTCCAGATCATACTAAAGCGTGCAGATAAGCGACGCCAAGGCCAGTGACTCAAAGAAATCAGAGTGGGAGAGCCTAGACTCTATTTCAGATAACGGTGAGATTCAGCCAGTAGTGTATTCTTCTGTTTGCGACATTTGGAAAGATAGCGTCCACAAGATAATTATAAAAACGGAATACCAGACACCAATTTATCTTCAAGCGTACAGTTTGATGCATTCGGAATTTCTGCATTCCATTGATAATTTGTTTGGCACATGCTATATTTGGCAAAAGCGGTATTTTGACAGAATGGGAATTGATCAAAGAGTCATCAATGCGTATGGCGGATTATGTGAAAAAGGCACGGATAACATCATGGGATGGATGGATACATATGCAAATTACAAAAAACTCCAATCAGACTTGGTTATTGATTACATGAAAATAGGAAACAACTATTTTCAATGGTGGACAGATATGTACGGCAAGGCAATGTCATTCTGGAACTTTTAGACTATAGGTAGACCTTTTTTGCGTTCAGTTGTCGCTCCAGTTTTGTTGCCACGTCGTCAAGTGCCAGAATGTTTGCCTCAAGATAGTTTGAGAGATAGAACATTGCGCCGTATTTTTCCCCCAGTTTGGCGACTAGGTTGTTTTTCATCAGCACGTCAAGGTGGTGTTGAATTGCCTTGTAGTCAAGATTCATTTCAGATGCAATCTGGTTTGTGTTAAACGGTCTGCCAGATAACAGAGATATGATTTTCAATCTGGTGTAGCCACCTCTTGTT
Source organism: Nitrososphaerota archaeon (assembly GCA_016215465.1). Classification (GTDB taxonomy): domain Archaea; phylum Thermoproteota; class Nitrososphaeria; order Nitrososphaerales; family Nitrosopumilaceae; genus Nitrosotenuis. Next base: position 15,693 of record JACRJT010000025.1, on the reverse strand, counting down.
CCCGTGAATACATACAGTAAAAGACGCCTTGCGTCCCGATCAGGCTTGTGCGAAATGGCGGCCGATCTTGTCCTTACCAGTTCTCGTATCTCAACTAGTTCCATGCAATGTACAAAGTAACACAATTGCATAAAACACTATTTCCAAATCCGCTCCAAATTTCACCCAAAATAATCGAGGCTGGAAAGCAACTAACGCTTAAATTGACAACGGGACTAGCTGAGTCATTATGATGCCAGCACGTGGCTACGACATGACGCCTACAATGTATTCGCCAGACGGAAGAATATACCAAGTAGAGTATGCCATCGAGACAGTAAAGCGGGGAACGCTAGCAATTGGTATCAAGGCAAAAGACGGTGTAATCATGGCAGTAGAAGAGATCCCGCGAAAGCTCCAGGCAGCAGGAATCACACAAAAGATATTCCAAGTAGATGATCACATAGGAGTTGCAGCAGCAGGCTATATTCCAGACGCAAGAACCCAGGTGGATGACGCGCGCACTTTTTCACAAAGCCACAAGCTCATTTACGATGAGCAGGTAGACGTAGAAACCGTGGCAAGGCACCTAGCAGACAAGTGCCATCAATACACGCAGTATTCTGGAGTCAGACCGTTTGGGGTCGCACTCATTGTTGCAGGAGTTGATCAGCGAGGGAACATCATTTACGTTACAGATCCCAGTGGAACGTTTCTTTCATACGCAGCAGTTGCAATCGGTGCAGGTTCTGAAGATGTAAACTCGTTTTTGGAGAAAAACTACAAAGATGACATGTCAATTGAGGAGGCAGCAGCACTTGCAATTGCGGCAATAGACATGAAAGGCGAGCAAAAGGAAGAATCAAAGCACATCAAGATGGCTAAAATCACCGACAGCAAAAAAGCGCTTGAGAAAATCCCAGATGCAGACGTGGAAAGATACGCCAAGGTTGCAAAAGAAAAGTATCCAAAATCATCATAGTCAGAATCCTAGTTCGTAATATCAGATAATGAGGTTGTTTTCCCAGATCATGTTTTTGGTGCGGTAAATTTTGGCTCTAGATTCCTAAAATAAAATGTGGGACGTCCGGCTACTCGTTTAATGATCACACCACGACAGTAGATTACTGATAAGACTTTCTTAAAATCATATCGTGTCAAGTAATCACTTCCTACCTAATTAACAAGATAAACCAGTCAACTAGTAACATATGGGTAAATGACGCTGCTCAGGGATTGCCTTTATGAGATAAATAAATTTACATTTCACCAAAAATCTTATAGCATTATGAAACGAATTCGTCGTGAATTGAAATTCAAGTTAATGGTGATTGACATTTCAGATACGTGGGTTATGGTGGGATTATGATGGTAAAGCAGCAATACCGCTCAGAGATAGGCATACTAAGCGATATTTTGAGCGTAATTGCAGACTCTGGGAGAAACGGGGTCACAATATCGACAGTATCCAGAATGGCAAACGTCTCGTATAATTCGATAAATGAAAAATGCAAAAAAATTGTTGACGCAAATCTTGTAAAGTCAATTAAAGACGGCAGGGGATGCACTTTTTTCATAACAGAGAAAGGAGTCATTTTCCTTGAACAGTTGCGCAGGTTTACCGATGTGATGAAATCAATGAATATTAGGTATTGAGAAACTTTTGACGCAAAACGAAGGCGAGCCTACAAAGTTCATACGAGAACTAAAAGACAAATCAAGTATTCTTGTATTCTATGAGGACCAAAGATACGCCAAGTCGCTTGGGTTTCTTTTCTTGGACATGGGGCTAAAGAACAGCCATGTGTGCCTTTATCTTTCGTGTGAAGCCACACAGGACGTGGAAGCAGACATGGCTTCTGCTGGAATCGACGTGTCGTCCTCCAAGGAAAATAACAGTCTGAAAACCTACAACGTAACTAATCATAGAAAAGATCAGATCACCAAGCTAATTGAGGAGTTTGTGAAAAATGCAAAAAATCACACATCGAGAATCATAGTACAGCACGACAGATTCACCAGAGCGCAGCAACATGATCTATTATTAATTGAAGAATTCATCCAGACACTGTTTGAGAGACACGATGTTTCTGTCCTGAACATATACAACACGGAATTTATGGACGATGCCAAATTCATGCAGCAAATAATCAGCATACACGAGTACACAATTTTTGCTCCAGATTTTGGAAAAGGGATCGTAATCAAAACGAAATGACACTTGGGAAATTTTTTCATTGCCTTTAGCAGACTCGGCTTTACGAGTCTAGAGGATTAATACAAATTATGTTCGATACATTACGGGAAGAGGTCACAAGTCAGAGCCAGAATTTAGGCTTGCACATTGTTGTGTGTACTAGAAAGGTCATCAGAGCCACCTACGGCAATCACAGCAAATCTCAATATTTGCACGAAACCCATATGCGGCGACTGTTCAAGATTAATCAGAAATCACAATAGAACCGCAATTATGAGACAAACATTTAATTTTTTGATATTTAATTAAACAAATACATAATAATTGATTAACACACTTGATATATGATAAATCCGCATAATTGGTAATGGCATTAGAATTTAGACACATGACTGATAGTGAGATAATACAATTAGCAAAACGAACATCAGAAGAAGAAATACTGTCAAAAATACCTCATTATGAGATTTTATTTATTTTGGAAAAAATTGATGAATTGGTCAGTACTAACCCAAGGGCAGGAAAATTATATTTCAGGCTCATGATGTTAAAAATTCAAATTCTTGAAAAAGTTTTAAGAGCAGAGGTTGGGCTAGGGACATAGTTGTTAAAAGCATCATTTTGTATCATGGTGCTTGTTTGCGGTGTTCTCATGTCCTCGCAGCTTAGTGCATCTGCTGATAACTATCAACAGGTATTGTTTACGGACAAAGGATCACTCAAGGTGGGAATTTCCGCAATTCCAGAAAAACCATCCCCTGGAAGTACGGCAAAATTAAAAATTGATTTTCTAAATCCACGATCAGGCACAGTTCAACAACATATCGACTACACTGTGACGATAACAAAGGATGGAAAACTAGTATTTGGACCAATACCGCTTACCCATGTTCATAGCGGTGCGGTCACAATTCCAGTTGAATTCAAAGAAAACGGCGAGTACAAGGTGATAGTATCTGTTGAAGGGATTTTATTTCAAGTCATACCGCATGAAACAACCACGTTCATCATAAAAATCGGGGAAAAACAAGAACATTCACCTAATTTAAAATCATCAGAAACTACACAGGACAAAAAAATAAAGTCTGACAAAAGTGTCAAGACTAAAACTGACTCCAAATCTACCAAAAATATCAAATCAAGCAAAATTAAACAAGACAAAAAGCAATAACGTCGTCATTCCCAGCATAAAATTCAATGGGAGTTACGGACTTTTCACGCATGATCTGCGCATTTTAAAAGTATCTCATCACCATATTTTTTGCTTTGAATTTTTTCGTCAAGAATTTATCAAAATGTTCAACATCCGACATAATAACAACGACGAGATCAGCCACAGGATTCCCAATCCCAAAAAACGGGATTTCTATATTCTGACCGGCATTGTTCATGAGTGAAAAACATTACATCTTACAAAAACGCAGAAGGTTGACGTTGCAAAAAGCTCGGGTTAGTACAAATTATAGCTGATTAGTATCCAGTACTAATGGGTCTTGGAAGCTATTGGGGAGAGGTAATCGAGGTATTACGGCAGATAATCCCAATTTATGACAAGGTAAACAAGTACATCTCGCTTGGAAAGGACACAGAGCACAGGAACAGGGGGATAAAGGGAAGGGTAAATCCAGGCGATTCAATCTTGGATGCAGGATCTGGCTTTGGAAACATGTCAAAGACTGCAGAAAAAATCTGCGACGGCAATCTGACCATTACACTTTATGACCCGCTTGTCCCAATGCTGAAAAACACAAGCACGTATTTTCAAAAAGTTCCCGACTTGTCGTGCGGAGTCTTTGAGCACATACCGTTCAAGGACGGACAGTTTGACGCAGTTCTGTGCGGATACTCGCTTCGAGATGCAATAAATCTCAGAATCGCAATTTCAGAAATTCACCGAGTTTTAAAAAATGGCGGCCGCTTTGTCATAGTAGACTTGGGAAAGCCCGACAACGCAGTAATTCGCGCAGGTGTTTCATTCTATCTCAGGACGATTTTGCCAATCGTTGCATTTGCAGTAGGGGGCAGGCTTGGATTAAAATTCGGAACGTTGTATGGAACGTTTAAGCGATGGCCACAAAACAAAAAGCTGGAATTGCTGATTCTTGAGAAATTCTCCCGCGTTGAATTTGATACAGACCTCATGGGCGGCGCAATAATGGTTGCAGCTTACAAATGAACAGAACACTCGTTTTAGTAAACATCACGGCCCTTTTGATCGGCACGTCATATGGGATGCACAATCCGCTCGTTCCAATATTTGCAAAAAACGAGCTTGGTGCATCATATGCAGATTTGGGGCTAATCGGCCTTGCAAATTTTATCCCGTACATATTCATCCCAGTTTTTGTAGGAGCTTTACTAGGCAGAATCAACAACGGCAGAATCCTATCCCTGGGAATCATCATAAACTCATCGTCAGTGTATTTGCTTTCGCTTGCAAAGTCAGTTCCAGAGGTGATGGCATTTAGGGCAATGACAGGGGTGGCGCACGCATTTTTTTGGCCCCCTGCAGAAGCCATCATATCAAACGCAAGCACTCCTGAATCCCGTATAAAGAACATTGCAAGGTTTACCGGGTTTTTTGTCAGCGGCTTTATGATAGGCCCGCTAATCGGGACGTTTCTCTTGGAGGGGATGGATGCGTCGTACCGGCTCTTATTCCAGATTGCAACCTTTGTCCTTGCATCATCCATAATATTTGCAATCCAGGTTGCAAAAAAGCACACGCCCCTGCCTCACTCCAAGTTTTCATTTTCAGGAATTAGGGAGATTACCAAGTTTCCGCACGTGATTGTGATTTTGATTTATTGCGCTTCTTCGTTTGGAATGATCCTGGCAATACACCCTGCATTTCTAAACGACCGCAACATGTCAGCAACTGCAATAGAAATACTGTATTTTGTGTTTGGGGTCTCGCGTGTCATAACACTTGCACTGGCAGAAAGGCTTGCAAGGCATACGGCAAAAACCCTGCTTGCCTCAACTTTTTGCATTTCAGCAGGGCTTTTGCTGTCGTTTTTTTCAGAGTCAATCATACAGTTTGGGATAGCGATGGCAATCATGGGATTTGGGTTTAGTGTGATTTTCCCGCTCACACTTGAAATAATTCTAAGAAGGGTCAGAAAGGAAACGTCCGGAGTGATAATAGGGGCATACGAGACCACGTTTGGGCTTGGGTGGGCAATTGGCCCAATAATATCTGGTCTGATATCAGAGTTCTCAGGTAACGCGACTCCGTACTTGGTGTTCTTTGTAGTAGGGATTGGAATTTCCGCAATGAGTGTTATAAAAAAGAAATCGTTAGAGTCGGTAAATTCCTAGTTTACACAAATCGCTTTCTAATCTGCAGTACCACAAGTGCAGGGAGCACAAAATACATTCCAATGTTTAGCAGAATTATTCCAGATCCGTACCCGAGCAGTTCCTGCTCCGAATCAACGTTTACGTAATTCAGTATGGTTAGTGATGAGAGTAGTGGCGTCAGTACAGTCTTTGTTGTTTCCTTGAACAACGGGCTTTGCCTTTCCCAGTCAGCTATTGTGGGGCTAAATGAATAATAAAATGCGTTAAACCCGCTCATAAACGCAGAGCCGGAATCAGTCCTAAGCAACACACCGTCACGCAACTCCCTCAGATTTTGCACTTGGGGGGCAAGCTCTGTCCCGTATGCAGCAGTAGCTACAAGGCATCCGCCTCCGCTTTTTTGCTCAACTACACAGACTCCGTTTTGAAGAACTGTTCCCTCACCGCAGACTCCAACAATTGGCTGGGGCTCTGGTAGTCCAACTACCTCATAGATTGTTTTTCCTGGGAAATATTTGTCAAACCATTCCTTAAATGCTAAATCGTTGTTGTATCTGTCAACATATGTCTGCGGATCCTTGGTTGGGTCTGGAAATCCCGGAACTGTGGACGGCGTTTTTGCAGGATCAGGCAATCCCACCACATCATAGATTGACTCACCTGGGAAATACTTGTCAAACCATTCCTTAAATGCTAAATCGTTGTTGTATCTGTCAACATATGTCTGCGGGTCCTTGGTTGGGTCTGGAAATCCAGGGATGACTGTTTTTGGTTTTTCCACTGATTTTTCTTCCGGCGGAGACTCTGTTTTTGGCTCTTCGGTTTTTGGTTGTTCCGTCTTCGGCGTTTCAGTTGTTGGCGGCTGTAACGGCGGTTGCGTAGTTGGTGTTGTAGTGGAGGTTGTCGGTGTCGTGGAGGTAGTTGTGGGTGTAGAAGATTGTCCTTTCATCAGATCAGCAGCAGACGGGCTGACAGGTGAGCCATCTGCAGAATAATCAAACAGTGTGAATTTGCCTTTGTAGTTTGGCTCCATGTCATAAAATGCAGTTGCGTTGTAAACTCCCTTTTGTGCAAATTTGGTGTAGTATTTTTCCTTGGATGTGTCTATAGGATTAATTTTTATTATTCCGTCTGAATCAGAGGGACCGCCAAGTAATGTGATAAACTTGCCATCAGGACCATAAATCTTAATTGAGACCATTTTATTTGCATGGGCAGAATCAGTTGTCCCGCTAAAGGTAATCAGGTCTCCCTTTTTGTAGGAGGTCTTGTCGGTTTGAAACGTCTGAATCACGGCAAATGCAGGCGCAATTGCCATGCTTACAACCAACAATGACAAGATTAGTGCGAGTGTTTTCAACCCTATGAGACGTGATCAGGTATTATGATCTTTAACTAGATTGTGCATAATTGTATAGCGACTACTAGACAGATCTAGACTAGTGCCAAACTTTATTTTTCGACAAGTGAAAAATCAACTATGCAGAATTACGTCCTTAACATCCTGGGAAGCGAGTGGATAATCATAATACTTGTGGCACTAATCGTGCTTTTTGGCACAAACAAGCTCCCAGACGTGGCAAAAAAGCTTGGACGGACAGTCGGAGAATATAACAGGACAAAGTCAGAAATCCAAAATCAAATCTCAGGAATCACAAACGCAAATCTCAACATAACCAACCCGGTGCAAAACGAAAGGCAGAAACTAGAGTTCATGGCAAAATCACTCGGCATTGACTTTGCCGCAAAGACAGACGATGAGATAAAAAAGGCAATATCGGAAAAAATGCCAGGAAATAACGATTCTGATCAAAAGGACAAAAAATAACCTTGACTGACATTTCATTTAACAAGATTTACAACGTGGACTGCGTCGACGGAATGAAATCCATTTTACCAAACAAAATAGATCTCATAGTGACAGACCCTCCGTTTGCAATTGACTTTAAGGCAACCAGGCAAAACTACAACAGGACGGCGTCAAGGGTGATGCAGGGGTACAATGAGATTAAGCAAAAAGACTATTATGATTTTACACTCCAGTGGATGTCTGAGGCGTTTAGAATTCTAAAAAAGTCTGGAAGCATGTATGTTTTTTCCGGATGGAATAATCTCAAGGACATCCTAAATGCGCTAGATAGTGTTGGATTTACCACCGTAAATCACATAATTTGGAAATACCAGTTTGGCGTAGTCACGTCAAGAAAATACGTCACATCGCACTATCACTGCGTTTATGTTTGCAAGGACGAGAAAAAAAGAAAGTTCTACCCGTTTGTGAGATTCAAAAAGACAGACAGGACACAGGACGGACACAGCCTCCACTACAAGGACAAAGAGGACGTCTGGGAGATAAAGCGCGAATACTGGACTGGCGATAAAAAGACCCCGACCAAGCTACCTGCAGAAATCATAAAGAAGATCCTCCAGTATTCTTCCAAGACTGGAGACGTTGTCTTTGATCCATTTCTTGGCTCAGGCCAGGTGGCAGTGATAAGCAAGATGCTAAAGCGCAAGTACGTCGGCTTTGAAATCGTTCCAGAATACTATGATTTTGCCAAAAACAGGCTCGATAGAAACCAGTACAGATTGAAAGCATGATACAAAAAGAGTAGGGAGATTTTGGACTAGATGTCCTTTCGGTCTCCGTTTATCTATATTCCATTTTTGCCTTTATGCGTTTGACTTCGCCCATCTCGTCTTTGAGATGTTTTGCTAGCAAGTTTTCAGATTCCTTCTTGTGCTTCCAATAGGCATTAAGAACTGCTTGCCTCGTCTTTGCATGTTTTATGGCAGACTGGTATTTTCTGTGAATTGCGGCTACGCCTCTTGCATAGCTTCCTGCGCTACTTCCCATGAGACGTAAGGGATGATCATTATACATAACTAGGCAAAGTTTATCATATTATCATATTTACTGAGTTAAGGTTGACTAGATCAAACAGTGATGTTATTCCCCAAGACGACCAATGCATAACCCCAAACTAGCACCACCATACTACCAAACCATAAATCCATACCCCACCTAAGAGGGTGGAAGACATGAAGTATTCCTGCCCAAAGTGCAGATCTGCACTTGAAATCCAAAAGACGTTCAATAAAAAATACATGATATCATGCAAGTGCGGCATTGAGGATCTAGTCGAATTTACAAAAAACCTAGACGAGGTGTATTTGGAGTTTTTGGCAAGGTATGATGATGGGTCCACCCCAAACAAAAAGCAGCTAAAGGCCGAGCTCAAAGAGTCAGGAATAGTCAGGGATGAGTCTGAGATAAAGAAAATGATTGGAGATGCCATCCCAGATTCCATCACAAAAGAAGTACTGTATTCAAAAAAGGATTACATCTCGTACTACAAGGCAATAACAAGCCCGCCGCCGGAAATGGGAAGTCAGGTTGAGGATTTAGGACTAGATGACACACTGGTAAGATATCTGCACAAAAAGGGAATCACCCAGTTTTACAAGTTCCAGGAAGAGGCAATACGGGAGATAGTTTTTGGCCAAAACGTGGTAATTACTGCACCTACGGCATCTGGAAAAACGGAGGCATTTGCCATTCCAGTGATACAAAAAATTGCAAGCGAGAAGAACAAAGGCGGAATATTTGCCATATTTGTGTACCCAACAAAGGCGCTTGCGCGAGACCAGCTCCCAAAGATTGTGGAATTTGCACAAAGCGTCGGGGTTGCAGCAGACGTCTTTGACGGCGACACAAAGGAGTTGGAGCGGGCAAAAATCCTAGATTCTCTTCCGCAAATAATAGTTACAAATTTTGACGTTTTGCACTATCATATGATGCATAGGACAAAATTTGCATCAGCATGCAGCACTGCGAAATTCCTAGTTGTGGATGAGGCGCATGTGTACTCTGGGATATTTGGCTCAAATGTGCACTACATCATAAAACGCCTCAAAAGAATCTGCAAGAAGATCCAGTTTGTCGCATCGTCTGCAACGCTTGACAACGCAAAAGAGTTTTGTGAGAATCTTTTTGGCGCAAAGATGGATCTCATACAGGGCTCTGGGAAAAAGGGCGAGACGGACTTTGTCATGGCGTTTCCGTCACTTAGGACCCAGAGGGCACTCATGATAGACCTGCTTGAAAAACTGACATCAAAGAAACACAAGACGATGGTGTTTTCAAATTCCCACCTAAACTCTGAGCTAATAGCAATGCAGGCAAGAAAAAAGAAAATCAACATCAAGGTGCACCGCGCAGGACTCATGGCAAACTATAGGAACTTTGTTGAGAAATCATTCAAAGAAGACAAGCTGTCCGCAATATCGTGCACGCCTACACTTGAGCTTGGAATAGACGTCGGGAACGTGGACGGTGTAATATCATCTACAATCCCAATCAATCGACTGCTCCAGAGAATAGGAAGGGCGGCAAGAAAGGGTCAGCGCGGGTTTGCTTTTTTGGCGCTTGGTAACGACCCGATTTCGCAATACTACAAGAACCACCCGGACAATTATTTTGAGGACATAGAGCAGACATACATCGATCCGAAAAATCCGTTTGTCGAGGAGTTCCAGGTGCTTGCAATGGCATGTGACAAGCCAATTGCGATGCACGAGATGACAGAGCATTCAGAGATGATAAAAAAGCATGTAGAGGCAGGCAATTTGGTTTTGCAGGAAAACAGGTACGCCCCCAACTATTCTGCCATAAAGGACATACAAAGTGAATACAGCATACGCGGAATAGGAAAGTCAATTGACATTTTCCTAAACGAAAAAAAGGTGGGTGACAGGGTCCTCCCGATGGCACTAGAGGAGCTGCACGAGTCTGCAATCTATTTTCTTGCGGGAATGCGCTACAAGGTAAAGGAGTTTGACTATCCGAAAAAACAGTTTGCAAAGATTGTTTCCATCCCAAGGAACTATCCGTACTATACAAGGGCCCTGACTGAGGAATGGCCGACAATTGAGACCACATATGAGAAAAGAAGGGCTTTTGGGGCAGAGGTCTGTTTTTGCAAGATGCACATCCAAAAAAAGGTGTACGGCTATGTCAACATCGAGCTTGGGCAGGAGGTCACCCAAGGACAAAAGATCCTCCTTGAGAATCCTTTGGAATATGACTTTGTGACAAAGGGAATCGTGATACATGCGCCAAGGCCTGCAGAGGAAATGAAAAAGGCAGAAAACTCTGAATACACAGAGGCAAGCGGATACCATGCGACAGAGCACATCATAATTGAGGGAAGCAACATGGTGACAGGCGGGGTGTCGCAGGATCTGGGCGGGATATCACTTGGAACGTCTGGACTCATCTTCATTTACGACGGGGCAATTGGAGGAAATGGTGCAAGCAAGGCTCTATACGACAGGCTGGAAAAGGCACTAGAGCGCAGCCTCCACATCGTAAAGGAGTGCCCGTGCACAAATGAGGCAGGATGCCCGCGTTGCACATTCTCATACAGATGTGGAAACAACAACGAGTTTTTGCACAAAAAAGCATCAAGCGAAATACTGCAAAGAATCAATGACGGTGAAATCACAGACATTGTAAAGCCAACAGAGGGAGACAGACCACTAGTATGATTTGCGCCATGACAAGAATCATATTATTTTATAATTAATTAAGAAGCACAAACAAACACTACACATGGAAAAAGTTGCCCTAGTTACAGGATGCTCAAGTGGGATAGGACTGGAGACGGCGCTCGGACTTGCACGCGACGGTTATTTCACATATGCATCAATGCGCAACACATCCAAGGCATCTAAAATCGAGGAAGCCGCAAAAAAAGAAAATCTCCCTCTAAAGGTAATTCAGCTAGATGTAGATGACAAGGATTCAATAAAAAACGCCGTATCGCAGATAGTCAGGGAAAAAAACAGACTGGATGTTTTGGTAAACAACGCAGGGTACGGGATTTTCGGGTGCCTTGAGGACGTTTCAGTCGAGGAATTAAAGGAGCAGTTTGAGACAAACTTTTTTGGAGTGGTAAGACTGATTCACGAGGTTGCGCCAATCATGAGAAAACAAAAGGCAGGATCAATAGTGAACGTGAGCTCCGTTGCAGGAAGAATTGGCTTTCCTGGCTCGCCGGCATACATCAGTTCAAAGTTTGCACTAGAGGGGCTAAGTGAGTGCATGAGGTACGAGATGGCACCGTTTGGCGTAAACACCATAATCATAGAGCCAGGCGTCATAAAGACGAACTTTCTAAACTCGATGAGAATGCCAAAGAACCCAAGGCCTGACTCGCCATACAAGGAGCTGACAGACAAGGTGGTTGGAGGAATCAAGATGATGGCACAGATGGGAACGCATCCAAAAGAGGTGGCAGACACAATAGTTCAGGTGCTAAAGGAAAAAAATCCACTACCAAGATACCCGGTAGGAAACGATGCAGCAATGTTCCTTGAGGCAAAAAAGATGAAAACAGACATCGAGTTTGAGAACTATCTCAAAAAAGAACTCTTCTAGATTAGATTTCAGGCATTGATCCAAAAATAAAAAACGTGCGTATCAGATGTATTTTTTGTAAAGACATAGTACCCTCCTAAATTCTATAATTTCATAAATTTTAATAGAAAGGGAGGGTAACCATATTTGTGGCATCTATCAAAAAGAAAGTAAAAAACGGAAAAACATACTATTACCTAAGACATCATGCAGGTAAGACATATCGAGAGATCTACCTGGGAAAGAAAATTCCAGAAAACATCCAAGAGTTATCGCGTAATTTTGAGCTAGAGATGCAGAGAGAGAAATGGAAATCCCCCCTGATTCAAATTAAAAAAAACTATTCTTTGTTTCTGAAAGCTGCAACAAAATCAGAAATAAAAAACCACCAGGAGATTTTTTCTTATGATTTCACGCACGATTCAAATAAAATTGAAGGTTCTTCTTTAACCAAAAAGGAAACATACAGGCTACTGCGGTTCAAACTAACTCCTACAAACAAGCCAGAACATGACATGATAGAAACACAAAGCCATCACGAGGTGTTTTTAGATACAATCAGATCGAAGGCAGACGTTTCCAGTAAGAATACACTTGAATGGCATTACAGAATTTTCAAAAGCACAAAGCCACAATTTGCAGGACTAGTTAGAAAAGAAAGAATAATCGTCACAGGAAGCAAGTCTACCTTTCCTCATCCGAATTTTGTACCGTTATTGCTAAAGCAATTCTTCAAATGGTACGATAAAGCCAGAAAAACACAAAACCCTCTTGAATTGGCAGGTATATCTCACTTTAGGTTTGTATCTATTCGTCCTTTTGGCGACGGAAACGGGAGAATTTCAAGGCTGATGATGAACGGCATATTGAACCAGCACGGTTATCCAATGCTAAATATCAAATTTTCAGACAGGGCACATTATTATTCAGCCCTAGAAAGAGCGCAGGTCGGCCTTGACGAATTGATTTTTCTAAAATGGTTTGTATCATACTATGTCACAAAAAATAAAAAAATACGCTCGACATAGCATCCCACCATACCTTAGAATAACACAAACACCAGGCAGACAAATCGACAGAAATTAGATCTAAAAGTTACCAGTGGTTAAATTGATATATGCTAAATAACGAGTTTTTATCAAAGTCTGCAATTTAGGCATGATGAATTATGAAATGGAAAACACTACAACACAATGGAATAATATTTCCGCCAGATTATGAGCCAAAGGGGTTTACAGTCAAGATAAAGGGCCAGCCAGTAAAGCTGGATGTAGCCCAAGAGGAAATGGCATACCAATGGGCAAAGAAAAAGGACACGCCATATGTGAAGGATACGGTTTTTCAAAAGAACTTTGTTGCGGATTTTGCTGCCACATTTGGCGGCAAGTTCAAAGGATTGAGCATTTCTGATATTGATTTTTCTGAGGCATTTAAGCTTGTGGACAAGGAAAAGTCATCTCGGGAGCTGATGACAAAGGAGGAAAAAAAATCAATTGCACAAAAAAGAAAGGAGCTGCGAGAAAAGATGAAAGGAGTCTATGGAAAGGCAATACTTGATGGGCACGAAGTCGAGGTTGCAAACTACATGGCAGAGCCCCCTGGAATTTTCATAGGAAGGGGAGATCACCCGATGAGGGGAAAGTGGAAACCAAAAATCACACAAAGCGATGTAATTCTTAATCTCGGCAAGGAAGCAAAGGTGCCTCCTGGAAACTGGAAGAAAATAGTCCATGAGCACGATTCCATGTGGCTTGCATGCTGGACTGATGTTCTTTCTGAGAAGATAAAGTACGTGTGGCTTGCAGACACGGCAGGACTAAAGCAGGACAGAGACATGGCAAAATACGACAAGGCTGCAAAGCTTGGAAAAGAGATCAAAAAGATAGAGGATGCCATCACCAAGGGAATGAACAGTAAAGATCCAAAGGTCAGCCGCATTGCAACTGTTTGCTATATCATTTACAGAACATCGATGAGGGTCGGAGACGAAAAGGATCCAGACGAGGCAGACACTGTTGGTGCTACCACCCTTCGAAAGGAGCATGTAAAGCTAGAAGATAATAAAATACACTTTGACTTTTTGGGCAAGGACAGCGTCAGGTGGGAGGAGACCATAGTTGCACAAGGAAACGACAAGGCATTATACGAGAACCTCAAAAAACTCACGGCAAACAAGAACTCAAAAGATGAAATCTTTCACGACATCACATCAAGGCACGTAAATGCGTTTTTGAGCGGAATAGTCAAGGGCCTGACTGCAAAGGTCTTCAGAACATATCTTGCTACAACGCAGGTGAAAAACTATCTCAAGGACAAGCTTGACGTAAAGGGGAAAAGTGAGACTGAAAAACTCTACATCGCAAAAATGGCAAATCTACAGGCCGCAATGATGTGTAACCACAAGAGGACCATTCCAAAGAACTTTGAAGAAACGCTACAAAAGAAAAGAGAGACTCTGAAAAATCTTGAAAAGGTAAAGGTAAAAACTGACAAGCAAAAAGAGCGCCTAAAGGAAAGGGCACAAAAACTCGAGCTTGCAATTACGCTTACAGAGCAAACAAAGGACTACAACTTGGGGACGTCGCTTCGCAACTACATCGACCCGCGCGTGTTTAAGGCATGGACAGACGAGGTAAAGGCAGAGTGGGAAAAACTGTACACCACATCACTTCAGAGAAAATTCCTCTGGGTCAAAAACGTAAACACCAGCTGGAAAGAAATAATGTCTCAGTAATTTTTTGGGCCGAATCACGTTTTCAAATTTTTCCAAAACCCGCCTGAACCAAAATAGTTTTAGAATCATTTAATTGCGCCATGAAATTAGGCGTTTTTGTGCCGGGGTAGCTCAGCCTGGTTAGAGTGCCAGTCTCCAGCAAAGGGCATTACTCATAATCTGGAGGTCGTGGGTTCAAAACCCACCCCCGGCATACATACGGTTATGCACTCTTCAAAACATGCACTTGGTTTGAATTTTCTACTTTATTGTAGAAGAGTAAACACATTCTATCGGTAGTTCTTCTGTTGGTAATTTTGATATTCTGGATAAGACGATTCTATCCAAGAATTATTTTGTACGTTGGGCTGCCAACAAGAATACCCAAATGCAAAGATCTTCCCCGTTTTGACGTATTTCATGAAACCTAGTACTTCGGGGCAAAAAGTATCTTTGTTTATTACATAATACTCATCATTGAATTTACATAAATTCCCAACTAGAACACCTTTTCTAGCACTGCCTTGTACAATTTTACCGTTTATGGTAGAGCATCCACTCTCAAATATTGTGCCATACACTGTGGTTGGAGTGTTTGTGTCTTGAGGCGTCATTTCAGTAGGCAAAGTTCTTGGTAGTCCACTACATGGTTTATCCGGTCTACAGTCTGCTGTGGTGTATTTTGGTATTGCACTGATATACATGACATCTTTTCGTTTTACCAATTCCTTGACAAATCCGACAGGAATTTCGGCATATAATGTGTTTGACAAATCGGATTGATATGTTACTTTACTACCATTGTTTTCTATGAATTTGGTTAGAATCTTTTGTAGTTTTTTGACATATGCCTTGCTCTTTGCAGAATATTCGTTTATTTGCTCTTGTGTAAGATCCACTACTGCATAATACTCGCCAGAGGGCTTTTTTGGACGGAAATCAGGAATTGTACCATTACCGGTTATCTCTATTTTGATCTTTTCCTGTCCTGAATCAATCAGTTGTTGTGCACTATCAGATATCTTCGACTTGAGAATAATTTTTGGTTTTTCTGGAGGGGTTGGTTTTACTACATAATTT
>JACRJT010000023.1 GCA_016215465.1 Nitrososphaerota archaeon | reverse complement strand
CATTTTGTGGTTTGGTGGAATTATAGTTTCAAGATTATCGGACTAAAACTGGCCGGTAGAGATCCGCATTTGTTGTTCTATACAATCCATTCATCACGAATAGTAAATTTTTGTGTTTCATTGAAAAATTCGTAAATGACACCATATTCCCCACGTTTATTATCTGAATATTTATATTCCAACAAAAATCCAATCCAAAAAATTACCTTGCCTTGCTTTATCTGTTCTAATTCCCCAGCTCCTAATGCAACAATGTATGCTTTCTTTTGATTAGGCATTATCGTACCTATGTAAGGCCAAGCATTGTTTGGGGCAGATTTTAACTCATCTCTTGTTATTTCTTCATTTGATTGCAATCCTCTTATCTTATGTGATGCTGGAGGTAACTTGCCATAGTTCATGTAATAGAAAGCAAGTTGATCTTTACCAAATTCTATCAAACCAGATTCAGCGCCAATCAAAGGTCTAATCGTACCTTCAAACTCCTTGTGCGTCAATTCCAGCGCTCTACTCGATATTTCTCGTTGCTTGCCCATTTCTTCAAGCGTTTGTTTTCTTTCTTCTCTTAATTCAACTAAATTTCTCTTGTTATTCCTTTGTTGAAATACTATTGCTATGATTGCTATTGAAAAACTTAGAATTGTTCCTAGAATTGTTCCAATCGTAGCTAGAAAATTGTGATAAACTTGTAGTGTTTGTACCACAATAAATGTCTGATAACCATGCACAAAACAACAATCAGTTGAATTAACATGCAGGTCTAATGAAACAGTCCACTGACCTGGAATCAAATTTGTACGATAAGGAAATGTGTGTTCTTCGAAAGGAGATAAAGTATATGGAACTATAATATGATTTACTAGTTGTGGATTAGTAACCGATTCTAGCTTAACGTCAATCACATAATTTTTTGTTATATTCAGATTGTTTTTTACTGTCAAATTGATTATGATTGGATCGTTATCAATTAACATTTGATGCCACGGTTTAATGAAATCGTGTCTCATTGTTGCATCAACTGTATATGCTTCTGTTGAATTGTTACCACTAAAAAGTAAAACAAATAACGCTGCAGATATGACTAGATATTTCATCATATCAGATGTAAAGCGAATCTAGATTAACTTTAGTTAAAAAATAGCATTTCAGCCCAAAAATGCTTTTAATCTTTAATACAAAATACACGCAAATCCAATGAGAACCTTGGATAATATTCCTGATTTTATCGTAATCTATCTGCCTATTATTATTGCAACAATAACGGGAATTATTGGTACTGGATTAGGAATACATAATTTTGTACAGGGGCAGAGAGACCGTAGACCAGTTTTTAGTGAATTTCAAAGAAAACAAGATGGAGTAGGCGCTTGGTACATTTTTGTCCATTCTCCAACTAAGCCAGTAAGAAGATGTAATGCAATTTTCAAAGGCCAACAATTACAATTAAGAAATGAAAAAGGTTACGAACAAACTGTGCCTTTAGGTGGGGGATGTAATTTCGATATGCCATCGGGCGTCTCTGACCATGATGATAATTTTGTTATAATTAGAGATGGAAAAAAGAATATTGAAAAGGAAAAATTTAGTAAAATGATAACTGTTGGAATATGATCGTATCCTTGACAAAACCACAAATTTGTAGATGAGATTTGGAATTATTTACCCCAACTTTTGCATTTGTACTAACAACAATATTTGCAATTGTTATTGGATTCTTACATTTCGTGAAAGAACGACAAATTTGGAGTACTGATATTTTGAATCTGTGGGAGTGGTTAATCATTACTACGACTCCTCTACCACTATCATTTGCAATGATAATCTACGAAAAAATTCCTGTTTACTGGTTTTTTCTAGTATATTTTGGTACCTTTCTAACTTGGGTTCTGATTGGAATATGGAATAGAAGAAATCTAACAGGGCGCATAAGAAGAGACTATGATTCTTGGATTAAGGCATTCTCTGCAAGTTTTCTTTTCTTTGGCATGGGTATCTTCTACATAATTCAGGCAGTAGATATCGCAGAATTACACGTGGGTTGTTATTTCCTTGAAACGGCAAAAAATTGGATGATGAATATGCCGCACTGTCCGTAATTTTATCCATTTCTAAAGTATTCTCTTTCTTTTGGAAGCCCCAAGAGTTCCTTCTGGTAGGCCAAGAAAATCTATCATACAATCTGACAAATCTATTAAGTTGAAAGCCTCCTCTAGCGTCATGAAGGTTCAGAACATTCTTCGTATTTTAAAACCGAATCGTAATGATCTTCTACTGTTCGCTATTATTGTTTCAGGCGTATATCTCATTACATATGCTTACAATTGTTTTGCCCAATTTCCATATTATCGCCCATTTCTTTTAACCATGTTAAAAAATGCCGAACCAATGGTTATTGCCCTAGTTTTCAGTGTTTGGTTTCTGATAAAACCAGAATCGATTCGTAAAATTTTTACATTCGTGATTGTTGCAGTTTTATCCATATTCCTAAGTGTAGATGAATCTATCCTGAGAAACTTATGGGATAGTTTCTATCCGGCCATATCAATTATGTTTCAACCAAGTTGTATGTATCCGATCGATCCATTTCAACAATTTGTATTATTATTGTTATTTTTAATCAAATCCGCCTGTGAGAGAGTAATCTCCACAAATACTGTTTAGTTGGAATACCTAGACCATTAGTCAACAGTAAAGTTATTGCTTTTTTCAGGCTCAAATAAGGGGTTTTTTATGCACATTGGAATAATTTTGCATTTCATGAAATCTTAGATTAACATATCTGCTAAATTTTGACATGAATTAGCTATGCTAAAAAACCCAGCATGTAGATTATGACTGATGTCATATGATCTATTTACTGAAATTGTGAGATGCAGCTTCATTGGGGGTCACCAAGTCGTGCATGGTGCGCCGCATACGCTTGAGCCTACAATACTTAGGAAGTATGACTTTCTACGAAAAACACCGGAATTTGGCGCAAAGACGGGAATGAATAATCTCTTTTCCAATCTAGCACCTGATTTTGCAAGTACTGCAAAAAGTGAACTTTATCGAAAAAAAGGATGGATCAAAAAGGGCTATGATGACAAAAAAGTAAAGCAATTCCAAATATCTAGTGATATTTTCCTGGTGCCGATATTGAGCAAATCCGCAATTGGCATAGACACAAGCAGTAATACCGATGATACGTTTGTTTGCATCGTCTTTTTTGATAATTACAAAGCAGTGTATCATTATTTGGAGAAGCATTTGCATATTCCCAAACATGAAAATGGAAAGGCGCCAGAATTCAAATGGAACAAGCTAAATCCTCAGTACCGTCAACAATTAGATCAGCAGCTAGACTATCTGTTAGGCATGTCCTGCGACTCTGTCTTGATTCTAAAAACCAATGCATTGAAGCAACCTGATGAAAAAATTATCGATGTTTTCATCAAATTGATCGAAGGGTGCTTCTCTAATTATGATCATATATCTGACTCACGTATTGGGCTGAGAAGCAAGCTGTTCAAACTATCTAATGAGGTGCCAATACACTGTGATGCGGATTTCGTGCCACTGACACCGGATAAAATTGTTAAACAGTTTGTAAAAATACTGTCTGATGGTAATGACCATACTCCACTGCATGCTGAAAAAGATTCACATGAATCAGAACCAATTCAAGTTACCGACATAATATGCGGCATACTAAAGGAGCGTATACTGAATAAGAATTACAATCCCATAAATCCGTGGGAATTTCACAACAAGCTTAAAACAAAAACTAAGCATCGTGACGCCAAATGTTACTATTGGGAAAGAAACGAGCCTACCGGCTCTAATTGAGATCTAAACAAAGAAAGGCGTTGTTTGCCGTATGTCGATTTTCGCAGACGTTATTGCCTATGGCAATCCCGTGACCTGCTGGGCAAACCTCGCTTGTTCTAGCTATGGCAAAATGATGATATAAAGTAGTATCTGGATCCTCCTCCAGATTTTAGAAAATACGCCTGCTGCCGTATGTCGATTTTCGCAGACGTTATTGCCTATGGCAATCCCGTGACCTGCTGGGCAACAGACAAGACTTGTCTGATTGGGATGGATATAACATAGTATCTGGTCAAGAGTCCAGAACCTCCCAAAATCATAGAATAACCGATGTCGTAGGCGCAGACGTTATTGCCTATGGCAATCCCGCAACCTGCTGGACATCGGTATCTTTGCTAGGTTCTACATCGTATAACCTAGCATCTGTATGTTTGCAACAAACACTACATAATGGTCATTTATACTAATTAAGTAAGCTACCAAATTATCACTAGTAATCATCAGTAAAAACCCTCCATTGCTAATTTACAATAAAAAACATGCGTAATTGGAACCTAAAAACACACTATATGGTCATAACTCCCACTAGACCCGCCTAACCTGTCCCTACGAGTCCTATTTTTGTAGGATGACCTTTCCCGTCGGAAGTGTGCCGACGAAACACCAGCCTTCTATAATCAGTTGTTCTGCGTCACGTGGAATGACAACTCGCTGTTTGTCTTGCAGTCTGCCAGATTACTGACAAACATTTGCACTTCAGCTAGTTGCTCCACTGAAAGTTTTCCAACTGTTTCTTTCACTTGCCCTCTCTTCTTTTCAAGTGGGTCTTCTGCGGATTTTTCCAGATCAAGAAATTCTTCGCTTCTTTTGAAAGACTCACGCATCTCGTCCATCAGCGCTTTTGGAAGAATACTTTTGTTCGTCGTATATCGGGCCTCTATCGAGCCCTTGTGTCCCATGAAAAAGACGCGGAAGTCATGTGCGATTCTTCCTCTCGATTCCGAAATCAACAACTCAGTATCGAAGAACGCTCTTAGCAGGTACGGCCTCCATGAGAATCGCGGCCTCATGGTATTGCGTATCACCTCTTCGATTCTGCTCGTCGGAAGGAATTTTTTGCCGTTGTTGTTTCCCCTCTGGTTCTCATGCCACGTCTCTGGGGCAATCACCGGAGTGTCCGGCGACATCGATTCGCCTGCAAGAGTTCTGGAGTTGATATACGCGAGAAGTTTCTTTCCGCCGATATCGGTCGTGAAAGTAAAGTACTCGTGTCTTGCTTTCGACAGATTCTTTCTTACCACGATTCGGGGCGGTGTTTGCATGAATGTCGCAAGGCCTTGGACTATCGCAAGGTCTGGCAGGTCTTTGATTCTCAGCCCGTCGGTACCCCGGTAGTTTCCGAGCACTTCTGGCCTGAGACCGGACTTTGCAATCAGGGACATCATCGCACCTGATCTCATGTCGGACCTGTTGAAGAGTTCCGCGAGTTCCAGCGGTTCCGGAACTTTCTCGTTTTCGAGAGTTGGCGTTGCGCCGATATTTGCGATTCTTATTTTTCTCTTTATCTGCACGTCAAAGTGCTGCAGCCACGATTTTACTCCCTTGACTGTCTCGGCGATGTATCCGGGTGCGTAATTCTCTTTTTCCATCCACGTCACGTTGTCTTGGACAAGGTCGGTCGCAGCCTTCAGGTCTTTCATCCCAAGTTCTGCAAACTGCATCGGCGAAATCTCGTGCTGCTCGCAGAACCACGAAAGCCTTCGCAGTTTCACTTCAGCGGTTATCCCGCTTCCCCTCGCAAGGTTGTCGTACCATCTTCTGACTTCAACGTGCGCCAGAAGCCTTCCTTTCTTGGTCTGTTTTCTTGAAGTCGTTTGAATTTTGGCAGTGTTGTTTGTTATGTTTTGAACTGTGTTTTTTCCCATACTATCAGTCCCTTCTGCGGGGACCTCATTGGAATGATAGAGGGGGGTTTCACTATTTAGTTTTTTTCTGTCGTCATGTGTTACATTTGGCTCTTGCCATTTCTCATATTTTACCACCGCGATTCTGTCCTGCCATATTGCGATGATCTCTTTTGTGACATGGTATTAGGTTGGCGGAATCCTGGTTCGCCCTCAAGCTTGGACAAGTCATCGTTGTATTGAGCGTCGTTCTGTTTTTCCGACTCGTCTTTTTGTTCTGTTTTTTCTGGGACCAAATCACGGTCCTCATCGGAATCATCGTACACCTCGTATGTATCTAGCTCTTTGTTCTGTGACTCGTTCAAATCTACAATAGAACGTACTCTTTTGTACCAAGTACCAAATTGTTAAAGTTGTAACTATGTTTTACTATGCCCTGATATCGTATTGTTTCTTCATGCCAGCCAAAAAAATCAAACATTGTATCATTCAAACTATAGCGCAAAAAATCAAACATTATATCATTGGACACAAGCGTAAACAATCAAACATTTGATTATTCAAGCTTGTGTCCAATGATACTCTTATTCGTTTGGTAAATTGGAGAGCCTTCATGTGCTTCTTTGAACCATTCAACAATATCTTGAAAATCTTTGACACATTCCAATTTGCTTATTGAGCCGTGATTTAAAAATACCCCGTGTCCCCTTCTAACGAGGAATCTTTTTTTAACAAGTTCATAAACTACCATTTTTAAACGATTTTTTGACCAAGTCGCACGTAATTTTGATAAAATTTCAAGATGCACAGGACAGCTTTTTTCATGTAACGGATGTGTTTTGTGTTGTAAATATGAATCTGTTATGATGATAGTAGCTGGAACAGAAATTCCAAGTTCAGTTGCAGTTAGAATCAATTTACCAAACGCCGTAATTCCATTTTTGTCTAATAAACCACGTTCCCCGAGTCTGAGAAATGGAAAGAAACGTCCTTGCAAAACGGGATTAGAGGATTTGAGAATATGGTATGTTTGTGAGTTTTTTCGTATGTGCGTATGCTTTATCATTTCTGATAGCGTATATTCGCAATTGTTTTTAAGAATTTAATACTGTTTACATAAGATCGATTGCACAATTGATAATTTTCTGAAAACTTACAACAAGATCCATAGCTACCTAATTTGATTCCATCACATGATCTTTTCATAGATGAGCATGCACATAGAGGAAATAATCAAGAAAAAACAAGCTTGGACTGAAATGCATCAAAACAAGGATTGAAACAAAGGGACAGAGTCCCGGATATGAACCGAGACATTAAATCAGGATACAAATTTTGTTTGTACTCTACCCGTCTGCCTTGGCAACTAATCCTTAGAATCAGTGATTATCTGTATTGCTAAATCGTGTACTGTTTAGCATATATTCTGATAAGCATATATACTAAACAGCATATAGTCCAGACAGCATATGATAGTAGGTAAACCGCCTGAAGATGTTGTAGACAGAAAAGAGGAAGTAGAAAAAATAGTAAACACTATGCTTGATACAAAAGCCAATGTGAACTATGCCTTGATCGGGCATAGAAGGATAGGAAAATCAACCATACTGGGAGAGGTAAGGCGCCATCTAGACAAGAAACTTGTCACAGTATACCTGGACCTTGGAGAATATCGATACTCGCCAGTTGACCTTGCCGAGAAATTAACTGAGGAACTGACACAGGCCTATTACAATACACTACCTACCACATCAAAGATTGCATCCAAAGTAAAATCTGCATTAACACAGCTAAGTGAAATAAAGCGAGTCCGTGCAAGATTTATCGCAGGCATTGACGAACACGGCAGTCCAATAATAGCAATAGACCCATACGTCAAAGACAGGGATGAAGACTATCGCAAGGCGTTAACAGACGTCTTTGAGTATGCAAACAAGATATCTGAGGCTTCTGGTAGTAAAGTCGTAATCATGATAGACGAATTCCAACATATTGTAGAATACAAAAAATATTCTGATCTAAAAAATATTCTCGATGTCATTCGAGCTGTCCTTGAGCGTAGAAAGAATGTCTCCTTCATAGTAAGCGGTTCAAGAATACATTATCTAAGAAATATTCTGGCAGAAGGAGGCAGTCCTCTCTTTGGTCATTTTATCATACTAGAGATTAAGGAACTGGCAAAAAGATATGCCGTGGAATTATTTCTAAAGTCTCAGCCTGCTGCAAGCAAGCAAGATGCCGAGCGAGCATTTGATCTTGTTGGAGGACATCCGTTTTATCTTGTAATGCTTGGGCATGCATACAAAAAGACAGAGTCGTTGACAGACACATATCAAGAGTTGCTTACAAGTACTACAGGAGCACTATACATCTATGTCAATTATATTGTAACAGAAGACCTGGGCTCTGATTACAAGAGCACTGCATACTGGAAGATACTTGTCTCGCTGTCTACAGGAGAAAAGACAGTGTCTGATATTGCAAAGGATGCCTCTCTTAAAATGACAGGCCTGCCCAAGTTTTTGACTAGATTGATAGAATACGACTTGGTTCAAAAGACTAGTGGTAAGTACAGTATAACAGACAAGATAATTCGAGACTTTTTTAACAGTTACTTGGTATGAAATGAATTAGTATTTTCTTGTCTCTCCTCTCAAGGACTGCATGAGTCTTACAGGATCCGGTAAAGCAGTTATAGTGGGCCAGAAGGGGTCCGTGAAAACAGTTGTAGCAGACCCACCCTTTTTTTATTATTTTGCGTGTATCCAAGACCCAAACTATTTTTGGGAAAAATCAGATTATAATTTCTAAAAAAAATGCCAGGCAAGGGTTAGTAAAATTAGTTAGACACCTTCATAGACTATTTTAAAAGAGATTCTTTCTACACCGCTGGAAAGATCTCATTATAGTCATATCTAGAAACCGTTGGATAGGTCTAGAAACACGAGCCTAAAGTTTCAGAGTATAGATTTTCAAAATAAAGGTTCGATTGACCTGTTGCATATTTGTAGGGGGAATATGGTTGGGAACAGAGATTTTGCATTATTTCTGTCCAGAGAATATCCTAGATCTGATCGCAAAAATAACAGTAAAAGATGCCAAGAAAACTAACATCTGCCCTAGAGGAAATTCAGGAGTGACCGTAACTGGGATTTCCACTAGTTGGTCTGACTTGCCAATGTTCTCTATTCTGATCAGATGTGTGCCTTGTTGCCCGTTTGCGAACTGATAGTTAACATAATCTCCGCCGCTGCTTGTAAAGCCCTGCTTGCGAAAGATTTCTTTCTCGTTTTGTATGATGACAAACTCATAATCTGTATTTGGTACGGGATTACCTGTGCTTACATCTCTTATTGTAAAGACAAATTCTGACTCCTCATCGATTTGCAGATTGGATGGAAACCACGTGACATCTACCTGATAGTTGCCATTAACCTTGGCTCCGCTCTGAGATGAAAAACTAAACAGGCTTATTGGAAACAGAGGTGTTGACATATTAGGTGCTTGTATAGCCAGCGGGAAATCGGCTGACGCATATTGATTATTTCCAATGTTTTCAAATCTTAGCGTTGTTGCCCCTGAGATATTATTTGGCATCTGGAACTGTATCTTGTTTTGCACTGACTTGTCGGTAGTGCCAGTTTTTTTGAATATTTCCTTATCGTTTTGTATCATGACAAAGTCATAAGGAACCGCAACTGTCTTGTTTTGCGGCATCTCCCTTATTTCAAACAAAAACTCTGCATCAGAGCCAGCAAGTAGGGGTTCTGGAAAATGTTCTAATGTGATGCTGTACTGAGCGTTTGTAGTATATGTGAGCAGGGCTGTTTTTTGCCCGCTTGGCTGCAAGACAAACTCCATGTAATTATCCGTGATGACGTTTTTCCCAAGCTCGGCAACATCGTTGCGATTTGCTATGATGTGGACAAGCCTATCGGGTGCCGAATAATCGTCTATTATGACTGCATTTTCTGGCAGCTTAAAGCCATTAACATGCACAACGTATTTGGATGATAACAAGTCTCCAAATGACTTTGGAATTCGAATTTCCTGATGAACTACTGAAACCTGATTGATGTTTTTCTCAGACCAGTCAAACGGCATCTTAAACTTTACAGATTTGTCGTTAGAAGCAAATTCAAAGTCAGAGATCTGGTCATAGTATGTTATGATCCCAATGGTTTGGTCGGTACCGACACTATCTTTGGTCTTGTATGATTTTGTGTCTGGAATAGAAAGTCCAACATCATATGTGATTGGAGGGTCAAGTTTATCAAAATACGAGCCTGCAGTCAAAATCTCTACCTTAAAGTCGTAAAGCCCGCCAGTTTCAAATATAGAGCCGGTTATTATCGCGGCATTACTTTTACTTCCAACCAAAGAACCAAGCCAACCAGTCCCACTCTCCTCTTTGATTGTAACTTCCTTTGAGTCAGTTGTTATAATATTGATGTCCAAGTCCCCGTCATGTCTTTGAAAAGTGTGATCAAAGAGCACCACGTCGTGCCTTGACGCAATGACATGAAAAGTCACGTCCGATATTGGCTTTTTCGTATTGGTTTCATACAGCATGATGGTGATAACTTTGCTGTTTTGTGCTGAATCAGGGGTAAGCTGGTACTCGCCCATGGATAACGTTACATTTTTGCCTCCAATCAACACTGGAGGCATTGTCTCGGAACCAAAACCATGCCCAAATGCCTCATGGACAGTAACCAGAGCAAAACCGCAAAATGTTGCAAGCAGTATTGGCGCGAGTATTTTTTGCAATCCCTCAATCAATAGTTTGGACTTTAATTAGCCGTATTTGATTCATTATCGGATCTTTACTAGCAGCGGTTTTAAAGAAATTGGTAAGAATACAAAACATTCTGGGTTTTTGTTAAAAACTACTTGCTTTTGGCAGTTATTATTTTCTCTGGATGCAATGTGACTTCGATATCCTGCTTGCTAATTTTCGTATAGATGTGTACTGTCGGATAGCCTTCTTTGTCAGGAGTAAATGGAGCAAGGTACCTGCCTTTGATTTTTGGATCTTCTGTCATCTTTAGTGATGTCTTTTTGTCGTTTAGCTTGAGAGTCACCTCTAGATTTTTGCTCAATCCGCTGACTCCTGAGAGTTTTTGAGGTTTTGTGTTTTCAGTGGGCGTTTTCTTTACCTTGGCAGCGGGTTTTTTTTCAGCCTTTGTCTTGTCGGCGTTAGAATTTTTCTGTGGATCTTGTTTTATGGTGTCTGATTTTTTGTCACTAGTTGCAACCTTGGTTATGGT
>JACRJT010000022.1 GCA_016215465.1 Nitrososphaerota archaeon | reverse complement strand
GATAAGAGTCGTAAGTAATGTGATCAGGGAAAACAATGTTGGTTTCAAGAAGACGGTTTGTTTTGAACTTGCGATGCACCACTCCAACAGGAACATTTGTTCCAGAAATTGAAATGTCTTCAATATCAGGGTCCCTCATCAGGACATCGATAATACCATGACCAAGTGAATCGCGTATCAGATAATACATAATCGCATCATAATTTTTTTGCACCATATCGTATACTCGGACCGTTTTTGCAGCATCTTCAAAATTATCCGTCAATTCAGATTCCAGGACATGGATGTCATCTTCTTTTTGTTCAAAATCATGGCTTTTCTTCATGTGTGAATAAGCCTTGGAGTAAGCAAGACGAGCTTCAGGTCCAAGATGCGGTTCAACGGCAACGTATTGACTGTCCTTATAATCATCAAAGATCAGCACGCGCACTTGGCCCAAACTATATTCTTTGATTGGCTCAAGAATACGAGTCTCTGCAACTAAATTCCAAATAGGAAAATCAATCATAAAATACCATAAAAATAATAATTAAAAACTAAAAAATAATTAAAAAAACTAGGATTAACCCACACGGATTTTTAGATCCGATGTGAATTGTTCTCCAGATTGGGTTTTGTATTTTACTGTTAGAATCACAGTATCGCCAGATTTCAACGAAATGTCTGCGCCGTTGGGTCTTTCTACAATTCCCCCTAGTCCAAATTGCCCATGACCTGCAACTGTACTGTTGAGAACCAGCGCTGGATTTAGGATAATTCCAGAATTAGTCGAGTTGGCGAATTCAAGTCCTGTTACAGTAATGGAATTTGCGCCAGCATTGATTAACGAGGCTGACAACTTTCCCGTGCTTCCAATAGAGATAATTTTGGAATCTGTGACAGTCAGGGAATTAGCTCCAGTAAACGCATTGGTCGTATTGGTCACAAAAAACAAAACAGTGGCAGTTATTGCCACAGTCGCGACAATTGCCATGATCATGGATAAGTTTCGTTCCATACAAAATAACTAATATTTTATTTAAAAACTCAAATTAGCGGAAGTTCTAGTATGGTATCATGCGTTGTTATCAAAAACAATTTTTTCCCAACGGCAATACCGCTACATGAAATAGATGCGACTGTTTTTGAAGGAATGCTCGTTTGATACTGGCATTCTGACACAGGTTGGAAATTTTGGTCCAAAATACTAACAGTAACATTGGATTCCCCATAATTTGAAACAAGATAAAAGTGTGAATTGTCCGTATGGTCCGATTGAACCACGGTAATTTTTTCAGAAATAGCGATGATTTGATTTTCGGCTACTTTACGAAGTGAGTCAACTGCGGTAGAAAAATTATCACTAGTATACGTTGCTAATGCTGCGGCAATCACTATGCCAGCCAAAGCAACCATTATAATTTGTATATTTGATTCCATATTTTTTTTTAAAAATTTAATTTATTAACTACTGCCAGACAAGTCCGTAGTTCGTTTTTGTTTCATTGATCTCCAATGTTTGATTATTTGGGCTTAGCCTGAATGATACAATGTTTGATTATTTGGGCTTAGCCTGAATGATACAATGTTTGATTATTTGGGCTTAGCCTGAATGATACAATGTTTGATTATTTGGGCTATATCTTGAATGATACAAGTTAGAAAACGCCAGTGATTTTCACATTTGCCACCACGTAATCCCACAAAGCCAACGTGACGGTAGAAATCCCCGTCGCAATTGCCAAAGGCAAAGTGCGTTTGATGGAAAAGAGAGCACTTGAAGACACGGTCAGGCCAGCACAAATTCCAAAAAACAAGACTGCGGGTTTCAAACCGCTTGCAACTGCTTTATTGTCAGTCATAACAAGACCTTGGAACCCAGGCAGCGAGTTTGTAACAGCAGAAAGATCTATGTTGAACAGAGACATCGTTAATAGAAATGTGAAAAGAATAGAAATTGGCGACAACAGCATTGCGACGGAATTTAGAATCATTCCCGATTGAAATTGTTTTTTCGTACGAGTTATTTTTTCCATCATAGTTGTGAATTTGTCTAGCGCTATGGAATTTGTTGCGCCTGATTCAAAAAAGGCATAGATGACAAAAAGGGTCATCCGCATTACATATGACGGAGTGTTTTTTCGATAAATTGCATTTACTACAGGAACACCTGAATTTAGGTCAAACAGGATGTTGGAAAATACTTGCCTAAAACTCCTCGAAAAGATTTTTTCAGATGCAATTTCTTTTAATGATGAAAACAAGTCAAGACCGATCTCGGTTTTTTTTGTGATAATTCGCAGTGCGGTCGGGATTTCAGACTCTATCACATTAATCGATGAATCCTGTTTTCTAGTATCAATCCAATTCCACGCAGCTATGCACGTTAATGCAGCTCCAGAGGAGACCAATGGGTCATAATTTACCAAGTAAACTGTAACAAAGGAAGGAATGCCTGCAATCAAAGAACGTTTGGAAAACTTGACAATGTCTTCTGAGAAGATTCGTATTCCGCCTACTGAAAAAATCATAATCATTGTAAGAAACGGCATCAGGTTAATGCCAAAGAGAAGAAGACTTGCAGGGACGTTCGGAAATTTTAACAGCAAAACAACAAACATTGGGCCTACGAATGCCGCAGAAGAAGCCATCATAAAGAGCGGAGTAAGGGTATTTCGTTTTGACTCTACGGAGTGTTCAAGGGACAGATATGCATCTGTTACGGCAGAAGACAAATGTGAGTGTAAAAGCGACACGTCTGTTTTTAGAATACTGGCATAACTATACAGGAATTTTCTAAACTTTTCATTTGGTTGCTTGTCAGCTATTTCCAGAATTGCCGCAATTTCCTCAACCCCGAGTTTTTTGTATTTGAG
>JACRJT010000002.1 GCA_016215465.1 Nitrososphaerota archaeon | reverse complement strand
GCAGGGTGATGATTAGGTCATCGGATATGGTGAAGAATTAGACCTGGGGTATCTGACTGCGTTTAGCACAATTCCAAGACTATGTTAAATTGAGTCCTTTTCTTATTTCGTCAACGCCACGTATCCCAAAGATGTCCCGCACTTGCTGGATTCGGATATTTTCTTTGACTAGTTCTTTTCCAAGCTTGTCTATTAGCACGGCAAACAAGTCAGTGAATCTTATTTCCCACTTGTCTGCACAATCTAGCATCTTGGATAGCGCCCACTGCCTCACCTCTGGTGGTAGTGAGAGCTTTTCTTCGGATTCAATTGAGATTCTATCAAACAGGTTTACTATGGATGCAGTTTGTTCTGCCATTCTTTCGATGTCTTTTAGCTCGCCGTACTTTGATTCTGAGAGAATTCTCAAGTTAGACTGAAACTCAGATAGTTTTAACAGTCCGACTACTTCTCGTGATACGTTTGACGACGACTTGTTTGTTACGGTTCTTATTTCCTGCATACTTTGGAACAGCTGATCAGCTTTTTTGTGGAACTCGGATGCTGATGCGTCAGATCTTTTGAATAACTCAGATATTGTAGATACTTTTTGGTCTATTGTGTTTGTTTTGTCAAATACTGCGTCTTTGAATCCCGCAAAGTCTTCTTGTACAGATTTTAATCCCTCTCCGACAAACGCAGTTGAGTCAGCCCTTTTTACCAGAGAATTAATTTCGGACTCTATTTTTTGAACTTCGCCTGAGAGGTGCGTTATGGTTTCGGTTCTTGCCATGTTTGAGAGTAGTTCTTGTTGAAGGTCTTGCATTTTGTCTCCAAACGAGTCTATTTTTGCTGCCTTGTCAGATACTTGTGTAATTTGGCCCTTGATTGATTCAAGTTCTGTTATGATTCCCGATGCAGATTCTGTTTTTTCTGCAATATCTTTGAGATTTTGCTTTAGCGATAGTATTTCGGATTCAAGATTTGTTTTTTCTGACTTGTCATACACTGACTGGATTTTTCTTTTGAGATCCTCAATTTCAGTACCAACTGAGGAAATCTTTTCTGTCTTTGATGAGATGCCATCAAGGTTTTCTTTTATGTTGTCGATTCTTTGAGCGATTTTTATTATCATGTGTGTGTTGTTCTGGATCGATGAAACATTGTCAGACACGGTTTTCATTATGCTCTCTGAGCTAGGAGATTCCTTTTGGGCCTGGCTTATCTTGCTTACCTGATCCTGCAGTCTGCTTGTTTGGTCGTGTAGCTTTGTGACAAGCGATGCTTGTGAGCGCACCTGATTTAGTCCTGCAAAGAGCCTTTGGCTGTCTTCTTCTATGATATTGATCTGCTTTGATTGTTTTTGGATTTGTTCAATTGTAGATGCAAGTGTGTCAATCATGTCTTTCATTGAGATGAGTACCTTTTGGTTTTCAGAAAATATCTTTGCCATACCCTTGATTTCCTTTGATAAAGTTTTTGTAGAATCAGATACTGCTGCGATTTTCTTAACCAGCGTACTAGAGTCCTTTCTTGTCAGAGAGGGAGGAGGTTTTTCTTTTTCAGCAGGCTTTGTTGCCTTCTTCGGTACCTTTGACATCAAAATAATGACAGACTGTTAAATAATAAAAGGTTCGGCTGAAATAAGATAAAAAATAATGTAGCTACTCGTTGACCATTTTTGGGTCGTGGAGTATCTCGTGGAAGGTTTTTTCTGTCAGTCCGGTGAGGGATTCAACGAACTGTTTTGTGCAATATTCACATGTTATCATAAAGTACGGTATGGTACCGTACTATTAATACCAGGGTAATGATACAATTACCAATAGCCAACGAGTAAAATGCAGAAAATATTCTGTTTAACTCAAACACACGCATTCCTATAATCATACAGTAATAACAAATCACAGTTATGATAAATCCGCTTAGCAAATCCCTAAACTGGAAATTGCAGATACTGTTTAACGCAATTGCCGTAATTTCTGTACTAATTATCTCAGTTGGTAGCTATACTGCAACAAGCCAATTGGTTGAAAAACTCGATACGGAGCAAGCAAAAGAACAGCTTGCAGGATTGGCAAACCAGGCAATTATTTTAGGAATAATTGTAAATGTAGCAGTAGGAGTATTTGCTTTCTTTATTTCACGCTCCATATCAAGACCGATTTCCAGGGCAACTGAAATCGCAATCAAGATTAGCGAAGGAGATCTTTCCATCATAGTAGAGGACACAAAATTAAAAGACGAAATAGGCAGATTGCTAAAGGCAGAAAAGCAAATGGTGTCCAGTTTGAAAAACACCATATCGGAAGTACACGTAGCAGCACAGTCGGTGTCATCAAGTGCTCAACACATTGCAGCATCAGGTAGTGAGCTAAATTCCTCAGTGCAGCAAATTGCAACAACAGTTGATCAAATTTCAAGGGGCTCGCAAACACAAGCGCAAGATCTTAACAAATCAAAACAAATTGTAGATCAGATGACAAGCGAGATTAATGAGCTTGCAACAAACGCATTAGAATCTGTAGAAGTGACTAACGAGGTAGGCAAATTATCAGAGAGCGGTGCAGAATCAGCTAAAGAAGCGGGTGAAAGAATGAACAACATAATCAAAGTCACAAATAGTTCTGCGCAAAAAGTCAGAGAACTAGCAGACAAGACAAATGAGATTACCGCAGTTTTGGACGTGATTAGACAAATTGCAGACCAAACTAATCTTTTAGCACTGAATGCCGCAATAGAGGCAGCGCGTGCAGGCGAGGCAGGCAGAGGATTTGCAGTCGTTGCAGACGAAGTCAGGCGCCTTGCAGAAAGCTCGGCAAAATCATCTGAGGACATCGATACCAAGCTCAAACAGATTCAGGAAAACGCACAGATTGTAGTTGAGGACATTGAGACTAGCTCAAACGAGGTAAACCAAGGAAAAATGGTAATTGACTCTTCACTAAAGGTACTTGATGAGATTGCGTCTCGCATAAGAAACGTATCCAAAAACGTAAGCAGATTATCAGATTCCGCTCAAGCAGAAATGTCCAAGGTCAAAGGAGTATCAGAAAGTGCAACAGAGATTTCGGCAATAGCAGAGCAAAATGCAGCTGCCACAGAGGAAGCATCAGCTGCAGTAGAACAACAAACAGCACAGACACAAGAGATTGCAACTTCTGCAAATCAGATGTCAGAGCTTGCAATGCAGCTTCGGCAGATCATCTCAAAATTCAAAATAGATTCAGACGTAGATTCGACAGAGTCAAACGCAGGTTCTGAAAACTTGGTTAGAGTAGCTAATTGATTTTAGACGTCGTCAGACTTGTCGTATGCCTTTAGTTGTTCCTTCTTTCGTTTCATCATTGCAAAGATTCCCAATATTGCCGCAATCCAAACTGAGCTAAACACGATATTTGAGAAACTTGCATACATGTACGGCGTTGCATCCATCAGGTTTTGTCTGATTTGAATTGCACCCACCTGAAGATGCAGCATGGCGGTGTTAAAATCAGCTTTGTTGCTCGGCTCGCCAGTGAGTTCCTCAACACTTGCAATCATCGAGTCAATATCTTCCTGTATTCTGCCAAAATCGGTAGTGTCAGTTGGGAATATCCAAACTGGGTTTCCTTGTATTGGTAAGTGCTGCTTTATTTCGCGAAGATCCGCAAGTATTGATTCAGGGTCTTTGCTTGCCGCAATTCTATCTAGCAGGCCACGGGATTGATCAAGTGGATATACGTCATTCTGGTATCCAGAATATGCCATGTATGCTCCAAATACAATAATTGCAAACATTCCAATGATTGCTGCCTGATAGTATTTGTCTGCCATCTTTTCTATCTTTGATTTTTGCATACTGGATTTATTTCTTTTAAATTTTGAGTGGGACAGACTCACATATGCAATATAGAAGAATCCGATGGTCGGAATCGCTATAATTGGTGCAAAAATTGGATTTTTTGAAAAAATTGCAATAAGCATCGCCATGAGACCATAAACTCCAAAGAACAGCTCTAGGAGTGTGGTCTTTGTAAATGGAAGATTGTATGCCTTATCACGCCAGTCGTCAGTATTGTTTACAATTCCATATTTTGGAGTCCTGAGAAATTCATTCTTTTTGCCAAATATCCCATCAAAGACTGCGACAGTGTTGTTTACTGCCATTCCAGAAGAATAAATCAGTAAAAATGGAAGAATTTTTGCCTTGTGTTTCCAATTTTTCCCCCAGACATTATAGATTACCAAAAGGTATGCCCCAGGCCCCATTGCAAGATATGTTGCAAGTGTAATTCCAGGAACAAGCCGAACTATGTGCAGATTCATTTCAGATGCCAAAAGAATCGG
This sequence comes from Nitrososphaerota archaeon, assembly GCA_016215465.1. Classification (GTDB taxonomy): domain Archaea; phylum Thermoproteota; class Nitrososphaeria; order Nitrososphaerales; family Nitrosopumilaceae; genus Nitrosotenuis. The sequence goes on along the minus strand of JACRJT010000002.1, from coordinate 58,683 downwards.
CAAGGCAAGAAATTGTATCAGTAAAAGCGGATATGCGATGTGTCTAGTCAGCTGCACAAATGCCTGAAGCTTTGTTTCAATCGGTATCTTTCTTTTTATCAAAATGTCGCCAAGCAGTTTGATTGCGCATTGGATTGCGCCTTTTGCCCATCTAAACTGCTGTCTTTTTGCAGCATTCATCTGAACCGGGAGTTCTGCGTCAACTACTATATCAGAAATGAAAATGCACTTCCATCCTTTCATCTGTGCCCTATAACTCAAGTCAAGATCCTCCACTAGGGTGGATGTGTGCCAGCCCCCAGCATCCTCAATGCATTCTCTCTTCCAGATTCCTGCAGTTCCGTTAAAGTTCATGTAGAGGTGCGAGTTGCTCTTTGCCTTTTGTTCTATTAAAAAATGAAAGTCTATGCTTAGCGCTTGGGCCTGTGTCATTGAGGAATAATTTTCGTTTACGTGCCCCCATCTGCACTGGACAAGGCCGATGTTGTGTCTTGCAAAGTATGGTATCGCCCTCTGTAAAAACCAGACAGGCGGGATAAAGTCTGCATCGAATATTGCGACATATTCTGTGTCAGTCATTTTCATTGCGTATTTGAGGGCACCAGCCTTGTACCCCTTCCGTGTTCCTCTCCTAATATGCAAAATATTGTATCCTTTTTTCTTGTACTGGTTTACTAAATTACCCAAAAGATCTGTCGTGTCATCATCAGAATCATCAAGCACCATTATCTTCATTTTGTCTTTCGGATAGTCCAATGCGCAAACTGCATCCACAAGTCTTGTTGCCACGTATTTTTCGTTGTATATTGGAAGTTGGATTGTAATGGATGGCGTCCCAACTTGCGCAATTGGGTTTTTGTCTTTGCGCCTAAATGACAAAAACGCCAGATAATAGAAATTGATTGAATATGCAGTAAGTAAAATGGCTGAAAATATGAAAATGTCAAAAACAAATACGGTAAATGGATTAACTGCCATTATTCAGGATTGAACGACGGGGAATTTCTGTATTGTGTTATTAGGATTTTCTTTGGAAGATTTTGATCGCTTGAGGAGGACATACACCCTCACATGCCAAACAAAAGATACAATCGGGCTCTCGTGCCATGAGTGGCTTCTTTTCAGATGCTGGATGGCCAGGAGTGTCAAACCACTCGTATACTTGGACTGGGCATGCATCGATGCATGCGCCATCGGCAATGCAAATATCAAAATCAACTGCTACGAATTCTCCCCAGACCCCCATTCTGCTATTTTCGGTACCCTTTCTTCCCCAAGTCTTGATCACGTTCTTGCTTGATGGAACGGTGTACGGAATGGTTGGTGGCATGTGAGATTTATATTCCACATCAATTGGACCGGGTTTTGCACCATCAAATGCCTCACCTACAGATACTTGGCCTATCGCTGCTTCTTGTGGCTCTTCTGCCTTTGGTTTTGGTTTTGCATCTGGTACAATCTTTGCAAGGGGGGTGATTTCCTCTAGCCTTTGTAGTGCTGCATCTGGGTCTAGTTTGTCAGATTTGATAAAGTATTCCACCATCTTGTCTGCAAGAATGGTATTTCTTAGAATGGTATCAATTATCATCTTTGCATAATAGTCTGCTTTTTTGCGGTAATCCTTTACCCATTGCGGGTCACCGAACTTTTCAATTGGAAATATTTGGTATATCATATCTACGACCTCGCCGGTAACAATTTCTACCGTAACGTTGAGGTTGACTTTTTGGTATCCCTTCGCATCTGGATCTGGCATGTTTTCTTCAGTCCAATTGTATGTGACAAATATTCTGTCTGCAAATGTATCCATGGCAAATGTCTTTTTGAGACCATCCATGATCGATTTCATTTCGGCAGGATCCTCTAATTTGATCGGTAAACGATACAGTCCAAGCTTGTAACCGTGTAACGGATAGACGCCCCTCTTTGCGGTCGGAGATTCCATTGTGTAAATTCGATCTTTTAGTAAAAGCGACATTGATACTACTGATTCAAATTTGTTTAAAAATCTTATCTATTCGGAATCGTCAGGACAGGTCAGTTCACGCATCTCGGTGTATTTTTTTTCCATTTTTTCTGCCGGTACGAGCACTTTCTGCAGATCATAGTATTTTTTTGGAAAATACCATCTTATTGGAACCCAGTGGCCAATTCCGTCCATATCGTGGATCATTCCCTTATCGGCAGAAACTTGGAGATTTTCGTCAATTGACTGCTCCCTTACGGTAAGGCCTCTTTTTGTCCTGTCTTCCATGATGAATTCATCAGGTGTTTCCTTGATGATATAAAATGTACCTTTTTTTAGAATTGGAAGTTCTTGACTCAACTTATTTTTCTACTGGGTTTCCGATCATGTTGCCCCATTCTGTCCAAGAACCATCATAGTTTCTCACCTGTGGATATCCAAGCAAGTATTTTAGGACAAACCAAGAATGAGATGATCTCTCGCCAATTCTGCAATAACAAATTACGTCCTTGTCTGGTGTAACTCCCTTTGGCACATAGTTTTGCTTTAGTTCGTCAACTGCCTTGAATGTCCCGTCTGCATCGTTTACGGCAGTAGCCCAAGGAATGTTATTTGCACCAGGTATGTGTCCGCCTCTCTGTGCATGCTCCATTGGATATTCCGGCGGCGCAGTTATTTCGCCTGTGAATTCTTTTGGGGATCTCACATCGACTAGCACAGTGTCATTTTTGTCAAGTGCGCGTCTGACATCAAAAAGATATGCTCTGAGTCCCTCGTCTGGCGGCTGGGCAACATATGTGGTGGGAGATACTTGCGGTTCGTCCGTAGTGTATGGTTTTTTTTCCATCTCCCATTTTTTTCTTCCACCATTCATTATTTTGACATTTTTGTGACCGTAATACTTGAAGACCCAAAATACAAACGCCGCAAACCAATTGTTAAAGTCCCCATAGAGAATTACTTCAGTGTCAGATTTGATTCCGTTTCTCGACATCAGTGCCTCAAATTGTTTTTTGTCTATAATGTCACGAGTCACAGGATCATTGATGTCTCGCTTCCACCAAATCAGGGTGGCTCCGCTTACGTGGCCCTTTCGGTATCCATTTTCAGGATCATAATCGACCTCAACTAGCTTCAAATTGTCATTTGGTGAGTGCTTCGATACAAATTCTGTATCGACCAGTACTTCAGGATAAGCGTAATTCATTGCAATTTATAGAAATTCCCAACTATACTTAATTGTTTTCTGCAGGACTTGAAAAACCATGATTTTTAAATAAATTGTCATACTGATAATTGCTTGAAGTTAAATCGCGTTGCAATAGTAAGCAAGTTTGGTTCTGAAGAGTCAGAAAACGCTGCAAAGAAAGTAGCAAAGAAATTTCTTGCAAACAGGGCAGAGGTTTTTACCATTGCTCCAGTTTTTGTCGAGGGTGCAAAAAAGATAGACATCGTTGATGAGATTAGCGATAAAAAACTAGATCTTGTTGTGACGCTTGGCGGTGATGGGACAACTTTGCGTACGTTTAGGAGCTTGACTAGTGAGATTCCACTTTTGACAATTAATGTCGGCGGCAACAGGGGAATACTCTCCGAGATAACACTTGACAAAATCGATGTTGCCATAAACGACATCCGCTCAGACAAGGTCTGGCTGGACAAGAGGACTCGAGTTGTGGCATCAGTCGGCGGCCAAGAATTTCCTCCTGCGTTAAATGAGATATACATCAACAGGCAAAACCTGACCAAGACAGCAGAGTTTGAGATCAAATTTCAAAATGACGTTGTAAAACAAAAAATGGACGGAGTGATGATATCAACGCCGAGTGGTTCGACTGGGCATTCCTTTTCTCTTGGCGGCCCAATCTTGCACGAAAGTCTAGATGTGTTGATAATAACGCCGGTTGCGCCGGTGCGAAGATTGCCGTCAATTGTTGTGCCGGATGAAAAAATACAGGTGATCTGCTCCCATGACTGCAACATAGTAATGGATGCACAGGTGATCAAGGCATGCGATTTTGAAGAGCCGATAGTTATCAAAAAACACAAAATCCAAGCAGTCTTTGTTAGACTCAAAAGGCAGGGTCTTAGACAGATGAGCAAGCTTGGCTTTTAGTGTTTACGATGCAAGCGCATTTTATGCCGGGATCCCCTTTGCAGTACCCGATGAAGGATATACCACATCGCTAGTCTTTGAGGAAATAAAACACATTAAAAAAAATCATGGTGCACTAGATACGCTGCTTGAGACAAATCGGCTCAGAATTTTGGATCCAGAACAGCAAAATGTCAACATAGTAACAGAGGCTGCAAAAAAGACAGGCGACTTTCAGAAATTATCCGCGCCTGACATTTCTGCAGTTGCTTTGTGCTACCAGCTTGGGGGCAAGATAGTAACAGACGATTTTTCAGTCTCAAATGTGGCAAAAAACCTGAATCTTCATGTTCAGCCCATAATGACAAAGGGCATAAGGGATGTCGGAAGCTGGGTCTATTATTGTCCTGCATGTGCAAAAGAATTTTCAAAGATTACAGAATGCCCAATTTGCGGAAGCAAGCTAAACAGGAAATTACTCAAGGGGAAGTCTTTTTGAGTACCAGTCAATGAATGAGCCATCATAGAGTCGGACATTCTCATAACCTGCGATTTTTAGCTGGTAAAAGAGGCTTGATGCCCTATGACCGTGCATGCAGTAACATACTATTTCTTTGTCTTTTGGAATTTTTTCTGCATACAGGTTTTCCAGCGATTCTTTTGTATCAAAAACAAAGCCGTTTTGCCCAAGGCCGTCCGTGAATGGAGAAAGAATTGAGCCAGGGATATGTCCTCCAAAAAACTCCTGCGGAGAGCGTGCATCAAGTATGGTGATTTTGCCAAGACTGTTTTTTAGATCGTCGGATTCTATTCTTATTTCCGGCCTTGGCCTTGGCACAAATTTTGTCGCAGACAGTTTTTCTTGCACCCGCGTCATTTGGAATCCGAGGCTTTGCCACATAGATATTCCAATGTCAAGTATTTTGGTGTCCGAGTGTCCAAGGTAGTCAAGTGTCCACGCAATTCTTGCAACAGACGGATCCATCGATTCCCCTACAACTACTACGGTCTTTGTTTCGTCTATTCCAATTGAACCAAACAGTTCTGCGCAAAACTCAGGATCCGGTACAAGGTGTGCACCATGCTGGTTTATTTTTATGACTTGCTCAACAGTAAGTGAAATAGAATTTTGTATGTGGCCATACAAGTATGCAACTTTTGGCCTAGTGTCTAAAATTACCAAATTTGGATCGTCTAAATGTTCTTTGAGCCACAGATGAGAAGCTAGCACAATTTTTGTTCTTGGTAAAAAGATATTTTATCCTTGTCTAGTCGAGTGTTTTTTGATTTTGTTCTTTTCTGAACTTGCTTTCCTTTTCCAGCATTTGTTTTATTTTTTTAGCTCTCGCCTCCCCAAGTCCCTCTATTTTGGATAGTTCAGAAAGAGACGCATTTAGTGTGCGTGTCGGCGAGCCAAATTTTTGGAGCATCCTTACTGCCAGTTTTTCTCCAATCCCAGGAAGGCTGCAAAGGACTGATAGCTGTTGTTTTTGCACGTCGTCTGATTTTTTTATCTTCTTTAGGAACGGTCCCTTTGTCATGTCCTTTCTTGAGCACATTGAGACTAGGAGTTTTGCAGTGTGCGACGCACTTGCGGTAGGAACTATGGGTATCTTAAAGTCAATCGCTATCGTGGATAGGGCGCCATAAAACACAAAGGGGTTTTCAACTAGATTATCAATTTCGTCGACGTTTCCCTCCATCAGTATTATTGGGTTCGCAAAGTTTTCTTTTAGCCTGTCACATTGGTCAAACAAACGGCCATCAAAAATAGATGATATCAAATCAGAGACGCTTTTTCTTTCTACTATGGTCTCAGGGGCCACGATATAGTCACCTATTGGGAGTGTCTTTACCTCAAGGTTAATTCCAATTGCCTTTAGTAAATCAGGAATGCCGCTTTTTCTTTCCCTTTCATCCACTACAATTCGAAGATTTTCAATCTTCATCAAAACAGTTGTTGTAAAATGGTTAATATCTTCTTAGGATGGCGGCTTTTGTCCACTGTGCATCATTTCATTAATTTTTGTTTCCTGTTCTTTGATGCTTTCTTTGATTCTTGCCTCTTGTTTTGCAAGAACTGTAACTCTAGTGTTTGCAAGTTCTTTTTTCTCTTCCAGTTCTGCAATGAGTGTAGCTTTTGTAGATTTTATCAAAAGCGAACCGGCGTGCTTGTATACAGGATCAGTGTCTGCAACTTTTTTTAGTTCTTCAAGCGCTCGGTCAGATTCTATTTGCTCCATTTCCAGCTGCTGTTTTTGCGCCATGATCGATTGCAGGTTTTGCTGAGCTTGCTGTAGTTTCATGATTTGCTCTTGCAGCCAAGGAGGCATTTGCTGACCAGAAGACATGATAATTCGTTGTTTGAATTTCTTATATCTTTATGGATTCGACAGAATCGTAGCTTGCCTGTATGAGACGGAGCGTCGAGTTCAGATTTGCCCTCAGGTGTGGCAGCTCATCAGTTTGAATTGATATGTGAAGTGTATTTTTTTTCAGAGAGACAGATGTCTTTGTAGGGTTCTCAGGATAAAATTTGTTGTCTATGCTAATGGAATCAAAAATTGCTTTTGTTTTGTCCTTTGCAGAAACTTCTATGACCGCACTAAAGCTCAACATCGTAAGCGGTGCCAGCTACTTTGTATCCACATTTTTTGCATGCCCATATTCCTACTGCCTCTCTTCCGAATTTCAGAGAACCGCATTCTGGACACTTTCTTTTGGCCTTAAGAAGAGTATGAACCTGTGTGAACTTTTTTCTGTGCTTGAGTCCGTACTTTTGGCCAAGGCCGATTAGTGATGATCCTGGTTTTAACATGCGTTTCCACCTGGTACCTGTTTGAGGATCTCCCTTATTTTTGCTCCGGTTGCAATCGAGAGTTCTGAGCACTTTACTAATTGTTCAAATGTAAAACCATCTTCTCCGCCCTTTTGTACGGCGCATATGTTGCCCTCACTGTTTGTCGTTATGGTTATTCTTCCCTCCATGCACTTCCACTCATCGGCATTTGGATCAACGATTATGGTATCGGCAATTTTACCCATTGTTACTGAAACTGGGATTGTCGTGATTGGGGGTGAAGATGCTGAATCTGGTACAAGTGATGGGGCATCGTTTTTGATTTCCCATTTTGGCACCTTACATGAGAGTATGCTTGCTACAGAAGCATACGAGCATGCGTCAAACAGGTTTCCATCATAATCGGTAACACTGTTATCAACGAACAAGCCTATTACGGATTTGTCCTTTATCAAAACTAATTTAGTAAGATCAATCATATGGCTTTCTCTTATTCCTCTATCCACAACTCTTGCAAGTTCAATTACTTCCTCATTTGGTGGTCCTGGCTCTACGTTAGGATCTGCAAGTGGTAAAATTTCTGCAGTACATATGAAAATTCCCCTGTCGCCAAGATCTGGAAATGGCTTGTCAGGTTGAATCTTTACTCCGCATACAACTTCGGTATCCCCGAGTCGCACTCGCGCTGAGCCTTCTGCCTTTGGAATTACTCCAGTGTCAATTGTAAGTGGTCTCGCTTCGTCCAGTGCCCTCCCGTCAACTCTTTGACCATCGCGCAATAAAGCGAGAATTTTTTTCTTTTTTAGATCATCGATAATTGATATGTTCATTGTGGGCTATCTCCAAAGAATTTGTCTTTTAGTGCCTTCTTTTGAACTTCGTATACTATTTTACAGCCATTTATTGCAGTCTCGACACATTTTTTGTATTCTGCAGGGGTCAAAACTCCATCTAACTGGAGCAGTGTGACTTTTTCTAAGTTTGGCATGTATGCAACTGGCATGTCTGCCTGGCCTTCTTGGTCTTCTTCATTGTTGATATCTAAAACAATAGTATCTGCTACCTTGCCTGCCGCGCATGCTGAGACCATGTCTCGCATTGGAATGCCGGCATCTGCCAAGGCCACAGCTGCTGCATCGAGTGCCGCACACCTAGAGCCGCCGTCGGCCTGAAGTATTTCTATGAATACGTCCACTACGGTTCTTGGAAAGTTCTCAAGCATTACTGCTGGCTCCAATGCCTCTTTGATTACTTTGGAAATCTCAATTTCTCTTCTTGATGGTGCAGGGTTTTTTCTTTCGCTTACCGAAAATGGCTGCATGTGGTATCTGCATCGCAGAATTCCGCGGTCGGTGTTTGCCAAGTGTTTTGGGTGAACATCGCGCGGGCCAAAGACTCCTGCAAGTATTTTGTTTTCTCCAAATTCGATATATGCAGAGCCATTTGCGTTTTTGAGAACGCCAGCTTTAATCATAATATTGCGAGGCTCGTCGATTTTTCTTCCGTCGCAGCGAATCCCTTTGTCATCTAGCAATACTATATCTGTTTTTTTTACACCCATTATTATTCACTATTTGATCCTAACATTTCTTGTATTTTTTCAGTCAGATTTGGAACGTGTGCCTGTTCGTCAATCATTCTTATGGCATCAAGTGCCTTTAATAATCCCTCTGGCTCCTCGCATGAAACTACGATGTAGCCGTTTTGTCCAATTGTAATCAATGCCTTTGTGGCACTTTCTATTGTTTGAATCATAGATCCACGCTTTCCAATAAGTCTTGGAACTTTGCTTGGCGAAATTTTGACTAGCTCGCCTTCCTCGATTTTTCCAAGGTCTCTATCACCTATTGTGATTAGCGGGTCTCGTGATCTGTCAAAGTTTGCAATTCTTGCCGCAACCAAGTCTCCTTTTTTGAGACGTGATGTCAGCTCGTCAACTTTTGGGTTAAAATCCCTACCAAAAACATCTTGAGCAGGCAGTATACCCGGATAACATGAGCGCATATCAAGTTCCCACGAAAGCGAGGTGTGGGATTTCACTATGCCGATTATGAAATCATCAATTCTTGGAAGATACATTCCAGTTAACGGAATGACCCTAACGCCGCTATCATAAATTTCAGAAATGCCGACAGTGGTCGCAATAATTTTGTCGCCTACGAGATTAACATTTTCTTCTGCCCTGTACGGACCAGTTGTTATTACATCTCCAGGAATTACATATTTTCTTTTAATATCATCCATTACTTTACCATCTCCACAGTTGCCGCACCCTTGGTTATGGAGCCAAGCCTGTCTATCACGTTTGCCCTTGCTCCCGCAGGTATTTCTAGTATTGCTTTAAGAGATCCATTATTTTGCCATTCTTCTTTTTTTATTGTTCCATTTGACTTTAGAACAGAATAGGATTGAGCCGCATACTGGGCCGGAACCGTAATTTCAAGCAGCATGTTTTCTGACTTGAGCGGAATTATTGTACGGAGTTTTTCAACGACATCCTTTGCTTGCTCCTCGGAGTTTTTGAACGGGTCAATTGAAATTCTTGTTTGCTCCAATGCCTGCTCGATTCTCATTGGAGGATGGGGTAGATGAGATCTTGGATCAACGTATGTTTTTGCGATAAAGTTGACGATTTGTTTTCTTTTTTCAGCAATCATTTTTCGCCTCTGATCAGTGGTTAGATTAAGTTCTCCTTTTTTGATAATTTGCTCGATTATTGCATTTGTGTCCTGGGTTCCAAAGGCTTTTAGTAATTTTTCTGCAGACGCCCTTGTTCCCTTGCCAGAATCAGTGTATACTTCGTCTGAAACCAGAATTGTGGAGACGTCCTTTATTTTGCCCAACTTGTACTCGAGGGCAGGATCGGGTTTTACTAAAATCTCGAACTTTTCCCCGGCTACGGAATGTCTGATTACCGTTACATCAGTCATGTTTTAGTAACCAAATATCGGTATTTATCTCTGTCAAAAACACGCTAGATTTTTATGTGGATCAGCGAGTTTTTTTTTAAGATTTGACTTCTTTAGAGATTATTTCACAAGATAAGCAGCGTATGTCAGTTAAGATCAAGGGCGCACCATTACAGTACGCAAATGCTCTAAGACGAATTTGCCTTAACGGGGTTCCTGTTTTTGCAATAGACACAGTAGACGTCATTGATAATTCCTCTGTAATGTCAGATGAGGGCGTTGCCCACAGACTAGGCCTCATTCCACTAAAAACTGACCTAAAGCGATTTGCAGAACCATCCAAGTGCTCATGCCAAAGCAAGTCCGGCTGCTCAAACTGCCGTGTAATGCTAGTCATAGACTCTGGAGAAACAGACGTAACAAGAACCATCACTTCTGCAGAGCTTAGTTCAGAGGACGATATGGTAAAGGCAGTATCAGACAAGATTCCAATTGTACAATTAGCTCCAGGCCAAAAGCTCAAAGTCGAAGCATATGCAAGACTCGGACGTGGATCAGACCACGCCAAATGGAATTCTGCAAATGTATCAGTTCTAACTCATACGGATAAACCAGATGAGCATGTCCTTACACTAGAAACCACTGGCGCACTAAGTCCAGAACAGATTCTCTTGGCAGGAGTTGATGAGCTTGAAAGCAGACTCCAAGAGTTCAAGCAGATAATATCCGAGCTCAAAGCGTGATCATACATATTATATTTGGGCTACAAAAGGCCATTCTATGACCAATCAAGTTGTGGTAAAAATGGTAAAAGAGCTAAAACAGGCTTCAATTAAGAACGAGGCACCCATTTGGTCAAAGATTGCAGAGATGGCACTAAAGCCGACTTCTGCAAAAAGACTAGTAAACTTGACTAGGATAGACAACGCTACCAAAGACAGTGATGTTATCATAGTACCAGGCAAACTGCTTGGAACCGGAAAGATTTCTCACAAAATAACAGTTTGTTCGTTTTCCATTTCCACTTCGGCTGCAAAAAAGATTCTAGAGGCAGGTGGTAAAATTATCAGTCATTCTGAAATGATATCCAAGTTTCCTTCAGGAAAGGGAGTGAGAATAATTGGATAAACAGGCTCAAAACATAGTAATCGACGGAACAGACCAGGTTGCAGGCAGACTAAGCTCAAATGTGGCAAAGATGCTATTGAAGGGAAACCATGTTACAGTTGTAAATTGTGAAAAAATAATGCTCAGCGGAAACAGGAGCAACATCATCAACGAGTACAGGGACTTTTTGGAGATTGCAAGCATATTGCACCCAGAGCACGGCCCATACCACCCAAGAAGACCAGATACAATCATTGCAAGAATGATACGCGGAATGCTTCCAAGGAAAAAGCCGTCAGGGGATGCAGCACTAAAACGCCTTCGCACATACATGGGAGTACCAAAACAATTGAAATCATCAACAAAGATAGTCTTGGAAAACGCAAAAATCACAAGACCTTCTGCCAACTATACCACAATGTATGACTTGTCAAAGACAGTAGGCTGGACACCAACATGATTCCAAAGACGGAGATTTACTTTGCAACAAGAAAGACATCAAGGGCACATGTCTATATCACAAAAGGCACTGGCCGAGTTAGAATAAACAACACTCCTGCAGAAATGATTCAGCAGGAAACTGCAAGAGAGGTAATTTTGAGTCCACTTGAGCTTGCAGGTGAATTAAGAAACAAAGTAGACATTTCAGTTCGCGTCAAGGGCGGCGGATTTATGGGTCAAGCGTATGCGGCAGCAACTGCAATTTCAAGGGCATTGACAGGTTGGACAAAATCGAAAAAGGATCCAAAAGAGCACCCATTTGCAAAGCCAGTCAGAAGTGAATTGCGTAAAAAAATCAACGAGTTTGATAAACACCTTCTAAGTGGAGATGCCAGACAAAAAGAGCCAAAGAAATTTGGTGGACCTGGAGCTAGAAGAAGAAAGCAAAAGTCATACAGGTAATTGAAAGCAATAATTCTAGCAGGCGGCAAAGGAACGCGTGCAAGGCCTTTCACGGATTATTTCCCAAAGGCAATGATTCCAGTTTTAGAAAGTCCCCTGATAAGCCATGTTGTACGATACCTGTCATCATCGAAGCTAGTATCAGAGATAATCATAGTTGCAGACATTGCCGGTCTTGGGGGCCAGATAAAGAACTATTTCGAGTGCGACCCAAAAATAAGATTTGTCCAGGATTCGGGGAGTGGCACTGCAGGAGACTTGTTACACTTGGACAAAACACTTGGAAATGAGCCATTTTTCTTGTGGTTCGTAGACAATCTAGGGGCAGTTAACTTGGAAAAAATGTACAAGCATTTTGTTGAAAAAAAGAGCATCGCGTGCGTTGCAACAAGGCAGTACAGAAAAGAGGAGACAGGATTTGCAAAGGTAAGCGATGGGGTTGTCACGGAGTTTATTGAGAAACCCCTAGTCAAAATGCCAAACTTTGAGTGCACTGGAATCTATGTGATTCATGGAAAGATAATTGATTTGATAAAGGCCAAATTTAAGACAAAAAAGAACGTTAACTTGTCATTTGATATTTTGCAAGGGCTATCAAAAAAGGGACTAGTCAGCGCATTTGACATCAAAGATACGCCGTGGCTTGATGTTGAATCCCCAGCAATACTAGAACGCAATGATATAGTAGTTAAAAAAATACTAAAGCAGATGGGTCACAAGGCGTGACTTTTTTCGTATGAGGTAATCTTGTCTTCATACTGCAGTGTAACTGCAATGTCATCTAGTCCCTCCAGTAGTGTTTTTTTTCTGCCATCATCTATTGCAAACGAAATTGTCTTAGAATCACATCTGATGGTTTGAGATTCCAGATCAACTTCAATTGCAGATTTTGTTTGCAGTAGTTCGTCTATTACATTTCTTTGAAGGGAGATTGGCAGAATACCGTTTTTAAAACAATTATTGTAGAAAATGTCGGCAAAGGATGGTGCGATAATTACGTCTAGCCCATAGTCCTTTAGCGCCCATGCTGCGTGTTCGCGCGACGAGCCAGATCCAAAGTTCTCACCAGCCAACAATATGTGCGAATTAGAATACTTTGGGTCATTTAGCACAAAGTCTGGCTTTTGCTGTCCGTCTTGGTCAAACCTCCAATCATGGAATAAGAATTTGCCAAAGCCAGTCCTTTGGACTAGCTTGAGAAACTGTTTTGGGACGATTTGGTCAGTATCGACATTTGCTCTATCTAGTGGAATGGCAGTGCTTGATACTTTGTGGAATTTTTCCAAATTACAACCACTCTCGCACATCAACAAAATGACCTGCAATTGCAGCAGCTGCAGCCATAACTGGGCTTACAAGGTGTGTTCGCCCGCCAGATCCTTGTCTTCCCTCAAAGTTTCGGTTTGACGTACTTGCACATCTTTCACCTCTTGACAAAATATCAGGATTCATTCCAAGGCACATGCTGCACCCAGATTCTCGCCACTCAAAATTCGCGTCCTGAAATATTTTGTCCAGGCCCATTTCTTCGGCTTGTTTTTTTACCTGCTGTGATCCTGGGACAACCATCACCCGAACATTTGGCGATGCCTTTCTTCCATGAATGAGGTCTGCTGCCTCTATCAAATCCTGGAGTCTTGCATTTGTGCAAGAACCGATGAATACACGGTCTATTTTGATGTCAGTGATCTTGGTTCCTGGTTTTAGGTCCATGTATTCTAGCGCTTTTTTTGCTGCGTCTTCTTGGCTTTTGTTTCCTTTTGCATATTCATCTGGGTATGGCACGGCATCTGTAACATCGCTAGTCATTGCAGGATTTGTTCCCCAACTCACTTGCGGTATGATATCACCTGCATTAATGGCAAAGGTCTTGTCAAACTTGGCCCCATTATCGGTTACCAGTTCAGTCTTCCAGGAATCAACTAGGTCATCATAATTTTTAGGAATGTATTTTCTTCCTTTCAAATAATCAAATGTCTTATCATCAGGCGCAATCAAGCCTGCCCTTGCACCTGCCTCAATTGACATGTTGCATATGGTCATTCTTTCATCCATCGATAGATCAGAAATTGCCTCTCCTCGGTATTCAATTACAGTGCCAGTTCCACCTGCCGTTCCAATTTTTTTTATGATAGAAAGGATGATGTCTTTTGCAGTAATTGCGTGTCGGTGCTTTCTTTTTCCGTCCACTCTTATTTCAAATGTCTTTGGCTTGTCCATTACAAGACATTGTGTTGCCAAGACGTGCTCCACATCGCTTGTTCCAATACCCAAGGCAAATGAGCCAAAGGCACCATGTGTTGATGTGTGGCTGTCTCCGCATACAATTGTAGTGCCAGGTAGGGTTATCCCAAGTTCTGGTCCTATCACGTGCACTATTCCCTGGTATGGGCTGTGCAAGTCAAATAATTCTATGCCAAACTCTTTACAGTTTGCCTCCAAAGTTTTGATTTGGATTGCAGAGATTTGATCAATGATTGGAAGGGAACGATTGTTTGTCGGAACGTTGTGGTCCATCGTGGCAAATGTCAAGTCAGGTCTTCGCACCTTCCTTTTGTTCAATCTCAAGCCGTCAAAGGCTTGGGGTGATGTCACCTCATGCACCAAATGCCTGTCAATATAGATTAGTGTCCTGCCGTCAATTTCGGTCACCTTGTGGGAATTCCAGACTTTTTCAAACAACGTTTGGGGCATTTTACACTAAATTGTTGTCAGAATCAATATAAAATTGTAAAACAGTGCTGAAGTACCTAATCTGGCTTGTATTTGAAGAGGCCACCCGCTGCTATTATCTTTGATATGATGTCTGAGAAGGGCTTCATGGAGTAGATCTCGTTTTTTGTAAGATTTTTGATTTCGTTTTTTTCTGTGTTTATGTCTAGCTCGTCGTTTTCAGATATTTTCTTGTAGGCAGTTTCGTCAATTTCTATTGGGAGTAAGAATGCCCCATCAACTGCATTTCTGTAAAATATTCTTGCAAATGACAATGCCAGGACTGCCTTGATTCCACAGTGGCTCAATGCAATCGGGGCGTGTTCACGCGATGAGCCGCACCCAAAGTTTTTTCCGGCCACAATAAAGTCGCCTTTTTTTACCCTTGCGTGAAAGTTAGGATCTATTCCCTCCATTGCATGTTTTGCTATTTCATCATAGTCATGCAGCTTTAGATAAGTACCAGGTAAAATTACGTCGGTGTCGATGTTGTCGCGTTCATATTTTATTACCTTGCCCATTACAGGTCCCTCGGATCAGTGATTTTGCCAGTAACTGCAGACGCTGCAGCGACAAGAGGAGACGAGAGATATGTTTGCGATTCCACATGTCCCATTCGTCCAGGGAAATTTCTGTTGGTGGTGCTAATACAGATTTCGTCTTTAGCCAAGACTCCCATGTGCGCACCACAGCATGCACCACATGTCGGTGGCCCTACGGTTACACCGGCATCAAGAAATATTTTGAGCAAGCCGTTTTCCATCGCTCTTTTGTAAATTGATATAGCTGCAGGCAAAACCTCAGTTCTGATTTTGACTTTTCTTCCCTTTAGAATTTTTGCGGCAGCTTCCAAGTCCTCATATTTTGCCCCAGTGCAAGATCCAATGTATGATTTGTCAAGCTCAATTCCCGAAACGTCCCTTACAACGGCAATGTTTTCTGGTGAGAACGGTTTTGCAACTAGCGGTTCTAGTTCTGATGCCTCGTATTCATAGACATCTTGATATTGCGCATCTGAGTCGCCGTATACTGGAGAATAATTAGTGGCTCCGCGAGCTGCGAGATAATCAAAGAGTTTTTGGTCCGGCTCTACGATTCCGTTTTTTGCACCAGCCTCGGTAGTCATGTTGCATAACGTGAGTCGCGACTCTACTGACATTTCAGATACTCCGCTTCCGCCAAACTGCATTGCCGCATACGCAGCGCCATCATTACCAATATCGCCAATTATTTTTAAGATAAAGTCTTTGGCCATTACATTTTCTGGCAGTTTTCCATTTAGCTTAAAGTATAATGTCTCTGGAACCTTGAACCAAATTTTTCCATTTAGTAAAACATATGCGACATCAGTATGCCCCAATCCGCAGGCAAATGCGCCTAGTGCCCCAGTTGTATTTGTGTGCGAGTCCCCGCCAACATATATCTCGCCTGGCAAGACCAAGGCCTCTTCGTGCGATAAGGTATGGCATATTCCATACTGACCCATTCCATACTTGAAGTGTTTCTCAATCCCATATTGCTTTGTAAATTTTGTCAGCTTCATGATGTTTTCTGCGGAAATCTTTTCGGCAGACGGGACAAAATGATCTTCTGCAACCCACACCTTTGACGGATTCCAAAGCTTCTCTACGCTGATTAGCCCTTCTTTTTTTAGCTTGTCAAATACCTTGATGACTCCTGGTCCTGAGACATCGTGAATCATCACCTTGTCTACGTTGGCAAAAACAATATCGCCTGGTGCTACACTTGACTTACCGCCAGCCTTTGCCAGAAGTTTTTATGTGATGTTCACATTAAAAATACGTCTCATTTTGGATTAAAAGCTTTGGAGAAGACTAAAAGATACGAAACTTGCATAATTGATTGTGTCACTAGAGGTCATTCCAGTCAGGATAGAAAAAAGACAGGGTGGTTTTGATCTATACCAAGACATAATGAATTCCCTGAATAAGGTGGTCAGTTTGGAAGACGGTGACATTTTGGTAATATCGAGCAAGTATACGGCAAACTCGCAGAACCGCATAGTAGATATTGAAAAAATCAAATCGTCTGAAAAGTCTCACTCCATATCAGAAAGATTTCAGATTGATGCAAAAACAGCTGAGATAGTTTTGCGTGAGTCGGATAAAATTTTTGGCGGAGTAGCAGGCTTTGTACTTACAGCCTCAGATAACATTCTTGCTCCAAATGCAGGAATAGACAAATCAAATGTGAGAAAAGGCAGCATAATTTTGTATCCAGACTTGCCGTACTCGATAGCAGAACAGCTGCGTAGAAAGATCTTTCTTAATTTTGGAATTCATGTAGGGATAATAATTGTGGACAGTAGGCTGATGCCGGCAAGAATTGGAACCACAGGTGTTGCAATCGCATGTGCAGGATTAGAGCCGGTGCACGACATGCGGGGACAAAAGGACCTTGACGGAAATCCCCTCAAAGTTACCCTAAAGGCAACTGCTGATAATCTTGCCACAATTGCGAACCACAAGATGGGAGAGGGTTCAGAGTCAACACCAGTTGCGGTAATAAAAAAATCAGGAGTAAAGCTAACTGACAGAAAAATCAGGACCGATGAAATGGCAATATCCTACGATCAGTGTGTGTATGTTCGCGGCTTTCAGAGCAAAAATTAGAGTATATTGTCAAGACAGGTTTATTCCTTTAAATAAAACTGGTTTTGAGGACAGGATAGAACTATGGCACAAGAATACCTCACAAGGTACCCAAAGACAATATCATTCCATGACGGAGTCAAGCGAACTATATCCATTGATGCCAAGGGAGTAGAACAGCTTACAGTTATCGTTAAAAAAAATGTAGATGAATTACTAAAGCTCTTCAAAAACGAGGGCTTTACTCATGTAAAATTTGAGCACAAGCAAGAATCTCAGATTGGCCACGGCTTGTCGCTAAAGCTGAAAAAGCCTTGGGAGATGCACGTCAGACTAGTTGACATGAAAAAAGGACTAGTTGCAATACATGCAGAAGTTGAGGTGTCAAGGGATTATTTGCAGCACTTGTTCTGCCAGAGAACTCCAGTTATTTATGAAATTGAAAGCATGCTAAAAAAACACCAAATTGACTACAAAATATGGAATGACAAGGTAAAGAACTACGTCCACACAGTATTTGACAATTACAAGATAAGATTAGCAACACCAAGCATTCCGGTTTTTGCCTGGAAGCCAATGCTCTTTTTCATTGGCACGATCAGCATATTTTACCTCTGGAAATATCTAAACACCATATAGCAATACTAATTTTCTGGAATTATTCCTCGAAACTTTAATTACAATTTTTAAGAAAAGGAAATTATGGCGGACAGTTTTCTCACCACGAATCTAAAGTATTATGGAATTTCACCATGGGAAATCGAGGTAATTTACGGAATATTTAACGAGAGATTTCGCGTAACACAGTTTGAGACGCGAGAAATGGATCCAAATTTTGTCAGCCTCATTACATTGTCAATTCCGCTTGAATTTAATGAAGAATTTTTTAAATGGTTTGAATATCGCAGATGGGACAAGGTCAAACAAATTTTCAAGGAAATGAAAAGGCGCAGAGGATCAAGCAACGCACTGAAAATCGAGATCAACTTTTCGGGCAACCCACAGATAGGATTTGCATTGGACGTGGAGGATCGCAGTTGGTTTGATAACGCACTAGAAAAGATGGATTTTGTAATCGAGCTTCTGCCGTTCCACCTGGATTCTTCCAACATGCCTCAGGAAATATCAAATGTAATTTACAACTTTGATGTCGAGACGAGAAAGTGGAGACTAAACACCTTATTTGCAAACAAGAAGAAATTTGTCCTAAAAAACGATGTCTGGAAAATATCTACTTGATGTCTTTTTCTAGAGGCTCTAGCATGGAGTGTAGCTCTTTGTATTTGGAGTCCAAAAAGTCAAGTGATTCGGCAAGCTTTTTTGATTTTCCGTACTTGAATCGGATTAGTTCCCGATGATGCCAGTAATTTTTGCCGTCACTTAGTGAAAGCGATGTAAAATAGTCTGGACCCTTGACACTGTCGGGAATTTTTATGTTGTATGGGAATAGAAATTCTGCGATAAACCATTCATCGCCATCAGGATAGTCAGAGCCGGTTTCAACATCAAAAAAAATGTGCAACAGGTTTGATTGCATGAGTCCGTCTTCTGGCATTGTCGGGTGTTTTATGTTGGATTTACTAAAGTCAAGATTAAGCAAGCTTGGTTCAAAATATCCCTTAATTATGGATTTTCGAAATATCTTGTTTGCTTCAGTCAGATTCAATTATAGTACAACCTTCCGTGTAACTTGCTAATATTCATTATATTATGATTCATGATATTTCAAACAGACATAGAATCTAAAATTTTTGATATGTCGGCGGTTGGCTTGCCATTTGAGGAGACCACCTGCGCGGATGGGGGATTTTCCATATAGTTTGGAATTTTATCCATGATTCTTTTCTCATATTGGCTGATTATTTCATTTTTATAAAATATGCCAGTCGGGATTTTAGTGTCCCATTCCAGTGATTTGATTAGCGCCTGTGTTAATTTTTCGTTGAATTCCGTTTCAGAATCATAATGAACCACAGGATCATAGCCGGTGTCCTCAAGCTTGTAGATTCGCGAGTGCTGTTTTTTTGATTCATCCAGATTATCCATCCCAGAGTACCAGTCACGGGTATTGATGTCGTTGTATGTTGGGCATGGCTGTAAAACGTCAAGAAACGCAAGGCCCTTGTGGTTCACTGCTGCAATTATGAGATCCTTTAGATGCCTTACATCATAGGCATATCCACGCGCAACAAAGGTAAATCCGCTTGTAATTGCAAGGCCAATTGGATTAACATTGTAGTTTGTGTTTGGGCTTGGTAATGATTTTGTTTTTTCTCCCAGCCTTAGTGTAGGAGACGCTTGTCCCTTTGTAAGGCCATAAACTCCATTGTTGAATATGATGTATGTGAGATCCAAGTTTCGTCTGCCTGCTGCAATAAAATGGCCTACTCCTATTCCAAGCCCGTCCCCGTCACCACCGGCAGCAATAATTTTCATATCGGGATTTGCAAGCTTTGCGCCCTGTGCAAATGTCAAAACTCGCCCATGCAAGGTGTGAACGCCATACACGTTGATAAAATGAGACGTCTTGCCAGAGCATCCTATTCCAGAAAATATTGCGGCCTGATGTCGAGGTATCTGCATTTCAGACAGTGCCATCTGTATTGCATTAACAATCCCAAAGTCCCCACACCCAGGACACCAGTCGTTGTGTACCTCGGTTTTGTAATCACCTATCTTAAGCGCCATGAGTCAACACCTGCCTTTTTTCGGCCTTGTTCGCTATTATGTTTTTTAGTGAATCGTACAATTCTGTTGAAGTCATTGCCCTTCCAGTGTATTTTAGAATATAGTAATCAGGACTGCGTTCCAAGTTTTGCTTTAAAAGTAATCCAAGCTGACCTGTCTGATTTGCCTCAATGTCGATTACGGTTTTGACGTTTTTTAGTAATGATTTGACATAGTCAGTTGGGAACGGATGGAGTAGTTTCATTTGGATGAATCCAACGTTGATGTTTTCTTTTTTTAGCATATCAATTGCGTCAAGAATCGGGCCCTTTGTAGAACCCCAGCTCACAACACAATAGTCAGACGCCCCATATGATATCGCCTGTTCTTCTTGGGGTATTGTTTTTAGCATATATTCGAGTTTGGAGTATCGCTTGTCCATTTTTTTTATTCTTATTTCCGGATCTTCCGATATGTGACCATACTCATCACTTTCGTCGCCAGTATTCCAAAATATGCCGTTTTCAAGCCCAAGTTTTGATCTTGGTGATATTCCATCTGGGACAAACGCAAATCTCTTGTAGTCTCCCTCGATCTTGTCCAAGAGTTTTCCTCGGTTAATCATTATTTTGTCAGAGTCAAACCTCTTGCATGTAACTACAGAGCTTGCCAGAAACTTGTCCATCATGTGGATTACTGGAACCTGATAGACGTCAGCATAGTTAAAACATCTTCCAGTGTCATAGAAGCTTTCCTCGATGTCACCTGACGCATAAACCATTTTTGGGAATTCGCCATGTCCAGCATAGACTGCAAACAGGAGATCATCCTGACCGTGTCGTGTAGGCAACCCGGTGGATGGCCCACTTCGCTGATACAAAGTAATTACAACTGGAACCTCGTTGATTCCTGCCCATCCCAACATTTCTGCCATCAGCGCGAATCCAGGACCAGACGTGCAGGTTGCTGAGCGTGTACCTGTCAGTGCACCCCCAATTGTCATTCCCATTGCAGACATCTCATCTTCTGTCTGTACTACAACAGTTGAGCCAGGCCTGTTTTCTTTGACATCTAAAATTTCGTTTGATTCTAAATAGACGCTCTCATCGGAGGCAGGCGTGATCGGATAGTACGGTTGGAATCTGCAGCCGCAAACCATTTTGCCAAGTGCGGTTCCCTGATATCCCTGAACTAGGATGGTGCCAGATTTTTTCTCAACTGGTTTTAGACGATATGTAAAGTTTGGAAATTTTGCAGTGGCAAAATTATACGCATAGTTCGCTGTTTTTTTGTTAAGGTCTGCAATGGTTTGCTTTTTTGCAAAAATCGCATCAATTGAGCTAAGCAGTGTCTCAGGTGGCATTCCAAGCACGCCAAGTGAGAATGAGACTCCAAGCACATTGAACATTCTTACCATTCCTTTGAGTCTAGGATTGTTTACTTCGTCTGCCATGGCAGACAAAACATTTCTAAAAGATATAGGATACAGGTTAACGCCGCGCTCTTGTACGATATCTAAAATCCCCTGAATTGTGTGCGATTTGTTCTTAGAGTCAAGATACTTTAGTAGTCTTTGCTTGTAGTTGAGATCCATGTTATGAACTTCGTCAACTTTGGCGGTAACAAGATCAGAATCATAGATTATCGCACCATTTTTGATTACTTCGTCTGCGTGTCGAAAAATTGTTTCTGCGTCAAATGCCGCCATCATTGTTATGTCGTTAATGTTTGAGTGAATTGCATTGTTTGATACCCTGACAACAAAATAGCTATGCTCTCCTTTTATGTTGGAATAAAATTCTCTTTTTCCAAAGATTTCATATCCCATTGAGGCACATGCTCTAGAAAATATGTTAGCTCCAGATTCTACTCCGCTTCCCTGTGGTCCACCAATTAGCCAGCTGATGTCTGTTTGTTCCAACATATCACCTAAGTTTTGTTTATTATTAAGAATATGTAAAATTTATCCGCCAGTAGCTGCTTCAAAGAGGGCGCATTCGCATTTGTCCCGTTCCCCACAATAAGGACAAACACAGACGCATTTTTCTATCGCGTTACCACATTCTATGCACAGTGCAAACTCTTCTTCCTCCAATTTTTGGTCACCATGATTGTGATAACAAATCTTATAAGGATTGATGAGATTTCCGCAGACAATTGGCAAAACCTAGAATGAAAATTCTTCTCACTCGAAAACTTCACGAATTTGCAATGATAGAGCTGAAAAAGCGATACGACCTTTACGTTCACAGTGGAGAAATACCAATGCCAAAAGGCAAATTGCTATCAAAAATAAGTCAGGCTGACGGCCTCGTTTGCTTTCCTTACGACATAATAGATAAGGAGATAATTGAAAATGCCAAAAAACTCAAGGTAATCAGCACCTATAGTGTCGGGTATGACCACATTGATTTGCAGAAGGCAAAATCACACAAAATCAAAATTGGCTACACTCCTGATGTTCTAACAAACGCAACTGCAGATCTGGCAGTAGCTCTTTTGCTTGATTCTATGAGAAGGATCACTGAGGGTGATAGAATGATCAGATGTGGAAAGTGGAAGGTCATATTTGGCCCACATGATTACGTTGGCACGGACATGGAAGGGAAAACAGTCGGAATCTTTGGAATGGGAAGAATAGGTCAGGCAGTAGCAAAAAGAATCACCCCATTTGGAATGAAAATCACATATCACAGCAGGCACAGATTGTCAAAAAGCCAAGAAAAAAAACTTGGCGCAAAATATGTCTCACTTGATGAACTGTTTGAGAAAAGTGACGCTGTGACAGTTCACGTTCCATATACAAAAGAAACACACAGAATTGTAGATATGCGTCTTTTGAAAAAAATGAAAAAGACTTCACATTTGATCAACACGTCACGTGGGAAAATAATAAACGAAAAAGATCTGGTAAAAGCGCTAAGATCAGATATGATTGCAGGAGCTGCTCTCGACGTATTTGAAAGAGAGCCGATAGGAAAAAATCATGAACTTGCAAAAATGAAAAATGTAGTACTGGTTCCTCACATTGGAAGCTCCACTGACGAAACAAGAAAAAAGATGGCTGAAATTACAATTAAGAATTTAATTTATGGCCTTGAAGAAAAGAAGATGATTTACTCAGTCAATCTGGACTAGATCGTCGGAATGTGCCTTTATGCAGTCAGTTCCAACTGGTTTTAATGCGGAAAAATTGATTGCACCCTTTGGCATCTTGTCTTCTTTTTGTAAAGCCTCCAGTTTTGTGCTAAAAACTTTTTTGTGTCTATCACACGTTACTCCCACCATGTATTCGTCTTTCCCAGACGCAATTGAAATTATGAATTCCGGCGGATTAACGCAGCCTCTGCCTTTTTCCTTAATTGAGCAACGATCTGGAAGCAACAAAATGTCTTTGTAAAATAACTATGTAAAGGTTCACGGGTTCGTCATAGGGTGATTTGTTCGATTACTTTATCAAAATTCCAAAAAGACTCCCTTGTTTTCTGGAGATTAAGAAATCCTTTTTCCTGTAGTTTTTTGACAATCAATGCAGAATATGCTGGAGCACCTGTCGCTCCAGGAGAGTTGTAATTTAGAATATGAAACGAGTTGTCCCCTTCAAGCTCCAAGATTTCAGATACAAACTCTCCCTTTTTTGATATTATCGGAGTCCGGATCCCAGAGGTTCCACGCTTTACAAAAAAGTCAGGATTTACTTTCGGGATGAATTGTTTTACTCTATCTATCATGGCATTTTTTGACAGTGAGCTTTTCCATTCCTTTGAAATCAGGGACAGAAACTCGGGGTTTACCAATAGTTTTTTTGAGCCGCCACTGAGTATTTCGCCAAGCTTTGATACCACATCAGAAATATTTCCAACATAGCCGGAATATGTTTCGGGAGTTGCGACAGGAACTGCGTTTGGTCCAATTTCAGCGGTGCCGTTTGCTCTTTTTATCCAGTGAGGATCTAAAAATGGAAAGTTCGTAAATTTGGCTACAGAATAAACGTTAGTGTTTACCAAATTTTCATATTTTTTCTCCGCAATCCAGTATTCTCCCCTAAAGTGGAGTGAGGAGTAATCATTTGCAAGGCCGAGCATTTTTGCTATTTCAAGTGAGTGTCCACCAGCGCAATTTATCACAAATTTGCATTCAATGCTTGGATTATTTGAAAACTGCAATTCCATAGAATCGTTTGTGTTTTTGATGCCAGTCATTTTGTGATCAAATAGAAATGTTACGTTATGGTTTTTGGAATAACTGTAAAGCTCCCCAGTCATCATTCCATAATCAGTTGAGACGTCTTGGTTACAGTAAATTCCAGAAACACATTGAATGTTTGGCTCTTTTTTTGAGACTGCGCTTGAATCCATTAATTTGAGGGCGCCTTCTGGAATCCCATTTTGTTCCCCCCACTTTAGATATTTTTCCAGCGTTTTGTGCTGCGACTCATCTAGTGCAACTTCAAGTGTACCGCATTCGCTCCATGGAATGTTTCTTGGAATTGAAAATTCCTTCCAAAGGTCATGAGATATCATGGCTGCCTTTGCAATTGTTTTCTTTTTTTGCGGATCAAGATAGAAGGGGGAATGAATTACCCCGGTGTTTCTGCCACTTGCATGCTGTGCAACGCTGTTTTCTTTTTCAATTACACATGTCTTGAGATTTGAAACAGTAGATAGCCAGTAAGAAATAGTAGTGCCCAAAATACCGCCTCCAATGATACCCACATCGTACTTGTTCAACACCAGAACACCAAAACGCAATGATTAATGGATTATGAAAAAAGCGCCGAGAGGGAGATTTGAACTCCCGTACCCTTACGAGTACGCGCTGTATGGTTTTTTCAATTTCCAGGCGCGCGCCCTACCAGGCTAGGCGACCTCGGCAACGTCTTTACGACAAAAAACTATCTTAAAACTGATTATTAATACGTGATTTTTGCGGCTCAGTTTAGTTGAGGATTAGATTGTTTATCCCTTGATGAATTTTTCTAGTTCGTTCTTTGCTTCGGGATCGCTCATCTGTTTTGGAGGATGCTTCATCAGATAGGCACATGCTGGAATTATCGGTCCGCCCATTTTTCTATCCAGGGCCAATTTTGCCAAACGCACTGCATCAATTACAATTCCAGCAGAGTTCGCTTTGTCGTCAACTTCGAGCCTTACTTCCATATTGTATGGAATGTTTGCCCACTGTCTTCCCTCAATTCTCATGAACATTAGTTTCGTATTTCCTAAAAATGGAATAAAGTCAGACGGCCCCACATAGATTTGATCATCAGCAAGTCTTTGCTTTAGCTGGCTTTGAACACTTTCAGTCTTTGAGATTCTTTTGCTTACCAGCCTTTCTTGTTCTTTCATGTTCAAAAAGTCAGTATTGCCACCAACGTTGATTTGGTAAGTTTTTTCAATTTTAGTTCCACGATCGTCACAGAGCTTGGCAAGTGTCCTGTGAACAATGGTTGCTCCAACTTGGCCTTTTATGTCATCACCAATTACTGGAATTTTTTTTTCTGCAAATTTTCTTCCCCACTTTCCTTCTGATGCGATAAACGACGGAATGCAGTTTACAAATGCAGTGTTAGTGTCAAGACAGGTCTGAGCCCAGTATTGTGTTACTTTGTCAGAGCCGACAGGTAAATAGGAGACAATTATTTCAACGCCGGTTTCGTCCAGCTTTCTTTTAATTTCTTTTGTGATTTGTTCTTGGGTTTTTTTGCTTTTTAGCGGCTTTACCTTGTTTTCTACCCAGATTCCGACACCGTCAAGAAGCGGGCTCTCGTAGACACGTCCCTTTGATTTTGGCATCTTTTGTTTTGAAACCCAGTTAACCATGTTTGGCGATTCATAGATTGCCTCGTTGATCGTCTTGCCAATCTTGTTTATGCCAACATCAAAGCCGGCCACAAACTCTAGATCATAAATTGAATAATCGCCTATTTTTTCATGCATTAATCCAATTACTTGCTGTTTTGGATTTTTCCTATAATACTCGATTCCTTGAATTAGTCCAGAAAAACAGTTACCGATTCCAACTAATCCTACTTTGATTTTTTTCCCCAAGCCTATTTTGGGTGTCGATAGACTTGTTTTAAATTTTCCTGCCTAGCCGAACTTGGAAGATGTGGTTACTTGAGCACGTTAATGGTGATAGAATCCGTAATTTTTTGCTCATTTTCTGTAAATGTACTTGATTCCACGACATATCTGCCGCCTATTACCGCAGTACCGTCATTTTTTGTTTGGTTCCAGACAAATACGGACTCTTGTTTTGGATCTAGTTTTGAATTTTGAATATTTGATGAAAAAATCGTAGTGCCATCAAGGGCCCTAATTTGCAATTTTGTGGTATTATCAGAAAACACCAAGGGTTGCGTCCCCGAGTTGATGATTCTAATTTGTATGCTTTCTCCTGCAAGATAATTCTGCTTGTCTGTGATAACGGATAGTGAGGGACCTTCAACAAACTCCAAGCCCTGTTTTTTAGAGTTTATTTGATCTAGATAGATGCCAAGTATTACTGCAGATACTACTCCCGTACAGACTGCAATTACTAGTCCTTTTGGAAACATGTTACTTTGGACGAACGGCCTTTGTGCGCCAGCTTTTTGGATAGGTGTTTGGCGCCATGATTATTCTGTTTGTGGTAAACGCGTATCCCTTTGTTGCATCCTTGATTTCGGTTTCAGAGAGAAGAGATTCCGCAAGGGCTACGACTTCTCCCTTTTGTGTGTATACTGCTACAAGATCACCCTTTGAGAGATTTGGAGATATTTGGAGAATTCCAGGTATTGCAAGCTGTGCTCCATGACACAGGGCATCAACTGCCGAGTCCCGTATTACGACTGATTTTATTTCAGTCAATGCAAGTTCTATTGGAAGAATCATTTTGTATAATTTGGAGTCGTCCTTTTTTTCTTCCCATTGCGCATACGCATCAGCAAGCTCATGTAGGGTAACTAGTTTGTTAGATTCGTTGAATTGGTGTACGCGAGAACGGCGAAGTTCAACCATTGTTGCGCCAGGTCCTAATATTTCGCCTATATCGTAGAAGAGTTTACGGATGTAGGTTCCAGCTTCGCACAATACTCGCAATAGCAAGAGTCGTTCTTTTTGTTCCACCAGTTCAAGTTCATATATGGTTCTTGTTCGAGTTTTGCGCAAAACAGCAGAACGTTGAGGTGGCTTTTGAAAAATTTCCCCGTGAAATTGATTTAGGACGGCGTCAAGTTTTTCTTTGCTTGGAAGAGAGTGAAGTCTTCCCAGCCCATAGTATTCCTTGGGTCCAAGCAACAAGACACCGAGTGCCTTTGTCGCCTCTCCAAGACCAAGCGGCAGGATGCCTGAAACCTGCGGATCCAGTGTTCCACTATGACCAATTTTTGGAAGTTTTAGGATTCTTTTTGCCCATGCCACAGTCTCATGGCTTGTCGGTCCTGGTGGCTTGTCAAGCAGAATAAGGCCGTAATTTAGAAGATCCTTGATTGTTCTTTTGTTAAAGTATACGCCGTATTGATCATTTGTGATATCATCGTCAAGTACAACCAAATTTTGCAGTTGAGGTAGTTTCAAAATACTTTATGCACCTTTTCTATTGCAGTTGTTAGAACCTTGCTCGCATCAAGTCCGTCTGTATCTATTATGATGTCAAATACCGATAAATCATCCCCAAAGTCAAAGCCGTATAATTTTTTGTACAAATTCTTGTTTTCCTCGTATCTTTTTTTCACAATGCCTAGCGCTTCTAAAAGGGGCATGTTGTCTCTAATTTGCATGCGCTTTGCGCTGTTTTCCTGAGAACCGGCAAGCCAGATTTTTACTCCATCTTTGACAAGCCAAGGTAATGTATAGCTCGTTATGACCACGTTTCCTTTGAGAAAGATTTCCTTTAATTTTTCATCTACCTTTTTGTCAAATTCATAGTTGTCCTTTCTTTGGTTTAGGAATTTCATTCCATCTTTTGTGTCCCACCAGTCATCACCGCCTGTTTGAAACCCTTGCTCCTGTGCAAAGTCTTTTAGAACATCACCACCGCTCAAGCTTTGCAGGTCAAACTCTTTTGCAAGCCCTTTTGAAATTGTTGTTTTGCCAATAGCTGGAGGTCCAGAAATGACGATTGATTTTATCAAGTTACGATAAATCCATTGAAGTTTTGGTCAGTTTCATTATTATACCGCTAAATGTAATTGATGCCAAAAAGTACCAAGCCCAAAAATAAACATCATTTACATTATTGCATATCTTTCCATCGATTTTATCAGCAGTACAGGTAAGCTCAAAAAAGTGATAAGGAATCACATTTAGCGAAATTGGTGACACTGCCACAGTATATGAAAATAGAGGAGGAAGTACAAAATAGAAAACCAGAATCAGTGGAACAAACGTAATCATCATTGGCCTCATGTTCATTTGCATCATTTCTTGGTTGAGCTTGCTCATGTAGGCGGATTTTTTGTTTAGCTCTGCCTGCTTTTCAGTATCCTTTGATCTAAATGCAGACATGCGTTCTTTTTGCCAGGCCTTTGTTTCCCTCATGATTCGCTGTAGTTTTTGCTGATCAACAAGCTTTTTGCGCACTACGGCATTAAACAAATTTAGAAGAATTGCAATTCCTGTGATTCCAAACATTGCAGGAATCATTCCCTTAACTATTGGGTCTGCACTACCAAGCGGTCCTTTTTGTATGCCAAGCAAGTCCCCTTGGAGAAGTATTGACTGTAAAAATTGTAAAATTACGATTGGCTCCATGTTCAAAATCCTATTGCGTTTATTACCTCTTCAGCTGCTTCGTCGATGTTCCCTTCCGTGTTCAAGATAGATTTCATTGGGGAGCCAGTCAACACTGCACAGCTTGAAAGCATTGCATCTTGGACTGCCAGCTCCTTTTTTATGCTATCTATTGAAACAATGTCCCGGTTTCTTGTGGTGTCTTTCATTCTTCGATTGTAGATTTCCTCAGGTCTCGCAGAAACTGAGATAAAGTTTGCAGGTTCTAGCTCCTCAAGGACATGATATGGTAATCCGGGGTAAAATCCCTCTTTAGTTGAGATGAATGCGTGAGTATCAATAATTACGACGTTATCGTTAAATTCCGCAATTATTCTAGCTGCCTTTGTTTGAAGTTCTCTTTGTTTAGATACAGATAATTTTCTTAGCTCATCCCTATCGTTAATTCCCATTTTTTTTGCTTCTTCAAACATTACGGTTCCAAAGCTGTGAACACTGACACTTTTCTTGCGGCTGTTTAAGAGTTCAACAATTTTCGCTACAAGTGTTGTTTTGCCAACACCTGCAATTCCAACCATTATGACTTTTTTACTTTCGCCCAAGTAACGCACCCAGACGCGGCATGACAACTTCGACTTGTTCTCGAATCAATTGTTGGTAATAGTTAATCAAGATATCAACCATCAGCAATATGCCAACTCCACCACCAATTACTCCAAGAACATCAGATACGCCAGCTAGCGCGCCAAGTATTGCCGAACCAATTATGGTTACTGATGGGATGTATTTGTTAAGAAGTGCTTCTACTGGTTGATTTGATCTTCTAAACCCTGGGACTTGGACATCTGCGTCAAGCAGGTTTTTTGCTGCACTCTTTGGTGATAATCCACCAAGCTCTACCCATAGTCTTCCAAACACAATTACAATTCCAATCATAAACAAAACGTAGATTAGAGCTCTGATAGGATCAAGGGCGGCAATTGTGAATCCTCTTGGAGGCGTGATATAGTATATGATTCCGCCTATCGGTGTAGAGGGGCTGGTAGGATCAAATTGTCCAAGTATGTTGAAAAGTGAATTATTGTTTCTCGGATTAAAGTTTGCCCACAGCATCTGGCCCATGAACACTGCGTTTGCAGTTAGTGCAGATGCAAGAATGACTGGAATGTTTGAAACATACATGAGTTTGATTGGATATGTTGCAGAGAATCCCCTGTATTTTGTAGAAACTATAGGGATTTCCACTTTCATTCCCTGAGTATAAACTAGTATCAGCAGTATACCGGCAGTCATCGACATGCTAAGTAAGCTTGGCAGGTTATTGCTCCTGAACATTATGTCTGACAGATTGGCACTAGTGATGGATTGCCCGATGTACGGTATGAGCCCAACCATGCTTCCGTCTCCTGCAGGAATTGGACTAAAGAGACTCCACACTATTTGTTGTGCAACTCCTGCCATGATGAAGACGCTGATTCCACTACCCAGACCCCATCCTTTTTGGACAAGTTCATCAAGGAACATTATCATTATGGATGCGCCAATTAGTTGCCCCATTATCACGTAAAGTACGCCTGGCGTAACTCCAGGCCCATAAACGGCAGTGGCATATACTACTGATTCAACTATGATTACAATGTAAGTGACCAGCTTTGTAGCTGTCTGAAAGGCTCCTCTTTCTTCTGGATTTTTAAAGTCGAATTTTAGAATTTCTGATCCTTTTAGCAACTGCATTAATAGTCCAGCAGTAACTATAGGTCCTATTCCAAGCTCGATCAGAGTTCCTTGCTGGGATGCAAAAATTACTCTAGCAAATGCTAGAAAGTCAAATTGTGGAGTAGTTGCGCCAAAAAGCGGGGTTTGTCCCATTACTTGGTAAATTAATAACGCGATTCCTGTCCAAATCAGTCTTGTTTGTAGTGAGAGTTTCTTTTTTGGTTTTGGTACTTGTACAAGATATGGTTCAGATTTTAGCACTATTTTCTTAACTAGCGCAGTGATTGTTCCTTCACTCAACGACTAACACCTCTCCCCCGACCTTTTTGATCTTGTCTTCCGCAGAGGCGGTGTATTGTTCGACCTTGACTAAGTAGGCATTCTTTACCTGCCCTCCGCCAAGAAGTTTGTCATATCCCAGACTGGTAAGGTCTATTAGCTTTCTGTTTCCTTCCAGCTTTCCATGTTTTGCAAATAGATCGTCTAGGTCTCTTACACTAGCCCATTTTTTTATTATGTTTGGGTGAGGTGGATGAGTAGAATCATGGCCAAAGTGATCAGGATCAAATTTCAGTAAAGTGCTGTATAGGTGCTTGTGCAATCCTGATTTTCCAAGTCCACCTTTGTGACCACTTGCTCTGTGCTGTCCTATTTGTCCCCAACCATGAGTTCTGGAACCTCTGAACTTTCTTGTCTTTCGTAGTCTTGTCGCCATCTAAATCATTCTCTTGACAAGCTCGATGAGGTCTTTGTTTTTTCCAAGTATGCCGCCTTCACCATATGTTTTTCGTGTGCTTCGCTTAAAGCCACTTCTTGGTGGGGCAAGTGCAAACCAGGGTTTGAGTGGTTTTACTTTGTTTAATGAAATTGTACCTTCATTTAGTGAGACTGCGAGATCATCTATTGTTTTAAATCCAACTTTTTCCAAGTCGGCACTCGTGATTTTTTTGTACCCTTCTTTTCTGCCCTTTTTGTTTAGAAGTTCTTTTGTGATGTCAAGATTTGCTTCTTGGTATGAGACATAGTGTTTGACTTTGTCTAGCATTCCAAGCGTATTGTCTTTGGCTGGAATTATTGTGGCTCTAAATTTCTTATCTAGTTTTAAGAGTTCCAATGTTGTTTTTGCCCAGTGTGGGACGTTAATTTGTCCGCTCATTCTAACTACAAGATATGCTTTTGCCATTTTTATCAACCCTGACTAAATGTCTGTCGTAGACATTCCAGTATTGCTTTTGATGTAGAACCCATTGTGGCAGTCGAACCCTTTGCCGTGGTCCATGCATCTTTAAGACCTGCAAGTTTGAGAAGATTTTTAATTTTACCACCAGCAACCAAACCTAATCCTCTTGGTGCAGGTACAATTTCGACAACAACGCTACCACCCTTTCCACGTACTTTGAATGGAACTGAGTGAGGTTTGTCACATCTGCATTCCCAGCTTCCACAGCCAAGTTTTACAGGACTGACGTTAAGGTAAGCGTTAGTTGTTGCTTTTTCAATTGCAATTCTCATTTGTTTTGATTTTCCTTGACCGATTCCAAGATATCCGTTTTCGTTTCCTGCTGCAACGAGTGCCTTGAATTTTGTTGCTTGTCCGTTTGGTGTCATTTTTTGCACCATGCCGACATCGATTACTTCGGTTTTCAGGTCAGGCAGTAATTTTTTGATTATTCCTGCTTCTTGTATTCTAAGTCCGTTAGCATAAATTTCATCCATTGTTGTGATGAGGCCCGTAGCAACTTTTTTGCCAAGTTCTGTACGAGGCACCCAAATCTCTTCCTCTTTTTTGAATCCGCCACGTCTGTCGCCTCTTGGTCTATCTCCTCTTTGACCATACCCGCGCGAGTCGGATCGCGGCGCACTAGATGGTGCGTCTGATTTTGGAGTTTGTGTTTCACTCATATCTACTTGACCTCACTATCAATTGCAGATTTGATTTTTGCAACATCGTTTTTTACTTTAAGGTGTTCTCCATTTATTCTGTCGGCACTTGGGAGTGATTCTTCACCTACAGGAATTGTTAACCCTGCATCAATGACTCCTTTTAGTGCAGCAGACATTCTCTGGGTATACTTTCTTGTTCCGCTGTACATGATTGCATCTTTGGCTCCCTTTGAGAGTGCCTTTTTGCCTGCAAGATAACCTGTAAGATATGCCGCTGGGACATTTTTTCTTGATCCCTTCCAGCCTTTTGGTATTAAGAATCTAGAGTGAGCAGATGCAATTACCAAATCTCCTTTCATTTCTGGTTTATGAATTTGAACTAGAGTATTTTCATTAGAAATCTGAATTGTGACAAAATCACGCCTGCCCATAAGCATTAGCTTACGCTTCTTATAGTTAGTCTTCTCATCACGTAATCGTCGTAGTATGGTGGAATAAGCCATTGCGATATTGATGAAATTTTTGAACTACTCTTATAAACGTTAGATAGAAAGAGATGCAAGTAATGCTTTTTGGGAATGAAGCCTATTTTCTGCCTCATCCCAGACAACTGATTGTGATCCATCAATTACAGAGGCAGTTACCTCTTGGCCCCTTTTTGCTGGGAGACAATGCATGAAAATGGCGTTTTCATTAGCTTTTGCCATAAGCAAAGAGTTGACCTGATACTTTGGATAGAATTTTTTGAGTCGTTTTGGATCGTCGTGAATCGATACAAATGTGTCTGTAACTACAACATCGGAGTTCGATGCAGCCTTTTGTGGATCCTGGGTTAGTTCAATATCGATTAATTTTTTACAGTTTTGGATTACTTTGTGATTTGGTTCAAATCCCTTTGGAGTTGCAATGGATATAGAAATTTCCGCCTTGGCGCAGCCATAAATCATTGAATTACATACGTTGTTTCCATCTCCAATCCAAGCAAGTTTTAGCCCCTTGAGTTTTCCTTTCTTTTCTTTGATGGTCATCAGGTCTGCTAGAATTTGACATGGATGAAATGAGTTGGACAGACCGTTGATTACAGGAACTTTGGAATTTTTTGCCAGTGCCTCAACTGCAGAATGCTCATAGACTCGTGCCATGATTACATCTGCATACCTAGAAATTGTTTTTGCAGTATCCTCGATCGTTTCTCCCCGAGATAGCTGCAATTCTTGTGAGGAAAGATTCAGTGCATGGCCTCCAAGCTGGAACATCCCCGTTTCAAAGCTTATGCGGGTTCGAGTGGATGGTTTTTGAAATATCATTGCAAGGGTTTTATTTTTTAGCAATGGTTTTGAGATTCCTTTTTTGAGATCTTTTTTTAGTTTTATCGCAAGGTCTAGTATTTGCACTAGTTCTTTTTTATCAACCTCATCCAGTGTCAATACATCTTTAGATTTTATCATTTGAACCAACCAAAGCGCCGCTTCTTTTTTGGTTCCTCCTCTTTGTTATCTTCTTTTTGTTTTTCTTCAGGCTTTTTAACTTCGGATAATTTTGATTCTGATTCTTGTTTTTTTGATTGTTGACCAGGCTTTGGACGACCGTTGGCTATCCAATTTCTAATATTTTTAGCCATAGTAAACGCATCATCATCATTTTCTGGTGGTGGGACATCGTACAAATCGGCATATGTGGAGATGTCTTGATCTTTAATTCCTTCGAACGGATCTGAGACTTTTTGTGGTTTTGGTTCTGGTTTTGGTTCTGGTTCTGGTTTTGGTTCTGGTTTTGGTTCTGGTTTTGGTTCTGGTTTTGGTTCTGGTTTTGGTTCTGGTTTTGGTTCATGCGCGATATCTCCGCTGCCAAAGACGGCCTCAAGGAATACTTGTTTGTCAAAGGGTTTTAGGTCAGAATATTCCTGACCTACGCCCACATACAAGATTGGTTTTGATGTGATTTTAACCACCGATAGTGCAGCACCTCCACGGGCATCTGCATCGCTTTTTGTCAGTATTGCACCGTCAAACTGCACATGCTGATAAAACTCCCGTGCCTGGTTAACAGTGTCGTTTCCAGCTAACGAGTCACCTACAAAGATCTTTAGATCGGGTTTTACTACCTTGGTAATTTTTTCAATTTGATCCATGAGGTTTTTGCTTGTCTGCATTCTTCCTGCAGTGTCAATCAAAACGCAATCAATTTTGTGCGATTTGGCATATAATACGGCATCTCGCGCAACTGCCGCAGGATCAGAGCCATAATTTTGTGCAATTATCTTAAGGTTCAGTCGGTTTGCATGTTCAGTTAGCTGCTCTATCGCTCCTGCCCGGAACGTATCGGCAGCTGCAATCACTATTGAAAATTTGTTTTCCTTCAAGAGATGTCCTAGTTTTGCAAGAGTTGTTGTTTTGCCAGTTCCATTAATTCCAACAAACAAGATAACGCAGGGCTCGCCAGAATTTTTCTTTGCGCTGACGCTGGACATTATATTGACAGTGCCTGCCGCGTCAAACAGTTCAGAAATGCTTTGAATTAGACTATTTTTGATAAAGGATTCGATTTCTTTTCTATCAACAGATGTACCGATTAACTTTTTTTTAAGGTCAGACTTGATTGCATCTATTACTTCGGTTGCAACGTCTGATTCCATTAGCTCGATTTCTAATTGGAATAAGAGATCATCAATATCATTTTCTTTTAGTTCCTTTTCACCAAGGCTTTTAGCGACAGATGAAAAGGCGCTGCGTAATTTATCAAACATGAAATCTCACTATTTGGGAGGATTTGCAGATTGTATTAATCGATTCATTTCCTGTTTTAGTTGCTCTAGTTTCATCAAGATCTGATGTTTTTGTGATGCAGTCTCATTTAGTGCTACTTGGAGCTCCTTTATTCTCGATTCGAGGTAGTTGATGGCAGAATCGTGCTCCTTTTCTACCATTATCCCCGCGCCCACGTCAAGCAGTATCTTTGATGCTCCAGAAACGTTAGCCTTGACATAGGTGCCAAGTCCCACAGGAATCAATGACTCGAATTCTTGTTTTTGGTTAATTCCTCTGACTGATTCGACGGAGGATATTGCTTCCCGTAGAAAAGTCATAATTGCTTCTTCTTTTTGATCCAAGCTGGTTGTGTAGGATTCAAGCATTTGCATTTGGTAAAGAAGCTGCTGGGCTTGTTCTTCGCTCATTTACAAAAAAATCAGTTCAGATGCCTATAAATGCATTTGTTGGATGAAATCGGATACAAATGATTTCAAAGAAAAATGGATTATTTGTCAAGTCAAAAACAAAATGGATTTATCCATACAAGGATCATCCAACAGACAAACTAAAGATCAAGTTAATTCTAAATGAAAAAATCAAGGGGGATAGAATAGTTGGACTTGAGGCACGAATCGAACCAAGAGAGGTGCACCAGTTACACATTCACAAAAACGAGTATGTTCTTGTTTATTCTCTTAAGGGAAAATGCGTTGTGACGGTTGGAACAAAAACGAAAACAATTCTTCCCAATACAATGATTTTCATCCCGCCCAAAGTACCGCACAGATTTTACAATAAATTCTCAAATCCTTGGGAAGGCATAGCATTTGCAATAGGAACTAAGAAAAAAATCGGCAATATTTGGATGGAATACTGAACAAAAAAAAGATAGAATTATTTAGATTTGGAATAACGTGTTTCTACTTCGTCCCAATTTACGACGTTCCACCATGCTGTAACATAGTCCGCTCTTTTGTTTTGATATTTGAGATAGTATGCGTGTTCCCAAACATCAAGACCGAGTAGTGGAACTAGTCCTTCGGTTCTTGGACTTGTTTGGTTTGGCATTGATTTGTATTCAACACTGTTTGTTTTTGGATTGAATACTAGCCAGCCCCAACCGCTTCCTTGAACGCCTGTGGTTTTTGTCGAAAATTGTTCCTTGAAGGAATCAAAACTAGCAAATGTTTTGTTGATTGCATCTGCAACTGATCCGCCGGGTTTGCCGCCGCCATTTGGTTTCATGTTATTCCAAAATAGCTTATGATTGTCATATCCTCCACCATGGAAGTTGATTGCACCGCGTACTGCTTCTGGCACTTGGTTTATGTTTGCAAGAACATCTAGGAGATCCTTTTGTTGTAGATCAGAGCTAAGCTTGTCCCAGGCATCATTTAGGCCATTGGTATAAGCTTGGTGATGTTTTGTGTGATGGATTTCCATTGTTTTTGCGTCGATGTGTGGTTCTAACGCATCATAGGCATATGGTACTTCAGGAAGTGTGAATTTTCCCATGGCGTATTAACCAGACGTTCATAATTTAATGATTTGTCTTGTTTACCATCAGAAATAAAATCCAAGCATGAATTTTATTCTCTGAGGAAAAGGATAAACAGTGAAACATCAAAAGATAATTTTTTTCGCATTTGTCATTTTATTTGGTGTTATTTTGAGCTCTCAAAAAATACAACCAGACATCACGTTTGAAGTTCTTCTTGACAAGAGCGGTAAATATGTCGGTGCAGACTATCCCCACGATTTAGGTTTCAATGGAAATGGAATAAAGGTTGCAGTAATCGATACGGGTGTAGATTATAGTCATCCCGACCTTTTTGGGTTTGGTCCATCGGGCAAGGTAACCGGTGGGTATGATTTTATCGAAAACGATGATTCCCCAATTGACACAAACGGGCACGGGACCGAGGTTGCAGGAATAATTGCTGCAAACGGAAGTCTAAAAGGAATTGCACCATCTGCAAAGATTCTAGCTTATCGCGTTTCGGATACAGGTGAGGGAGTGGCATCAGATCTAATCATAAAGGCAATACGGCGGGCAGTGGATGATGGCGCAAATGTGATCAACATTAGCCTTGGAGTCAATAGAACAAATGAAAGAATTGACGAGGCAATCAATTACGCAGTAAAAAAAGGAATCATAGTAGTGACAGCAGCTGGAAACAGTGGCCCTGATCTAAAGACAATAGGCAGTCCTGGAAAGGATCCCAACACAATTACTGTCGGCGCCACATACAACAACATCACATCCAGTCTTGTCGCAACACTTCAAATTGACGGCAAGCGTTTGCAGGTCTTACCAATGGCAGGGATTAAACCAACAAACGAGCCAATCATAGATGAAATTGTTTTTGGCAAGTATGGCAGAGCCGAAGATCTCGTCGGAATTGATGCAATGGACAAAATTTTGCTAGTTGAAAGAGGTAGCGATAAAAAAAATGAGCTTGTCTATTTTTCAGACAAAGAAAAAAACGCTGCAAGTGCAGGTGCAAGAGCCATAATAGTGTACAACAACGAACCTGGAATATTTCTTGGGGAATTAAACCACAAGCTTACAGGCCCAGATTACGAATCAACGATTCCCACAGTATCCATGTCAAGAGAAGACGGTTTATTTTTGAAAAACATGATTCAAAACAGGACGGTAGGCACACTCAATACATTTTACCATCCAGACTTTGTTTCATTTTTTAGCTCACGTGGGCCAGTTTCTCCCTTTTACATAAAGCCAAACTTGGTAGCACCCGGGGTTTTTGTGAACGCCACCTCAATTAATGGCAATTATAATCTGACAAGCGGAACCAGTTTTGCAGCTCCACATGTTTCCGGCACAGCTGCCATTTTATTGCAAAAAAACCCAAAACTGACCCCACATGAGATTAATTCCATAATTTCAACTACGGCAGATCCAATATCAGATACCTACGGAACGCCATTTCCCCTTGAAATAAGCGGAGTCGGCAGGCTGAATGTAACAAAGGCGTTTAATGCAAATCTAATCATAATGCCATACTATGTTATCTTTGATTTGTCACCACACGTCAAGACACAGACTGCCATATTGCAGCTAAAAACAATCAATCAGGAATCCCCAAAAATAAAGGTGGATTTCAAGTTAAGTGAGGATGCGGTGAATTTTGATTATTTTCTTGACAGCAACCGTCTTTACATTACCTCCAATCTTGTAAAGGAAATTCCAAGGGAGTATCAAGGAATGATCACAGTAGATGATGGGATGACGAAATACCACGTTCCAATGTTGGTAAGAGTACCGACAAGTTCAGTTGACGCAATTAATTATAATGGGAAATTGAATTTTAGAGTTTATTCAAATGACACTTGGTCTTATGCAAAAATCTCAGTGTACAATGAAGATTCCGATCTAATCAGCACGGCATCCATAACGCCAACAAAAAGCGATCCCGTTTTAATCCATGAAATAGGACAGTATTGGATTGAGGCAAACATCAAAGACGGAAACAATACGATTAATGTGTATAATACGATATTTGTAGAGTCATCTGCAAAAGGTCAGATTGATTTTAGTGCAGTCGGAATACCCCAAAGACAGATACTAATCATAGCTGGAATCACAGCAATAATAGCGGCAGTTGGAATAATAATTAAGAAAAAGTGATTACGGTTTCGTCCCTGCGTTTACTATTTCCTGGGCCACGTTTTTGAACTTGTTAAAGTTGTCTGCAAACATTTGAGCTAGCTTTTTTGCAGAAAGTTCGTATGCGTCTTTGTCTTGCCACGTGGTTTTTGGGTCCAAGACTTCGGGTGGAACTCCGGGACATTCAGTTGGAACGTCTACATTAAAGAGAGGATCGTGTCTATATTTTACAATATCAAGTGCTCCAGTTAGCGCCGCAGTGACCATAGATCTACTGTACTTGATGCTGATTCTCTTACCAACCCCGTATGGTCCGCCTGACCAGCCAGTGTTAATCAGGTAAACTACAGTTTTGTGGCTGCTTATCTTTTCTCCCAATAATTTAGCATAAACTTCTGCAGGTCTTGGCATGAATGGAGCCCCAAAGCATTCTGAGAATGTGGCTTTTGGTTCTTTTATTCCCCTTTCTGTTCCTGCCAATTTACTTGTATAACCGGACATAAAGTGGTACATGGCACCTTCCTTGGTAAGCTTTGAGAGTGGAGGCAATACTCCAAGTGCATCTGCTGTCAAAAACACAATTACCTTTGGATGCCCACCAAGACTTGGAAAGACGGCCGTTGGAATATACTCAAGCGGATATGCAGCTCGTGTATTTTCTGTAAGTGAGCCATCATCAAAGTTTGGCTTGAGTGTTTGTTTGTCAATTACTACATTTTCCAATACTGCACCAGATCTTATTGCGTTCCAGATTTGTGGTTCTGCTTCTTGGTTTAGGTTGATGCATTTTGCATAACAGCCGCCTTCAAAATTAAAAACGCCTTTGTCTGACCAACCATGCTCATCATCGCCAATTAGCATTCGGTTTGTGTCAGCAGAAAGAGAGGTCTTGCCTGTCCCAGAAAGACCAAAGAACAGTGCAGTATCTCCGCCTTTGCCAATGTTTGCAGAGCAGTGCATTGGGAAAATTCCTCGTTTTGGCAAAAGATAATTCATGACAGAAAACATGGATTTTTTCATTTCTCCGGCATAGCTTGTAGCTCCAATCAAAACGAGTTTTTTTGTCAGATTGATTAGTATGAAAACATTAGAGCCAGTTCCATCTATTTCTGGAATTGCCTCAAAGTCATTTATGCACAACACTGTAAATTCGGGTTCGTGATTTTCAAGCTCTGCTGCAGATGGTCTGACAAACAATTGCTTTGCAAAAAGACTCTGCCAGGAATGATCATTGATTACGCGAATGGCAAGACGGTTTTCAGCGTCCGCACCTACAAATCCATCAAATACAAAGAGTTCCTTTCCTTCGACAAATTTTTTCATCTTATTAAAAATTTTATCAAATCTATCAAGTGGTAATGGGTGGTTAACCTTTCCCCAGTCAACGGTATCGTGAGTTTCGTCATCGTCTACAATATAGCGATCATCAGGGGATCTTCCTGTGTATTTGCCAGTTTTTACTGCGAGGGAGCCAGTGGTGGTAAGTATGCCTTCGTTTTTTTGCACCGCCATTTCGACTAGTTTTTCAGGCGAGAGGTTTCGGTGAATTTTTGATGGCTTTATACCAAATGCGTCAATCTGAGAGACAAACTTGGTAGTAATGGTCGATTTAGGATTAGTCATGTTTGTTTATCAACCCAATTTCAAGGAACGTAGGCATGAACATCAAATATTCGATCCGGTTGCGAGTTCATTATTATCTCTTACTTTTTATGCCAAAATTTGCACAAGTAACCTATTTATTGTAAAATCTAAGAGTCCGTATGTTGACCATCAATAAAGAAGAGCTGGCATTAAGAAAAACAATTGCGGAGCACAGGCCAGACTTTGTAAGGCAAGAAAGTTGGAGATATGTAAGAGTTGGATTAGCCTGGAGAAAACCAAAGGGAATAGACAACCATCAAAGAAAACAAAAGTTCAGAGGTCGACCAGGATTAGTCAAGGTAGGATACGGCGGTCCAAAAATAGCAAAGGGCTTGCATCCATCAGGATTTACAGATAATTTAGTTCACAATGTTGCTGATTTAGAAAAACTAAACCCAAAGACAGATGGCGTAAGAATTGGCCACGGTGTTGGAACAAAGAAAAGATTGGAAATAGTTAAAAAAGCAATGGAAAAGAAATTCAAGGTTTTCAATGCGAGAGTGAGGACTAGTGGTAGTAAATCTTAGAGCTAAAAAGCGCCTCGTATCTCGAGTCGTTGGAGTAGGCCTAAGCAGAATTAAATTTGATACTGAGAGATCAGACGATATTGCAGATGCAATCACTCGTGAGAACATTAGAAGTCTCATAACTGCAGGTGCAATTACAATCAAACCAGCAAAAGGAACATCTCGCGGAAGATCAAAATTCAAGAAATCACAAAAATCCAAAAGAGGAGCTACTACAGGTTCGAAGAAAGGAAGGAAAGGAGCTCGTGTCGGAAAGAAAGAAGTCTATGTAAAAAGAACACGCGCATTACGATATAGACTCAAGGTAGCAAAAGATAGAAAAGATATCACAAATCCTGAATTCTGGGAACTCTACAGAAAGGTAGGCGGAAACACAGTAAAAGACACTGCTCACCTAAGAGGCCTAATTGCTGAAATAAAGGCAAGACGTAAAGATTAGAATCGGAAAATAGTTTTTTCCCAATTTTGAATTTTTCCACTCTTAATTGAGACTCCTTCTTTTGAGAGCATGTTAGTTTTTACATCTTCTCCGTAGAAATAGCCGCCAATTTTTCCATCAGACTTGACAACGCGGTGACATGGGACGATGACTGGGAATGGATTTTTGTTCATAATTTGGCCGATTACTCGCTGGCCGTTTGGCAGATCAATTGCCTTTGCAAGATCGCCATACGTTGTGACTTTTCCTTTTGGTACCTTGAGTAACTTTTGATACACTCTACGTTCCAGATCATTCAAAGTTTTATCATCTCCATATCTGCATCCTTGATTAAATCAATTACCTTTTGTTTGTGTGATCCCAGTCCTCCCCAGTCTAGCAGTGCGGTTTTTGCCTTGTTTCTATCCAAAATATGAGAAAAAAGAGACTCATCAAGAAATTCAAGTGCGTGCTTCGGGATCACGGTTCCCAAGGCGTGCCTTCCTTCAATGAGTTCTTTTGTAAATTTTTCAGGGTAGTGAGTGCCGCCAAAACATATTGCCACAGGATTGGTCGTCATTGGCTCTGACAGAGTTTGTAGTACTAGATTTGCGACAGAGCTGCAGAGGGATTCGTCGGTCCATTGTTTTTCCGTGGTTCCAATCTCGATGAATATTGCAGGTTTGCTCAAAGCAGTCGGCCCATGATGAGTAGCCTCTATTGTGATTTGAAATTTCGAAAAAGCATCCTTGTTTTTCCATAGTGTTTGCAGGTAGGACTTTTGCAGGTGTGGGTGCGGAATCGCAACTTGCCTGTCATTTCCACCAAACTGTGCGATTCCAAAGTTTCCAGTACTATGGCATGTCAGGGCAAGTTCTCCAGACTGCGCTGCATGTTTTGACAAAAATACAAATCCATCATAATGATATTTTTCCTCAAGCCAGTCTGCAGAAATTGCTGGAGTTGGAATAATCACTAAATCAAAATTTTTTCCCCGATAAATGTCGCCGTCTTTTTTCATCTGCTTTGAGATGAATTTTGCCATGTTATGGCCAGCTGGGTCTTGCTCGTATGCAACTAGTAATTCCACGACCTAAAAGATATAAGGCCACTTTATTAACTTCCAGCGATGGATCTAGTAAACACCTTCAAGAACATGGCAAACACGATGAAACTTGCCAAAAAGTCAGACAAAGAAGACTATATGCAACATTTGAGACTGGTTCTTTTAGGAATAGCTGCCATTGGGACGATTGGATTTATAATTCAGTTTGTTTTTGCAGTGTTTAGATTCGGATAGATGGAATTGTCACAAGAAATTAAATCGCATCTTTTTGCAGTTAGAACCACAGGAGGTCAGGAAAAAGTAGTAATGAACTTGCTACAAAACAAGATAAAGACAAACAAGATTAACGTTCTTTCAGTTTTACTAGTTGATAATCTAAAAGGTTACGTTGTAATTGAGGCAAAAGACGCAAATGCAGCTTTTGATGCGCTACAGGGAATCAGACACATCCGCGGCCAGCTCAGAGGCGAATTGGAATTCAAAGATATCGAGGGTTATTTGGTAACTAGGACAAGTGCGGCACAGCTAGCAATAGACAACGTTGTTGAAATTATCGGAGGACCATTCAAGGGAATGAAAGCAACCGTAACAAGAGTAGACAATGAAAAACAGGAAGCAACCGTTATTCTCCTAGATGCACCATACCAATTGCCAGTCACAGTCGATAGCAACTATCTCAAGATATCCACGGCTTAGGAAGGATTAAATCTTCACTCAAAAAAAGATGAAAACATGTCCGATACTCAATCTGTTTCTGCACTAGTAACTGGCGCACAAGCTTCTGCAGGTCCGCCATTAGGTCCAGCACTAGGTCCACTTGGAGTAAACATCATGGAGATCATCCAGGCAATAAACGATAAAACTAAAGATTTTGAGGGAATGAAGGTTCCAGTAACAGTTAACGTCAACACCAAGACAAAAAAATGGGAGGTGATTGTCGGAATTCCATCTGCCGCAGCATTACTGCTAAAGGAAGCAGGGATTCAAAAAGGATCAGGAACTTCTGGCTCCACATGGGTTGGAGACATAAAAGTAGAGTCCATTGTCAAGGTAGCAAAGGCAAAACTTGAAAAATCATACGCAAGTTCCCTAAAATCAGTCGCAAAAGAAGTTGTCGGAACTTGTCTCCCACTAGGAATTAAAATCGAGGGCAAGACTCCCAAAGAATTCACTGCAGAGATAAATGCAGGAAAATGGGATAACCAATTAATCTAAATCATTTAGAAACCAGATAAGAAGGTTCTTTGTCAGTCTTTTGTAGTTCAACAAAAGTTTCAGTGCTTTGAATTCCCTCTATTTTACCAATTTTTTCAATGACAATCGTGTGTAGCTGTTCAAGGCTTTCTGCGTGAACTCCAACCATGATGTCAAACCTTCCAGTTACCTCCGAAATCGAGACAATCTCTGCCGTTTGGAACAACTGCTTGTGAATTGCGTCCTTTAGTTTTGGATCCCTGTTAACTCCGATTGTTGCCTTCACAGCAATGCCAAGTTGTGCCTCATCAACTATGATGGTGAATTT
Source organism: Nitrososphaerota archaeon (assembly GCA_016215465.1). Classification (GTDB taxonomy): domain Archaea; phylum Thermoproteota; class Nitrososphaeria; order Nitrososphaerales; family Nitrosopumilaceae; genus Nitrosotenuis. The sequence goes on along the minus strand of JACRJT010000002.1, from coordinate 15,040 downwards.
TTTGATGATCTTCTTTTTGGTTAATCTTTTGATTCTGCTATACAGGACCGATGCGTTGATTCCCATCTTTTTTGAAAGATTTGGAACTGAAATGCTTCCATCCTTGGTTAATTCGTAGAGGAGCTTCATGTCCAAATCATCTAGTTTATGCAATGTTTACAAAATTGTCGATTCGATGTTAATAAATGTAATTTTTATTATGAGATTTTGTATATAATACAAAGCGACATGGTCAATTTAGAAAATTTTACAATTTTTCTCAAGTTTTGACTTGCAGGCGACAAACGATTTTAAATAGGCTTTCGCGGAAAACCATGTTGATCAACGAGTCTGAATTAGTCAAGATGATAAAGGAAGCAAAGACGGTAGACAAAGAACGCAAGTTCAGACAGTCTGTCGAAATGTATGTAATTCTAAAGGATATTGATGTTAAGAAGGGATTTGCAATGAATGAGACAATCCAATTACCAAAAAAACTCAGCAGCCCAACCACAGTCTGCATAATGGCAGGCGGAGACATGGGATTAAAGGCAAAGAGTGCAAATGCAGATAGGGTTATCAGCGGCGACGAAATCAACGCACTTGCTGCAAACAAGCGTGAGGCTCGAAAATTTATCAATAATTATGACTTCTTTTTGGCAGACACACAACTCATGACAACGGTAGGCAAAGTTTTGGGTCAGCTCTTAGGTCCGAGGGGAAAGATGCCAGTTCCAGTTCCATTTAACGCGCCAATCGAATCATTCTTGGACAGATTTAGATCATCAATTAGAGTCAAGGTAAAAAACTCCCTATCATTATCATGCAAGATCGGAGACGAATCAATGGATGATGCAGATTTGGCTGCAAATGCACACGCAATACTAAGTGCCATTGAAAAGAAATTGCCAAATGGGGAGAGAAACATTAGAAAAATAATAATCAAGACATCAATGGGAAAACCAATCAAACAAGCACAGCAGATGAAATAACATGAGAGAAAACAGAACACAATATCCTAAAAAGAAAATGCAGATGTATCAGGAGATGCAAGAACTCCCAAAAAAATACAGAGTTACAGCGCTAGTCAGAATGGAAAAGGTAAGATCATCTCAGCTTTTACCACTCAGAAAAAAATTCCTCAGCGAGGTAAAGATAGTCAGCATAAAGGACCAAGTTGCCAAAAAAGCACTAGCAGCACTTGATGTTCCGGGAATTGCAAAAATGGTAGAATCCCTTACAGGTCAGTGCGTTTTGATGTTTACAAACATGTCACCGTTTAAGCTAAATGTTCTTCTCGGAAAGAACAAAGTAATGATGTTTGCACGCGGCGGAGACATTGCAAGTGTCGACGTTACAGTTCCAGCAAAGAACACAGGAATTGCACCAGGCCCAATGTTGACAGAGTTCAAAGAGGCGGGAGTTCCAACAAAGATCGACCAAGGAACAATTTGGATTACAAAGGATGTCACTCCAGTCAAAAAAGGTGGAGCAGTACCAGACAAGCTGGCTACACTACTGCAAAAGCTCGACATAAAGACAATCGAGGCAGGAATTGCCCTAGAGGCAGCACTGGAAGAAGGGCAGTCATACAGGCGAGAAGAATTGGTAATTGACCTTGACAAATACAGAGAACTATTTGCAAGAGCACACCAAGAAGCAGTATCACTGTCAATTGAGGCAGCATACATCACACGGGACAACATAAAGCTCATTTTAGCAAAGCTAGGCCAAGGTGCCCGCTCTGTTGCAATCGAGGCAGGCTACATTACTGACGATACAAAAGACGCAGTCTTGCAAAAGGCAAATGCCCAAGCACAGTCAGTTGCCTCAAAGGCAAAAGGCTACACCCCAGCGTAAAAAATTATTTCTCTCTGGCCCGCGGCAAATTCCAGTTGTATTTCATTGCAACAAGTCTTAGGGTTGTGGTAATTACGATTCCAGTGATGGACGCAATGTACAGCGGCGTGCCGCCAACTAGAAGCAAGAAAAAGGCTACAATTCCTGCAAAGCTTGCAGTTGCATATAGCTCCTTTACAAAAATAATTGGAACCTCGTTCACAAAGACATCTCTGAGTATACCTCCGCCAACGGCACTAAGAATGCCTGCAAATGCCATTGCAAGAAAATTCAGCCCAAAGATACTGTATGCAAAGGTTGCACCAGTTATGGAAAAAACTCCCAGTCCAATTGCGTCAAATTTCAAAAATACGTTCCAGTGCTTTTTCAAATGAGGATAAAGGAAAAACAGTGAGACTGCAGATGCGACAGAAACTATCACGTATGACGGGTCAGAAATGGAGTTTGGTGGAAACTTGCCAATTATAACATCACGGACTGTTCCTCCTGCGACACCGGTGATTATTGAGAGAATTATTATTCCAACAATGTCGGACTTGTGCTCAATTGCCTTGAATGCACCTGTCACTGCAAATGCCATTGTTCCAAAGAGATCAAAGGCATAAATCAGAATAGCAAACGATATGTCTGGCAACTAGGATTGGTTATACCCAATCATAATTAAAGGTAAAAATGAAAATTTTGAAGATTTAGCCGAACAGTGAAGCGAGGCCTTCCATTGCTTGTTCTTCAGATTTTCCTGCTGCTGCCTCATCTTTCTTTGCTTCTCCGCCACCTGCTGGTGCTGCTGCTGCGGCTGGTGCTGCTGCAACTGCTACTGGTGCTGCCTTGATTGCCTCTTCGATGTTAACATCGGCGAGCGCAGACACTAGAGCCTTCACCTGGGCATCATTTGCTGATTCGCCAGTGGCTTTGATTATACTAGTAATGTTAGCTTCATTAATTTCCTTTTTCATTTTGTGCAGAATTAATGCAGCGTAGACGTATTCCATTGTATCGTGATTTTCTTTGGGGATAATATAAAACTATGTAGGGATTACACTAGGATCTTAAGACTTCGACAAACAGAGTAAAGGTTCTGCTTTAGGTTCTTGTCGTACAGTGTTTCCATTCTTCGTTTCAGGGTGCGCTTTGCCTCATCTTTTTCAGCACCTTCTGGCAACGACAAAACATTGTTGATTAACTCAGGTAGTGACTCTCTTATCCACCCGTCCAAAACAGAATATGCCTTTTCAGAAATTGGAATTATTCTGCCAGAATCCAGATCTATTACATCGTTAAAGTTTTCATGCTCGGTTCTGTAGATGAATGCAAAAATACAGTTCTCAGGAGTTGGAGACTTCAGAATCTCTTCGGAGCGCGGTCCTGCCTTTCCCTGCGATACTTTATTTTTTAGGCCGATTGGATTTACAATTAATCCGCTGATGCCGATTTTAGAGCCATCTACTCCGGTCACTATTCCAAAAATTATGTTCTTGTAGTCACCATCTTGTTTTGATGAAAAAGCATAATCGCCTTCTTGGATTCCTTTTTTGCGACCAAACATGATCCAATGTCGCTAGGTATCGTATTTAATTTATCGTAATCGACAGTCCTTAATATCGGTCAGTTTGAATCTCAGAAGATGGACAAGGAAGAGATCCTTGCAAAGTTTTCAAGTGAGCCGGATAGATACTACAAGGTAAAATTATTTGCCGAACAGGGATTTGAGCGCAAATCGTGCTCAGTTTGTAAGAGATTTTTTTGGACTTTAGAATCACAGAGAAAGACTTGTCCTGATCATTCTGAAGACACTTATTCGTTTATTGGTAATCCCCCCACGAAAAAGAGATTTGACTACACAGAGGCATGGAAGCAGGTAGAATCCTTTTTTGTGAAAAACGGACATGTGTCAGTATCAAGATATCCCGTAGTATGCAGGTGGCGAGATGATCTTTACTTTACCATTGCATCGATTGTCGATTTTCAAAGAGTTATGGGCTCAAAGGTTGTCTTTGAGTTTCCTGCAAACCCGCTTGTTGTTCCACAGACGTGTCTTCGGTTCAAAGACTTGGAAAATGTCGGAGTCACAGGAAGACACTTTTCTAGTTTCTGCATGATAGGGCAGCACAGTATTCCAAACGGGAATGGTTACTGGAAGGATGAATGCGTTGATTTGGATTTTAGATTGCTGACAGAATCTTTTGGGATAAACAAAGAGGAAGTTGTTTTTGTCGAGGATGTTTGGGCAGGTGGAGGATCCTTTGGCTCATCACTAGAGTTCTACGTCAGAGGACTAGAATTAGGAAATGCAGTGTTTACAGAATTTCAGGGGGAACTAGGACAGCACACCACACTTGATCAGAGAATCATAGACATGGGTGCAGGCCTTGAGAGATTTGCGTGGATTACAATGGGAACACCGACTGCCTATGATTGTTGTTTTGGGCCAATAACACAAAAGCTAATTCAAAAAGTAGGAATTGATACAGATGCAAACATTCTAACAAAATACTTTACTGAAATAGCAAAGAGCCTTGAAAAATATCCGGACTTATCACAGGTAAGAAAGGCTGCAATAAAGGCAACAAATCTCACAGATGACAATCTAAACAGAATCATCACTCCACTTGAGGGAATTTACACAATAGCGGACCACCTAAGGACTTTGATTTTTGCAATATCTGATGGAGCCCTTCCAAGCAATGTTGGCGGAGGATACAATTTAAGAATAATCCTAAGGAGAATTATGGCCACAATTGACAGACTAGGCCTGAGTTTGGACTTAAATGATCTAATTGACAGCCACATTGACTATATCAAGGCAACATACCCTGAGCTTGAAGAATATCGAGATGAGGTCAAAACAATAATTGGAATTGAGGTAGAAAGATACCACGATTCCAAATCAAGAATGGTAAAGATTGCCGAAAATCTCAAAAACAAGAATCTAGATGTCGATGACATGATTCGGTTATACGAATCAGACGGTGTTACACCTGACTATCTAAAGGAACACAAGATAATTGCCGAAATTCCAGATAGCTTTTACACCAAACTATCGGATCTCCACCAATCAGAAAGAAAGAAAGCGGGCGAGGAATTTGATCTAAAAGGAATTCCAGATACAGATCTACTGTTCTACAAAGACGATCCAATGAAGTTTGATGCCAAGGTAATCAAGGTAATAAAAAACAAGTTTGTCATATTGGACAGGACTTCATTTTATGCAAGAGGAGGTGGACAGGAGCCGGATCACGGAAAAATAAATGGCTCCGAGGTATCCGACGTTACAAAGCACGGCAACATTGTATTACATGAGATGAAAACAGTTCCAAGTGAGGGCGCAACAGTAAGCTGCGAAATCGACATTCCAAGAAGAGAGAACATAACAAAACACCACACAAGTACTCACGTGGTGAATTCGTCTGCGAGAAGTGTTCTGGGCTCTTGGGTATGGCAACACTCTGCATTCAAAGAAAAGGATTATGGCAGACTCGACATCACACACCACTCCAGCCTAAATGACGAGGACATTAAGAAAATTGAAAATGTCGCAAACTCGATAGTTCAAAAAAATCTCCCAGTCACAATCAAAGAATATGATCGTGGTCAGGCAGAGCAGACATTTGGCTTTAGAATATACCAAGGAGGAGTGGTTCCTGTAAAATCGGTAAGGATTGTAAGAATTGAGGACTTTGATGTAGAGGCATGCGGAGGCACGCATGTGAAAAGAACAGGAGATCTTGGGCTGATCAAGATTACAAAATCAGAAAGAATCCAAGACGGGGTGGTAAGACTAGAGTTTGTTTCAGGCGAGGCTGCAATTAGATACGTGCAAAAACAAGAAAGTGACATGTCCATAATAATAAAATCACTTGGATCAAACAAAGAAAAACTAGTCAAGTCATTTGAGCACGCAATGAATGATTCAGAGTCTGCAAAAAAGAAACTAAAACAGTTAATCAAGAGGACCAGTAGTACAGTAGCAAAGCAGGTAGCAGATAATTCCAAAAGCTTTGGCATCTTGAAATTTTATTCGATAATTGACGAAGAGTTAGACGAAGAATTCCACATCGCAGTAGGCGAGGACGTAATCATGCAGAATCCATCTGCCATTTACTGCGCTTTGATCATAAAGGGAGGAGGAATCAGAATTATTGTTTTTGCAGGAGCAGAGGCATCAAAGGCATTCAAGGCAGGAGACTTGGTAAAGGAAATTTCTGCAAAACTTGGCGGCTCTGGCGGAGGAGACGCAAGATTTGGGCAGGGTGGAGGAAAGGACGTATCAAAGCTTGCTGACGCACTCGCATACGCAGAATTGTTGATAAAAAAGACCGTGAATCTATGATAGACTGGAATGGAATAGAGGAAAAGTGGAGGAAAAAATGGCGAGAGTCAAAAGACTTTGAGACTGACCCAAACTCCAAAGAAAAAAAATTCATCACAGTAGCATACCCGTATCCAAATTCACCCCAGCACATAGGCCACGGAAGAACCTATACGCTTGCAGACGTTCATGCGAGGTTTTTGCGCATGAAAGGCTACAATGTACTTTTCCCAATGGGATTCCATTATACCGGCACGCCGATTTTGGGAATGGCAAAAAGAGTCCAAGACGGAGACAAGGAGCTAATACAAAACTTTAGGGAATTGTATCACGTACCCGAAGACAAGATAAAAGAATTTGTAGAGCCGGTAAAAATTGCAGATTATTTCCACGAGGAGATAAAATCGGGAATGATAGAGATGGGATACTCTATTGACTGGAGGCGGGAATTTACTACAATTGATCCTGCATATCAGAAATTTATAGAGTGGCAAATCAATACCCTGAGAAAAAAGAACCTAATCATCCAGGGGTCTCACCCTGTCGGGTGGTGTCCAAAGGATCAAAATCCAGTATCACAACACGACACACTTGGAGATGTGGAGCCGGACTTTACCGAATACATTTTGATAAAATTCCGCTATGACGATTACATCATACCGACTGCAACACTCAGACCGGAAACGCTCTTTGGCGTAACAAACCTCTGGGTGAATCCAGACATAGTTTACAAAAAGATCAAAGTTGACGGAGAAAACTGGATAGTCAGTGCAGAGTGCGCCCACAAACTAGAGTATTTAGACAAGAAGGTAACATATGAAGGAGAAATAAAAGGCTCTGATCTATGTGGAAAGAAAATCCAGATTCCCCACAGAGATGATTCTGCAGTGATGCTACCAGCTAGTTTTGTTGAATCTCATACTGGCACCGGTATAGTGATGTCCGTTCCAGCTCATGCACCATTTGACTATCAGGCCTTGCAGGATTTGAAAAATTCCAATAAAGAGTCAGCCCTTGCAGGAGAAATTCAAAAAATAGAGGCAATTTCCATCATAGAGACAGAGGGATACGGAAACATTCCGGCAAAGGAAGCAATCGACAGACTTGGGATAAAGGATCAAAATGATTCCAGATTAGAAGAGATAACAAAGGAAATCTACGGAAAAGAGTTCTACGGTGGAAAGCTAAAGCAAAACACAGGCCAGTTTGCAGGAAAAAAGGTAGCAGACGCAAAAGACATAGTAAAGGAATGGCTAATCAAGGAAAAATTTGCAGACATTTTACTGGAGCTGACAAATGCCCCGGTACGATGCAGATGCGGTGCAGAATGTGTTGTCAAAATTCTAAACAACCAATGGTTTTTGAATTATTCAGATAAGGCATGGAAGGAAAAGGCAACAAAATGTCTTGATGAAATGAGTATTCTTCCCCAAGAAATAAGGTCTGAATTCAATTATGTGATTGGGTGGTTACGAGAAAGGGCATGCGCAAGACAGCATGGCCTTGGAACAAAACTTCCATGGGATAAGGACTGGATAGTAGAGAGCCTCTCAGACTCTGTCATTTACATGGCGTACTATATCATTGTGAAATTTGTCAACGGTAACGAGATAAAGGCAGAAAGTCTAGGGCAGGAATTTTTTGATTACGTGTTTTTAGGGCTAGGCAATTCTGACATAGCATCAGAAAAGACAAAAATTCCAAAAGAAAAAATTGAGCAAATTAGAAATGAATTTTCGTATTTTTATCCCGTAGACTCGAGACATTCGGGACGCGATTTGGTGCCAAACCATTTGACATTTTTCATATTGAACCACGTAGCTATTTTCCCAGAAGAAAACTGGCCACAGGAAATTGTAGTAAATGGCTCTGTCCTAATGGACGGAAAAAAGATGTCAAAGTCCATGGGAAACATCATTCCATTGCGAAAGGCGATTCGAGATTATGGTGCAGACCCAATCAGACTGGCAATAATAATATCAGCAGAACTTCTCCAGGATGCGGATTTTAATTTAGAGTCAGTGTCAGGAATAAAGCACAAACTAGAGTCATTGCTAGAAGAATGCTCAAGTCTAAAGCCAGAAAAGCAGGATAATTTAGAGCCTGAGGACAAGTGGATTAAAAGCAAACTGCAGAGTGCCGTATCAGACCTTACATTGTCAATTGAAAAGATGAGGCTGCGGGAAGCACTTCACAATATTTTGTTCTCATTTGAATCAGACCTACAATGGTACATGAAAAGGGTAAATGCAAAACAGAGAACAAACATTTCTGGAATATTACACGAGATAAATTCCATCAGGGTCGCAATGTTATCCCCATTTGCGCCGCACATTGCAGAGGAAATGTGGGAAAGGCTTGGACATTCAGGAATGGTCTCAACATCAGGCTGGCCCCAAGCATCAGAAAAAATCGATGGTTATGCGATACAGTCAGAGGAACTTTTAAAATCAATCATTGTCGACATTGCAAATATTCTCAAGGTAACGAAAATTGCGCCGCAAAAGATCACCATCTATACGGCAGATTCGTTCAAGGCAAAGGCATACCATTTCATCTTGGATAAAATCATGAGCGGTCAGACCAACATGGGCGTAATAATGAAGGACTTGATTGCAAACAAAGAAACAGAGGAGATAAAGAAAAACCCAGACTTTGTGCAAAGAGCCATAAAAGATATTTTGTCGGAACCAACTGATCTAAGAAAAACAAAACTAGAGATTTTAAATTTTGATGAGAGGGAATTGATTGCGCACGAACTGTCAGGACTGGTCAAGACTGATTTTGGCGTAGAGTTGCAGGTGTTTTCCGAATCAGATCCTGGAAAATATGATCCAAAGAACAAATCTAAAACTGCAAGGCCTTTCAAGCCAGCCATATTGATAGAATAGATTATCAAAAACACACCATACATAAAATCAGATCTTGAAAATAATCAAAGTTTGTCGCTAAAGTGTTTGGTTTGCTCATTTACTCTATCTTGGAGTGAGTCTTTTTTGCCAGGAAACGACTCTTTGTTTGATCTTTTTTTCATCCTTTCATCGTGTTCTTTTCTTGCATGATGCAGTCGGTCTTTTTCGTGAATGAACTCTCTCCCACAATGGGTGCAATTTACAATCGTTTGATGATGAATATGTCTTACATTATGTATTAGATCATCATCTGTTGCAAATTTCTCATCGCAATACTCGCATTTTTTCTTTTTATGAAAAAAATCCATTTTGATATAATACAGTGTTATTGCTCTTAAGGGTTGTTTAACTATGTTATCATTTTTTTGAAACCATAATACTCTCTAATTTCGATGTATCGGGTGTATTTTTTCAAAACCCCAGATTGGACACCCATGATCACAGTTCAGTCCACATGTGACAATTTCCTTTACTTTGGATTTTAGTTTGTCAGAGTCATTTATGATTTGACTGGCAAGATCTAATTTCGATTTCTGAGAATATCTTTGATTTTGCGTTTTTGCCCACCTACACAGGCATTTTTTTGGCAACGAGTCAAGACTGTAAAGCCTCGGGTTATCACTTAGTAGTTTGGAGCTTTTTAGAATCACCACGTTTCCGTTTACGTATATCAGACCAGTGTTACGTAGTGAGAACTTTCTTGGGATGTAATCAGTTGCAACATACGCGTAATCTACATAATCTTTTATGTTTTCAATTTGCTTTCTTGCACGCTTGAGATTGTCCTTTGATGACTTTACTTCAACTGCAATTATTTCGTCATTTTTTAAAAGCAGTAAATCAACATCGGAAAGAATGTTTCCCCAAGAAATATTGAATCTGGCATGAGGGACTGCTTGGTATCCCAAATTCTCAAAAAATACGACTAGCTTTTTTATTATTATGGATTCGTGTCTTCCCTCACGTTTACTTGATTTTAGAATGTTGACTGCCTTGATCAATAGGATATTTGTAATTTTTTCAATAACTTTCCAATTGAGTGATAAATTTGACCTACGATCTAATTTACTATCATTGATTCAGATTGGTCAACGTGTAGAGACATTATAAAATTATTCGTGTTTTGATTTAGCGGCTTGATTATACTGGATGGTCCACTTTCTTACATACATCAAAGGAACTAGGCATTCGACAGCCAATGCGAGTATGAGCCAGTGTGGAAACGGTATTACGTTGCTTATTCCAATAATTAGCCCAATTACCCCAGTCTCTATTATTACACCCATTACGAGTTTTTTTATTCTGTAGAACGCGATAATTTGAGAAATGATCGATGGCATGACAGCCAAAATCATTTGCTGATTAAGGCTGATTGGTTTTTGACTGGTCAATAATTTTTTTAATAATTTTGTGTGTTTTAAGGTATCTTTGTGTCATTTTAAAACGCCTTGGAAAAGTAGACCCAAGGACACTAGGCAAGAAAAATGGATATTGTATTTATTAGGTTAGAATGGACATCAGCTGAATTGAAAATTGCAGTGTGTGGAATTGGTGTTGCGGGAAGCTACCTACTTTCAAGACTAAAACACGATCACGAGGTCGTTGGGTTTGAGAGAATGCCAGAGGAAAGACATGATTCCATTTGTGCTTGGGGCACATGCAGGCCAAGGATGGAGGAGCTATGCGCAAAATCAGGAGTAGATTTTAACAAGTACGTTATTCATGACGGAAAAAACATGTACGTCGAGATGAACAACAAAGAAAAATTCAACATCGGTTTACACGGCCTTTGTACTTATGACAAAATTAGACTTATCAAGGATTTCACCAAAGGCTGCAAGGTCAATTACGGTGTAAGTCCAAAGATTGAGGATTTAGAAGCTGAATTTGACATCATAGTTGATTGCACGGGATTTCACAGGGTGTATCTGCCAAAACTTGAAAAGGATTTTTTCTTGCCAACGTACGAATACAAAGTCGAATATGAAGACAAGGTCCCATATGACGACTTTTTCATAAAACCGTTTGCCAACATGACTGGTTATTTCTGGTATTTTCCGCTTGGCGACAAGCTTGCCCATATCGGTGCGGGAGATTACATGAAAAAACACATTGAGGAAACTGACAAATTCCTTAAAGAATATGGAGGCAAAGTTATCAAGACAGTCGGAAGGCCAATCAGGCTTGCCACCCCAAATCTCTGCAAACCGTTTTACAAGGGCAAAGTAGTTGGAGTAGGCGAATCAATTGGGACAGTCTATCCTCTTTTAGGTGAGGGAATCATCCCAAGCATGGAATGTGCAGATATTTTTGTCAGGAATCTTGGGAATAATGAAAAATACGAAAAAGAGGTGATGGAGCATTTCAAGATTTACGGAAAAGTGTTTAATTTTGTAAGAAGTAAGCTAAGTAAGGACTTTAGCCTATTAAAACAACTAGGAGATATGCTATCTATTTTCAGATACATGAAAAAGAATGAAGCTCGTTTTGGAATGGAAATTCACATGCGAGATTTAATGAAAGTTGCAAAAGCCTAAACAAAATTAGCCAAACTGAATCCATCCCTGATGGTACGGGTGTATTTCATGTTGTAATCATAAATTGTTACTGAATATTCTTTCAATACTTCTTTCATCGGATCAAGTGTCTCAGAAAGATAAAACCCAGGACAGTCCCCAGTAAACTGAAATGTTGAGTGCACACGTGCCCGGCCATTGTCATTTTCAAGCCACGTTGAAAATGGATACAAATAGCACACACCTGGCCTATCAGGATGCATAGAACATCCACCTTCCTTGTCAAGGAATCTGCACGAGATATGAGTTCCATCGTCTGCTTCGGTTTCGTCTGATTTGCGCTTTAGGTTAATCGACGTCATTATGGTATTAGTCGATGTCGGCCCTGCCTCATGCCATGTTGCAATTAGTGTTTCTTTTTTGATAAAGTCGGAGGCTTTTTGGTATTTTAGTCCCTTGCCAATAATAACCAAGTCATCTGATGTAAGAGGTAGTCTTCCCTGTCGGTCACAGCAGTTGTGACAATCAGGCCAAAAACATTTCCACAAAATGAATTTTTTTTCATTTGTAAGATACGGAATGTGAAAAATCACGTCCTTTACCTTAATTGGATAATCAGAAACATCCGTGCGCTTTCCAAGCATAAAGTCCTTGAGTATGGGATCAATTTGCCAATTCTTTTCTAAAAGCTGCAGAGATTCTTCAATTTCTTTTTGAAACAACTATGCAATTATAACTAAATTGCTCAGATGTTATTAACGTTGAGTGAGAAAGGTAAGTATGCATCGGGAACCGAAAATAGGAGGCTTGTGTGGAAGGAGATTGTGTGGCCCCTCATACTGGAACTAAACAATGTTGCATTTACTTTGTCAGAGTATCAAAAAAAGCGTGACGAGATTTGCGCAAAGTTTGGAATCTCACTCATTGTTACGTCAAGGGGACTAGTCTCGCTTTTGCAAAAAAACCTCCTGTTCAAAGAAAAGGATCTTTATTCCATACACTACAGACTAATCCCATACATGAGACTAAAGGCAGAATGTGACTATGCAACCGCAATTAAAGAAGTACGAACAAAATAGTAATTTTATATCCAGCACATATTGCAGTTTTTTCAGTAGCCCGATAGTCTAGCGGTCAAATGAATTTCAGGCTAAGGATTCTGCCCTCTGGATCTTATGAGTGGATAGGCAGAGACGGCAGTTCGAATCTGCCTCGGGCTACTTTTTATAATTATCTAGATGCTTGTGCTATTCTTTCTAATTCGTTCTTTTTCTTAACAGATGGTGCGTTTCCATCGTTTGTTGATGCCGCAATGAGGTGGTCTGCCAAGTATTCTTCCATTGATCGTGGATTTGAAAACGTTGCTTCTTTTACGCCATCTGCGATAAATCTCAATGCAAGATCAACTCGTCTTAGAGGAGAAACATCAACTGATACATGGTATGCAGTACCACCGTAGACGATTCTTGTGGTGTCCTCGTTTGGTGACGAGTATTCGATTGCTCTGACTAGCACCTCAACTGGGTTCTTGCCAGTCTTTAGGTGGATTATATCAAATGCAGCTTTGACAGTGTTGATGGTGCGGGCTTTTTTGCCACCCATTCTTCCGGTGTTCTTTGCGTATTTCTTTCCGAAGTGCATAAGCTTGTTTGCAAGTCTCTCTACAATGTTTACCTCGAGTTTGTTAAATCGTTTAAGTGAGGATCGGCCAAATGTCAATGGCATTACTGATTTTTTAAGTGAGATTGTAGTTTTGAGGCCAGGATCCTTTATTTCAATTCCAGTAAGATCCCATTTCCTAAATAACAAAAGATTTGGTGCGTCTGTCATGTCTATCTCCTTGGCTTTTCTTTTCTTCCTCGGACTAGTTCTCTTAGGGAAGTTCCGTTTACCTTGAATACCTTGAATCTAACTCCAGGAATGTCTCCCATTGCTCCACCTTGAGTTGCACCCATTCCTTCTAGGTGAACCTCGTCGTGTTCGTCAATGAAGTTCATTGCTCCGTCTCGTGGCAAAAATGCAGTAACTGTTTTTCCGTTTTTGATTAGTTGTACTCTAACACATTTTCTTACAGCAGAGTTTGGCTGTTTTGCCTCAACTCCCACTTTTTCTAAAACGATACCTCTTGCCTGTGGTGAGCCTCCAAGCGGGTTTGATTTTCTGTCAAGGCCGAGAGTTCTTCTTTTATATACGCCGATAGACCAGCGTTGTCTTTTTCTTTTTGCTTTTAGTACGCGACCTGCAAATAAACCGAGTGGAGACTTTGCCATACTATCACTCCATCATTTTATCAGGACTGTTAATTAAAACGCTTGTAATTTCAAAATATCTTTTTGCAAGCAAGCGTGCCTTTTCGGCATTGCGTCCTTCTCGTCCGACTACAATTCCTTTCTTTTTAGGATCAACTAGAACTACTGCCTGAGTTGTCCCGTCAAGTCTTTTGTTTAGTTTTACTTCGGTAACAAGCTTTGGATTTAGCATATTTTTCAAAAATTCAACAGGATCATCTGAATATTCAACAAGCTCGACACTTTTTTTGACAATGTTTTGAAGATTTCTAATGTGTGAACCACCCTTGCCAATTGCAAGTCCCATCTTTCCTTCGCTGACTACAAAGATGACTCGATTTTGTTTTTCATCTTCCACACAATCACGTGCTGATGCACCGGTGACATTTTGGAAAAGCGAGATTAAACGCATTTGATCGGTTGTAAGTTTGATTGTTTGTGGCATGTTTGTTAATTATCTCGAAGCTCTGAGAGTCTCATTTAAACTTTGAGTGTTGTTTGAAAAAATTTTGTTGATCATTGTTTTTCTGATTCTTTGATTATTGCTTTGATGTTTGCCTCTGGAATTGAAGTTAATGATGCTGCTGAAACTCTAAATTGTAATCCACATAGTCTGCCAAGTGCAACAGATGAACCATCAAATGGTAATGTAGCAACCTTTTGACTTTTGGCAGAATCTTGGATTTTCTCTAATGAACCTTCCGAAACAGATCTTGACACTATCACGAGTTTTGCGTTTTTAATTGTCTGCACTACCTGCTTTGTACCCAATACGCATTTGTTCTCAGATAATGCGTCCTTTAGTGCTTTCTCAAGTAATTTGCTCATATCTCACTGCGTAATGTCGATCCAAAATTGCTCCTTTATAGATTTATCACTTGAAAAATCGAACAAATGACCAATTAATTTCAAAATAAAAAAATAATATAAAAATAAAGAGGACTTACTGACCTGCTACAACGGTGTAGCTGACAGTGAACTGCTCTGGGTTCTTTGTGTGTACTGCAAGTGCGTTTCCTGCAAAGTTCCATGTTCCTGAAGATTGTTGCGTGTCAACAAATGTCAATGCAAACTTGGTTTTTCCATCCGGCGACCAAATTGGTTGACCGGTAGCCTCGCCTTCAGCTAGTGGCCCATGTAGGGCTACAAGCTGGACTGGTTCGGACGCTGCATAAG
>JACRJT010000020.1 GCA_016215465.1 Nitrososphaerota archaeon | reverse complement strand
TTTAGTGTCAGAGTCAACGGTTACAATTTCAATGTGGAATTTGTAAAGCCCGCCATCAGCAAATATTTTACCTTCCAAAGCAAGCGGATTAAAATCATCTTGCTTCATCCATCCGCCAAGGACTGCTCCCTGCTTCCCATGGATTTGTATGGTTGATGAGTTTGTTGTTTTTATTTTCATATATAGATTTCCGATCTCATCATGAAACATGTATCGGAATATTCTCTTGTCGTTTTTCGTAAGCTCAATCAAATATGTTACGTGCTCTATTACAGAGCCTGAATTGGCATCTGAAAGATTTACAACCATTTCATGCTCGTTGTTTTTTGAATCAATGGTTGGAGGAGTTACCGAAAGCGTAAGGGTGGCATTTCTGTTCCCAATGGTCACAGGCACTGTCTCTGCTCCAAATCCATGCCCGAATACAGGATTTGCAAGTAAGAGAGGAAAAATCATCACAAATGTTATTGCCAGTATTGCTTTCAATTTACTAAAAATATGAAAAGGTGTCTGCGAACCTGTCCTTAATTTTCTCAAACACTGTCGGGTCTATCTTCTCAATTATCCTCATCATGATATCGGGATTTGTAAGTTCATATTTTTTTACAAATCCGTTGGTTGCTTTTACGAGTCCGAGGTCTTGTAGTTGTGAAAGCGTAATTGAGACTACCGGAGGCGATTTTTTTGCAGCCTTTGTGATTTCTACAAATGTCGATTGTTTTTTTGTTAAAAGAAAAGTCAAGATGTTTTTACTGGTTTCCTTTCGCAGACTGATTATTATGAAATCTTCTTCGATTGGATCATGTGGCAAAAAATACCACGTCATTTTTTTGCCTTTTCTCGACCTTACCATGGAGCGCTTTTCCATATTGACAAGATAATGACTCAAAACTCCGTTTGCAAGTCCTGAGTAACGCATAACGTCAGTAAATGTAAGGCCAGGCGATTTTGAAATGATATGCAACAGATTTGATACCCTAGGGTTATGCTGATAGCTTATGTATTTCATCTAGTTCGACCTGAAGATCCCCAACACGAAAAATGAAAGTGTAAGCAATATTAATCCATGCGATATCAGCGCATCCAATCCGAAACTGGAAGGAATAAGAGGTGTCACCATGTTGTTGATAAACGAGAACGTTTCACCAATCGTTATTGCTAAAAACGCACACATTACCAAAAATAGTTTAGCGGTTTTGAATTCCTTGTAGGTGAAAAAACCCACCAGTGAAAGAAATGACCCAAGAGATACGCTTGCCACATGAATTGCAAAGTAAATTCCATGCCCTCCCAAAATATGCGGAAACGCAAACGGTAGGGAAGACAATACGATTAACAAAGATGAGATTACCAATAGCTTTAATTTTGTTTTATGGTTTAGTCCTGCTTGTTGCAACGACCTTATTTCCCAACTTGCACTTTTAAAGAAACTGGTATGAATGTAAAACAAGACGTGTGCGTGGTTATTTTGCCATCGGAATCGTACAAATCCACTCTAAAAATATGATTCCCAGACATCTTAAAAGCATAGTAAAAATTCTAATACATGCCTTCAACTTGTTACGGAGTAATTCCGTTCATTTGTTGGTCATCAAAAAATATGGAACCCCCATCTTAAATCGCTTAACATCTTTTAGGTCAAGACTTGTAACATGAAATCGGATCTTGTATTTCTCGTTGACTGCAGGCATTGCAAAATCGATTGCAATCTGAATCCGGTTGTTTCCGATAGTGAATTCAGCTGAATTCAAGTGTGTGCACTAGTATATGGTGCTACCACACTAGAACATAATCAAAAATGTGAAGTGTAATCAAAACTGATCTAGAAAAAAATGAGCGAGGAATGAAGACAGAAGTCACATGGAATTTCTCTCGCTCTGATAAAGCGTTAATCAATTTATCTAGTTAAGGATGCTGGTGTAATTAGCTAACACGATTATTGTTAATATAGAGTTTTAGTGATCCATATTCGTGTATGTTCTAGTTGGGATTTTTTTCTTGTAATCATTGCAAGCTTGAGCAGTTTTTCGTATGCCACAGCTGAATTGTACATATACAATATCGAAGGATTACGGTGGATCTGAATTTTTCGATTTAATGAACGACAGAGGTAACTCTTTTGAATGTTAAAGAAAACAGAATCTTTTTCTTTTAAGCATCCAAGTTACGCTTGAAATGATTCCTGCACATACAGGGTCTGGACACTCAAAACACTAGATTCGTCTAGTCAGCATTCTATTTTTCTTCTTGTATGTCGAATTTCTAGGGTTTGCCCTAAGCTTGTAACCACAACATGGGCAATGATTTCCATCCCATTTTACAAAAAGATCACACACCTGACATCTTTTCTGGCCAGATGCATACCTACCAGTAGTTCCACTTGGTTTTAATGCCTTGATTTTTTTACAGAATTCCTTACAAGCCATCATATTTACCAGATATGGTTTTCACTATTTCCAATAGCAATTCTCCAAAACAATACAAAATCTTCTAATTCTTGTTTTTTAGCTAGACATATAAAAAAACTGGTACAATTCCAAAAATCTACCAATCCAGTTAAATTCAAACCCAGAGCCGAATCAACATGGAAGAAACTGAACATATCGAATCAGAAGAGATGAAAAACAAGAAGAAAAGATGGTCGTTTCTGAAAAGACTAAAAATTTAGAACATCGTGTCAACTGATATGAACAAGAGAACTTTACTTTTCTTTGTTTTTATGGCTGTTTTTGTAGCTATTTTTACGATAGGCTCCAAGATGCAAGTTGATGAAGATGAAGTGCAGACATTTCTTGAAAAATTCAACAATCTCGTGGATTCCTTGCGGAAAGGAAATTTCAGTCTGGAGATTTTTTCCCATAATGCGAGAATAGCCCTTCCAATGTTTTTGCTAGGAGTTGGGGTTTGATGAGGAGTTTTTTCTGCGTTTTCCACAGGCATGGCCATTGCCGCCCTTCAGACAGACAATCCATTATTATCTAAAATGCTGTCATTTGTAGTTCTGGCCACGCCCCTTGGCATGATGGAGCTTGCAGTTTATTCTATTAGCATGTCACGACGTTATCTTTTGATAACACAAATAATGAAAAAAAACTTGACAAAACGAGATGGATTAACAGGAATTTAGAGATGAGTTGTTTTGCGTTTGTACCACAATAATTAGGATTTTATTTATCTAGATTTTGATAAAGGAGATGAATAAACTAAATATTTGTTCGATTTTTGTTGCGTTTGCATTGGTAGTGGTTATGCCATCTGCTTTTGCATCTCATCCAAAAGTTGAGGTGAGTATTCCTCCAGGCGTATCATCACCTGGTTGCGAGATAACCAGCGAGTGCTTTTCTCCAGCCGAGGTAACCACTGATGTCGGCGGTGAAGTCATTTGGTCAAATGATGACACTGCAGGACACACCGTGACAAGCGGAACTTTGGATGGCGGTCCAGATGGAATATTTGACAGCAGCCTTTTCATGGCAGGAAAAACTTTCTCGCACAAATTTGAGGAGGCTGGCAAATTTCCATACTTTTGCGTAGTGCATCCGTGGATGACAGGAACGGTAGTTGTTCAAGAAGCAGGAGTAGAAGAACACGAAGAGAGTGAAATTCATGCAACTGCTGCGTCGGCCGACGGATCAATACTGGTAAAGGTGGGATCTGGCAAGCCAACAAGTGGAGAAGAACTTTCCTTAACAGTCGAGTTCGGGGGAACCGATGGAAGCCCGATTGAGCATGTCAATTACGACATCAGTGCAACACAGGATGGTGCCGAAGTGCTCAATGAAGCAGGAAAGCACAGCATGACTGGAGTGGACGAACTCAAAACAGATGCATTAAGTTCTGACAGTCCGGTTGACGTCCAAGTGATAATCCTTGGATTAGGACCAGAAGAGGACGAGGCAACATGGACAGGTCCAAAGGGAGATATAATCAAAGTGCAGGTCGTTCCCGAATTTGGCCAAGTCGCAGCTATGGTCCTTGCAGCTTCGATAGTGAGCATTGTTGCAGTCACAGCAAGATCCAAAGTCATTCCAAGACTTTAGAAATTCTTCACTTTCTTTTTAGCATGGAAATAACAGCAAGAATCACACCTGCGGTACCTATTGCAATTCCAAAAATTCCCGAATCGTATGTTTTTGAAAGATCAATGTTTGAGGATGGTTGAACATTACCAATTTTTGCTTTTACATCTGCCATGTCTCTTTGCAGAACAGACAAGGCGTTCTTTATGGCAACAGTGTCTTGACCAGAAGAAGATCCAGAAGGTGGGAATGCAAGAAGATCAATACTCTCCACACCCTCTATTGTGACTTCCTCATCAACAGGGATACCTTCAAGTGTACCTTTTAGAATTACTGTCAGTGAACCTGTTTTTGTTGGAATTATCTTTGAATAGTAGTTTCCAACTCGGATGTCTGATAGTATGTCTAATTGTTTAGTTGTACTTCCAGACTTGACTTCAGCTTCCAAATCCTTGAATGCGTTTGTTACTCCTGATTTGACACCATTTCCTTCATCCTGAGTTATGGAGAAAAAAACAGCGTTTTGCTGGCCAACAAGGGGAGGCTCATCTCTCCATCCAACTTCTATGTCGTATTGTTCAACTGTGACTGTCTTGTGTGCAAATGCTGGCACAAATCCTAACATCATAGAAAGGGTTACAAGAAAAACTGTAAGAATGATCTTCATGTTGTCGCTAGTCGCTGTGACATTATTATCCTTATGGAAACTGGTACAATGATAAAACATGTGGATTGTTTAAATTAAGAATTGGTCAATCAAGACCTGATGAAAAAAATACTAATATTTGTTTTTTTGATTTCATTTTCCGTTATTCAGACTGCGTATGCACATCCGCTCCTCATTGATTCTGATCCCGCTCAATCATCGAATGTATCGACGGGAACAAACAAGGTAATCATATATTTTTCAGAGGCTGTAGAGCAAAGCTACAGCTACATCAAAGTTTTTGATAATAATGGAGAACAAATAGACAACAAAGATACGAATTATTTTAAAGATGAGACAGCACTCATAGTCACCACCAAGCCATTGCAGGTAGGAGTCTACACAGTATCAACACAGGTGCTATCAAAAGTTGATGGTCACTTGGTGCCTTACTCCTTCGTGTTTGGAGTTGGAGACGTGAGCTTGCCTATGCGGGAACAACCACAAATCACAGAGTCGATCTATTTTCCGGAGGCAGGTGCTAGGTTTCCAGGACTCGTCGGACAGGTTGTAGTGCTGGGCTCTGTCATTTCCTCACTTCTGATTTGGAGATCGATACAAAAGAAAAAACTCATTGGGGATGATCTTTCATCACTACAGAAATTCTATCATGGAAAGTTTTCTTCGGTTATCAGAGTAGGACTGTTCCTTGTTTTTGCATCAAATATCCTGATGCTTGTAGTTCAAACAATACGGCTGCAGGTGCCTGCAATTAATGTTATACAGACATCGTTTGGCTCAGTCTGGATGGTCAGAATGATTTTAACTGTAGCTTTACTTGGCATCTGGTTTGTGTTTGAGAGCAAGTCTGGAATATCACACAAAAAACAGGCACTGTTGCTTGGTTTGTCCCTTGCATTGATAGGAACCACCTCTGTGATAGGACACGGAGCTGCCACCGAACAAACCATTGCCATCATAATAGACTACGTCCACAACTTGCTTGCGTCGGTGTGGATCGGCGGAGTTATCTTTTTCGCATTTGTTTTGATGCCCTCGTTCTCCAAACTAGATGGAAGCAAAAAAGAGCTACTTACTCTGACCACAATACCAAAATTCTCCTCGATGATATTGCTTGGTCTTGGAATCTTGATAGTAACCGGCCCAACCCTACTCTGGTTTATAGAAGATGACGTTGTTCTACTTTCTCAATCGCCATACGGATTTTTTATAATTGCAAAAATCATAATTGGCGCTTCCATGATCGGCCTTGGCGGCTACAACCAGTTCCGAATACAGAAAACGGCGGAAAAAAACCTTGAAGGTGAAAACATCACAGTTCACAAAAAGCTCCAAAAGTCACTAAGAGTTGAGGCAATCCTAGGCATACTGCTTTTGGGCTCTGTTGCGCTCTTGGCAAACACCTCACTCCCATCAGGTCAGTTCCAGCAAACCACGGCCCAGCAGGACGACTATGTTTTCAGAACAATAGAGTTTACTGCTGATTCTATGTTTGAGGTAAGCATTGATCCACTCGCAAGCGGCTCCAACATCATTAGTGTCTCCGCACTTGACATTGACGGAAACGCATTGAGTAATCTTGAGGATGTCAAGGTCAAGGTATCCAATCCGCAAAGAAACATAGCACCAATAGAGGTAACAATGAAAAAAGCCGGGGATTTGACAAAATACGAAGGTGATCTTACCTTTGGGTTTTCCGGAAATTGGAATGTCGAGGTTGAAGCGATAAGAAGCCAGGGCACAAATCAGGGCATGAGTTTTTCCGTTTTTGTAAAGCCGAGACTGTATCAACTAAAGACGGATGTGGTGGAATATGCATTTCCAATTAATGACACAGCACCGCTATATCCAGTATTTGATGGAAAGGACACACTTTGGATTAGCGATACCTCCAAGCCCCGATTATGGAAGTTTACATTAAGTGAAAAAGAATTCAAGTCATATGAGTTTGAAGGAAAGACATCAGTATTTCTAAAGTTGGGTGAGGATGGAAGGGTATGGTTTACGGACACGCCTGAAAGCAAAATAGGCTACTTTGACCCAAAGACGGAAAAATTCAGAATCATCCCGTTGCCTTTCAAATCCATTCCAGTTTCGTTAGAGATGGACCTTGACGGAAATGTCTGGATCGCCTTGGCAGATAAACACATGCTCCTCAAGTACGAACCTGAGTCAGAACAGTTTCAAGAATACAAGACTCCGACTGAGCCTTCCGGCCCAATCGCTCTAAAAAGGGACGATGAAGGAAAAATTTGGTTCGCAGAGTCACAAGGAGGAAAGCTAGGAGTCATAGACCCACGGTCCGGTGAGATTCAGGAATTTATGCCAGATGAACCCCTAAAGGAACCGTTTACTCTTTACATGGACGGTGATCAAAACCTCTGGACATCGGAGCATACTGGACTGAGCATAGTCAAATTCAATCCATTTCTAAAAACATTTGAAAAAATCCCAGTTTCAGATCCTAACGCATTACCGTTTGGCCTCGCCGAAGACAAATACGACAACGTTTGGATTGCTCAACATATTGTGGACAATCTCGGCGTCTACGATCCTCACAAAGATGACTTTGTCGAAGTCGCCATACCTTCTCTTGGCACCTTCACACAGTTTATCACAGCAGACGACTCTGGAAACATTTGGTTCGTAGAGCAAAGAGGTAAGAAACTTGGTAACGTGATTATCTCAGAGATCCCTTCCATTGGAACAGCAAAAGAGCACGCACCGATTCGGATCAGGTACTCTGATCTCATGGGGCCTTTTATGACTGCTGGGATAGTTGCCACCTCGCTGTTCTTTGTCAAGAGTGTGAGGGATAAAAGAAGACTTGATTCGCTGATCGAGTAATGATTAATCGGATCTTTTAGGATTCTCCCATACGAAATCTTTCCCAATCCTATTGGCCGTTACCAGTGTGCTCTGCTGAATCAGGACGCCTGTGATCTGTCTTTCATCTTCTTATACTTTCGTTTTGTCAGGGAATGATTCTGGGTTCGATATTCTTCCATGTTGTTTAGCATGTGTCAGATTATCTCCAGCATCTGCCTTGCAGTAGCTACCTTTGCCTTTTGTGTCCCTCTTCTTTTTGCTATTCTGGAATAGAATGATTTCATTCTGGGGTCAAATCGTATGGTGGTGTTGGCAGCTTCCACCATTGCATTGCGAAGCCATGCAGAACCATGTTTTGTTATTCCGCTGCTTTTGTTTGTCTCGCCGCTGTTCCGTTGAGATGGTGCAAGACCTGCGTATGATACCAGCTTCTCTGGCGTTGCAAACCTTTTGATGTCTACTATCTCAGATATTACTGTCAGTGCTGCGATGTAGTTTATTCCAGGAATGGTCATGAGCAGTCTTGCCCTGTCATCTCGTTTTTTGTGTTGACAGAGTTTGCGAGTACGCCTTCTACAGATTCTGGGGGTTCATTTATGGTGGGTATTTTTTCTATCTGTAGATCGGATTCGGATCTTGCAACAAAATGCCCCAAATCGACAAGCAGGTTCAATCCAAGAGCTACCAAGAGTACACCAATTACCGACATCAGGATTTTTTCTTTTTTGTTCAATCGTATGCGCTTTAATTATCAAGTACAAAATAAAAACTAAAACACCGTTAGCTGTTTCTACCAGTACATACATGAAATAAAAACGCCTAAAATGTATACATCTTGTGCCACTTGAGGGAAGAAGCAAAAACCTTACTGTCTTGTTCTGCATAACATCTGTTGCGATAGTTGCATTTTTTGCAGTATCGATGTTCAAAGGCACCACTCTTGTACGTGATTCTGTGACGGAAGATGTTACAATAGTTGGAAAGACAAACGGCAACTGTGTTATTGATACCA
>JACRJT010000021.1 GCA_016215465.1 Nitrososphaerota archaeon | reverse complement strand
TCTGGGTAAAAGACAAATGCTTTACCTCTCTTCCAACCTTCTACAGGCTTTACACGGAGTACGTCTGGGCCAAGAGATGTACAGATTTCTACGCACAATGCGCAGCCGATACATCTTTGTTCATCGACGTCTGGAAGTATTGCTATTGGCATTTATTTCACTTAACTAAATGAGTCCGTGGTAACTATTTAAACCATAATCAAAATAATTAACAGTGTTATACATTTTGATCGGACAAACGATCAAGTCGAATCAAGAAAAAACAAAAGATAAAAAAGATAACCAGATGGTGCGTTACTTTCGCATTGCATCTATTTGACCACTTGTTACCCAATCCAGCAATTCTGCTGCTGTTGGATTCAAGTCGGCCCTTTTATCCATCAGATTTTTTACCCAAACCCAGTTAATCTGGTTTAGTAGTGGTTTGTTTCCCTCGTCGCCTGCACGAACTTTACTGCGTACATCTGCGGGAATTGTATTCCACCATTGGTCAAAAGTTCTACCCATAAACATGGGATCTTAGGTATGACTAATTAAAGCTTTTGAAGATTATATCGTAATCGGAATGATCGCAATTCCGGTGACAACCTTTTAACATAGACTGATCGGCAGTTTAATTCTTGAAGGTAAAAGTATTAGGGGCAGGACAGGAAGTAGGACGATCTGGCTTTTTGGTAAATTGCGACGGCGCAAATTATCTTTTGGATTATGGCGTACAGCTATCCAAAACTCCGTTAGCCCCACTGCACGTGATGCCAAAGGAGGTTGATTCCATAATTATCAGCCACGCGCATTTGGATCATTCTGGATACGTCCCAATGATGTATGTAAGCGGCGGATGCGACGTGTTTGCGACTGCGCCTACTTTTGATTTGAGCAGATTATTAATCGAGGACATGCTAAAGCTTGAAAAAGACATGCACCCGTTTGGATTGCCGGAGGTAAACAAGATGATGAGTCATGCAACGGAAATATCGTACAAGCAAAAAGTACAGCGAGGCAACTCTTCATTTGAACTGCGGGACTCTGGCCACGTGGTTGGCGGCGGAACAGTACTAGTCGAGTCAGAAAACAAGCGATTATTCTACACAGGTGACGTAAATGTCAGGGGATCAAGAATGCTCCGCGAGGCAGACCTAGACTTTGGCGAAATAGACCTTCTCATAACAGAAAGCACGTACTCTCAGACAAACCAGATGCCGCGAAAAGAGTCTGAAGAAAAGTTCATCGAGTTTGCAAATGAAATCCTAGACCAAAAGGGAACGTTGTTTGTTCCGTCATTCTCAGTTGAGCGCTCGCAGGAAATTGCATGCGTTTTGAAAAATGCCAAGTTCAAACACAAAATCATAATGGACGGAATGGCGCTAAAGGTAAACGAGATAATTTTGCGATACCCAGAATATTTGCGAGACTATAACGTGTTTTCAGACGCCATCCATAACGCAGTGTGGATTAGCAGCCACGAGGAAAGAGTCAGGGAGCTCAAAGAGCCGTGTGTCGTGATATCACCTGCAGGAATGCTTGTCGGTGGAAACGCGGTGTTTTATCTGCAGGAATTGGCATTTAACAAGAAAAACGGAATCGCCCTAGTATCATACCAGGGAGAGGGAACGCCCGGAAGGAAATTACTTGACACTGGAAAGGTAATGGTCCAGGGAAGGGAGAAAAAGGCAGACGCGCAGGTACGCCAGTACGAGTTTTCTGGGCACTCTGACAGGGACGCACTTTTTGATCTAGTAAAAAGGATAAAGGGAAACCCAAAGGTCCTAACAGTCCACGGCGATGGCCAGTCATGTACCAAATTCGCAGAGGAAATACACGAAAGATTCGGCTTTGACGCGCATGCTCCAAAGATGGGCGACACCGTAACCATCTAAATTGGAAATTAACTTAGATCAGACAATTAACAGCGGCCAGGTATTTTTGTGGAAAAAAATAGAGGATACCTGGTACGGGGTGGACGGCCAAAACGTCTTTTCTGCAAGTCAAACCAAGACAGCATCGCTAAAAAAAGACAATCTGGATTTTTTCAGAGAAAGCGACGACTTGGGGAAAATTTTCAAAGACATATCAAAGGACAGGACGATTAAAGACGCAGTAAAGAAATTCTCAGGCCTCAGACTATTGAGGCAGGACCCGTTCCAGTGCTACATATCGTTTATCGTCTCATCAAATTCCAGCATTCAAAACATCCGATCGTCACTGTACCACATTTGTGAAAAATTTGGCATGAAAACAACGTTCCAGGGAATGAAGTTCCACCTGTTCCCGGAACCAAGGAAGCTGGCAAATGCAAGCAACGAGGAATTATCATCATGCGGATTGGGATACAGGGTACCGTTTGTAAAAAAAGCGGCCATGTCAGTTACAGAAAATTCAATTGATTTTGATTTTTTAAAAAAGGCAGACTACCATACGGCAAAGGAGGCATTACTTGGAGTGTTCGGAATTGGGAACAAGGTTGCTGACTGTATCTTGCTTTTTTCACTTGACAAGCTAGAATCATTCCCGCTTGACAGATGGATAATACGCAGCTTGCAAAATTATTATCCGGAGAAATTTTCATTTGGAGGCAAAACCCTGACTGACAAAAAATATCACATACTCCATGATGAACTAGTCCAGTACTTTGGCAGATATGCTGGATATTCCCAGCAGTTTCTCTTCAAGATGATACGTGATGAGAATCAGAAGAAATGGCTGTAAAAACCCTTAATATGGCAAAAATTTTTGGAATCCTTGGGCCGGTAGCTCAGCATGGATAGAGTGCTGGACTTCTAATCCAGTGGTCAAGGGATCGAAGCCCTTCTGGCCCGCTCTACTTTTCAAAAATTATTTATCTTTAGAGTCATTGTCAGAATCGTGAAAGACATCGAGATTACACTTGAATCACTTGACATAAAGAAGGATTCAGAAATCAGGGGAACAATCAGCGTGAATTACTCCGGAAAATACGACAGCGTTGTGCTAAACACGCAGATCCTAAACTCTAACGAACTGATGCACTTTACGTCATACAATGGCAAGAAGATCTCGCAAAAGGCATCTCGTCTATTTATCAGCAAGGACTCGATGCCACAGAACAAGGTCGAGTTTACCGCCGCAATATCATTTGATACTGCAGAATCTCACGATGTGAAGTTTCGCGCATCCATAATAGAACAGCACAAGGAAATTGAAAGTGATGTTTTGTTTGCCAGGTATTCCTAGAACCTTTGCTTTGTTATCTCTAGGGAGCCCTTCATCCATGGGTGAGGTGTGCAGTGATATTCAACTACGTTTGCCTCTGTGAACAGAAACTCGTATGTCTCTCCTGGCTTTATTACTCCCAATGAACCAAAGTCGCCGCTATACGAATCAGCTATCCTATGATCAGGAGTTACGGTATGCGCAGTGTCATCGTTGTTTGTCCACACCACGTGGTTGTCAACTCCAAGCTGAATGTTTACTAGCTTTGGAATAAAGTTGTCCGCCTGCTCAGGATTTGCAGATCCTGGGATTATGTTTATCTCAGATTTTCCCACGGGTTCTAGTATTTCGTTAGAAACTTTGGGCTTGGCAAGAGATTCTGGAAGATAATACAATTGGTAATAGCCAATTCCCACTGCGGCTCCTATAATTATTGCCATGATTCCAATTCCGTATGCATGGCTAGATGTAGGAGCACTCATTGGCTTTTGTGATTTTTAAAAGTCTTATAAAGTTTCTTGAGAAAATTATAAGGTCTCTGCCTTTGGTGTTTCCTTTGGAAGTTCCTTTGGTGTTTCCTTTGGTGTTTCCTTTGGTGTTTCCTTTGGTGTTTCCTTTGCCATCTCTGGTACTTTGACAGGTGCTGGCTCCGGAGCTGGTGGTGGGGGTGGAGGTTTTTTTGCCTCAGACATCGCATATCTGTAGATATGGAATAGTCCTGCAAACACCATCAGAATTATACCAGTAAAGAACAACGACAAATTATTCAGTCCAGACAAGGCGGCATTGTACGCAGCTATGTTTAGGTAAACTTGGAATGCAATCAGCCCGACAAGTACCCAGTTGAGCCATTTTTGTGAAAGCTTTATCTCTGCTACTTTCTTTGGTCCCTTTTCCTTGTTCATCTTTGCCTTGCGCTCTGACTCTTGTGCCAGTTTGATCATCATGTAACTAAACCCAAAGCCAATTGGGACTAGCAGTATCATTACCAGATAGAAGAATATTGGATCGATTACCAGCCTTTGCACTAGAGGAATGGTGGTATCAGACGGTATGTAGAATCCCCAGTACGTGGTTACCATGATTTGTGCAATTCCAGTTATTCCAAATGCTGTTACAAGCGGCCTGTCCTTCCATGAGAACTTCTTGTACCTGTCCAAAAACGGCACCAATGCCAAGGCGCCAATGAACAGTCCTGGCCACAGCACACCCGTTACGAACTTGTCGTACTGAGTCCTAAGGAAAGCATACAGGCCAGTCAGGTACCACTCTGGGACCGTGATGCCAGGCGGCACCGTG
Source organism: Nitrososphaerota archaeon (assembly GCA_016215465.1). GTDB lineage: Archaea > Thermoproteota > Nitrososphaeria > Nitrososphaerales > Nitrosopumilaceae > Nitrosotenuis. Next base: position 159,423 of record JACRJT010000021.1, on the reverse strand, counting down.
GGCTCAAACTTGAATCCCATGTCTATTGGGAACACACCTCCTGTAAGCAGGATTGCTCCAGATATTGCCATTACCATCGGCACGTCAAATACCATAAATCTCGGGAAATGCACTGCCATCAGTCCAAGCATCACCAGCGGTAAAACAAAGACATGCTGTGCATAAAATCTAAGCACAAAGTCGGAGAATCCTGAGCCAAACATGGTGTCTCGTATTACGGGCCCGGCAATCGGAATAGAGTTAGTCAGAGATGCCGCAATGCTAATTGCAAGCTCGGCTCGTTCGCTAAATATTATATCGTAACCGGTAAACGCCTCAAGAATTGTAACGGTACCTAGTATTACACCTGTGACCCAGAGGACCTCGTTTCTAATTTTGTATCTGCCGCTGAAATACTGATAGTACATGTGGAGTATTGCCAAAAGCACCATTGCGTTTGATCCGTGATAGTGGATGTTCCTTATGTGGAATCCAAACGGAACCACGTCGTTGATTTTTGCAACGCTGTCCCATGCCCTGTCAAGGATCGGCATGTAGTAGAACATTAGCAGTGCGCCAGACACTCCAAGGATTACAAATACGATAAACGTGAGCATTCCTAAAAATCCAAATGGACTTACGAATCTAGATGGGAATGAAAACTTGATTCCGGTAAATATGGTTCTGTCCAGTCCGTCCCACAGCCAGTAAAAGAAGCTCACGGCTCCTGTGCGTCTATTTAATGAAACGGCCATATCCCACTACTCCATTGTCGTTTGGTGTAAATTTTGCTGGAAGAATCCACAAGTTTCCGTCAGCATCTGCTTCCAAATCAAGTTTTGCCAGCGTATTTGACGGCTCTGCCTGCAATGACGCAGGTCCTGCAAACGCAGTTCCAGTTAGAGGATTGTACTGGCTTCCGTGGCAGGGGCACTCGCCTCTTTTACGGCCTTCTTGCGGCCAATACTTCCACAGACACCACAAATGCAGACAAACCATGCTGTATACCCTAAATGCGCTGATGTCATTTGTGCTTCCGCCTAACTCGTCTGGTAATCGAATAAACTGCCACTTTCGAAACGCCTCCTCGTCTAGGACCCTGTCTCCAGAGGAAGGATATGTGACTACCTCGGCGTGATTGACTGGAAAAGTGTTAACATTTGCCTGATTTCCATCAGGAAGAATTACTTTGACTTTTTCTAATTTTGCAGTATCTGGGTTTGGCATGAATTTTCCCCATGGCACAAAGGGCGCAAATGTAAGGGCTGTTCCTGCAGCACACATCAGTTTAAGAAAATCTCTTCTGGATAATGTATTTGCGGCATTATTAGGCATGTTATTTCACTTTGCGTAAAATAACGTGTAAAATAAGCCTTTTTTCAACTCCATACCTACACCAAGTATCGCCTTTAGATCTAGGTGAAATTAGGTAACGTCCAATATCGCATAATGAAGTATTGGGTTTGGAACACGCCGCATTGACGACTTGGAACGTCATGTTGTTAGTCGGATCGCCTATAGATCCCCGTTCAGCACCATACCGATGCGTGAACTACTACCGGACAAGTCCGGTAGCCTCTTCCTGCTTCCTTGACCTCGTTGAGATCTCTACAGGCGTCAATTCCCGCAATTCCTGCGGTACTGTACTTGGTGACTGTACTGATATGGCTGCCTGATGCGGCAGATTGAAAATATTCCATCCTTTTTTCAAAATGTTGATTGTTGAATTGTGGTCCCTATCCAAAACCAATCCGCACGCATCGCACCGGTGCGTCCTGACTGCCAGGGATTTTGGCACCATTTTTCCGCACCTTGAACACTGTATCGTGGTGTTTCTTGCCGGAACCTCAACTAGAATGGTCTTGTAGTCAAGCATCATTCCAAATGTGCCCCATCCGGAATCCATGATGTTTCTTGCCAGGGAATGGTTTTGTACCATGTTTAGCTTTTGCAATTTTTCCAGGAATACGACATCATATTTTTTTGCGTACTGTGTGGACAGCTTGTGCAAAAAGTCCCTTCTTCTGTTTCTGATCCTCTCATGGATTATCCGATACCATCGCACTGCCTTGGCACGGTTCTTTGAGCCTTTTTGCCGTCTTGATATTTTTCTCTGGATTCTTGCAAGCGGTTTTAGCATCTTTTGCAAATTCAGGGGGTTTGGCGTTTGGTATCCGTCAGAATCGTATGCAAAGTTTTTGATCCCGACATCAATCCCAATTGATTTTGCCAGACTGATTTTTGGCAGAACGGCATCGATTTCACATGTGACGCAGGCGTGCCACTTGCCTGTCTTTGATTTGGATATGGTAACCTGCTTTATGGAATGGTTCTCAGGAATTGTACGGTGCCGTATGATTTTGATCTTTCCTATTTTTGAGAGGTGCAAAAAACCGTTTCTGATTTCAAATCCGGATTGGTTGTATGTGAAGGTATGGTACTCTGAGAATCTGGCAAATTTCAAATTTCCAGTGTTGTGGCCATTTTTTCTCAATTCCTTTAGGGATTTTTGAGATCCGTCTATTTGAGTAGATACCATCTGGAGCATCTTGGAATGGCATGAATAGAGCCACGGCTCGGATTCCTTTAACTCTGTGAGAAAATAGTTCAGATCGTTTCTTGATTGGAATCCTTCTTTGTGTATTTTTTCGACCATTTGGTTGTAGACCCACCTGCATGCTCCAAGGGTTTTGTGTAGTTTTTTGTATTGGTTGTGATCTGGATACAGTCGAAACTTGTAGGTTCTTGTAACCACGGATTTAATTGGCATTGGACGTTAAAAACAGTTGTGAGCAAAAGACATTCAAGCTCAGCATCATACAACATCAATTATCATTTTGTCTGGTGTCCAAAATACCGCAAAAAGATTCTGGTCGGCCCTGTCGTTGTTTTTCTGGATTCTCTGATCAGAGAAATATCGGCTGCAAACGGATGGCATGTTCTGGAGCTCAAAGTGATGCCAGACCACGTCCATCTTTTTGTGCAATGCAAACCAACCGATGCCCCAACAAAAATAATAAATCTTGTTTCAGTGTTTTGATGATTTTCTTGATTTTTCACTAAAAACGATAAATCCGGTTATTGCGATCGCAACACCCAATGAAATCCACAAAAGCGTGTTGTCAGTGACAAATGACACACTGTCAGTGCCAGCAGGTGTGTCAGACGGAGTGGGCGGCGCATATGGCAAGATATCAAAAAATATTGTTTGCTCGGCGGTATTTCCTGCCAAGTCCTTTGCAGAGATTGTGATTTTGTGGGATCCAAGTCCAACATCACCTACAGGGATTTGCAAAAAGGCCGCATTTTGCAGAATGGTTCCATTTGGTAAAATCACAGAAAACTTGTCCAGGTTTTCATCCTGTACTGTATAATCAAGGACTAGTTCGGAAATTTTTGTGTTATTGATTGGTGATTTTACGAGAATCTCTGGCGCAGTCCTGTCAATTGTGAACTCAAACAATCCAGTTGATGTGTTTTCTGATTCATCGGTTGCTATGATTTGTAATTGATGCGGCCCTTCTGGTATGATATAATCAAGCGCGATCTCATTCCCATCCAGCATGTATTGTACAGAATATGGGCTCTCGTCAGTTATGACTGGGTCAGGCAGGCTGTTTGCAAATTTTGCAACTGGGAAAATTATTTGCGGCGGAGTAGAATCTACAAACATTGAGGAAAACTGCGCAATCACGTGCACTGGTTCGGTTGTGGACTTTCCGCCAAACAAAGTAGAGTGAACAAGCATCGTGTATACGCCGGTTTGGTTTATTGGCGCAAACAGTACGGTTGACGTGTTGTCCTTGTTTTTGACAGGGTAGAACCCACCTCCCTCGCTAAATATGGATGTGCCAAGCCAGTCAGATGTTGGCCAGTCTATTAGTTGCCCAAATACTCCAGGCGGAACGTTTGACTGAATTATCTTTCCCTGAGGATCAACTACAAACACAGAAAAGTTTGTGTCGGAATCCTTCCAGGACATTTCTATAGAGGCAGAAGTGATTTTAGGATTCTTTACATCAAAATAATATTGCCTCCAGTCTCCTGCATTATACCTATTAATCATGTCAAATGCGCCCTTGACGTAACCGTTCCCATACATGACATCGTCACCAGATACGCCAGAAATCACTGCAAGCTGCTCGCGCGTTATTTTAGACACCACACCATACGATACCGGGATGTTTGCAGTGTGGTTGTTTCCCACAAAGGAGATGAACCCCTGGTACAGTCCTGGCTTTTTGTCATTTGGAACGTTTATTGTGGCAGTCACCTGCGCCGTGCCCTTTGGAGGAACGGAGACCACACCAGCGTCAATCCATATGTCGCTCCAGTCTGCCTTTTTGTAGTAGCTTGCAGATATGGTATAGTCCATTGATGTTGCGTTTTTCTTTGTCTCGCCAAGCCAGTATGAGTATCTAGCAGGTACAGGATACACTCCGACTAGTGGTGTTCCCTCAAACTTGGACTGCGGGTCAGATACTCGCGTTTCTGCTACTGTTCCCCACGTGCCTGCCCTGTTTACCATCGACAGCTCGTTGCTTTCTATTTTTTTGTCCTTGTCCTTGTCGGACCAGTCATAGACATACAGTGAGGCGATTTTGATGTCGCCTGCGTACATTTTTTCGGTCTTGTTCATAAAGTCGCCAAATGGAAAGTTCAGATTTAAAACCAAAAGCGACGCATCACCTGGAATGGTACTGTTCTCATAGTATGACGACAATGTGTCATGTGATTTTATATCAGACAGCCTGACATAGTCTGGCCGGTATACTCCGGACTTGTTGATCATGCTGTCAGATAGCCGCACTTTGGTTGTCAAGTTGAGCTGTGATGTCTCGATTAGATGGATTTTCTGCGGAATTATTTTGACTGATAGGGGGTGATCAGTTGGGTTTTCAATGGTAAATGTAGTTGAGCTTTTCTCTCCCCTATCTAGTCTTCCTGCAAACCAGCTTGCTTGGCCGTATGTTTTTTCAGGAATCTTAAACTGCGGAATTCCTAGTGACGTGGAGTTTAGATTTGCTATCGGGACGTCAAGAATTTCTTTGATGGTATGGTATGTCGAATTGTTGTGGACTAGAAATATTCCGTCATTCCCGTTGACAAAACTTACTGCACGGTATGCATTTGCAAGTCCTGAGCCCTGCGTGAATGGATCGTTTTGGAGGTCAGTCGCAGTAGACATTAGTATGTTTTTTATTTTAAAGGGATCATAATCTTCTAGTTTTTTGTGCAGGCTCTCCATCAGGATTGCGGCAGTGCCAGACACTAATGGAGCTGCCATGCTCGTTCCCCCAAAGAGGGAGAAAGGTTCAAGCTTTGAGGTCGTTGTCTTTTTTAGAACGTTGCTTGGGGTGAAGCTGTATGCCCCAGTATTCATGAGATCAGGCTTTGGGTCCCCTATTATGCTAGGACCCCTGCTTGAAAAATCAACCACGTCGTTTGCGTGAACGGTGGTGTTTCCAAATCTTGGCTGGCCCTTAAACGAGCCATACCCCACATAGACATTGTTTGTGGTTGCGCCAACTGTGATTCCAAATGGCGCGGCATTTGGCAGGCCTATGGTACCATATCCGTGCCCCGCATTTCCGGCACTGGATACTATGGTTACCCCCGGATACCGCTCGTCAATGGAGCCTGGGACAGACAGGACGCTTACTATTAATGATAAAATATCCACACCCGGGGATGCCTTTAGGGATGGAAAATTAGAAACACCCCAGCTATTCGATATTATGTCTGCCCGAGGCTTTCCTGAAAACTGCCACGTGCTGTTTTTGTTATCAAATCCAGATGCCCACAGCCACCCGTATACCGTGTCGCCAAACCACAGAGCCTTGACCGGTATTATTTTTGCGCCTGGCGCAATACCTGGAAGCGTGTACTTTTTGGTATTGTTGTAAATGTCATACTGCTGTGTTCCCTTTGATGCGATTGACGCGGCACTTGATGTTCCATGTCCCACAAAGTCATTCATCACTCCAAAAAAATTCCCGTCTGCATCAAGGCCTGGCAAAAGCGTCCCGTTTGTTGCCTTGAGAACTTTGTCAATTGACGACTTGTTATGAGATATTACGCCATACACGTCTACCACTTGGGCGCCAACTGTTCCCGCAGAATAGTCAAGTTTTCCATCCTTGTCAAAATCGTAAACCAGAAATTCATTTCCGCTGCCAATCTTAATTGGGGACTCGTCGGTAAAGTCAAAGTCATAGATCGGTTTTTTCCCCTTTAGCTCAAACCTGGTATAGTCCTTCCACGAAGTTGACATGTCAGGGATTATCGTGTCGTACAGTCCCGGGGCATGAGAGTCAACCACCAGTACAGGCACTGCCTGGACGCTTGCAAACGGTCCCTGCACAGTTCCTTGGTATATTATCCCAAAGTGATACACACCGCTTGAGGATTTGATGTAATCGCGAGAGTTTTTGCCAATCTTGTAATCATCTAGAACGGTCCCATTGAATATAGGCGCGATTCCGTTTGTCGGGAAGAACGAATTATACATGGAGACTGGTGTTCCCCTTCCATTTTGCTTTAGGTTCAAAAACACTCCCTTGCCAGTCACATAGACATTTGATGTTGTGTTTTGGTTTAGTTCTCTTGATTTTTTTACGACATAGGACTTGGTGGTGTTCTCAACTGTTCCGTGCTTGTCTGTCTTGGCTAAAAACGTGGCATTTGTGATAATGATTCCCTGGCCGTCTGGATCAAGCATTATCGGATTGTTGTCCCGGTCTCGTGCAAGCGAGTCCTTTAGGTCGGGATTTGAAAAGTCAACGCCGGTATCAACAATTGCAATTTTTATTCCAGCGCCGGTATAGTTGTATTTTACATATGCCAGCTCAGATCCAGTTGCTTTTCTGATTTGGCTTATCTCTCCATACTCCTGAGAATCATACTGTAACGGAAAGTCTCTCATCACATGGTACCCTTGGGAGTCAAGCATGAGTGCAGTTTTCTCTGGGATGGTAACTATGGAAAAGAACCCATAGTCGGAGCTTATCCCGGAGATATTTGGGATAGAATCCCTCAGGTCGTTTATGTTTCCATGTCCAAATACCAGATATCTCGATATCTGGTAGTTTTGTGTCGTTTCCTTTGGGATTTGTGCCAATCCCGTTGTTTGTTTTATATCAGATGGAATAGTTATTTTGTCAGTTTCCAAAAATCCGTTTGATGTTTTTACGGTTGAAACTAGCAGTATGATTAGAATTATTGGGATTATTTTAGACATGATACCATTATCGTCTGCGTGCAAGAATTGCTATCTGCAATGCCACTATAATTGCAATGGATGCAACTATTGGAAAGAGCAGCGAGTTTAGCTGGAGAGATGCAGCCTCCATGTTGTCAACCGATGTTGATATGGCACTTACGCTCTTGTCAAGGTTTTGACTTGCAGAGTCAAGCGATGAGCCAAATCCGGTTATTTCGGTTTTGAGATTTGCAAGTTCCTTTGACGTGTCCCCGAGAACGGAATTTAGTTCAAGAATTTGCTTTGATATTCCCCCGATGTCCTGCTTTTGGACTAGCGTTGCAGATGAACCATGTGAGATTGCCCCCTGGGAGAATGTCACCACGTGAAATACGTGAGTGCCTTCCTGTGTTGGGGTGTATTCTGCAAAGTAAAGGCCCTGGTGCAGGATCTTAAATGCAGATGACAGGTTTACCACCTGCCCGTCAGGAAGATGCACGTGTGATGTGCCAAGTAGTTTTTCCGGGCTTCCTCCAATCAACAGTCCGTCGCTTGTTGTTTGTACAAAGATTTTCATTGGCACGTTTATCGCAGCCGTTTCCGGGGCAAACACCAAGGTGCTGATGTTTCTAGATATTGGGATTTTTTCGGTTTCAGAAGACGATGAAAATTTAACGTCAATTTTTTTGGATATGCCATTTTGTTGCGTGCTTATTGCCTCTACTGTGTATGTTCCATATGGGAATGATGTGGAGGCATCAGGCCAGATAAATAACTCCATTTGGAACTTTCCCTTGTCATCAGATGTCACTTGTGTGAATGTTACAATTGTGTCATCTGGTGCAAAAATCCTAAGAACGATATCCTCGTGCGGGAGTGCCTGCCCATACACAAAGAGCGGCCTGTTTGGAGAATAGACTTGATTATCAGTGAATAGATCTAGTTGTTCTGCAAAGGCCGAGTTTGCGCCAAACATAATGCCAAGGCAAAGCAAAATCAGTATTTTCATTCACTAATATGGAAAATATCTGCTAGATATTGGTTATGATAGTGTCCACTAGAGCGGAATCAAAAAAAGAAAAAAAGGGATAGTTTTATGTTAGTCTTAACTGACGGTTATGTCTACAGATACAGGTGGGCTCAACGCTGTTGGATTGTCAACACTTTCCCAAACAAACACTGTTGCAGTGTATGTTCCGGATGTGCTTGGAATCCAAGACAATGCTGGGCTAAATGACTGACCTGCTGATAGTGAACCAGTGATCCATGCAAGTGATACAGTGACACCATTCTCATCCTGAATTTGTACCAAGTATGCAAATGGTTGCTCTCTATCCTGGCCGTTTATCAGGTCTGCTGTAATTTGCACCTGTTGATCTACTGATACCTCATCTAGTGAGTTACCAAAAGCGTCAACTACTCTAGCATTAGATGCTGGAGCTCTTTCGAGTGGTGGCACTACAGTGCCGATAAACGCTGTGCCTGTGATATCGAGTTCATCTGATCTTGTGTATGGGGATGGTAGTGTGTTGTCTTGATATTCTGCTGTGACTGTGTCACCTTCTGCGACTCTGAGTCTGTGGCCTGAAGATTCATCGGTAGTTGTAAAGTATACAGTACCTTCGAATATTCCGGATGCCTCATTAGTCTCAGTAACAGTTAGATCAATACCTCCTGCATCTGAATCTGACCATACATCAGCCGCAAAGTTGTTTATGGCTTCTGGGTTCAGATTCATGTCTGGATCAATAATTCTTACTACGCCGGTTCCACTGGCTGGATAGCTTGCTTCGAGCCAGGCTACTTCACCGATATTCCATCTGATTAATGCAGATCCTACAATTGTTTCATCCTCTGAGAATTCAAAGGAGACTGTAAGACCGTCATCATCATCAGCCTGCAAGTATCCATTTGTTGGACCGTTGCCGGTTGAGTCTGAGTCAGATGATGAAAGACCTGTAAAGTTTGGAGCGTCATTTCCGCTGCTTCCGGTTGATGAATCACCATCGGCATCGTGGGCAAATCCTGTAAGGATTACTTCGCCCGTGAAGATGCCTGTATCAACGCCTGATTCTGTAAGATGATAGTTATCTTGCTTGTGACCTCTCGTGGCGACTTTTATTGGGTCATCTACGGTGTCACCGATTGTGTCGATCAAGTTGCTATCAAAGTTATGATCAGGTGCGATTATGGTGATGTAAACCTTATCAGTCCAAGTGTAGACCTTTTGGTCTAACTCTACAGTTGCACCAAAGTTGGATGTGAAGATTGTCAAGTTGACATCCTCGCTTTCTTGTCCAACATAATCTGCACCAGATGGACCCCAGTCAGTGTATTCTAATACGATTTCCTCTCCTCTCTCAAGCTTGTCGCCGCCAAGAGTTGATGGAATCTCGACTACTGTCTGGAATATTCCTGTGCTATCACCAGTCTCTCTTAAGGAAGAGGGCTCTGGATCAAACGATGCTGCTTCGCCGCCAAGGTCACCCATGGAGACTGTTGCTGCATCGGAATCCCATTCAAGTAAGTCAAGGTCGTAAGTTTCTGCAGAGTCGTTATCTCTATCAAAGTCTGGCTCTATGACTGTTAGAATCATATCGCTGCCAATGATGTAGACAGACTTGTCAGATTGAATAGCACCGTTTCTTAGGTCAAATGTTGCAGAGTCAGTGATTGTATTTGGTTGGCCTGATGAATCAGCTGGATCTCTGTATGTTACTGTAACAATATCACCTTGCAAGAGACAATAGGGGCTAGAAGTTGACGCTGCTGTGTCAAATCTTGCTAGTGAGCTAGTGAATCTTGTGCTGTTGTTAGCTGAGACGAAGTTGTTTGTTGTTGGACATGATGAACTTGCTGGGCCGTCTGTGTATCTGACTACTAGGTCAAATTCAAAGATGCCAGAGTCCGGAGATGTCTCGGTAATTGGACCGAGCTCTCTTGTCACAAAGCCTGTGTTGTCTACAAGGTCACTTCCAACGGTGATTTTACCGTTGTTACCAATAGATGCTGCTGCACCTGCTGATGCGAGAACCATGCTAGATGATCCTCTTGAAATGACTACTTTGACTGGACCGTGGGCTGTGACATCACCAGTTTCCTGGATTTTGTCCTCACCAGATGCGGATGTGTTGAAGTCTGGGTCGTTGACTTGGATGTGGAGTGTTATGTCACCGGAACCAATGGTTTCAGCAGCAGTGTTAACATTTCCGGTTAGTCCACTAGCGTGGACTGGGAACACGGATTTGCTGTTAGCTGATGCTGAACCTGTTGTTGAGTCAGTTAGATCTGCTAGTTCTCCCCATGGTAATGGGTAGACAGTTCGATCTAGGCTGACTGAACCAGTGTTTGATCTCACACCTGCGCCATCGCCAGTTTCTACTACTTCGCCTGATGCGTCTCTAAAGTCAAGATAGTTAACCTCGATGTCTGTACCTTGGGTTGTCACCACTGTTCCTGTACCAGAGTTTCTAGCACAGTATTGTGATGGGATTTGGAATGTACCTGTGAATATGCCAGTAGCTGAACCTTGTTCAACTAGTGTAAATCCAGATGCACTTAATCCGTTAGAGCCAGTTGGTGTGGTTGTACAGGTTGCCGCTGCTGTAGTAGCAGTTGCTGCTGCATTACCTCTTTCTGTGCTCTTTAACCACCTTTCATCATCAAATGTGACATCTAATAGTCTGCCACGGAGGTCACCTTGTGAGTCAACTCCGTAACCGGCTTTACCTACTGTATCATAGGCTTTATCGTTGCCTGATGAAATAGTGGTGTAGATATCAATGAGATCGGTATCAGTGTTAAGGTCTTGATCTTGAAGTGTGATTGTTACTGTATCGCCTACCTTGTAGTTTGACATATCGAATGATACAACACCAGAGTGAGTTGGAGCCTCGGCTTGATCTGCAATTTGTGTAGCAATACCATCGGCGCCCACATCTAAGAAGTTAGCTCGAACGGATTCCTCATCATCCAAGTCCTCGCCAACAATCATTACAACCTCATCATCTATTGATGCGATTGATTTGTAGGTGCTTGTTTGGTTTACGTTTATCTGGTTCAGCATGATATACTCAACTGTACCAGCAAATGTTGCAGTGTTGTCGCCTGTCTCTTCTAACTCTAATCTGTATATAGCATCGTTGAATCGCTCTGTTGCTTCTACTCCATCGTCAGTGATTCCAAATCTTAGGAAGTCAGCGATGATTGGGTATGTACCTGCATCAAGAGTCCTATCAGCAGAAGTTGTTGTGATAGTAAATCCTACTATCACATTTCCAGTTCCACCTATAAGACTATCAGTCATGTTTCCAGTTGTAGCTGCACCTGTAGTTTTATAGTAAGTCACCTTGCCCATGTCAATGATATTTTGGAAATCAGATGTGCTGAAGTCCGTTGCAGTTGTTGCATTAAATATCAATGTTCTTGGTGCAGATGAGTTTCCTACTACAATTTTAGTCAGGGTTGCGCCAGTTAGAGCATTACTGATTGATCTCAGATCATATTGGAAGTAGTTGAACATACCATTACCGGTTCCACCGTTTACTGATGAAGCGTTTCTAACGAAATTAGAAAGGTCATTCATAGTATGTGCGGTGGTTACGTTGATGAAGAGCAGTGAGGTAGTTGTTCTTGCATTGGTTGCAATCTTTGCACGCTCACTGTAGGTATCTACTGTAGTAGTAGAACCACCAGTAACTCCTGAGTTGCTAGTTGTGATAGCTACACCAGTTGTTCCTACGCCGGATAATGTTAATGGACTTCCTACTTTGATTGCAGGAATAGTGGTGTTGGCGCCAAAGACGTCAAGATCTTCATCACTTCTAGAGTTTAGGTTTTGATCCCCATCTACTAGACTGATTGCGATCTCTTCGCCAGAGTTCCATTCGCCACCAAGTGCTGCTTCATCAAAGTTAAGTGTTCCAAAGTATTGTGCTACAACAATGCTAGCTGATTTTGCGTTGTATGAAATTGATGCAGATGTGCCTCTAAGTGCGTTTGAAGTTACCTTCAGCGTAGAGACATCTGATTCATCATATGTTCCGAATATGCCGCTGTTTGGACTCTGTTCAGTGAATGTCACTGGTTGATTACCAGCTGTGACAGTACGTACATCTGCAGTTGCAGCGCTTGATCCGCCGACTATAGAGTCAGCATTATCTTGGATCGTTACGACTGCTGTTCCTGAAGATTGTACATCCCCGTTTAATGTTACTAGACCGTTCGATTCGAACATTAGTCCAGTGAGGTTACCCTTTATAGAATTTGAAACTAAACCGTCACCTGCGCGTGCACCATTCTCATCAAATAATTGATAGAAAATAGTTGCGTTGGTGGATTTGGTTCCAAATGTCCAAGAGTCCTCATCAGTTGGATCGATGTTCAACTGCGGGTCTGTCATTGTGGCGTGAACCTGTGAATTTTGTGGATAGTTAGATCTGTCCAATGACAATCCAATCATGTTTGATGGGATTGTATCAAATGAGAGTGTTGTTTTTTGAATTCCACCACCCTTGTTGTATTGGACAACTACACTTCCACCTGCACTGAAGTCGTAAAGTTGAATGAACGGCCATGCTTTTGATGCTAGGAAACCTGTTAAGCCAATTTGACCGATTGGTACTGTTGAGCTACCACGGTTAATTGTCTTGTTTTCTCTTACTACGTTGTTCAGATCTCGTTGATTACTGAAAGCTGAGCCAGTAGTAACACAAGTTCCAATGCTTGTTTCTCCGTTAGTACCACCACTTGCATTTGTTGCAATGGCAACACCAGTTGTTTGTGTGAAGAAACCTCCCAAGGCGCCACTAGTATTTGAACAGAAGTTACCGAAGTCTAATCCAGTAGCGTTGCTACCAAAACCAGCTGCGGCTGCTGTTCCGTCTGCTTTCTGAGCTTGCGCTCTGTCTGCAAAGTAACCATACCAGTTACCATCAGTGGCTTGAACCATTCTTAGTTTGTTGCCGTTGATGGTTACGTCCGGTTCACCCTTACCCTTGTCAGTGTCCTTTATGTCACTATCAATTACAACTACTTCGATGACTTGAGGTCCTGCAAAGTAGTTTTGGAATTGAGAGTTTTCAGCGGAAACATACAAGTTTGCGTTTGCTGCTGCTGCCTGCGGCATTGTGCTTGGTGCAAATGCTGAGAAGGCAGAAGCTAGCATAATTGTCATTAATGTAAGACTAGTTATTTTACGTCCTATCTCGTTGTTCATGTTATTGTTTATTTGGTTTAAAATTTAGTATATAACATTAATGGACAATTTATCCACAATTTGCTGGTTTTTTGCATTAATTTCAGGCATGTCTCATACCTGAACCAATTTTTTGATCGCTAATTGTAATTTTTACAATCTTGAGTCGATTTAGGGCATTATAGTCTTGCTTTTACAAAGTCAATTGGCACCACGGGTGACGGATCCGTATTATTAAGAACAGCATGGTAAATCGATGCATAATCCAGCATATAGATAAGGCACAGTAGTTTTGATAGGATGCTTCCATTTACCGATATTACTTCTTTGTACGCAATGTTATTTTTTTCAAAGTATTCTTTCAGTATTTTCCATCTCTCCTTTGTTTTGACATAGTCATTTTTTCCCCGCAACAAAATAGGTTTAACGGCTGACTGCCTTTCCCATGACACTATTCCATTGTGTGAGGATTCAATCACGTCTTCGATCATAGCATGGGACTTGGCATTTTCTTGTAATGAGTTTTTGAATCTGGTTGCTGCTGCCTGCAGGCCCCATGGATAGTAAATTAGAGGTATGCCAGAGATCCATTTTGCAAGATCAAGTGACGGATTGGATTTTGATAAATTATTAGAGTCTATTTGTTTTGAGATTTTTGAGATTTTAGAAATTGATTCTAGAATATCGTGTTTTTTGATTGGTATTACCGAATTAAGCGTTCCAAGAGTAGAATAGACATAGCTTACAAAAGATGCCCTTGGAGAATGTATTTTTGGAATGTTTCTGAATTCAATTTTATTTTTCTTACAATATTTTTCCATTTTCCCGCCAGACGAAAATCCAATCAATTTACAGCCAGTCTTTTTTGCAGAGTTCAACACAGTCAAAGTCTCAACAGTGTTACCAGAAACGCTAGTAGCTACAACAAGGGTACTGATGTCAACTGTTTTTGGCAGATGGTATCCTTTTACCAAGCTTACATGAATACTGCTTTTTGACAAAATTGCAGAAAATATGTCGCCTATTGCCCCAGAGCCACCCATACCTGCAAAAACAATATGGTCTATGTTTTTGTAATCTATGGGATTATTATCACCATACGAGTTTTTTGCTATTTGAGGCCAAAGATCATATATTTTGTACATTCCTTGAGTATCAATTTTGTCCATCTTTGAAATGTTAAGCAAGTCAGAATTTCAAGAAGGTGTTATAATATATTGATTTAGTAAAAATGAGATTTTGTTGACGTTAGTTTGTAATTGTTTCCTTTTTGGAAACAAGTTTTTTGTATAATGAAACCGCATCTTCTTCGTCCTTTGGCCCTACTATAACGGCTGATCCTCGTTTCATAAAGCTGACAGAAAGGTCGTTTGTTCTCATCGATATGCCAAGGTCTCCCTGGTTTTCAACGTGGAACTGAAGACCTTTTGCCAGATTGGTGATTTTCCCCACATCGATTTCAAATTTTTGTGTTGGAGTAATTGAGAATGTCCTTTTTCCCCTGTTTCTTCCGCAAAGCTCTTCAATTATGAATTCCGTCTTTGGCACTGAATCGATTTTACCATTTCCGCAAATATTGCATTCATCAGCCCTAAATGTTTTAGTCATAACAAAATCCAGATTTTCCAGATCCACGTGCAATATCTTATCAGAAAGGCTAGGATTTTTTCCAAGGATTATCTTCACAGTCTCCGCAACTTCGATTCCCCCAATTATGGACAATATTGACGGATGTACTCCCTCAATGCTGCAAGTTGGCATCGAATCCTCATCTAGCGCAGGGAACATGCAAGAATAGCAAGCACTTTTGTGTGGAAGAATAGTAAAGGCCTGCCCAGACACGCCGACTGCCGCACCAGTCACAAATGGAATATTTTTTTCTACGCATGCTTTGTTTAACGCATATCGTGCGTTTACGCTATCCAGTGCATCTACTACAACATCACAGCCTTCTACTGCATCAAGTGCCGTGTAATCGTTAATCGATATTGGGAGTGATTCAATCTCAACGTCTGGATTTATCTTTTTTAGTTTCTTTGCGGCAACCTCGACTTTAATTTGCCCAACGTCAGATTCGTCAAACATTGTTTGTCTGTGAAGATTTGATAATTCGATTACATCTCGGTCTATGATTCTAATCTTTCCAATGCCCATTGCGACAAGTCTTGTAGTTATTGGGTTTCCAAGACCGCCGACCCCCACAACACATACCTTTGCAGCCCTGAGCTTTAGTTGCCCTTGGTATCCAATTTCTTCGAGCATTATTTGTCTTGAATATCTGTCAAGATCTTTGCTTGATAGATCAGATCCTCCTGCCACTGCAGGCAGGATGTAGATTTCATCCCCGTCCTTTAGTGAAGTGTTCATTCCCCCAGAGAATCTAGAGTTTTTTCCGTTGATGTAGATGTTGATGAGTGAGCGCGGTGTTCCGTCATCGTTTAGTACCCTACGCTTAAAATCGTCACCCATATCTTGTGATACTTTGGTAAATGATTCCAAAAGAGAGTCCGCATTAATTTGGAGTTTTTTTTCTCCTCCTCCCTTGTTTAGTACTGATGGAATCGTGAATGTTACGTTTGCCAAATTATTTCACCACTGCTGAGATCTTTGCGACATCTGCCTGCATTACTTCTGGCTTTGGCAAGACTTCCATCAATGCCTCTGTTGCCTTTAGCCCGTTTCCTGTCACATAGCATATGGTTGTGTCATTTTTGTCAATTTTGCCATCATCTATCATCTTTTTTAGAACTGCCACTGAAACTCCGCCTGCAGGTTCTGTGAATATCCCCTCGGTTCTGGCAAGTAATAAAATGGCATCGAGTATCTCGCGGTTGTTTGACTCTTCTGCAAATCCATTGTATTGCTTTAGCCTTTTGAGAACATAGCGTCCGTCTCCGGGGTCTCCTATTGCAAGGCTTTTTGCTATGGTGTCTGGATTTTCAACTGGAATGACATCACTTGATCCAAGCTTGAACGCGTCAACTATTGGCGCACACCCATGTGGTTGTGCTGCAATCATGTGCATTTTAGAAACATCGCCAAGCAGAGATACGTTTTGCAGTTCCTCAAATCCCTTGCAAATTGCATTAAGCATTGCTCCACTACCTACCGGAACTACAAGGTGATCAGGTACCTGCCAGTCAAGCTGTTCTGCTACCTCATATGCAAGCGTCTTTGATCCTTCTACATAGTATGAACGCAGGTTGATGTTTACAATTCCTATTCCTTTGCTGTCGCCAATTTGGGCTGCAATTCTATTTGCGTCATCGTACGTTCCATCCACTGCAATGAATTTTGAGCCATATGCAAGTGCCTGAGCAATTTTTGCATGCTCAATGTCACTTGGTGCAAATACATAGCATGGAAAACCGCCCTTGGCTGCATGTGCGGCAGTGGCAGATGCCAGATTGCCAGTAGATGCGCATCCAACTGCGGATAGGCCAAACTCTTTTGCCTTTGATACCGCGATTCCTGCGGGCCTGTCTTTAAATGAAAACGTCGGGTTAACGGAGTCATTTTTTATGTAAAGATTGTTCAGTCCTAGTTTTTCTCCCAGCTTTTCGGCCTTGACTAGCGGAGTCATTCCTGCATTGATGCTGATTATGTTAGATTTGTTCTGGATTGGCAATAATTCGAAATATCGCCAGTACGTATGTTCGCGATTTGTAAACGTGTTTTTTGTAATTGGCGGAAATTCGTATTTTACATCAAGTGGCCCAAAGCACTCGTCACAGATATACTTGAACGTGGACTCGTATTCCTTCTTGCACTCTCTGCATTGTAGCGATGTTTTTGTCATATTGAGATCGGGGTTTGGTTTATAGTTAAAATGTCCTAATATCAAGTTTAGTGACACTTAATTTTAAGTATAACTTGTTTAATGATAATTAACTCGTATAATATGAGTTTTTTAGCACATACTGCGCAAAGTATTTACACATTTTCTGATTACTTAGAAAAAAGTGAACCCGAAATTAGTTGCAGGCATAATTGCTTGCATAGTAATTGCAATAATAATTGGAGCTGCTGTTTTCACAAGCCCCAAATTGGAAAAAACCGAACCCAAAGACCCGCTTGAAAATTGGAATAGATCAGGTCCCTTTGCAATAAACAAATTCCAGTACAGGTTAGGAGAAAGTATTTTTGTCACAGTAAACGGCTTGGCGCCAAATGATGCAGGCAAGATTATTTTTGGATTGCCAAATGGAACCACGGTATACTCTACAGTACCATTTGACGGCGCAGTAAAATCTGAATTCAATACTTATTTTGCACCGTCCCTTTCAAAAGCAAGAAAAATTTGCAGTGTTAATGACATAGTAGGCGAATGGTTTGTTGTCTTTAAAGATACAAAGTACAAGCCGATAACTTTCAGAATCATAAATGAAACTACAGATGGCTCAGCATCTAGTTTTGAGAGAATTTGTTAATCTAAATTATTGTGAAAGCAGACGTGTTCTCCGGTGTGGCATGCGGGTCCTGCAGGCTCTACCAGATAAATCACGGCATCAGAATCGCAGTCAACTAGAATCTCTCTGACCTTTTGTGTGTTGCCTGACTCTTCTCCTTTCATCCAAAGTTTGTTTCTTGACCTGCTCCAGAACCAAGAGTTTCTGGTTTTTTGTGTCAGTTCAAGCGATTCCTTGTTGGAATAAGCAAGTGTCAGAACTTCTTTTGTATTATAGTCCTGAACTATAACTGGAACTAGCCCATCCCCTTTTGAAAAATCCAAATCAGAAATAGTTTTTTTCATCAGTATGATTTTTCTGTTTTTGACTTATAATCGTACGTCCACGTTGTTTTCCTTAAGATATTCTTTTACCCTGTCAACTGAATGAGTCTCGTAGTGAAATATTGATGCTGCAAGTGCGGCATCAACGTCGGTTTTTTTGAACACGTCAAGCATATGGAGCGGCTCTCCGCACCCACCAGAGGCAATTACGGGTGTTGATACAGTTTCAACTATTGCCTTTGTCAGAATTATATCATAGCCGTCCTTTGTTCCGTCCTTGTCTATGCTTGTAAGCAGAATCTCGCCTGCTCCCAACTGCTGCACTTTTTTTGCCCATTCTATTGCATCTATGCCGGTTTCCTTTTTTCCTCCGTAGATGAACACCTCAAACCAGAATTTCTTGGAATCTTCTGAAAAAATATTTTTTCCTTCGGCATAATCGTAATTACGTTTTACATCTATTGCTACTACGACACACTGCTTTCCGAAAAGATTCATCAGTTCCGTTATGATTTGGGGATTCTTTACTGCTCCAGTATTGATTGCAACCTTGTCTGCGCCGCAAAGCAAAATATCGCGCGCATGTTGAAGTGTTTTCACTCCACCCCCAACTGTAAACGGAATGTCGATTACCTGAGCAACTTTTGAGACAAGCGAACGGATGGTTTCTCTCTGTTCCTGTGATGCCGTGATATCAAGAAAGACAAGCTCGTCGGCTCCTTCTTTGCTGTATTTTTCTGCAAGCAATACGGGATCGCCTGCGTCTTTGATTGATTCAAAATTCAGTCCCTTGACCACCCGCCCGTTTGCCACATCAAGACATGGTATGATTCGTTTAGTTAGAGTCATGCCAGCTTTTTTGCCTCCTCGATTGATACCTTACCCTCATAAAGTGCCTTGCCCAGAATAACGCCATATGCATTGCATTGTTTTACTGCTGTAATGTCGCCAAGATTTGATATCCCCCCGCTTGCAATCACATGCGCATTTGAAAACGCGCATACTTTTTTCAGATAGTCAAGATCCGGTCCTTTCATGGTACCGTCTCGTGATACATTTGTTATGAGAAATTCTGAAAAATTTTTTCCGGTAAAACTTTTCATTGCGTCAATCAGATTCATACTAGTCGATTGTTGCCACCCATTTACCACTATTACGCCGTCATAATGATCTGCAGATATTACTATTCTATTTGTGCCAAATTTTTTTGCCAGATTTGAAACAAGTTCCATGTCCTTGAATGCAATTGTTCCAAGAACAACTCTTTGTGCAAATCCCAAAGATTCTGAAATTATTGACTCTTCCCTCAGGCCGCCGGCCACCTGTACTGGAATTGATACTTCTTTGGTAATTTTTTCAATCAATTTGAGATTAGATCCCTTTTGTAGCGTGGCATCAAGATCAACCAAGTGCAGCATGTCGGCGCCCGCTTTTTCCCATTTTTTTGCAACATCCTTGGGATCACTACTGTATACGGTTTTGTTTTCTGGTTTTCCTTGGTATAGTCTTACTACCTGACCTTCCATCAGGTCAATTGCCGGAATTACCTTCACTTTTTACACTCTCGTAAAAAGTTCTGAATCATCAAGGAGCCAACCTTGCCTGACTTTTCCGGGTGGAACTGGGTTCCGTAAAGTGTGCCCCTGTTGACTATGGCCGGAACCGTAATCCCGTAATCGGAATCGGCAACTATAATGTCGTCATTTTTTGGCTTTACCCTATACGAGTGAACAAAATAAACCCAGGAAGAATCGGGTATTCCATCCATCAGCGGATTTGATTTTCTGAGTTTCAGGTTGTTCCAGCCCATGTGCGGTATTTTGAATTTGTTTGGAAGAATCACCACCTCGCCTTCCATTACTGAAAGTCCTTGTTCTTTTCCCTCCTCACTTTTTTCAAAAAACATTTCCATGCCAAGACAGATTCCCAGCACGGGAATTTTGTCCTGAACATATTCCTGGAATGTGGTCTTTGAGTTTTTGCGCATGTTTTGTAATGCTGGATCAAAATTGCCAACACCTGGCAACAGCAAGCCAGAATAATTATCTGCCTGATCAAAACTCTTTATGACATCAACTGTTGCTCCCTGTTTTTCTAAAGCTACCTTTAGGCTAAATATGTTACCTGCACCATAATCAAATATTGCTACCTTCATTACATTGAACCTTTTGTACTTGGTATTCCTTTTTGCTTCTTATCAATGCTGGCTGCAATTCTAAACGCTACTGCAAGTGACTTTATTGCTGCCTCTACCTTGTGGTGATCGTTTTCCCCGTACTTGACGTTTAGGTGTATGCAGCTGTTCAGGTTCTGTGCAAGCGACGTAAAAAAATGCTCGATGTCTTCTTTTGACATTCCTTCAATTTGTGTTCGTTTGATTGATAGGTTGATTTTGTGATACGGGCGTCGTACTAGATCTATTGTTGCTTCTGCAAGAGACTCATCTAGTGGAACTGAGGCATAGCTGAACCTTGTGATTCCAGTTCTGGCTCCAAGTGCCTTGTCCATTGCAGCGCCGATTGCAATTCCCACATCCTCGATTAAATGGTGTAAAATGTTATCATTGGACTTTGCCTTCACGGTGAGATCAAGCATAGAATGCTTTGCAAACGAGGTAATCAGATGATCAAAGAAATCAATTCCAGTTTTGATAGATATCTTGCCGCTACCGTCAAGGTTAGTTTGTACGATCACAGAGGTCTCCTTTGTTTCACGCTTAATGCTGCTTTTTCTTGCCGCCATAAGTTACTCAAAGACTTTACTTTGCCAAATTTAATGCCTTTGGGATCAAATTAATTGATTTTATTATGACTGGGGCACCCGTGTCTTTGAAGAATTGTATTTTGGAATCGTGGTTTTTGCTTGTCCCATAAATGCCACAAAACGTTATTTTTTTGCCCATCTTTGCTACTTTATTGGCCATGATCAGATCCTCCATTGAATCTCCCACATAGAGACAGTGCCTTGCATGCAGTTTGCTGACAGAAAACAACAGGGATTTTGGATTTGGTTTTGCCATTTTCCTTGGTTCGTCTTCTAGGAATAATGAGCTTTTCAAATTAAATCCACTTAGTAGTTCTTTGAGTGAATAACGTACGGATTCCTTTCCACGTCCAGACACCATGGCAAGGTTGCTGCCAAATTTTTTCTCAAATATGGAGAGCAGTTTTTTTGTAAGTATTACCTTGTCGTTATTGATTAGCCCTTTTTCTGTAAATTGGGATTTTTTCTTGAATATTTTTCTGTACAGTATAGGCCCATAGAAAATCTGATCAAAGATTTCATACAGTGGATTGGTTGTACGTTTCCCTGGATAGTCCAGTTTTTTTCTTATGTCAGAAAGATCAACGTCAAGTGTATCAAGAAACTTTTCAACGGACGTTATTCCAGTACTGTTTGCATTTTTAATTACGCGAAATATGAATTTGGTATCATCAATTCTCAGTTTTTTTGCGGCAGCCAGAGAGAGAATTGATGCATACGTAACATCTACCTCGTCGTTAAAGCCCCCAGTTGATTTGAAGCCGCTTATTATTTCAGCAGTTATCGGTATGGATTTGATGTTTGCAAATTTTTTGAGTACGTATTGAGTGGTTTTCCGAATTGCCAAGTCATATGATTTTGAGACATCCACTAGGACTCCATCACAGTCAAAAATTATACCATCGATGTCACCAATTTGGCTTATGTCCTTTGCAATGATATTTCTGCCTATTTTTTGGTAATTCATTGCAGAAAATCACGTATTGCCAACAAAAACTTGGAGTTCATGTCTCTTGTTCCAACCGTAACCCTTAGACATCCATCATGCTTTCCAATTTTTCCCAGTTTTCGAATAGAGATGCCTTGCTCAAGTAGAGCAGTGTAGATCCTCTTGTCAGCGCCCCTAGCATCAAAGAGGACAAAATTTGCCTTTGAGTCAAAGACGTCAAATGCTCCAGTCTCGCGAAGTTTTTTTATGATTCTTGTTCGCTCCTGCTTTATTTCCTCAATTGTTTGTGAGATTTGTTTTGCTTTTTGCATGGCAAGTATTCCTGCCTCAATTGCTATTGTGTTTAGAGGATATGGGTACTGGAGTACGCGTGAAAATACATCTATGAATCGCTTGTTTGCAACCACATACCCAAGTCTGAGTCCGGCAAGCCCAAATGCCTTTGAGAATGTCTTTACAACAATCAAGTTATCAAATTTTTTTGTCATTCCCACAACGGAATAGTCTGAAAATTCGCCGTATGCCTCATCTACTATAACAAGCCCGCCAAATTTCTTAATCAGTTCTGCGATTTCATCTTTTGCGAACTGGAATCCAGTTGGGTTGTTTGGCGAATCAAGGTACAGTATGTCGGTATTTTTGAATTTTGAGATAAAGTCGCTAGTGTTTAGCGTCATGTTTTTTGAAAATGGAACTTTTGTTGTAGGAATTGAATACAGCTTACATCGCTCCTCAAAGAATCCAAATGTCGGATCAGACGTCAGTATTCTGGTCTTTTTTGATGCAAAGTTTGCAAGTATTAGATCAAGTATTTGATCAGAGCCATTGCCAATCCCAATCATAGATGATGGAACATGCAAGTATTCTGATAATGCAGATATCAGATTGTCAGATTTTCCAAGTGGGTATTCACGGATATCAGAGTTTTTCTTTGCGCCGTCGATTATTTCCTGTTGGAACTGCTTATTTATCACAAAATTTTCGTTGGAATCAAGCTTTATTGTTCCTGCATGATACGCTGGCTTTTGGTACCCCGATAGTGCAGAGTATTCGTCCAGTTTTTGATAAAACCACTTGATGCTCATAATCTTTTTTTCACCGCTTCATAATGATTTGGCAGGCTTTCTGCCTTTGCAAGTGCTGACAGATATTTGTCTATCTTTTGCAGGGCTTGCTTTGATGACTCGACACTTGTCTGTATTTTTAGAAAATCAAGTACAGAAAGCGAACCCCTTGATCTTCCAAATCGGTTTGTCGGTAAAATGTGATTTGTTCCGAGGAGGTAATCACTTGCCGCAGACGGCGTGTTTTGTCCCAACAGTACGAGACCGGCTGTTTTAATTTTATTTGATATTGCTTTTGGTTGTTTCGTCATTATCTCCAAGTGTTCTGGCGCAAGGTTATTTGCAAGTAGTATTGCATCCGACATCTTGCATATTGCTACAAAGCCATTTTTGCTCAAGCTCTCTGTAATGATATCTTTTCTTTGTAGTGCGGGTGTTATTTTTTCAATAAAGTCCACTACCTTGTATGCCAGATTCTTTGATGGTGTGATCAGACAACACGAAGTGTCCGAACTGTGCTCTGCCTGCGAAATCAAATCCAATGCGACAAATTTCGGATCTGCTGAATCATCGGCAATTATTGCCAATTCAGTTGGTCCTGCAAGCATGTCGATTGACGCGACATTAGAAACAAGATATTTTGCCGCAGTGACAAATGAGCCCCCAGGTCCCACTATTTTATCCACCTGTGGGATGGATTTTGTGCCAAATGCAAGCGCGGCTATTGCGTGCGCCCCTCCCACTTTGAAGATTTGGTCAGCCTTACAGATGTCCGCTGCAACCAGTACGAGTGGATCTACTTTTCCTTGTTTGTTTGGCGGCGTCACAACTGTTATTTTTTTTACGCCAGCTATTTTTGCTGGAACGACAGACATTATCACTGAGCTTGGGTATCTTGCCAGACCGCCTGGCACGTAACACCCCACGCTGTCTAGCGGTGCAAATATTTTTGTGATCTTAATTCCATCTGTGTTTACCTCGATTTTTCCAAGCTTAGTTTTGAGTGCCGACTCGGTTTTTTCCAGCCTTGTTTTTGCCAATTTGATTGCATGTACCTGTTCTTTGGTCACGCTTTGATACGCGTCTTTGATTTCTTTTTGCGATACTTGAAATGTCTTGATGTTTACGCCGTTGAATTTTTTTTCAAACTTTCTGAGTGCGGAATCGCCGTCTTTTTGGACTAGGCTGATTATTGATTCAACTGTCTTTTTGTCAAATTTGCGCGACTGGGACTTGGCAAAGGAATGTACGTTTTTGACTGTTATTATCTTCATCAATTTTCTTCGTGACGCTTTATCTCCTCAAGTTCTAGGATCTGCCTTGGCTCGTGCACTACTAGGCCCTGTGCAATCTTTCTAAGCTTTGGGATCATTTTGTGAAATTCAGATTTTGGGACTATGGTATTCACGCCATACCATCCTTTTTCGCTCAGTGGGCTAATTGTCGGGCGCTTGAGTGATGGCAAGTTGCTTAGCAATTTTGACATGTTTTTTTCTTCCACGTTTAGGTAAATGTGGAGATACTTTTTTCCCTCAACTGCACCCCTCATGACGGTAATTATATCAAAGATTTTTTCCCTCTTTGTTTTATCGCGCAACGAGTTCTTGTTTGCGATTAGGTGAGCGCTTGATTGTAAAACAGTATCAACAATTTTTAGCTGATTTTGTTCAAGTGTGGTTCCAGTCTCAGTTACATCCATTATCGCATCTACGTCGTCTGGCGGCTTTGCTTCTGTTGCACCAAACGATAGATGAATTTGCACGCTTTTGTTTGTTCCAATCCGGAGCCAGGGTGTGACAATTTGTGGGTCTTTGTTTCCGTAGTATTTTTTGTATGATTTTAGTTGTTTTATGAATTTTGAAGCAGTTGTAAGATATTCTGAGGATATTCGCATTATTCTTTTTTGTTTTGCATATGCTGCAATCATTTCATCTAGCGACTTGAATCGATAAGTGTCAGGGATTGCCACTACGAGTTTTATCTTTCCATATTCCAAGTCCAAAAGTGGCTCCACGTCAGACTTTGTTTCGCCAATCCAGTCCTTTCCAGTAATGCCGACGTCATACAAGCCATCAGAGACAAATGTAGGAATTTCCTGCGGTCTTAGCATTTTTACGGCAATGTCAGGATCATCTAGTGTTACTCTGTATGTGCGGCTCTTGCGCTGAACCTTGGTCCAAGACCTTTCTAAAATGGCAAAGGTTGCGTCCTCAAGGCTTCCCTTTGGAATGGCAAATTTTACTTTGGTCATCTTTAATTCTTGAGAAAAGAACCTCTATATTTTGTTGTTCAAATTTTGGTTCTGTCAAGTTATTCGGATAGAGTGTTATTGAAATTATCTATGCCTAGAATTGATACTCCGCTAAATTATTAGAAAATCTGATATAAACTGAATTAATCTATGATGGCTATTCTAAATGATATCCATATTCAGTCTAAGAAGTTCAGATTCCAACAGACAGTACTTCTCGTGTCATGCATATTGATTTTATACTCGATTAGCTAAATGTCATCATGAAGAAAAACAAACTCACTTTCGCCATAAGAAATGAAGAGGAGGGTGGATTTAGTGCACAATGCATAGAAATTCCAGGGATAATAACACAAGCAGATACAGAATCAGAACTCAAAGAAATGATCGACGACGCAGTATCAGGATATTTTCAAGCATTTCCTGAGGAAAAGGACAGATTAGAAAAGATCAAAAAAGGCAAGATAATCGAAGTTGCCATCTAAACTTCCAGTGCTTTTCTGGAGAGACGTTCTAAAAATTCTCAACAAATCCGAGTTCTGGCAAACTGGAAGTCACATATTTCTAACAGATGGGAAGCACAAGGTCACGGTTCCACGCCATAAAGAAATCAAGAAGGGAACATTATTGTCCATAATATCACAAGCAGGTTTAACAAAAGAAGAATTTCTCAACAAGATTTGATTAAACAGAAAATAATGTAAAGGCTATTGATAGAATTAAGTCTGTTCTAAAAGCTCACGTGCCCGATTAATTGAAATATTGCCCTCTGAGGTCATTTTCTTGACAAGTGTGTCGATTTGATCATGCGTTGCACCCGCTGCAGCAGCAATGTTTCTTGCGTGTAGTCGCATATGGCCTTTTTGAATTCCCTCAGATGCAAGGGCCCGCAGGGCGCTAAAGTTTTGCGCAAGACCTGCAGCACCAATTATACAGGCAAGTTCGCTTGCAGATTGCACCCCAAGTATTTTTGTACATATTTTTGCAGTTGGGTGTACATTAATGATTCCCCCAACTATTCCAACAGACATCGGGATCTCGATTTTACCAACCAAGTTTCCATCATTGTCTTTGTGCCATTGTGTAAGTGATGTGTATCTCCCATTTTTTGAAGCGTATGCGTGTGCGGCTGCCTCGATTGCACGAGTATCTTGCCCTGTTGCGTTTGCGACTGCAATGATTCCATTCATTACTCCTTTGTTGTGCGTTACCGCACGATATTCATCATATGCTGCAAACTGATATGCCAGAATAATGTTGTCAACTGTCTCTTGTCCGCCAACTGCTTCTTTTTCAAATGTTGCAGTACCTCTAACCATTCTCCTTGTAGAATAGTTTGAGAGAATTCGAAGGATTACCTTGCCATTTGTGATTTTTTCTATGAATGGTGCTATTCCCTCGCACATTGTGTTTGTCACATTTGCCCCCATTGCGTCGCCAACATCAATTAACAGTTCGACAATCAGCATTGGGCCTGCATCTGTTTTGATTTCCTTACAAGAGATCTCCTTTGCGCCCTTGCCTATTTTTGACAGGGTGTTGCTTTTGGAGTTTGCCAAGTCCAGTATTTCCTTTGAAGATTTGAGAATTTTTTGTGTGGCTGATTCCACATCGACATTTACTACCTGTATTTGTCCTATGCTGTATGATTCATCATTTTGCATTACAAAACCGCCGCGCATCTTTGCTATCTTGGCAGCCTTGGATGCAGCTGCAATCACCGATGGTTCTTCTATTACCATTGGGACTAGGTATTCTTTTTTGTTTATTATAAAATTGGTCGCAATTCCAAGTGGGAATGAAAATGTGCCTATAGCGTTTTCAACCATTTTGTCTGCCTGCTCAAATGAGATTCCTCCAGAACCCTCAAGGGTTTGTATTTCTTGTTCGGTCAGATTTGCAAATTTGGCAACAATGTCAATTCGCTCCTTTCTGTCTTTTTCAAAAAACCGTGAAACGTCGAAACCTTTCAATTTATTTCAATATTCTCAGTAGCTTGTCGTCTGATTTGTCAGGAAATGCCTTGCCATCCGTATTTGATGTGATAACGTAAAGGTAGCCATCAGGTCCTAGTCCTACGTCTCTGATTCTTCCAGTTCCACCCAATATGCTTTTTTGTGATAATATTTTGTTGTCAGATACGTCCAGTTTGTATAAGTTTGATCCGCGCAATGTTGCCATAATCAAGCTGTCATTATATTCAAGTTTGTCTCCACTATAAAACACAATTCCTCCAGGCTCTATGCTGGGGTCATAGCATTTTACAGAATCAACGTAGCTTTCTTTTCCGGAGCATTCCTGTTCTGGCCAACCATAGTTCTGTCCTGGTTTGACAAGGTTGATTTCATCGTTTTTTGTCGGACCTGTCTCAGTAACATAGAGATCACCTTGCTTGTCCCATGCCATACCCTGCGGGTCTCTGTGTCCTAGAGAAAATACAGGCGAGTTTGGAAATGGATTATCGTCAGGTATTGTTCCATCATCGTTTAGTCGAAGAATTTTTCCTGCAAGTGAGGATAAATCCTGAGAATCGTGAGAGTTTTCAGACGGCAGACCTGTAGCAATGTATAATTTTCCATCTGGTCCGAATTTTATCACGCCGCCATTATAGAACTGCGAACCAGGAATTTTATCAATTATGGTTATCGCATCTATGAGTTTGTTATCTGATTCAGTTATGCGAAGAACCTTGTTGAGAAGTGCATCATTTTCAGAATATGTGTAATATGCATAAAGGAAATGGTTATTTTCAAAGTTCGGATGTGTCGTAATTCCAAGCAATCCTCCCCCGTAAATGCTTGCAGCTCTCAAAACCGTCAGAGGCTCATCAAGTAAAGTGTTTGACTGAATCACTCTGATCGCGCCTTCCTTTTCTGTCACAAAGATTCTGTCTTGGGCAAATGCAATGGCCCAAGGCTTTTTGAGATTCGTTGCAAGAACTTGGATGGATTCGTTTTTTGATTCCACATTTGGTTGCGGCAGCGGAGGCGCACTAGACGGCGATGAAAGAATAATTGCAGATACTGCCAGTGCGGCAATAATTCCAGCTATTCGAATTTTTTTATTCACAACAAAGACGAGCTTTGAAACAGTATTAATTATTTGGAAAAATGAGAGTATATATCCCCTGAGACCTAATTTTTAGTCAGCGGGGTGGGGAAGTCAGTCTTCATAGGACTAAGTCATCCCGGCGGGCTCATAATCATAATCGATGTGATACCCGCAGATCAGTAGTTCAAATGGAGCTAAAAACTCCTGAAAGTCTACTCCCCGCTAATCTTATTTTCTCGTTGAAACTAACAAGACAAGATGGAACCAGAGGAAGCTAGAATAGCCGCACATGTATGCTCGGATGGATGGATGATAACCTATGTAGAGAAAGAAAGCTTACAGATTGTAAATGGGAGACGATATCACAGGAATAGAAGAAGATACGAGGTAGGTTACTGCAATACGAACCAGAAGTTGCTAGAAGAGTTTTCGAAAGATGTGCTTGGGGTCTACAAAATCACGGTCAGAAGAAGGAAATCTACGGATTTGATCTTCAAATCTAAGAGGGTGTATTCAAGAATCAAAGAGCTTGGTGGTGGAAGCACTTTAGGCTGGTGCATAGGAAATGAAATACTGAAATCTGAAAAAACAGTGAAGATTTTCTGGTTAAGGGCATTTTTTGATGATGAGGGCACAGTAGATAAGACAAATTTTGTGGTCAGAGTTAAAAGTATGAACAGTGCAGGCCTAAATCAAGCTAGATGTTTAATGAATACTATTGGTGTTCCATCTAGAATAACTGGACCCAACTGCGATGATAGCTGGTATCTTACAGTATCAAGAAGAGATTTAATGAAATTCCAAAAAGCGATCGGATTCAATCATTCAGAAAAGAAATTGTTGCTTGACAAGATTTTGAATGGATCCAAGGAGAATGGAATTCCTGTTTTAGCTTTATGAGCCGCACCCTAACCATCAGATATGATCCCGTGAAATACAAATGATCACATGCTCATAGATATGAATGGGAAAATCCAAACTCTTCATGGCTAGGATAAGAGATAACTGTCAACGTAAGACAAACACAGATTTCACTCAATATAAAACAGTACACTGCAAATTAGTCTGTTGTAAAGAATCTCAAGTTAAAGCTACATCCAGACTCAGAACAGTCAAAAATCACAGAATGGTAAGAAATATTCGGGATCCTTGATATGACGCATTTGTAAATAGGTTGGATTGTAAAATCATGTTGATAGAAACCGTCAGTTCAGTTTTGATTAGCGTAAAACCATGGAGTAGAATTATCAAATCTTGCCTCCTTGTTTGCAGTTCCAAGTCTTTGTTGCGGCCGTGTAAGATGCCTGTGCGCAGATACTTGCGGGATGTAGATTTGCTTTTTTATTTGTCTGGAGACTTGCTTGATTTCTTTTTTGGGTGATTTTTTTCCACATCTTACGCATTCAAAGCCCTGACCCTTGCCCTTTGACTTCATGTGCTTTTTGCATTTTGCGCATGCGGGATTAACTAGGATTGATTTTTTTCCCAAGCTCAAAACCTGAAAAAATTCCACATTGAGTATACGGCTATGCTTGCGTGATGCCTTTCTGATTCCGCCACCCACACAAATTTTATCTCCTACAATCAGATTTGCGGCGTGTTCTGTTATTCCAGTTTCCTTGTAGACTGCACATTTTATTTCAGTGTCGTCTTTTTTTATTGCAAACATCACATGTCCACCCTTTTCTATTTTTGGCTCCACTGAAACGACACCAGTTATCATTCCAGAGCAATATGGCCTTAGGGAATGAATATCAATTTCATTTTGGAGGTGATCTCCTGTCCCCTGGTTGGACTTGAAGATCATGTGGCCGGCTGGCTTTTCTTGGGTTTTGATTAGTTGCGATGCATCAAGTAATGAGCCTACGTCCTCCCCCCTAATACCGAAGAACACGGGATCTGGGCCATGCGGTGCAAATAAGATTCTCTGTTTTTTTGTGTCATAGCTGTTAAAGGTCCTCGGGTATGTCTTTTCCTGCATTTGTCTTACGCTATCTGCGACGAGCTTTCGTTTTTTCCCAAACTGTGATTTTTTTCTATAGCTGAGCAGCTCAAAGGTATGATCAGAAAATCTATATCCGATTGCACCTATTGCTCCAACCAGTCCCTGGCCATTTCCATTTTAAAACGACTCCAAGTTATGGTCTGCAACAAACTTTTTTGCGTGATTTCTGCTTATCAGCTGCCACAACGCATGCTTGCTAAATTGCGTAAATTCTTCCGGAATGGCTGTGCTTTCAAAAAAGACTACTGCAGGATTTGCTCCATTTTTTAGGTCGGAGAATTTCTTTACGAATCTAATTACTTTGTTTTTTACCAGATCTGGCTTGCTTGTTTTGAGTTTTAATGCAACTGCCCCATTTCCGCGCGTCTTCCATGGTATGTTGGGATTGAACCGTATCAATCTTGGATAGTCAAGAAACTCTACTTTTTCTTTTTTTAGTGAATCAACCAACTTGTATGCAAGATAAGTGGTGCACATTCCCTTTGGGGAGTCGGTATCATCAAAGCCTATGTTCAGGATTGTCTCTTTTTGCACTAATTAGTACAGAATAATCAGACATTTGTGATTTACCATTCAGCTTGGTTTAAATTAAAATTGACAGATGGTTATCTGTTCAAATGATAGTGATAGACGAAGACAAAATCTTCAAGATAATTCAAGAGCGCAAGCCTGTATCTGTTGCACTTAACGGCCCAGAGGGAATTATTCCAAAAGTCCAAGATGCTGCAGTAAATATAATGAACAGATTTGGCATCCCAGCATACGTGATTGCAGACACCACGTGGGGAACGTGTGATTTGAATTCAAACGGCGCAAAAACTCTAGCTGCCGATATCTTGTTCAATATTGGTCACACGATAAGCATGTCAACTTTTCAGGACAACGTGGTGATGATAGACGCCTTTGATGATATTTCCTTTGAGAGTGTAACAGTAAAGTGTGCAGATATTCTAAAGGGCAAGACTGTATCGCTTGTCACTGACAGTCAGCACCTCAACCAAATTGATGCAGTCCGCAAGACTCTAGAAGAAAACGGGATCCAAGTAAAAATAGGAAAGGGTAAAGGCCAGTTAAATGACGGGCAAGTATTTGGATGCGAGTTTTATCCGGCACAAGAGGTGCAAAACCAAGTTGATGCAAACGTCTTCATGGGGCAGAGTAATTTCCATGCAGCAGGTCTTGCGCTTTCAACAAACAAGCCAACCTATGTCTTAGATCCTTACTTTAACGAGGTCAGAGAGGTAACAGAGTTTGCACAAAAACTGCAGACAAAAGCAACTCTTGCAATTTACAAGGCAGTCGACGCAAAAACATTTGGAGTAATAGTCGGTCTCAAAGAAGGCCAGCTCTCAAAAACTACCGCACTCAAATTCAAGCGCGAGCTTGAAAAAGAAGGAAAAATAGTTCAGCTGTTTGCAATCACAGATATTACAAATGACAGATTGCGTAATTTGAAGGGAATTGATGCATTTATCCAAGTTGCGTGTCCAAGAATTTCAACTGATAATCAATTTGACAAGCCTGTCTTGTCCACACCCCAAGCAAGCGCATTGCTAAAAATATTAAGAAACGAAAGCATTGAGGGATACTTGCAAATTCCACACTGGTTGTAAAATTTGTGCACAACAATAATGTTAATATTGATGAATTGAAGAGTTTTTATGAAAAGGAAAGTAATTTGAGTACAAAAACCGATTCTCGTTTTTCATAATGATGTAAATGGCACGCAAGACTAATTTTTCACACACAAAAAAGAATTTTATCAGATATCCAAAAGCTAGGATTCACGTTAGCTGCATAGTCAAAGATGAGGAAGGTGACATTGTTGGCATTAAAGGAATGAAGCTTGGCAGTACATCAGTCGCAAAGGATCAGATATGGACTGCAGAAGAAATTTACGAAAAAAGTGGCCAGAGTCCCAATTTTTCACAAACGCATTCCTTTTGG
Organism: Nitrososphaerota archaeon; assembly: GCA_016215465.1. Taxonomy (GTDB): domain Archaea; phylum Thermoproteota; class Nitrososphaeria; order Nitrososphaerales; family Nitrosopumilaceae; genus Nitrosotenuis. Next base: position 127,285 of record JACRJT010000021.1, on the reverse strand, counting down.
GCAAGAGACAAGGAAAATAACGAGTCAGAGGTTTACTGTAAGAGAAAAAACGGCAAAATTTGTCTTGTTGCACCGTCGATTATAGACGAGGATGGAAAGGACATCCTAAAGGATATGCCTGTTTGCGAGTCTGAAATTTAGATTCGCCCGTTTTGGATGCAAAACCAATTAATAATTAACCAAATCAGGAAATAATATGGAAGATTTTGTCATACCTGGCGATACGCTTGGATCTATTGAAGAAATGGAAGCAGGAAACAACACCTTTGATGATGGTAGTAAGATTAGGGCATCTACAATTGGAATTGTAAATATCGATAAAAAAAATAAGATTGCACAAGTGGAAAACGGAAAACAGATTGCGATACCAAAAAAAGGCGACATCGTCATAGGCACAGTGGCAGCAGTATTATCATCGATGATTGCAGTTGCCATACACTACATAAACGGCAAACCAAATTCGTCAGGAGTGGAATGCATATGCCAAAACATGGACAGAAGAAGAATCATTGCTAGGGTAAATGATGTAATTACACTAAAAATTGAAAATCACCTAAACGGTACAATACATGCAACAATTGACGAGCCCGAGCTAGGAGTATTATTTACAAAATGTAACATTTGTGCTGGAAGCGTGGTTCCGCTAAGAGACAGAGTCAAGTGCCCAAACTGTGGATTTGTTGAGGACCGCAAGATATCAACCAATTTTGAAAAGAGCGATTTTCTGAAACTAAGAGATTAAAATGTACAGAGTATCGTTCCAAGGAGAACGAGGCGCGTATAGTGAGGATGCAGCGATTTCATTTTTTAAAGAATCAATAGATACGGTTCCCCTTGCGACATTTGCCGAAGTAGTAGAATCTACCCAGAGAGGAGATACCGACTATTCAGTACTACCAGTAGAAAATTCACTTGAGGGTAGTGTAGGTGAGAGTTATGATTTGTTGGTATCTACTAGCTTGACAATAGTTGGAGAGATATACTACAGGGTAAGGCATTGTCTGATTGGATTTGATGGAATAGATGGTATTGATACTGTGTATTCGCACCCACAGGCACTTGGGCAATGTAGGAAATTCATTCAGGATCACAAGCTAAAGACAATTCCGACATATGACACGGCTGGAAGTGTCAGAATAATAAAAGACTTGAACAAGAAAAACATCAGCTGCATTGCAAGCAAGAGGGCATCTGAAATATACCAAGTTCCAATAATCATGGAAGGAATTGAAGACAATACTAATAATTATACACGATTTTTGGTATTGGCAAAAAAATCTCTAGATGATGGAGACAAGACATCAATCATATTTTCAGTCAAACATGAGGCCGGAGCACTGTTTAACATACTAAAAGAGTTTAATGATTTCAAGGTAAATCTCACAAAAATAGAATCAAGGCCAAACAAGAGCACTCCGTGGGAATACAATTTCTACATGGACTTTGACGGTACCAAAGAAGATCCTGTAATACAGGGAATTTTGGAAAAAATAAGGCAGAGAACTGTATTTATGAAAGTGCTCGGATCATACAGAAAAGCAAAAATGGTTTAGAAGCCTTTTGGTTTTCTAACGCTGAATGCTGCACTAAATCCGATTATTATTACAGCCGTAGTTATCAATATTATATTATGTGCAAAAATGAGATAGTCACCATATCGTTCAAACTCATGATGAAATTTAAGTTCTGATTGACCAGTATTGGTAATTATAATTTTGTTCGTACCCTCTTGCAAGACAAACCAATCAAAAGTAATTTCTTTTTTAAAATCTTCGTCTTTTTGAATTCCATCTCCCGGAGTAGTCAGTTTTATGTGAAAATTATCCCCGGTTACAGTGAATCGTTGATGTGAACTTTTCGGTGCAGTAAATTCGTATGTACCTACTTTTTCAACATCAATTGTATGATCTTTGATTTCGGTATGAAGAAATGGCGAATTTAAGATCATGGATGCTACTCCGATCCCAAAGATTACAGCCCCGATACAAATTCCTATAATAGTAGTTCTTGTGAGCACAGAAAATTATATTCCTAATGACATTAAAAACTTACATCAGGTCAACGTCGTGCGGCTGGCTTTCTGCAAAGCCCGCACGGGACATTTTGATAAATTCAGCATTTTCTTGCATCTGCAGTATGGTGTTTGCACCGCAATAACTCAGACCTGAGCGCACTCCGCCTGTAAGCTGCATTATGATGTCAGCGACGCTTCCTTTGTAGGGCACCATTGCTTCTACCCCCTCTGCCACATAATCATTCAAGTCCTCATTTGCTACATTTCCTGCCTCCTTTGTTTTTCTTCCAAGTGTTGCCATAAACGAGGCCATGCCCCTATAGATTTTGTATCGTTTTCCGTTTTTCATCACATACGAGCCGGGGCTCTCATCGGTTCCCCCAAAAAGACTTCCTATCATAACTGTGGATGCGCCAGCAGCTAATGCCTTTGTGACATCACCAGATGTTCTTGTGCCACCGTCTGAAATTATTGGGATACCATATTTTTTGCCCATTTCTGCGCAGTCATATACGGCACTTAGTTGTGGCACGCCAGAGCCAGTAATTACTCGGGTAATGCAAATGGAGCCGGAGCCGACGCCAACTTTGATTGCATCAACTCCTGCTTTTATCAGATCTTCCGTGCCCCTTGCAGTTGCGACGTTTCCTGCAATTAGTTCACAGTTTGGAAATGCTTTTTTGATTAGTCTTACGGTGTTGATTGCGTTTTCACTATGACCGTGTGCTATGTCTACCACAATGACATCGGCGTCTGCCTCAAGCAATGCCTCGGTTCTTTCCATAAAATCACCTTTAACGCCAACTGCTGCCCCGACCAGCGGCCTTCCCTTTTTGTCCTTTGACGCGTTTGGATAATTCTCATTGTGTGTAATGTCTTTGCTTGTTATGAGTCCCTTGACTGATCCAGTATCATCTATCAATGGAAGCTTTTCTATTCGGTGTTTTCTGAGTGCCTCTTTTGCCTCGACCAAAGATATTCCAGGCTTTGCTGTTATGACATCCCTTGTCATCACATCCTTCACGAGACGGTTTGACTCGGATTCAAACATAACGTCGCGTCCTGTCAGTATGCCAACAAGTTTTGAGTCGCTTACAACCAAAAGGCCAGAAACGCCCTTTTCAGTCATGTATGCAATTGCGTCTCGAATTGACTGGTCTGGGTTGACAACATATGGTTTTTCTATGATAATGCTTGCTGATCTCTTTACCTTTAGAACCTCTTCTACTTCCTCCTCAACTGTTAAAAATCTGTGAATTATCCCAATACCGCCCTCTCTTGCCATGGCAGACGCCATTGCAGATTCTGTGACAGTATCCATGTTTGCCGAAATCAGCGGAATGTTAAGCGAGATATTTTTTGAGAGTTTTGTTTTAAGATCGGTCTGTGATCTTGTGGTAATGTTAGAATATTTTGGCACAAGAAGAACATCGTCAAAAGTTAATCCTTCTCTTATTTCCAAGTAAACCCTTAGGAAAGAGAAGTGGAATGCGTTATAAGCCTTTCTTGGATTTCCTTGAAAATTTTTCTGCGATTGTTATTGCGTCTTTTGTTTGCCTTACATTGTGCGTTCGTATTATGTCTGCTCCGTTTAGGACGGAAATTACTTCGGCTGCAATAGAGCCAAAGATACGATCAGATGGGTCTTGCCTGTTGAGAATTTTCCCAATAAATGACTTGTTTGAGACTGAAACGAGAATTGGAAAATTCAATTTTACGGCTTGGAGGTTTTGTAAAATCTCCAGATCTCTTTTGTACCAGTCTGAATTTATCTTGGTATAAAACGGATTTTTCCCAGTTTTCCTAAAAAACCCGATTGCGGGATCAAGCGCGATTTTTTTTGTTGGGATACCTTCAGACTTTGCAAGCATTATGCTTTCTTTTAGAAGTAACTTTGTTTGTGTGATGAGATTGCCTTTGAGTGGTTTTTTTCCATATGCGCACAAGACAAGCGAGGGCTGATTCTTTGCAATTATGTTTATCATTTCTTTGTCGTATTTGAGACCAGTTACATCATTGATTATATCCGCCCCAAGATCAAGTGCGGCCTTTGCCACACCTGCCCTGCAGGTGTCAACTGAGATTGGCAAATTTGACGCATTTTGGATTTGTCTTATTGCGTCAGTTATTCTTTTGATTTCTTGTTTTTCAGATATTACGGTTGTAAGGTATGGTGCAGTTGACATGGCACCAACGTCAACAAAATCTGCTCCATCCTGTTCCATTTGCTGGACTGTATGTGCGATTTCTTTGCCTTTTTTGATGGATTTTTTATAGAATGATTCCGGGCTCGTATTTAGTATTCCCATTATTCTTACAGGGTTTGTGCCGCCCACACTTACCGGACCTAGTTCGTTCACATGATTTATGATAAAGCATGCTAATTTTAGAGTTGATTGACAATTTCAGGCTGGAATTCTAAGTATGAGCAGATATCACGCGAGTTTGGTTACAGTAAAAAAGACGATCAAGACTCTGCAGTTTTACTTGATTCCATCATAAAAAAAAGATTTTCTCCAACTAGGCTGAAAAAAATGGTTTGCGGTAAAACAGTTTTTGTTATTGGAGCAGGCCCATCTCTGCAATCATCAATTGATACGCTAAAAAAGTACAAAGACATAGTTATGATATGTGCCGACGGCGCAGTAACCTTTCTGATTCAAAACGGAATTAGGCCGAAAATAGTTGTAACTGATCTTGACGGAGATTTAGAATTACTAGAGAAAATTAAAAAAACAAACACCGTATTTGTGGTCCATGCACATGGAGACAATGCAGATAGGTTGGATTTTGTAAGAAACTTCAAAAACTGTATTGGTACAACCCAGACAAAAGAAATTGGAAAAATTTGTAATTTTGGCGGTTTTACTGATGGGGACAGATGTGTATTTTTGGCAAGCCATTTTGGTGCAAAGAAAATAGTTTTGTTTGGGATGGATTTTGGAACAAGAATTGGAAAATATTCAAAAACAAATAATGCAGATAAAAAAACCAAAAGAAAAAAGCTCAAGTATGGCAAATCACTCCTAGAATGGCTGGCCACAAAAAGCAAATCGGAATTTTTTACACTGTCAAAACCAATCAAGGGATTTAAGAAAATCACTTACAGGAATCTTGAGCTCAATATCTGATGCTGGAATGCATTTTAATACCGTTGACACGTCAGGTCAATTATGGAGTTCTCAGAAGAACAAGTAAAGGACGCACTTGAACTCAGAGATCGCATTTCAGCTCAAATAGAAAAACACAAAGAGGAAATTGAAATACTTGAGCGAAACCTAGTTTTGATAAATTCCGTACTAAAACAGCAGAGTTTCACAAAAGCATCCTCACTAAGGGATAGTCCAGAGCCAAAGCCCAAATCCACTGATTACACAATTCCGCTGAAAAAAAACACTGACGGATCCCTGATAGCAAACGCATACGTCACACCGGAACAGGTGTCAATCATAGTAGAAGATGGAATTGAGCTCAAAGAGGATTCGCATCCATTCAAATCATTTTTCTTGGAGAGAATAATAGGCGAGATGAAAAGAAAAGACATGATAGAATTTGAAAAAGGTGACATTGGGGAGAATTCCATAATTGACTGTTTGGTAAATAAAGATGGCATATTACTGCGCGAAATAATAATCAAAAATTATCGTCAAAAGGAAAGAGTCAACGAGATAGTAAACACAGCGGCATGGTCATTTTCAAAAATGATAGAAAACACAAAGTGATACAATGGATAGAATAGTAGTACTGGATTTTGGCTCTCAGTATAGCCATTTGATCTGCAGACGCATTAGGGAATTCTCAGTGTATGCCGAGCTTGTTCCATATGACATTTCAATTGACAAGCTAAAGGAGCTAAACCCAAAAGGGGTGATATTTTCTGGCGGGCCATCAAGTGTATACAACACTGATGCCCCAAAGCCGGACTCTGCAATTTTTCAAATGAAACTGCCGCTTCTTGGAATTTGTTATGGCCATCAGCTGATAGTGGATAATTTTGGCGGAAGGGTAAAGCGTGCAAACAAAGAATATGGGCACTCGGTACTTACAATAGACAACAATTCTGACTTGCTTGGCGGAATTGGTGATTCTCTTAGGGCATGGATGAGTCATGGAGATGAGGCAGAAAAAATTCCAGATAATTTTCAGATAATAGGTCACACCGAACGCTCTCAAGCAGCTGCCATTGCAAATAAGCAAGAGTCAGTGTACGGCATCCAATTTCATCCAGAAGTGGTCCACACTGAAAGAGGGGTTCAGATTCTCAAGAACTTTGTTCTAAACATTTGTCACGCAAAACAGGACTGGACAATGGAAAGCTTTGTTGAGAAAACAGTAGGTGACATTTCAAAAATTGATGGGAATGTCCTGTGCGGAGTAAGCGGCGGAATTGATTCAACTGTTGCCGCACTTTTAATTCATAAAGCAGTAGGAGACAGGCTAAAGTGTGTCTTTGTGGATAACGGTCTTCTTAGACTAAATGAGGAACACGAAATAGAAAAAATGTTCAAGGACAATTTTTCCGTCAACTTTACCGCAATTAATGCAAAGAGGCAATTCTTAGACAAGCTCAAAGGAGTGACAGACCCTGAGAAAAAGAGAAAAATAGTAGGTGAGGAATTTATAAAAATCTTTACAGAATTTGCAGAGAAAAACGGTCCCTTCAAATGGCTTGCACAAGGAACGTTGTACCCAGATGTTATAGAAAGTGGAGTCTCAAAAGGACCTGCTGCCATAATCAAAACGCATCACAATGTTGGCGGTTTGCCTGATTGGCTTGACCTCCAAATACTTGAGCCGTTGCGTGATTTGTACAAAGACGAAGTAAGAAAGGTTGCCGCAATACTTGGTGTTTCAAAGAAATTATTTTCTCGCCATCCATTTCCAGGGCCCGGCCTTGCAGTACGAATAATCGGTGAGGTCACAGAAAAGAAATTAGAGATTTCCAAGGTTGCAAGCAAAATTGTAGAAGATGAGTTAGAAGCGGCAGGCTGGTACGACAAGATCTGGCAGGCATATGCTGCAGTTGGAGACGATAAAGCGGTGGGAGTAGTAGGCGATGAAAGAAAATATGGGAATATCGTAATGATTAGAGTAGTAGAATCAATTGACGCAATGACTGCGGACTGGACAAGGCTCCCGCATGATTTACTGGCAAAAATAAGCAATCGAATCACAAATGAAATTGACGAAGTAACGTGGGTTTCATATGTGATATCAAGCAAGCCACCGGCCACCATCGAGCCACAGTAAAAATAGTTTGTAGTTTGAGGATTACATCTAAATAAAAATACGCTCAAGTTTTTGTAATCGGTCATTATTACAAGGCATCAAATGTTCTCACATCTAGTTTTAAGGTTTTGATAAATTTGATCGTTTAAACCAAATGAACAAACGCATATAGAAAATATCCCAAGAGTAATACTATGACATTATCACAAAACATGTCAGTTTTGTTAGTAACTGGCATAATGGATTGGTGTCAGGAATAAATGAACAAAATATTTCTGACGGCATTTGTGATTTTTGCAAGCGTGATGCTGTTATCTCAAGTTGTTTCATCAGCAGAGGGAAAATACAGTGAAGCAAGAAAAAAGGCAGCCGAAAGGGAAGAAGAATTATTAAAAAAAGAAAGAGTCATTCAGAACGAAAATCATGAAGAAGCCAAGAAAAAATTAGATTCTTCAGCTACAGCCAATACGGTCAGTAAGACAAAATCAACGGCAACGACACAAGCAGACGTCGATGCGATAAATGCAGCCTATGCAACCGCACTAAGTGAGGCAAAGGCAAATTTAAAACAAGCGAAAGAAGATCTTAATCTTGCAAACAGGGCCTTGCTTAGAGATAGTTCAAACAGTACAAAACAACAAGCAGTAGAAGCTGCTAAAATAGTTGTGGAAAAAGCAGAAATTGATCTAAAGATAGTAGTATTAAACAAACCCTAAAAACTAAATGCGAGTAACACGTAATTAGGAATAATTTTATGATTTTAGCATATAGATCAGACTTATGACGGCGATAAGAAAAATCAATGAAGCAGAAATCATCCTTAACCGATTGGGATCAAATACTACAGAATTCCAATCAGATCTAAATCTTTTTGCAAAAACCATACAGGATGTATTTACACATCTTCTTGAGGAATACAATTCAAAATTTGATTTCAAGTTGAAGCATGTGAGCTTGGGAAAATTCAAGAAAAGCGCAAAAAGACTTGGGAAAATAGATGCAATCAATTTTCTAATATGGTATGAAAAAGAATACCGAAAAATCAAAGACGATACAATGTTTGATTTTTTATTGAAAGATGTTACAGGGGAGGTTATTTTTAAAGAAGGTGTTGAGGACACCAAAAAAACATGCAGTTTGTTGTTGGATAGAGTAAGACAGATGGCGTATTATGCCTACGAAAATTTTTAATTTTATCGTTCAATAAAAAATAAAAATAGACAAGATTCAAACATCTTATGAAAGTTCATGTCTTTGATACGTACGTAAAAGCAAAAGATGGACATACGATTCACTTTGATGTAATCACAGACTCTAAAGACAGTCAAAAGGCAGTCGAGTATGCAAAAAAGTGGTTATCTTCAATAGGCGAACAAGACACCAAAATCACAACGGAAGAGTGTCATTTTTGCCATTCTGAAATCGTCCCAGACGAAATTGAAATTGAAATTATGACAAACGGTTTTTACATCCAAAAGATGGAAGGCTGCCCAACCTAAAGTAGTGCTGCGCCAAATACTCCAGCAGAATCACCAAGCTTGTTTTTGAGAATCGGAGTATCCACTAAATCACTAAACACTCTATCATATACAGAATCACGCCCATCGGTGTACAGAAAATCAATGTTTGATATGCCCCCACCAAGGACTATGGCATCAGGATCCAAAATGTCAATTACGTTTGCAAGTCCGACTCCAAAGTTATCAAGAAATTCTTTCTTCCATATCTGGCCGCCAGTACCATCAAGATTCTGAATAATGGTTGCAAGTGGTTCCTTTTTTCCTGTTATTTTGAACCATCTTTCCTCCAAGGCAGGCCCGCTGATATAGGTCTCAACACAGCCTGATTTTCCACAATAGCACTTGTTGCCATTTTGATGTAATGTGTGATGGCCCCATTCTCCAGCAATATTTGTTCTTCCCCGGTGTATTTTCCCATCAATTATGATTCCACCACCAACACCTGTTCCCATTATCACCCCAAATACCATATGATATCCAACTGCCGCACCTAAGGTTGCCTCTGCCAGTGCAAAGCAGTTTGCATCATTTTCCATTGCTATTTTTTTCCCAAGTATTTTTTCTAGATCATTTTTCAGCGGCATTCCAATAAGACATTGGGTATTGCTGTTTTTGATCATGTCAGTCTTTTTTGAGATCGCACCAGGTGTGCATATTCCAATGGTATAGTCCGAAGCGTTTTTTGTAATATCAGTCACCAGTACAGATATTGAATTTAGAATTGACTTGTAACCTTCTTGTTGATTTGTTGGGACTCGTTTTCTCTCAATTATCTTAGATTTTTCATCAAGACAGATTCCCTCGATTTTAGTTCCGCCTAGATCAATTCCAACCTTGTACACACAAAGTGATATCAGAGATATGTTTTGAAGTTTTTTAGTTACCTTTTGCCGGAAACAGCAATCACGTCATCTATTCTAAGAATCATGCATGCTGCCTCGGTTGCAGATTTGGAGATGTGCTCCTTTACGGCGACGGGTTCTACAATATTCAATACAAACATGTCATCGATTTTGCCTTCTTTTGCGTTGATTCCTACCCATTTTCTTCCGCTGTTTTGCTTTGCCCTAAGGCTTGTCATGGTATCAATTGGATCCATTCCCGCATTTTCTGCAATTGTAAGTGGGATTACTTCTAGTGCCTCTGCATATTTTCGAATGGCAAGTTGTTCTCTTCCCTCAAAATTATCTGACCATTCCTTTAGCTGGGAGGCCAAATATGCTTCTGGTGCGCCTCCTCCTGCAACAATTGCCGGCTTTTCAATTACGTCCTTTACTACCATGAGTGCATCATGAAGTGATCTGTCTGCTTCATCCACCACTCTTTGTGAGCCGCCCCTTACGAGAACTGTGACAGACTTTGGATTTTTGCATCCCTCGACAAATACCCACTTGTCTGATTCTACTTTCTTTTGGTGCACCAAGTCTGCATGGCCCAAGTCCTTGTCTGTTATATCATCAAGATTTGTTGTGATTCTACCGCCTGTTGCCTTTCCAAGCTTTGTCATGTCGCTTTCTTTGACTCGCCTTACAGACAGAATTCCGTATTTTGCCAAATAGTGTTGTGCGATATCATCAATTCCTTTTTGACAGATCAAAACATTTACGCCGATTTTTTGCAACTTGTCAACCATTGATTTTAGCATCCTGTTTTCTTCCTCTAGAAACATTTGCATTTGAGTCGGGTCAGTAATTCTAATTTCAGCACTCATTTCTGTTTTTTCAACTTCTAGTGCGGCATTTAGTAGTGCGATCTTTGCACCCTCGACTTTGGTCGGCATACCGCTGTGGACTACTTCTTTGTCAAGAACGATTCCTTTTACCAGTTCGGTATTTTGGATTGAACCGCCTGTCTTTTTTTCAACTTTGATATTGTCAAGGTCAACAACATACTCGTCTCCTTTCTTTTCTGCGACCCTTAACACTGCATCAACTACTAATTTTGAGAGTACACCACTATCTTCTGAGATTAGTTTTGATTGCATGCTAGTTGTTGCTATTTTTAATAATGATTCTTCATCGGTTGGATCGATTTTCTTTGCCAATTGTGACAAAAGTTCCAGTACCTTTTCGTGAGCAGCCAGATATCCATCAATTATTACTGAGGCGTGCACATCCTTTGCCAGAAGCTCTTCTGCCTTTTCTAACAAGGCTCCTGCAAATACAACTGATGAGGTGGTACCATCGCCTACCTCATTGTCGACTGTTTTTGCAATCTCTACCATCATTTTTGCAGCTGGATGCTGAACGTCAATTTCCTTTAGAATAGTAGCACCGTCGTTTGTTATGGTAACATCGCCAATAGAGTCAACTAGCATCTTGTCTAGTCCCCTTGGACCAAGACTTGTGCGGACTAGATCTGCTACAAGTTTTGCGGCAGTAATGTTATTTTTCTGTGCATCCTTGCCTTTCTGTTGAAGTGCACTTTCTTTTAATACTAAAACAGGACCGTTTGGAGTTTGTTGAATTGAAGCCATATACGAACAAAGTTCGTTTGACCCTTTTTTAATAGTTTTCTAGGTAAAGACGTCAATAAACGATCTTTTCTTGACATCGATCATCCCACTATACAGAATTCTAATTGAGGGGAGTGCAAGAAACGGCAAAAATAGCGGTATGAGGTGTGGCCTTTGGAATAAACCGCCACTATCAATCAGTGTGGAGTTTAGCTTGACAAATCTTTCCAATACATCATCAAACGGATTTGAAGAGATTATTCCGCCAACCTGCAACGGCAGAAACGATATGGCTTTTCCTTCTTTTACCACCACCATTCCCCCCTGAGACTTTATCAGGTGGTTTGCCGCATATGCCATGTCTTTTTCGCTTGAGCCAATTATTATCATGTCATTTTCATGAAAGCTCCAAGTAGACGCAAATGCGCCCACATCTGCACCAAAGTTTTTCAAAAATCCCAGTGCATGTTTTGCTGAACCAAATGTCCTATCAAAGGCGGCAACCTTCCAGACGTCTTTTTCCTTTGACGGAGTTACGTTTCCGTTATTTGTGAGAAGTTCTGCGGTGTTTTGCTTTGTTATTATTTCAGTTTCCATTTCAATTACGTTGACAGAAACTGTTGGCTTTTTGCTTTTTATTGCAAAGTCATTTTCCGTAAACTTTTTTGTAATTTTTACTGTTCTTGTTATCCATTTTGGCAGGCTTGTCTTTCTTGTTTTTGTCACCATACTTCCATTTGATGCAACAAGTCTTCCTCCAACAAATACTCGCTTTGGCTTTAGTTTCTCAAGGTCGTCAAAGACAAGCATGTCTGCAAGCTTGCCTGGCGCAATTCCGCCTAGGTCCTTTCCCATGTTATAATAATCAAAGCAGTTCTTGGATGCCATGGTAACTGCGTCAACTACATCGATTCCAAGTCGCACTGATTCCCGTATGCAGTGATCAATGTGGCCAAATTTGGTCATGTCTACAGGATCCAACCCATCTGAGCAGAACATCAATCTGTTAAGATATGGTTTACTTGCAAGAATTTTCGGGATTATGTTTTTTAGATCACGTCTAATTGAGCCCTCCCTCATCATTATCCACATTCCAAGCCGTAGCCTTTCCATTACCTGATCATAGTCAATTGGCTCATGACATGAGAGAATTCCAGATGAGATGTACGCGTTTAGCTTTTTATCAGACGCTCCAGCTGTGTGACCGTTAATTATGCAGTCATTTTCAAGCATGCTTGAGAGTTTTTTCATGGTTGTAGGATCCCTTGATGTGACCTTTGTCCAAGAGAACACCTCCCCTAGTCCTACCACAGAGTCAAGCTTGATTGCAGACTTTTCTTCAGATAGATCAATTGTTTTTCCGTGGCTGAACTTTCTGTCAACTGGTAGTCCTCCCGGCACTACATGGAATATACGAATCGGCAAATCAGAAGATGCTTTGACAAACTCGTAAAATCCCTTGGTTCCACATACACTTACAATGTCGATTGGATCGGAAAACAAGCTTGTTGTTCCACAAAGAAGCAACTGCTTTGCAAGTTCAGATGGCATCACGAACTGATCAATGTGAATGTGAGGATCGGCAAACCCCGGTGTAAGGTATTTTCCCTCAAGGTCAATTACTGCAGTGTTTTGTCCTGCTGTATGAGATGCGTCAGGGCCTACATACGCAATTCTGTCATTGGTTACGGCAACTTGAGTATGAGGAATAATTTCGCGTGTGTAGACGTTTACAAGCGAGCAGTTTTTGAAAACCATGTCTGCTTTTTTGTCACCCATGGCAACCGCGTTAAGAGTCGTAATCATTGAGGAAAGATTGGTCACGGAATCAGTCTGGCTTTAGACTTTATTATAGATTCAAAGCGATGTTTAAATTACCATCCAAGTTGGTGTTTTCTATGAACGTACCCAAGGAAATGAACAGGTATTGTCCAAAGTGCAAAACGCACACATTGCAGAAGGTCGCTCTATACAAGGCAGGAAAGAGAAGAGGTTCTGCAATAGGCGAAAGAAGACACAATGAGGACAAAATGGGGTACGGGGGTCAGAAATTCCCAAAGTTAGCCAAGCCTGCCAAGACCACAAAGAAGCAGACGTTGATTTTCACATGCCCACAATGCAAAAAGAAATCTAATAAAAAGGGTATCAGACTAAGAAAACTTGAGTTGATTGCACGATGAAACGAGGTCACATTGCTATTCCAAAGCCAAAGAGTAAGTTCCAGAAGGTACAATGCAAGGAGTGCAGTGCTGAAAATGTTTTGTACTCACATGTTACTACAGTCGTAACTTGCAAGTCATGCGGTAACACCATTGCAGAGCCAACAGGATCCGTTGCAAAGATTTTTGGTACTGTGTTAGGTTCCCTCGAGTAAATCATAATCGCTTTTTGTGTTAAGATTTAACGCTAGTCTTTTATCATCAATTATTCGATAGGTTTCTTTGATAGTATTCATAAAAGAAATTTTTTGTGGATCAACTATTGATAGACCGGTATAGTAGCATTCTTTGTTGTCATGGTTTACTGAAAATTCCAATGTCATGTTTATGGCATCTAGAAATTTTTTTGTGACAAGAAAGCTCTGCCATGTACCATTATCGTAGCTTGCAACCAGATCCTTGATTATTTCCCCATCAAGTAGTGGCAGATCGCCTGACACTACAAGGGTTGGCTCCTGTAGACAGGATAGTGCAGTGTTTAGATCAGAGACATATCCGTCACCTTTTGTTTTGATGATTTCAATTCCATTATTCTGAAGCAGGTTTTGTGTATTTGGGGAATTGTCACTTGTTGCGGCCATAATTTTTGAAAAACAATTGGAATTCTTTAATGCATCAATTACATGAATGATGACTGGCTTTTTGTATTGGAGTAGGAGCTTTTCCTCTTTTGCATCCATGCGTGTTCCCTTGCCCCCCGCCATGACAAGCCCGATCATACCGATACAAAAACAAGAAGAGAAGAAAGTCTTGTGATTTCGTTTGCTGCACCCATGATATCGCCTGATATTCCTCCAAAGCTCCGCCTTGATACTAAAAGAATTATCAGTGTTAGTATAATTCCCACGCCGAGAGCCAAAAATCCAACATTGTTTCCTAGAATAAAGATAGATCCAACCGTAATCGCGACTGCAATTGCTAGTTTTTTTCTATCTTTCATGCTTTGGATAAAGACAGAGTTTGAGCCCTCCCATGCGGATGGACCAAGGCTAGAAAGCAGAACCATTGAGAATTTTGCTACTATTTCTCCAATCAATATTGCTTGAAATAGCTCAAATCCCCTCATTGAAGAAAGTGCAATTACCATTCCTGCCACATACATGATAATTGCAAATATTCCTGCAGAGCCAACTGATGGATCGCGCATTACTTGCAGTTTTCTTTCCTTTGTGCCGCGCACCATCAGACCGTCTGCAAAATCAGAGAGGCCATCAGTATGATGAATGCCAGTGATTAGTGCAAGTATTCCAGTGATCAAAAGGCCGACAACTAGAGGCTCCAAGAAAAATGACATGCCATATGCCACCGATCCCACCATCAGTCCAATCGCAATTCCGACTATTGGAAACAGGTACATGTGTCTTGCAATTGTTTGTAGGTTGGAATTTCCAACAGGAATTATTGTCAAAAACGAAAATACCGAGCCTACTTGCCTAAACATAAATCCACCAGCCAAGATACGATAAGAAAATTATCAGTGGGACGGTAACTAGGACACAAAACAAAATTCCCGTCACTTTCATTAGTAGGACAGCTGATCTGAAATGATTTTCATCTAGTTCTATTGTGCCATTGCCCAAGGTATAATGATTAATTTTTTCAAATTTAGTTCCAAGTGCTCCTGCCATTGCTGCCATGGGGTATCCGGCATTCGGGCTTTCCGTTTTTTTACTATCGCGTCTCATTGTGATCAAAGAATTCCTCCAGTCTGCTTTTACTAAAACAGCGGCAAGTATCATGACTAGTCCTGTGATTCTTGCAGGCAGATAGTTTAGTGCCTTGTCGCAGTTTGCACCAAACCATCCCACGTTTCTAAACAGGGCGGTCTTGTATCCAATCATTGAATCTATTGTATTGATAGTCCTATACACAAACGCGCCTGGAAGGCCAAAGATCCCAAAGTAGAACAAAGGTCCAGTTATGCCATCTACGATGTTCTCACTTATACTCTCAAGTGTGGCCGAAATGACATGATTCCTATCCAAATCCTTTGTGTTGCGCTTGACTAGCATTGAGAGCCTTGAGCGTGCCTCCTCTAGATTGTTCCCAGATATGGATTCCATAACTAAATTGCCGTGCTTTTCCAGTCCCCTTATGGCAATTGTAGTTTTGAGCAGTAACGAGCCAAACAAAATAGCAATTACAGTCAGAATAATACCAGACACATTTCTCATGGCATAGTCATATGAAAACAACAACCCTGCCACAAGTGCAGCTACAGAGACGGCGATTAAGATGCCGCCAATTTTTTCTCTTGTTTGATTTTGGTTTTTTGCAAATGGAACAAATCTCGCGACTATTGCACCGACCCAGGCAGTTGGATGAAACTTGTTTTTTGGATCGCCAAATGCAAGATCGATCGCCAATGCGGAAAACACAATCAAAATTGGAGCAAGTATCATCGGATCAATATCTCCAGCGATTTGATATCAAGATTTTTCTTTACTATTTTTGTCAGTCTTTCGATTTCGTTGTCAAGTTTTTTCGTGTTTTGTTTTTTGAAGAGCTTGATCTTGTCGTCGAGTGAGTCCTCGTTTGGCAGGTCCATCTCAATCAGAGGGATTACGCCAAGAACAGATTTAGATGTTATCTGTTTTAGTCTTTTGAATCCCGGTGTTAGTATGTTTACGTTTCCCCTAAACTTGTTTATTACAAATCCCTTTACCAGTTTTTGGTGCCGTCTTGGCAAAAGAGACATTGTTCCAACAAGGCTTGCAAAAGAGCCACCCCTTTCTATATCAGTCACCAAAATAACGGGTGATTTTGTCTTTTCCGCAAGCAACATGTTCGCAATGTCGTAATTTTGCAAATTGATTTCCGCTGGAGAGCCTGCTCCTTCCATTATGATCAGGTCGTATTTTTTCTGTAACACGGCAAGTGACTCTAGTGCTATTTGAAATCCCTTAGTTAGGGCAAATTTCTTGTAGTAAGTATCCGCAGTCATTTTCTTGTAGAATTTGCCTTGTAGTAAGACTGAGCTGCGATAGTTACCAAGCGGCTTTAGAAGGATTGGGTTCATGTGTGGTGAAATTTCAGCCCTTGATGCAATTGCTTGGATTGCCTGAGCTTGGGAAATCTCAAAATTAGTTTCCTTGTACGAGTAATTTGACATGTTTTGTGATTTGAATGGGGCTACAGCGTACCCAGAATTTGCAAATATTCTACACAGTGCAGTAACAAGAGTTGTTTTTCCAGCACCAGATGATGTTCCCTGAACCATCAAGGTACGGCTCATTTCAATTCCCCCAGTGCTAGAATCAGTTTTGCGTTTTCCTTGCGTGTTTTAATTGCTATTCGAATATAATTTTCATCTAGTCCACGAAATGTACTACAATCCCGAATCAGAATATTTTTTTTCAAGAGCTTCTTTTGTAGTGTTTTTGATTTTATTTTTGTCCTGATCAAAATAAAATTAGTTGAGCTGTCAAGGCAGGAAAAACCATTTATCTTTGAAATAGAGTTCTTAAGAAAATCGTATTCTTTTTTTATCAGATTTCTTGTCTTTGAGAGAAAATCCTTATCGGACAACGCTAGAATTGCTGCTTCTTGTGACAGGCCGCTGACATTCCACGGGATCTTGATGTTGTGTAAAATGGATATTATTTTTCTGTCTCCAATTCCATATCCCACGCGCAGTCCTGCAAGGCCAAATGATTTTGTAAGCGATTGTAAGACAAAGAGGTTTCCGATATCCACATGATCAATTATGGATTCTTTTGGATTCTGTGTTAGTTCCATAAAGCATTCATCAACAAATACCATTGTGGAACGACTTTTTGCAGTATGTAGAATTTGTAACATTGCATCCTTTGGTATGATGATACCAGTCGGGTTGTTTGGATTGCAAATGAAAATGCAGCCATTTTTTGGAATTTTTCTAATAAAATTAGAAATGTCATTATTTAGATTCATTGTGTTGAAAAACTCAATTTTTCCCCCACAAAGAGTCACTGCTGATTCGTATTCCCCAAAGATTGGAATCGGAATCAGAACTGGTGTGTTTTTAGATATTACAGCTTGGCAGAAATTATAGATTATCTCAGTTGCGCCATTTCCTATTATCAGATTATCAATTGGTACTTTGACGTATCTTGAGAGACGCTCTCTAAGATTTGTTGAATTGGGGTCAGGATATACTGGGATCTTTTGCAGACCAGTTTTTAGCAATTTTTTGACCGAGGATGGAAATCCCAGAGGATTTACGTTTGAGCTAAAATCCACAATTGCGTAATTGGGACTTTCAATTGAATATAGACCTCCATGTGGGACTGGAACATGGCTTGCTATGTTTTTGGCAAACTTCACACACACAAACACGTATTCACGGGTTTAGTTGTTACGGTTTTTATCACTAAAGAATTATTAATTGATCGCATGAAAATTTCCCTTGTGAAGAAGAGAGTAGCGATTTTAGGTGCAACTGGCGCAGTTGGCCAAGAATTCATAGTTTCATTAAAGGATCATCCGTGGTTTGAGGTAACACAGCTTGCGGCATCTGAGAGATCTGCTGGCAAAAAGTATACTGAGGCAATAAAGGATCCAGATTCCGGCATAGTAAAATGGCAAGTAGGCGGCGAAGTTCCGCAGTACGTCCGAGAAATGATGGTAGTATCAATTGATCAAATAAAAACAGACGAGCTTGACTTGGTATTTTCTGCAGTCGAAAGCGACGCCGCAAGAGAAATTGAGACTAAATTTGCAAAGGATCTTCCGGTGGTCAGCACGTCTTCGGCGTATAGATATGACGAGGACGTTCCAATATTGATTCCGGGGATTAACGACGAACAGGTTGAACTAATTGAAACCCAAAGGAAAAACCGTAACTGGAAGGGCTACGTTTTGCCTCTTCCAAATTGTACCACCACAGGTCTTGCCATAACTATGAAGCCGTTATACGACAATTATGGGGCAAAGCGCGTCTTCATGACATCGATGCAGGCAATATCTGGCGCAGGAAGGTCACCTGGAGTTTCTGCCCTCGATGTTACCGATAATCTAATCCCATACATTCCAAAGGAGGAAGGAAAAGTAAGAATCGAGACTGCCAAGATTTTGGGCAAGCTCAAGGACGGAAAAATCATACCAGCAGACATCAAGGTAAGCTGCACGTGCACAAGAGTGCCAGTAATTGACGGTCACACAGAATCAGTGTTTGTAGAGACATCAAAACCAGCAAAGCTAGATGATGTCACAAATAAACTTCATGAATTCTCTGATCATATCAGTGTCATAGGGCTTCCGTCTGCTCCAAAGGACTATCTTGTTGTACACCAAGACCCAACAAGACCTCAACCGAGAATTGACAGGGAGCTTGATGGTGGCATGACAACATCGATGGGAAGATTAGAAGAAGACCAGATATTTGAGAACGGGGTCAAGTACGTGTTGTTTTCACACAACAAAAAGATGGGCTCTGCAAAAGGAGCTGTACTGCTTGCAGAGATGTTATACAAAAAAGGCAAGCTTTAATTGGAATTTTTTCAAATTTTTTGATCATAACGTTATTAAACAGAAAAGATTTCACCAAAACGGGTGTTTTAAACGGCAAAAGTTGATGAATTGGATCTTACCATTTTATCAGAGCTAAGCGAGGATGCGTCGATTTCAATTCCAAGGCTGTCAGAAAAAATCAAGGTAAATCCATCTGTCGTGTACAGCAGAATAAAGCGTCTCACAAAAAGAAATCTAATTGAGCGATTCACGATTGTTGTAAATGATAAAGAATTAGGCTATGCGGTCAAGGCCATGACTGGAATCAACATGGATTCAAAATACCGCGATACCATAATTGACGAATTATTCAAAATCAAGGGAGTAAGAGAGATTTCCGAAGTTACAGGCAGATTTGACATAATCGTAACAATGTATGCGATGAATCTGGCTGAAATGCACAAACTGATATCAGAAGGACTGGGCAGCATACAGGGGGTTTTGGCCTCTGAGAGCTTTATCGAAATGAAGCGTAGAACGAAGAATATGCCTTATAATCACGAAGCATAGGGCATGTTACATTTAATTTTCGATGTGATTTTGATTCGATGAGGAAACAATATGCAAAAAGCTCAAACTAGTTCAAGAATCAAGACGTATTACGAGCTTACAAAGCCAAAGATCTGGTATCTACTAGTGTTTACTGCGTTTGGAGCAGCGCTTACCGCATCAAACTTGTACCACATCCCAATATCGCCTGCCACTTGGGGTTTAATGATATTTGGAGTGGCTGCAGGTTCTGCTGCTGCCAACACTTTGACCAATTATCATGACAGGGACATAGACGCAGTAATGGAGAGGACGAAAAACCGTCCCATTCCAAGTGGAAGAATCTCACCACCCGAAAAGGCCCGCGACTTTGGGCTTGTTCTAGCTGGGATTTCCTTGGTATGCGCATTTGCATTATCATATACGGTAGGATTTTGGAACGGCATCTGGGCTGGAATTTTCATGGCGTTTGGCTTGGCAAACAATGTTTTGGTGTACTCTCATGCCCTAAAGCGAAGAAGTAGAACTAACATCATACTTGGAGGATTTTGCGGTGGTGCTCCTGCAATGATTGGATATGCATCTGTAACACTTACTGGGATTTGGGATTTGGGACTAGTCATGGCAGGATTGGTATTCATTTGGATTCCAATGCACATTTGGGCCTTGACTTTGCATTTTAAGGATGACTACAATAAGGTAAATGTTCCAATGTTAACTGCAGTACAATCTGAAAAAACGTCTGCCAGAGTGATTGCAATTAGTACATTAGTTATGGTTCTGTTTAGTGTTGTTCCGTTCTTTTTGACCACACAGTCTGGACAGCCAGTAATGAAAGAGATTTACTTGTACACGGCAATTGCATCAGGCGCACTGATGCTGTTATTGTCATTTTGGGTTATTGTAAAACCAACTGAGAAAGCATCGTGGACGCTCTTCAAGTTTTCCAGCCCATATCTTTCCGTGCTATTTATTGCACTAATGGTTGACTCCGGATTCAGATAGAAGTTAGTAGGTTTTTGGAGTTTGATCTGAAAACTCAGATAGGAGCGAGAATAATTATTTTTGAGTTTTTTCTATGAATTCCAAGTTTTGTTCTGGGTAAATGAAATCTTCTAATCTATCGTTAATTTTTTTAATTATGTTTGTGTGTAAATCTTGAAATAGATACTTTATTGTCTCATGAAAAAACTGTGGATTTTCATAACAATCAATGATTTTACATTGGTATTTTTGTTCCAGCACCTTGTCAACTGCTGATAACATACGCACTCCACCGATTTCCAATAAGGTCTGCTCAATTGTAAAGCAGACAAGTGCTTTTTTCATCCGATCCTTATACGGATACTGTTTTGAGTAATAATCATGATTTTTTTCCAATATGCTCACGTGTTATCTAAAGATTAAATGCCATATTAGAGCAATTTAGCAACATAGCTAAGCATTTACAATTTTAGCTAAGTAATCTTGACAATAAGCATGATAACCTAATCATTAAACTCATTTTTTGCTATTAAATTTGAACATAGGGATTGAACTTTTAGGGGATTTAGCTTATCTTTTGATTACATGTGCGGCAGTTGGAGCACTTGCTTTTATCCTCAGACAGCCTCTGATTTTGGGATTTTTGGTAGCAGGTATGCTGATTGGCCCCTTTGGGCCACTTGGCCTTATCAAAAACACAGACATGTTGAACAACTTTTCAGACATTGCAATTGTCCTGCTGTTGTTTGGTGTAGGGCTGTCATTTCCGTTATCGCATCTCAAGGGAGTGGGAAGAATTGGAATTACAATAGCAATAATCGAAGTTTTAGCAATGTTTGGGATTGGATTTGCAATAGGCACCGCATTCGGGTGGAACTTTTACGATTCAATGTTTTTGGCAGCAGCACTGTCAATTAGTTCCACTGCAATAATCATCAAAGTACTAGAGGATGCAGGTAAGATGGAGACCACTTCTGCACTCTTACTTACAGGAGTACTAGTGATTGAGGACATAATTGCAATTGTCATGCTAAGTACGATGCACTCTACCGTGATTACTGGTTCAGTTGAGTTTTCAGTGATAATGTGGACATTGGCAAAAATCGGCATGTTCTTTGGCGTAACTCTGACGCTTGGCATATTCATAGTTCCAAAAATATTTAATTTAATTTCAAGATTGGAGCGGTACGAGATCACAATTACCTTTGCCTTAGGTCTTGCCTTTGGACTGTCGTTTCTGACACACAGTCTCGGATTTTCGGCAGCTACGGGTGCATTTTTGGCAGGGGTAATAATAGCAGGATCAAAATTCTCAGAAGACATTTCCCTTCTGATCACACCAACAAAAGAGATTTTCACTGCAATATTTTTTGTCACGATTGGCGCGCTAATGGATCTCACCCAAATTGGCACGTTTTGGATTCCAGTTGTTGTAATTACAGCGGCGGTGATAATTGGAAAAATACTTTCAGTATACACAGGAATGAGATTATTCACCACATCAAGACAGTATGCATTTGGAATAGGACTGAGCATGGCACAATTGGGAGAATTTTCATTTATTGTACTAAAGACTGGAAAGGATCTTAATGTGATTAGTGATATGTTGTTCCCCATAGTCGGCATGGTTGTGGTGATAACCACGTTCCTAGGCGTCATACTTGTCAAAAGGGGAACAAAGATAGTCGAAGTATACGAATAGCGCTCACAAATCTAGGGATTCAAAATTACAGCTGCAACCCAACCAATTTCGAACTCGGTGTCCGCAGAATTTGGAATTTAATATTTCAGCTTATTCTACACTGAACGAAGCTACACCGATTTCCGCATTGTTGTATTTAGCCATAACAACATACTGTCCAGCCAACGAACTTGCGTCAAGCATGAACGGAACTGTAAATTCACCCCTCTTTGTGATTATTCCCTTTAGATCAAACGAAGTCTGATCAGGCTTGATTATTGTCAGAATCACATACGTTCCGGTCTTGGAGTCATCCACCATTCCCGAAACATCTACGTGAATTGGCTTGTACGGGGATTTTTCAAACCTATAGTTGTTTAGTTGAATGGCTCCACTGCTTACTTGGACTGCGTTGTTTGTAGAATTTGATTGGATTAGGGCGGATTCTACATTTTCAGTAGGGCCAACCTGCATTATTCCATTTCTTACCAAATACTGGATGCCGGAAACAAAATCAGAATCAGTGATTTCCCCTTGTGACCACCATTTTGCGTTGTTTTTTATCCAAGATGGGATTTCCTGAGACTCGGGTCCTTGTGCGGTTTGTGGAATTACAATTACGTTGCGTTCTATTAGAAATTTTATTCCCAAAATAAAGTCCGAGTCGCTAATCGTTCCCTCTGACCACCATTTTGCGTTGTTTTTTATCCAAGATGGGATTTCTGCCGATTCTATTTTTGGAGTTTCATCGATAGTTTGTATTTTCGTTTGTGGTTCTTCATCAGTATTTTCAAAGACATATAGCCAGACAATTCCAGACTGTGTCGTGTTTGTCAGGGTGCCAGAAAGCATAATGTCGGTTTTTTGTGAAGTGATTTTCATATTAATAATGTTATATGCTCTTGCAGAAACGTCTACTCCACTTGTTGTATAATCAGGATAATCATACAGGCTGCCAATCTTTTTTGTAAATGCCCCAGTGTTGGTTTCTTCTGGAGTTATTTCTTCAATTTTCATTTTTCCCCCTGCATTTGTGACTAGTTGTGCAGCAAACTCTGTCTGAAGCGGCGTAATCACCTTGTGGTTTGCATCAGTATACGAGTAATCAAGGTCGTCTTGTGGTGTTTTGTTGCAGGCATTATTGTGCCACATGTCTGATGAGCTCATCGCATCAATCATGAGCTGGCCGTGAAGAAGCTCAT
Organism: Nitrososphaerota archaeon; assembly: GCA_016215465.1. Classification (GTDB taxonomy): domain Archaea; phylum Thermoproteota; class Nitrososphaeria; order Nitrososphaerales; family Nitrosopumilaceae; genus Nitrosotenuis. The sequence continues at coordinate 104,002 of JACRJT010000021.1, read as the reverse complement.
GATACAAAATTACTAGATCCTCAACCTGTTTTATTTTCGGATTTCTCTCAGTACTTGTCAGTATGGTATCAGAGTTTAACATCAGTTCGTTTTCACAGTTAATTGTTATTTTTCCACCAGATGATGTAATGCTACACTTCCAAGAATAGATCCCACCCGTGGTAGTTCCCTCATGGCTTAGACTATTATCAAATTTTGCAAGTTTTGTTTTCACGGCGGCAGTAACGTAGCTGTTAAGGTCATCAGAATCACATGGAAATGACATTGTAATTGGAGCTGAAAATGACTCTAGTACTTTGCTTACATCCATTTTTTGTACACTTAGTTTTGTAAAATCCGCAAGCAGTCTATTGTACAATTGTTGCTCCTGTAAACTTGGTTCCACATAATCAGCAAATGCGGGATAAACACTCCCTGCTAACAAAAACGCCACAAGAATTCCGATTTCTTTCAATTTAACAAACGATTTCATATATGATACTTAAGAATTGGGATTAAATCAGATGGATTAGATTAGCCTACTAAGAGATGTCACTGGCACAAAAATCATGATATGCCAATAGCAACAGGCTGGTAGACCAATGCTTACTGATCAACACCTAATCACGCGTGCCAGTGACTAGTCCTCTGTAAAACAAATGCTGCCTTGTTTTACATTACCTAGAATTCAAGTGGAGATCTATTAAGAGTGATGGAGATTTCAGATTTGTATTCTAAAAATCTAAAATCATCATCATACCCGAGGAATGTTTTTTGTCACATCTGTTCACTGTTTATCACATTTGATAATCAAAAAATGAATTAAAACGCATGATTCCAGTAAGGATTTAATTGAAAATTTCTGAATTTGCGCTAAGAGATCTTTTGCCTTTATCATTAATGAACACACCGTGTGTGAGCGTGCAAAAACAAAATAATGTTCAGGAAGCCATCGGACTACTCGTACCATATTTGGAATCCATGACGGATTCCCTTATTGTCACAAATGGGGATAACGAGCCATGTGGGATCGTAGGCGGCAGAGAAATTATTGAGCGTATTTTATCAAATCCCTCATACAGTCTTTTTGAAAGTAAGGTAGAAAGTGTAATGTCTACTCAGATAACCAAGGTTTCAGGTACAACAAAGCTCAAAGATGTCATTGAGGAATGGAAGCAGACTGGAAGAGCTTTTTCCATAATACCAAATTTCATTGGAGGTTATTCTGCAATATCTGCTCGCAAGTTACTTGAGGTCGGGAAAAGCTCCATGACGGAAATGACAATATCAGAGATGCCAAAAAAGAAAACAATCACATTCAAAGTCGATGCGACGGTAAATAGTATCATAAATATGATGTTAAAGCACAAAACCCGAAAGCTGCTTTTGGAGAATTCAAATCAGTTCATAAGTGATCGCATAATTATTGAAAAAATTGCAACTGATTTTAATTATCTAAAAAACATCAACAACTTTCTTGATTTGCCAGTAATTGATTTTGGCTTGGAGTATGCTAAAATAATTACAAAAGATTTGAACGTAAATGAGCTTTCCAGCATCATGTTTGGCATGATGCACCCCTATGTGATGTATAAGGATCAGGCAATAAGCCCATGGGATATTTGTCTGACTCTGTTATCAGAAAAGATGCAAGAATACGCCTAGGATTAAATCTTTAATTTATTTCCAAAACAATACATTACAAAAAGCAAGCTCGTGGCAGCGGTCAAAACAAGTAAGCCGCCAGTGAATTCAGGTATCACTTTGGTTCCCACAATTTCAACTTCTGTTGTTTGTTTTGGAACGATAAAAATTAGATTTGTGTATTTGCCATAGACAGAAAACTCGTATCCTTTTTCTTGTCCGTTTACCAAAAGTGTGAATTTTTCCTTGTCGGCAGACAATACTTCTTGTGGAAATCGGACAGACATTACGTCAGAATTGAGTATGTTATCAAGCTGGATTATTAGGGAAGATCGCTCAGAATTGATGCTCATCGATACAACTTTGGCATCATAATCCTCGGTGCCGCTTTCAGCTACCGTTTCAATTGTGCTTAGTCTGTATAATATTTCAAAATTTTTTTCTTCTACTTGTAACTGATATTTTTTCATCATCAATTGTGCAATGTCTGGATTCTGGATTTTTTGAATTGATGCATCGCCAGCAGTATCAAATCCGTTAGCTGATGTTGGGAAATAGACACATAGCAAGATTACAAGAATCAGTCCAGTTGTGTGTATCAGTTTATACATAAACTAGAATTTCCTTGTGTCGCCCTCAAGAAGGAATATGCTTTGAAAGATCATTCTATTTGGAACTTTAGACTCGCAATATGGGCATGAAATTTGTTTTGCCATGACAAGTGATAGCAACTAATTTATTTGAACAAGTTGTCGATTTTCAAATCAGAAAAAGAGGAATTATTTTATTACTTGCGTAGTTTTTTTAATTCTTCTTCGTCCAGCTTGAACTCTTCTTCTTCGGCGTATGCTTGTTCTGCATGTTCTCCCATGTCAAGTCCTAATTCCTCAACCTCTTTTGATACTCGTATTCCAACCAAAAACTTGAGCACCTTTAGTATGACAAATGTTCCACCAAAGCCCAATCCTCCTGCAACTGCGACACCAATTCCCTGGGTCAGAAGCTGCATTGGATTACCAAACAAAAGACCGTCAGGTCCGCTTGGATTTATTGCAGAAGATGCAAAGATTCCTATTGCAAGTGATCCTATAATGCCAGCAATTCCATGTACAGAGCTTACATCTAATGCGTCATCAATTTTTAGTCTGTCCTTGATTAGTAATACGCCGCAGTATGATGCAAGACCTATTGCAATTCCAATGACAAATGAATGCTCCACACTTACATAGCCGGATGCCGGCGTGATTCCTGCAAGACCTGCGATAGCTCCATTTATTGCGGCAACGACACTTGGCTTCCCAGTCCTCATCCATGAGAGGCCAACCCAGATCAGCGCAGAGATTGACGATGCCATATGAGTCACAATCACCGTATTTCCTGCAACACCGCCTGAGGCAAGAGCACTTCCAGCGTTGAATCCAAACCAGCCAAGCCAGAGTAGTGATGAGCCCAAGACTGCAATAGGTATGCTATGCGGCACCATTATTGCAGGACCATAATGTTTTCTTTTTCCAAGAACTAGTGCTGCTGCAAGTGCGCCCATCCCTACGCTTGTGTGGATGACTATACCTCCTGCAAAGTCGTAGACTCCAAGTGCACCAAGCCATCCCCCACCCCAGATCCAGTGTGTTAACGGATAGTAAATCAAAATAGACCAAGCTGTAATAAACAACAAAAATGAGCTAAACTTCATTCGCTCAGCAATTACGCCAGTCAGTAATAGTGGGGTGATTGCGGCAAACATGAGCTGGAATTTTGCAAAAAGTACGCCAGGAATGGTTGGAGCAAAATGTAACGAATCATTAAAAGGAACGTTCTTTAGAAAAACATAATCAAGATTACCAGTAATACCTCCAGTGTCAGGTCCAAATACCAAGCTAAACCCAAAGATAAACCACATCACGCTCAAAAGTGCCAGTCCAGTGAATATTTGCATGAAAATTGAAACGGTGTTTTTCTTTCTTAACAACCCAGCTTCAAAAAGCCCAAGTGCTGGAATCATCAGCAATACCAAACTTCCAGCTATGAGTATCCACGCGGTGTCACCACTATCGATTGGCACATTCGTTTCGAATTATTTTTAATATATAATTGTGATCCAAATTACTCGATCTGATTATAGAGTGCGAATTGTCGCATCATTTAGCGATCAAATGATTATCATTTGTTATCAGATGTAGAATTCAAAAAAAGATATTTTACTGTGAATGAGATTAGAAAAGCTGTTGATAAGATTAGAAATAATTCTTCCAAAAAACGAAGTGATGTCAATTAGTGAAGCTCTAAAACAAATCAATGTGGGCGGATTGACAGTTTCAAAAAAAAGAGGACGTGGAAAGAATCCACCACCAGAAATTCATGCCTCCAAAGGAACCGAGGTCTTTGTGCCCCAGTTTGGTGACAAGTACGTATTAGAAGTGCTCATTCCAGAAAGCATGGAAGAACAGGCGATCAAGATAATTAGAGAAAATGCAACTCAGGGTAAAATTTTCGTCCATCCAGTACTTCGTACCGTTGACATCAAGACTGGAACAGAAGGGGAAAAAGCAATCTAGATTGTCACATGATTTTTCTAGCTAATCCGATGTTTCAGGATTAAACTCGAATTATTCCCTGTTTTATCAGATATTGAATTCCTGAGACAAAGTCAGAATCACCAATTGTCCCATCGGCCCACCATTTTGCGTTGTTTTTTATCCAGGAGGGGATTTGATTTGTATCAGAAGCAGGACCAGAAGATGTTTGAGGAATCTTTAAAATTCCCTGTTTTATCAGATATTGAATTCCTGAGACAAAGTCAGAATCACCAATTGTCCCATCGGCCCACCATTTTGCGTTGTTTCGAATCCAGTTAGGAATTGCAGTTTGTGAAATCTGAGTTGGCGGCACAGATACAGTTTCTGTCTTTGTTTCATTTATGTCAAATTGCATACTTGCTAACACAAACGGGTCAAAGTCAAGGAATCCACTACCGGTAAGAATCAGATGTAAAGTGTATGCTCCCTTTGATGGAATAGTAATTAGTCTTGAATCAACTCCACTTGGCACGTTTATCCCAAGCAAGTTCGGATTGCCGCCAGCATTAACTACAAACTCTTTTCCTGAGGAATCCTTTACGCTGTATGCGTATCGAATATCTTTTGCGAGATTTCCCGAGGGATCAAAAAATGCAAATGTAAATGAAACATCTTTGCTTGCGCCATACCGGGTATCATAGGATATGGTTGCCTTGTATCCATTTACAAATTTTAAATCGGACGATTTTATTGCATTTGGAGATTCTGGACTAATTTCAACAAGCATTGAATGTGAGTCAACGTTTTGCTCGCTGTTGATTATTTTTAGCTCTTCTCCTGTTACTAGGAAATGAATTATGTTTGTATTCTTGCTTGAGTATGGATCAAATTGTATGTCTTTTGGAAAGAGATGGATTCCATTTACAGTTCCTTTAAAGCCATTCACATTTTGGTATGGAGTAAAACTTTTTGGAATTTCAATCTGGTTTCTTACAAGTTGTGTGTGTTCTGCATGTTCCCAGTGAAACGGCATTGCAAAGGATATCGAGTTTGTTGGTTCGCTAAATTGTAAACTAGATAATGGGTCTTGAAATGCTTTTACTATTACAGGAGTTTCACCTTTTGCCGTTTTAAGTGAGAATTTTTGCTCTTGAGCTATGTTGATGTTTGTCTCAAAATTAATGTCTTGGGCAGTTTGTGTTTTTGGGTTTGTTGCACCAATAATGGCAACTTTGAGACGGTATGTTCCGCTTTTGTCAAAAACCGGTCCTGTAATTATTGGCGGATTGTTTCCCGATGAGGTCAGTGCATTTGGGACAATTAGATCCTTTTCTCCCTCATATTTTGTGCATCGCCAGAGTTCTTTTTCTCCACATTCGGATTTTGGTTTGACAGTCAAGTCAAGCTCACCATCTTTGTCAAAGAACATTTGGTTTGCGACTAGTTGGCCGTCGTAATAGATTCCGACTCTATATGTTACTCTTTCAATGTTTGTGTTGGTATTACTATCAAAGAATCTGATTTTCAGATTTGCGGTGCCTTTTCCTGGAGTATAATCAGCAGGCTCAAGCGCAGCGCTTACTGTAATTTGCTTATCGCCAAAGCTTACTGGTGGGGCTTGTTCTCCACCATGGTGTTGCGCATAAGCAAATTGAAATGAAAATGCAAATATCAGCAATAAGGAAAATACCAAGAGTTTTGGGAACATTGTTTGATCCAATCTCGAGCCATATTAAAAATTATTTTCTAAATTGCGTGCTAAGTAAATAACTTGGATGGAATCGCCTACATGAGTATCAATTATGATAATGTAGTACTTGGTTTAATTACAATTTAGAGAATATTCGTGTATGTCAAGGTCTGGAATCAAGAGAATCTTAGTTCCTTTGGATGGATCAAAGAATTCCATTAGAGGTCTAGATAATGCAATTTATCTTGCAAGACAGTGCCAAGCAACAATTACTGGAATCTATATCTTGCCAAGAGCGCCGGTGCGCGCATATCGGGCAATCCAATATCCAGAAAAAGAATTGCTAAAAGATGCAGATAGTAATATGGAATATGCAAAAAAGCATTGTGCACAGAACGGAATCGTATTTGAAAAAAAGATATCATTTGGCGATCCCGGATACACGATTGTCAAATATGCAAAGGATAAAAAATTCGACATCATAGTAATTGGGGCAAGGGGCAGAGGCTCAATAAAAGAGGTCTTCTTTGGAAGCGTATCAAATTACGTAGTCCACAAGGCAGACATGCCAGTTTTAATTGTCAAGTAAGAGACAGTAGGATTATTCCAGACAACAGCATGGGCAATTATTTGTCTGGTTTTGTTTTTTATTCCCCATTTGTCTTTGGCATGCCCAGAATTTTGTTCAGAGAGTGCTCCCCATTTAAATTTCGGAAATTGTGTATCAATCATGCTGATAGGCATAATTTGAGGATAGCAGTGAGTGCATTGCAATGCAAAGCAGTCCTACTCATTATATTAAAAAATGATCAATCCATGTCATGCAAATACAATTTATAGGAAGAAAAGTTGATGACGAGAAAAAGGATACAATCCTTGAAATAATGTCAGACAAGTATTGTCGGGCAATAATAGAATCGACTATGAATGTTCCAAAATCGGCAATCGAGATCAGTGCAGAATGCAAGATTCCGATCAGCACGGTTTACAGGAGATTGCAAAATCTTCATGATTCAAAGCTGCTTGGAATCTCAGGCTCGATTACCTCGGAAGGAAAAAAACACTTTCTATACAAAAGTAGGGTAAAGGCAATGACATCAGTGTTTAATGGGGGTAACGTCGAAGTCGAAATAGTTCCTAATACATCAAATTAGGAACATTTTTTGATTTTTAAAAACCAGTCTTGAGAATCAAAACTTAGCTTAAATCAACAAAAAGGATCAAAATACCATGGAAAACAAGCTATATTCCTCGCCAGTCTTTACATTAACTGAACATAATTCCATTCATGATGCGCTAGTGCTGATGCAGACTAATTTTGTCAAAAGAACAGTGGTTGTCAAGGACAAAAAACCAGTAGGAATAGTAACAGAGCGGGACATTAACAGATTCCTTGAAAACGACAATACAAAACGAACACTAGACGAGGTCTCACTAAAAGAAATAATGAAAAAAAACCTGATCACAGTAATAGCTAACCAGCAAGATCACCTAGAACAGTGCGCCACCAGAATGGAGACATTCAAGATAGGATCAATCATAGTAACAGACGACGATGGGAATCTTGTTGGAATAACGACACAGACAGACATTACAAGATTTTACGCAAAGATGTATCCCGGCAAATACAAAGTAAAAGACTACATGACTGACAAGGTCTTTACCTGCCGTCATTCGGATTCACTGAAGTTTGCTTTGGAGACGATCAACAAAAATAACACTTCACGACTAATAAGTACTGACAATACTGGAAATGTGAAAGGTGTTATTACTACAAACACTTTTCTAAAACACAGTTCTTATTTCAAAAATCCTACCAAAACAAGAGAATATCTACTTCCAAGTGAATCTGCCAGTAATTTGGCAGTAAGTGATCTCATTAAAAACGAAGTATTAATGATCGAGCCAGATGATGACTTGGCAACTGCTGCACACCTCATGATAAGAAACAATGTCAGCGGAGTTCCAGTAATCGTAATGCAAAAAAATAAGCTGATCGGAATTATCACAAAATTTGACATAGTAAGGGCATTTGCGGAAGTTTTACCGCATAGGAAACTGCTAGATAAATATAGAATGTTTCATTAAATAGCTCAACATCATAAATATAGCGTTGGACACATCAATCCCGCAAAGAAAGCCGCATCCACCAAAAAAGGAAGCGACTAGAAGCATAACGTATAGACTTCCTGCAAAGCTTGTAGATGAGTTAGAGACAGAGGCAATGCAAAAAAATATCTCACATAATGTTTTGGTGAGGCAAATTTTAGAAAAATATGTCAAATGGGATAGATTTGCAGATAAGATAGGAATGATTCCAATACCAAGAGGCATCTTAGAAGCACTTGGGGAGGAAATGACAGGTGAGGACATTGATGGGGTGATTCAGGTTATGGCACCGCTCATAAAAGAATCTGTCATGTTTATGAAGGGAAAATACGACCTAAAGCGATGTATCGAGACACTTGAGGATTATATGCGCGCCTCAGGCATGAATTCAGATCACAGAGTTGAAGGCGCTTTGCACCATTTTATCATACAGCACGAACTTGGAATGAAATGGTCATTTTTTGCGGAGCAGTTACTCAAGGAAATATTTCATGAATTTTTACCAAACAAAAATCTGAAATGCCAGACAAGCGAAAAGACAGTCATTGCGACAATCGAGCTTGGCTCGGATTTTAGCGAACATGATTATTAAAAAATAAAAAAATTATTGGACTGGTATTGAGTTCTTTTTTGGTTTTGGTGTTGGGACAGCCTTTGGTATTGTAACATTTAAAATACCATCGGTAAGCTTTGCCTGAGTTTTGTCTGATAGAACCTTTTCTGGTAATGGAAGTGTCCTATAGTAGGATATCTCGCTTCTTTCCTTTCTAAGATAATTTTTTTTCTTTTCTTCTTCCTCTTCTTTGTGTTGTGCAGATATTTCGATAGAATTATCAGATACGTTCAGATTGATTTCGTCCTTTTTCACTCCAGGTATTTCCAGTTTTATCAGATATTTGTCTCCCTCATCTATAATGTCACATGACATTGATTTGATGCTTGGGAATGATGTAGATATTGCAGGAAAAGAGGCAAAGGATTTTTCTAGATCTCTTCTAAAGTTGTCAAATGCCCTGTCCATGTTTGACCAGCTGGGCCAAAAAGGTACAAGTTCGGTTTTTTTCTTATCGTCGGGTTTGGTCATTGTGATGTATTACTTCCAGATACTTAACTAGTTGATGAAGATTTTCAAAATTGGTTTTCAAAAGACAATAATCAGATTTGATAATTTGCTTGCATGTTTTATAAAACCAAATAACACCTATTCCAGAGCGAATGACAATACAAAAAGAGATTCAAGAATACATGAACAGACATCTAGATTTGCTTTTAGCACAGACAAAATCTTATGTTCCATTCATAAAAACGGCATTTCCAGGCACAGATCTTACGGATGCATGTTTTAATTTGATTGTCGGAAACGCATTTTCAGTCTTTCTTGGTCAGTACGCAATGCGCATGAAAACCCCAACTGAGGAAGACTTTGTAGAATTTGGCAAGATGACAAGCCAGTATAGAGAAAAGATATCAGAGATTTTCTCAAAATAGGCTTAATCTTCGATTTTTATTTTTGTCCCTTGAAATATTTTGGGAATTGTGATTACAAGTCTTCCGTTTGTAAATCGCGCTGAGATTTTTTTAACGTCGGCATTTTTGGGAATTGATACGCTTTTTTTGAAATGTTCATACTGATGCCTTGTAAACTTGGAATCGTGATACACTTCGCGTAGTTTTGCTTCAACTACAATCATTTCATCATCATTGATGTAGACGTTAATGTCCTTTTTTTCAACAAGCGGAAGATCAAATTCCAAAACCCATTTTGATTCGTGTTCTTTTATACAGGATAACGGGCGGAGGATTTTTTGCTCTAAATCATCACCAAGCTGTAAGATTGGGATGTCAAAATTATCAACATTAAACCAGTCTCTTGTCATTTTATCACCGGTAGATAGGGGGAGCCTTTGATGGTAGTTGTGCCTCCTGTGGGTATAGCGTATCAAGTGTTTCTTGCATGAGGTTTCGGTGCTGTATTCTAAGATAGTCAACTCGTTTTTGGATTTCACTTGTATCCACCTGTATTTTTAATATTTTTGCCAGTGTGGTTACGGCATGAATTGATGCTTGTGGATCAGGAAAGAATGGATGACATGAAGTATATAGAACAAGAAGCGGTATGCGTTTATTTCTAAATGAGGTAATGATAGCTGCGTCTGTTCCAATTATTGTTCCTGTAATGAATTTTGGAACATCATTTTCATACATTAATTTCTCAAGTGATGGATCAGTTGTGAGTCCATATGTTTTGATGTCTTTTTTATCTGTGTATTGAGCGTCTACTCCGCTTGGAACAATGACTTTGCTTATTTTGTTCTTGATACAAAAGGCAAGTATTGCTTCCGTGAAATCATAAGAAAGTTCAGAATAAATTGGGATCTCAGAAATTATAGCATAGAGGTCATCCTTTTTGTGTATCCTAATTGGTCCAATTACCTCACCATTCTCTACAAACACGGTAGGCGGCAAATCAGGATGATTAATCTCTCCAACAATTTCCATTTTCAGATGCTGTATGATATACGATAAGGCAAAAGTTCCAATCAATCCGTTTCCAGGAAAACCGAGTATGAGGACTTTATTATCAGGTGATTTTTTTGTTACTGTTTTTGTTCCCAAGTGATATGAAGTATTTTTAATTGCATAAAAGCAAGTTTACTTTTTTCAATGGTGATAATTAGAATCACCTTGTCATTTTTCTAATGCTTAACTTATAACGCTTTTTTGAGCGTTGTGTAAGACTTCTAAGTAGTCGTTGTGCAATCTCATCAAACACCTTACTTAAGTCAAATCCAGTTCTAGCAAAGACAAATTTTTTGTGTGGTGTGATTATCACGGTAGATACATCATAATTGAATCTACTGCCATTTCCATGTAATTTTTTTACGTAAACTTTGGCTTCCTGTATGTCAGGATACACTTTTTGAAGTCGATCCAACGCTTTTGTAAATTTTTGTGTTATAATGTTGGCATTATCCTCTAGAGGCATACCGACAACAAAAAGCGGAACTGTACTTTTGAGTTTAGTAGTAAGTAGATTGAGAATATCACGATATGTAATAATTCCCTGAAGATTATCCCACAAAGATACAAGACAGAACGATGCGTTTACATGAAGCATAGAGTCAACTACGGTATTAAGATCGTCAAGCGGAGAACAAGAGACCACACGATTTGTCCCAAGGTTGCCAACTCGAGATTCGAGGCTTCTTATCATTTTTGAGCCAATATCTTTTTTCCCAACACGTTCAGGCGGCAATGCAATACTTAGGAGATGATATGAAGTAAGAACATGAGATATTTTGTCCTTGTTTACAACTGGCAAATGATCGAATTTTTTATCAACCATCATTCTTCTTGCTGTGCTCAAGGGAGTGTTTACGTCTATTATTACCGGATTTGGCGTAAAAATTTGATTTGCCCTTATCCATTTGTTGTCCTTTTCCGAAATTAGTTTGAGAATATTTTTTGCTTCAACTACGCCTATTATTACTCCATTTTTGACTACTGGGGCAGCTCGGATTCTATTATGAGTTATTATGTCTACTGCCTTTCCCACAGTATCATTTTCTGAGAGGCTTGGAACTGGATGCAACAGATATTTAATATTCATAGGAACGCTGTATTTGCTATTAAGTAAATCCCGCACATTTAATGTCAGAGTGGATTTTTTTTCTTGGCAGAAAACATCGAATACCTCAGTATTTACGATCCTATCTATTACTTGAGACAGTGTAAATGACGGTTCAATTAATTCAGCCTTACTGATTATTGAGTTAATTTTTGTATTAACAACATCGCTCATGTGCTCATGGATTACATCTAGACTCATATTGTATATCTAAACTAGACCAAATTAAATCAGTAATATAACTTAAGGTAGATATTCAAATATGATATTCAAATATGATATTCTTGTTGATGTATTTAACAATCATAGATAAACGACAAGCATGAAGCTAAAAAACCCAAATTTGGATCAAGTAATTAGAAATTCTGTTACAATACCATACAATACAAGCTTGCTTGAGGCAAGAGAATTTCTATTAAGACATAAAGTTGGAAGGCTCCCAGTTATAGATAGTAATAAAAAACCAGTAGGCATTATCACAGAAAAGGACTTTGTTAGGATAATCTACAAGCTTGGAGGAAGATCGATTGAAAAGATCCTAGTCAAGGACTTTATGTCAAAAAATTTGATTACCGTAACAAGGAACGATACGATTTATCGCTGCGCAAAACTGATGCAAAATAACAAGATTAGCTCGATTTTGGTACTAGAGGACAATGGTACCTTAGCAGGGATAGTTACAAAGACAGACATTGCGTCAGTATTTCTAACTCAATCCGTTGTACCGCTCAAGGTTTCCCAGATAATGACTCCAAAGGTAATCACGGTCATGCCCGCAGACTCTCTTCTCTTGGTGGAAAGTCTTCTTGTAAAATACAGAATATCAAGAATAGTGGTTGAGAGAAACAAAAAACCGGTTGGAATAATTACAAACAGGGATTTTATTCCAGCAAAAATGCCAAGATGGATAAGACAATTTGCAGATCCAAAAGAGGTTGAAGATTTTAGGTCAAACCCACGTCCAGACGAATTTAAAATGAATCAGCTTTCATACATTTTATCATTTAGGGCAGAAGATATCATGACACCAAATCCAATTACGGTTGGTGCAAACGAGGATGTGTCCACAGTAGTTCTTCTTATGATTAGAAATGGAATAAGCGGATTACCTGTTGTTAGAAAGTCTGTTTTGGTTGGAATCATTACAAAATCGGACATTGTAAAGGCTGTTGCAGAGGACTAATCTTGAATTAAAAAATATAAGTGGGTTATTCTTTTTCATTATTTCTTCAAATTATTACTAAATACGTACATAATTCTGATGTGACATGCTGTACGTTGCAGCATAGATTAAGATTCTTAATGCAAGTCTTCATAACCGGCATAAAGCGATAAGTTCAGAGTTTATTCGTACATAATCTGCCAATAAAGATTACATTATATGCTGTTTACGAGTATGTGATACTGATTAAAGGTACTTACGGTAAAATATGAAATGTGTTGAAGAAAGTTGTTCAGATGCTCCTAACATAACAGATGTTAATACTGGTGAGGTTTGTTGTACGGGTTGCGGTTCAGTTTTGATTGAAAAAATTGAAACTATGATGCCAGAACATTACAATTCCGAACAACAGATTGGAAGTGGGAGATCCAGTGGAAGGGTTTCGCTCACAATGGCAGACATGGGACTGTCCACAATTATCGGGGCTAAAAATAACGATGCTACAGGCAAATCCTTGTCAGCAGACATGAAAAATACATTTTACAGACTGCGAATCTGGGATGCTCGAAGTAGATCACATTCAATTGACAAGAGTCTGAGCTCTGCGTTTATTTTGCTCAATTCAATAAAAGAAAAACTAGCCGTACCAGATACAGTGGTAGAAAATACTGCTCATTTGTATAGAAAAGCATTATCTAAAAAACTCACAAGAGGTCGCAATATTGCAGGTGTTATTTCCGCATCGTTATACATATCATGTAAGGAGGCAGGCATTCCAAGAACTTTGGCAAATGTTGCAGATGCATCCAATATCAGCATCAAGGATTTATCAAGACATGTTAGAGTTTTAGTTAAAAACCTAGATTTGAAATTAGAATCTTATGACTCGTCTGAATTTGTTACCAGAATAGCTAGTATCGCCCAAATAAGTGAAAAAACACAGCGAGGCGCGTTGAACATATTATCCAATGCTAAAGAAAAGGGGGTCACTGAAGGAAAAAATCCTGTCGCAATGGCAGCAAGTTCTCTTTATCTGTCATGCATGATGAATAATGAAGATAAAAGTCAAAAGAAAATAGCTGCCGCATCTGGAATAAGTATGGTCACTATCAGAACTAGGGCCAGATTTTTGGTACAATCTTTGAATTTGTCCAACTTGTTTGCGTAAACTGCTAACGGATTATAATCAACACTAGTAATCATGATTCATTTTAATAGAAAGATGATTTCTTGTAGAATAATGAGAGAAGACAAAACTTGTGATTGTGGATCGTGTGGTCACGAATCAGTACAGGAATGTTACAAAAAAGAATGCAAATGTTGCCTTAGCGATCATCAGGGAGCATTTGCAAAAAATAGATAGTTATTCAAAACATCAAAACCGTATCTGATAATCATCGATTAATGTTTAAGTTAGAATCAGATATCATTATGCATGAAAAGGATAGAGGCAATCATACAAGCAGATAAGCTTGCCAATGTTGTGGATTCGTTGAAGGCTGCCGGTGTTGGAGGGACCACAATTACTCAATCACGTGGCGTTGGATCTGGCCAAAGGCCGGTAATACAAGGATCCAGAGGAACTGCCAAGCACGAAGCAGAATTCAATACGCTAAACACCGTAATAACAATAGTAGATGACTCGAAAGTAGGAAATGTTGTTTCGGCAATTATTGATGCGGCACATACTGGCAACAGAGGAGATGGAAAGATCTTCATAACGAATGTAGAAGAAGCATTTGACATTGCAACAAGAGAAAGCGGAAGAAACATCATCTAGGTTTGTTTTAGTATCAAATCCGAAACCGAAAACCAGATGTGATATTATCAGATATGATATTTCTCTATAAGGTATTATACAAAAGCAGTTAATCTATCCTATGGGTAGAAAATATAAAGAGATTCTCATACCTTATGATGGTTCAAAATATTATAAAAAATCTCTTGAGGAGGCAATTGAAATTGCAAAGAAATTTGGCTCCAACATACACTTACTTCATGTAATAGATGCTTTAACTATGGTACCTCCAGTTTATGACAGTCCAGATGTTATTATTGACATGAAAAAATTTGGACAGGTTTTAAAAAACGCAGTTTCTAAAAGTGACTTGATACTTCGTAATGAAGTATTACGATGTAAGGAAAAAGGAGTGGATGCGGATTACAAAATAATTACAGGCTCAGTAGCAGATGGGATACTCAAATTTGCAAAAAAAATGGAGATAGATTTGATAGTGATGGGCAGCCAAGGACTCGCAGGAATTCGTAAAATAATGGCGCTTGGAAGTGTTAGTAGAAAGGTTTCTGAGTTGGCTCAATGCCCAGTGTTATTAGTAAAGTGAACAAAATGAAAATTTCTTGGCGTGGTGTTTTTGAATCAGATTGACGATGAAATAGTCAGCCTCATTGCAAAGGAAGGCAATGTAGTGGTAGTAGCAACCGTAGATGCCTTAGGGATACCAAACATTTCACCAAGATATGTCATGGCAGTACTTGGTGACAAGATTGTGTTTGCAGATGCATATAGAAACAAAACATTTACGAATATTAAGCGATGGCCAAGAGTTACAGCGGCAATCGTTGACAAAGTAAATAGGGGTGGATTCCAATTGAAGGGAGATGCGGAAGAAGTAACAGATCCAGAATTAATTTCAGAATGTACAAACAAACTAAAAGAGCTTAAATTCGATTCTGGACCAGTCTCAGTTTGGGCGTTAATAGTAAAAGAAATCTATTCAATAAAACCAAGTGAATCTTCAAAACTTCCTTTGTTTTCAGTCTATGGCTGATTTGATCTTATAATTTTAGTCATTTGGTTTGAATATATTCTAAAATTTCAAGATCAAGACAAATTTAGCTAGTAATAGATCTAGGAATTTCAAGCGGATTATCATTGGTGATAATCGTAACTGGGATTAAATTCATTGTATGAGAAAAACGACCATGACAAAACTTTGTTTAGACGACAACTGTTATAACATGACAAAACAACTTGCAAAAAAACTTCAATTCTTATCGCATGCGAGAGGTTATTTGGAAGACGCAAACAAGTGCGATAGTGAAGGTTCCGAAAGAGTTTGGAAAGCTATCATAACAGATGAGGGAAAACATGCAGAGATGCTGCGAAATCAGCTTGTACTTGAGCTAAAAAAATAGCTCGTTTTTTATTTTTAAATATAATAGATGCAGATCAATAATAAAATTATTTTATTGGTAGTGAATTGTTTTTGGGTTTTTTTGTCTCTTGTTCTTTTAAGAGATTTTTTCTAACTAAAATTGGAACATTATAAAATGTTGCAAGTGCAACTGCGTCAGAAGATCTATAGTTGCGGAGGATCACTTCCTTTTTGCCTGTAAAGTAGAGGTTTGCTCGAAAGATACCGCCACTTTCATAGATTTTTACTCTAACCAAAAATAATCCATTTTCTTCGCACATTTGCTCAAACATACCATAAATTGTTGGAGGAATCTCGCGCTTTCCCTCCATGAAACTAGCAATAAATCCCGCAATCTCTGCAGAAAACGCAGTTATGTGAAATTGTTTTCCAGTAGATGATTGCAGAATCATTATACCAGTCATTGAATCCAATAGACCAAGCTGTTCTATTTTGACTTCTTCATAGTCTTCGTCCGGTTTTTCATCAATTTTCATAATTACAAACAGAGTTCATTAGGATAAAATGGCATTTTACGATTTTCAATACTGAAAATATCAATTATTTTACCAACAAGACTGGCATCTTTGCTTTGTTGATCACATAGTTTGCGACACTGCCAAGAAACATTTCTGCGATTGGATTTGGGCCTCTTGATCCTATTATTATCAGATTAAACTTATGATCTTGTGCAAATTTTACAATTGTGTTTCCTATGTACCCATCGTATTGAATTTTATCTACAAATCTAACACCGTGTTGTTTTGTGTGTTTTAAAGCTACCTTCATGATGTTATGGGCATTTGTTATGTACTGCTTTCGTATTTCTTTGCTAAACATTACGGGAAAACGAATCACATGGAATCCAGTAATGATTACATTCTGATTCTTAAAAAGCAAAATTGCTGTGTCCAGCGCTCTAAGTGAATTCTTGGAGCCATCTAATGGTACAAGAATTTTGACCTGTTTTTTCACAATTTAGAGTTTATAAAAGATCATTAAATACAACTTGGCAAAAATCAGTTTTGATAATTACTGAATATGTAAAATGCCATCACCTATTCAACATGTCATTGCAATTAAAAATTAACATTTTGGGTATTGAATCTGGTGGAAAGCCAGTAGTTTTTTTAAACAAGACAGACGCCGATGAGATTGGTGTTACCGCTTCTGGTAGGGTGATATTAAAGGCAAAAAAGGGAATTACTGCCATAGTAAACATAGCCACAAAATCCGTCAAAAAAGGCCATATTGGAATAACTGAAGAAGTCAGATTACTACTTGGATCTGTCCCAAGCATAATTGATGTTGAAATTTCTGCATTTCCAAAATCGTTACAATTTATTCGAGCCAAGTTAGATGGGAAAAAGCTTTTGCGTAATGAAATTTTTGAAATTGTCAGAGGAGTTGTTACCGGAAACCTGAATGAAAGTGAAATTGCATCGTTTGTTACTGCGTTGCACATTCACGGAATAGATCTTGATGAAGCCACAAGTCTCTCTTTGGCAATGGTAGAAACTGGGAAACAGCTGAAACTTGGAAACAGGGTTGTCGTAGATAAACATAGTATTGGAGGGGTGCCGGGAGATAAGACAACACTTCTGGTTGTGCCGATTGTCGCATCTGCAGGTTTGGTGATTCCAAAAACTTCATCAAGAGCGATAACATCTGCTGCTGGAACAGCAGACAGAGCGGAAGTTCTGATGCCGGTAAGCATGACGTATGACAAAATGAAAAAGGTAGTTAGGAAATGTAATGGTTGTTTGGTATGGGGCGGTGCACTGGATCTAGCGCCAGCGGATGATATTTTTGTCAAAACCGAGTATCCTCTGTATATTGATCCGTTATTGTTGCCATCCATAATGAGTAAAAAAAGAGCAGTCGGTGCAACCCACCTTGTAATTGACATACCTACGGGAAGAGGGTCTAAGGTGAAAACAATAAGCGAGGCAGATTATCTTGCAAAGGATCTAATTGAGATTGGAAAGAGATTGAATATACACACACATTGTGTTGTTACATATGGAGAACAACCTGTTGGATATACTGTTGGTCCCGCACTTGAGGCAAGAGAGGCACTAGAGGTTTTGATGAATGAATCCAATGTTCCAGATCTGATAGATAAGGCATGTAGTATTGCGGGTGCTATTTTTGAGATTACTGGAAAAAAGAACGGTTACGCCTTGGCAAAAGATATCATAAAGACAGGAAAGGCTGAAGCAAAGCTCAGAGAGATAATTAATGCACAGGGAGGCAATTCTTCCATAAAACCCGATGATATTCCAATTGGCAATGAGACACTCAAAGTTAAGGCAAAAAGTGAGGGACAGGTATTATGGATTAGTAATAGCGCAATTGTTGAAATAGCGAGAAGTGCTGGAGCACCAAAAGACAAGGGAGCAGGAATAATTTTTAACAAAAAAATCGGTGATCCTGTATCAAAGGATGATATTTTATTTACAGTGTACGCTGAAAAATCTCGCAAGCTAAGCAGGGCACAAGATCTGTTAAAAGAGATAGAACCGATAGGAGTTGGGAAAAGAGCTGATATGATGATAAGGACAATAAAAGAAACTCCTACATTAAAGCGAAGCTTTGTCTTGGAGAGATAGACAGCAAATATTTTTTTAATTACAGAGATTTTGCCAGTATATCTGAAACGTCGACTGCATTGGTTTTTCCTGGAATGGTGTTTGTGCTGATTATTTTCAAGACGCCTGCGTCTCTGATCTTTTTTTCTGCATCATCAACCAACAAAGCGTGTGTACATGCAGCATAGATGCGCCCACAATTTTGCCGTTTAAGATATTCTGTTGCTTTTACAATGCTTCCTCCAGTGCTTATCATATCGTCAACCAAAATTATGTCTCTACCGTCAAAATCCCTTTTTTGGGATTGTTTGATTTCTAATTCTCCAGTTTTTCTATTTCTCTGTTTGTTTATGGCAGTAGATTCGGTATCAAGAATTTTGGCGAATTGTTTGGCTTGAGGCGCCCAAAAAAGATCAGGTGCAACTACGAATGGGTCTTTGAGTTTCAATTTTTTGAAAAATGAGGCCAATTTTGATACTGCACTAATGTTTCTTATTGGTACATCAAAGTATTTGATTGCCAATTCACTATGCATATCCACAGTTACTATTTTGCTTGCTCCTACAGCCTTGAGCATCTTTGCAATTACGGTGCTCGTAACAATCTCTCCTGAAAGAAACTCTTTGTCTTGTCGCATATAACATAGATATGGAATTACTGCAAAAACTTGTGATGATGTTTCTTTTGCTTTTGAGATCAGCGATAGCGCTTGAATGAAATTGGAGTCAATTGGAGGATATGCAGATTGTACGATGATTGTTTTGCCTGTTGGTTTACCTCCAATGATAACTTTGCTTTCCCCATCTGGAAATATTCGTACATCAGTTTTGATGTAATTGGCATCCAACTTGTTTGCCAAGTTTTTTGCAAGAGATTGTGATGCCGATCCACCAATGACTGTAAAATTTGTCAATACCATAATTACTCAACAAGATTTGAAAGGTTTCTTGCTTATTTTCAGTGATGATAATCATAAGTCAGTTAAATTGGTTGTACTTTCTTATGCTGATTATGTCGTTTTTTGATTTAATTTCATCACGGCATTCAGTACGCGCATTTAAGGAACAGAAAATATCAGATAATGTCATTGAAAAAATTCTCACTGCTGCAACAAGGGCATCTTCTGCTGGAAATCTACAGTCATATCAGATTTTTGTCATAACCAAAAAAGAGGACAAAAAAAGACTAGCTGTTGCTGCACATGGACAAAATTTTATAGAAAATGCGTCAGCGGTTTTTGTCTTTTGTGCGGATCCAGTTACTTCTGCAAGAGAGTATGGAAAGAGAGGTGAAGATCTTTATTGTATCCAGGATGCTACGATTGCTTGTTCGTATGCGCAGCTTGCCGCTCATTCTTTGGGATTTGCCTCCATCTGGATAGGCTCTTTTATTGAGGAAGAAGTTACCAGAGTTCTAGATTTACCTTCTGGCCTAAGGGCGGTTGCCATGCTAGTTGTTGGCATACCAGCTGAAAAACCAGAGATTACTCCAAGAAGACCCTTAAGTGAGATTATTCGTACATTATGATTTGATTCAAGGTTTTGTTTTTAGAATATGGAAGTTACTAAGATAGGAAGTCTGGAATACAAAATTGAAGTAGATTCTTCTATTGGAATGAAAGTTCCTGTCAGAATATTTGCAAATGAAGAACTGTTGGGAAAGATGATGTCAGACAAAACAATTCAGCAAGCAGTCAACGTAACCACATTGCCTGGAGTTCAGAAAAACGTCATAGTGTTGCCAGATGGTCATCAGGGATATGGTTTTCCAGTGGGAGGAGTAGCAATAATGGATGCAGAAAAGGGAGTGATCAGTCCAGGAAGTGTTGGATATGATATCAACTGTGGAGTACGATTGATCAGAACCAATCTGACAGAAAATGATGTAAGACCAAAACTACAGGAATTGATAACTGATCTTTTTGAGTCAATTCCAGTTGGAATGAGTAAACGTGAGGGATGCATACATTTGAACAGATCAGAGCTTGATGAAGTTCTGGTACAAGGTATTGGGTGGCTAATTGATCATGGTTATGCAACTAAAGAAGATGCTGAGCTGTGTGAGGAGGGTGGATGTATAATTGGGGCAGATCCTAGCAAGGTTTCAGAAGAGGCGCATAGGAGAGGAGCACCACAGCTTGGGAGTCTTGGGTCTGGAAACCATTTTCTCGAAGTACAAAAAGTGGACAAAATATTTGATAAAGAAGCTGCAGAAGCAATGGGAATAACAAACGAAGGGAATATCACCATTCTAATTCACTGTGGCTCACGAGGTCTTGGGCATCAAATATGCACAGATTATTTGAAGGTGTGCGAACAGAGCTATAAAAAATATGGAATAAAATTACCCGACAGGCAGCTTGCTTGCGTTCCTAATGTTTCTGAAGAAGGTGAATCTTACAAAAAGGCAATGAAATGTGCCTTTAATTACGCATGGAGTAATAGACAAACGATTACTCATTGGACAAGGAAGTCATTTGAGCGTGTCTTTAATCAGTCAGAGTCAGATCTTGACATGAAACTGGTATATGATATTGCTCATAACAGTGCCAAAGTAGAAAAACATGTTGTGGATGGAGAAGAAAAATTAGTTGTTGTTCACAGAAAAGGAGCAACACGAGCATTTGCAGCAGGTAGTGCTGAAATTCCTCAAAAATACAGAGGAATTGGCCAGCCGACATTTATCCCAGGCTCGATGGGTTCTGCAAGTTGGATACTTGTAGGAAAACCAAATTCTCTTGAGCTTACCTTTGGCTCAACGGTGCATGGTGCAGGACGGCTTATGTCAAGAACTGCGGCTCATAAAAATTACAATTACAAACAAGTAATAGAACAACTGCAGCAGAAAGGAATTTTCATAAAATCGATGACAAGGTACGATGTAGTAGAAGAGGCCCCCCAAGTTTACAAAGACGTCGACACTGTTGCAACCATTTCACATGATCTCGGGATTGCAACCAAGGTAGCAAGACTAGTTCCGTTAGGTGTCATAAAAGGGTGAATTTATGCGATTTCTATTTGTTCTGACAATAATTTCTTGCAAAACTCGTCCATTTTTTCAAGATTACTGCTAACTATTTCGTTTATCTGATTTATTTGTGAGGGATTGATTTCTGAATTATTTTTTGTGACCGGTTGAACGACAACAGCCTTTGGATCATTTACAGGCATTCCAATTATGTTATACATCCAAACAAAGACCTCATCAAATCCTAAAACATTTTTGTGTACTTCATCTGCAATTTTGAATGATAGTGCATTGTAGATTTTTCCAATGTGGCTTACGGGATTTTTTCCAGCGATTGCTTCTGCTCCGGCAGGTCTACTTGGGGAAATAACACGATTTGCCTTGTTTCCTCGCCCAACCTCACCTGAATCTGCATTGTCAGCTGACGTTCCAAGAACTGTCAGATACGTTCCTTCAATCCCCTTGTTTTCATCATCAAGACAGTTAATTGCGGCGTGAATTTTGAGTGTGGTTTTCTTCCTTGCAAATTCAGTTATTGCCTCAAGCATTTGATGTTTTTTCTTAAAATAATCATTTTGTGAGTCCACAAATGAATCAACAAAGGCAATTGCTACCGCAAGATCAAGACATTCTCCGTTTCTGAATCCCATTACTTTGACATCTTCTCCAGAGGCTGGAAATTCCGCTTTAAATTTTTTTGAGTTTATGTGTTGTTCCATGCCAAGAACTATGGATTCTGTTTCTGTGTATGGTGCATACCCTACCAGTACCGAAGTGTCGTTGGACGTAAATGATTTTGGGTTTTTGAAAATAGAGCGTAGTTGTTCTGATGACTGGCCGATTTCCAATTGGTATTCCACATGTTCATCTTTTACATAGCGAAGATTTTTCTCAAACCAAGATTTTGCAGTGGTGATTGCGAAATCTCCAATCGGTAATTGGCGACCATCAACATTAGTCGTTGCTCGATCACCCATGACAAGCTTCATCGGTTTTAGTACTTTGCCACCACCAAACTTGTTTTCGGTTTGGCCTGCAACAAACAATGTTTTGTCCATGTTGTGGTGCTGGATTATGCCTGTTTCTTTTAGGTATAATTTTGACAACTCAATTGAAACTTTGTTCATTACTAAATCACATATTGTATCTGGATGCCCCAATCCCTTTCTTTCTACAAACTCAAATCTTTTCTTGAAAGTTGGAGTTGCGTGTACGGTTTCAACGAAAATTTTGTCAGACATTTAAAAAACAAATCGTTTTGCCATAGATTAGCTCAGAACATAATTTCCAAGGTTGATAATTGCTTTCCGAATTAATATCATACAGAAAACGAAATATTGCAATGCAGAAAGAAGCCATCCTTTATGAAAGACTCCCAAATCACAAGGTGAGATGTTTGGCGTGTGCAAGATATTGTGAAATTGGAGAAGGTCAGATTGGTTTGTGCGGGATCAGAGGCAACAAGGATGGAAAGCTTGTCTTATATGTACACGGCAAGGTTGCTGCGGCACACATAGATCCAATTGAGAAAAAACCAGTAACTCATTACAGGCCTGGAACAAATATTTTCTCAATAGGGACAACTGGTTGTAATTGGCTTTGCAAATATTGTATTAACTTTGATCTCAGCCAACGAAGAAAAATAGAAGGCGCTGATCATACGCCCGAAGATCTTGTCAATATGGCGCTAAATTATGGATGTCATGGTATGGCCTACACTTACAATGAGCCAAGCATTTTCATCGAATTTGCAAGAGACTGTGGGGTACTGGCAAAGGAGAGAGGACTTTTCAACATTTTTGTCTCAAACGGATATTCTACCCCGGAAGCAATTGGAATGATGAAGGAATTTCTTGACTGCATAACTATTGATTTCAAGGGAAACGGTGAACAAAATTTTGTGAGAAAATATGTAGGAATCCCAAGTTCCCAGCCAGTATTTGATACGGTAATGCAATTGCAAAGTTTGACTGACATACATGTAGAGATTACCGATTTAGTTGTGCCTGGAGTCGGAGACGATTTGGAACATGCAAAAAGACTTTGTAAGTTTGTGTATGACACATGTGGCCCCGAAATGCCAATTCATTTTTTGCAGTTTCATCCCTCATACAAGATGATGGAATTTGAGCCGACACCGATTAAAACACTTGAGAATCATTATGATGTTGCAAAAAAGGAGGGCCTGAAATACGTATACATTGGAAATGTCCCAGGTCACAAATACGAACACACCTATTGTTCTGAATGCAACAAAGTGGTTATCAGAAGATACAACTTTGAAATTCTAAAGTGGGATCTAGATGACGACAACAAATGCAAGTTTTGTGGAAACAAGATTCCGATTGTTGGAAAATTAGATAAAAATTACAAAGAAAGAAAATTCGAATTCGTTTTCTAAAAATAACAGTTTTTTCTAAAGAAGGTTTTCCTTCACCATGCTATTTGCCATACTTGTAATCTACTCGGTAACAAATTCTACTGTGACGTGTTACAGAGATGCATCGGTTAAAAGTGAAAAGCGGTGATTGTCAGCTACCCTTCTGATGCAGATTTACCACCATCAATGTTTAGGATAGTTCCAGTTATCCACTTGGCTTCATCTGACGCCAAAAATACTGTTGCGCTTGATACATCACTTGGCTCACCAATTCTGTTGAGTGGTTGTCTTTCCTCCAAAACTTTTCTTGCTAGAGGATCTTCAAGATAGGGTTTTATCATTCCAGCATTAATTATTCCAAGATTTAGGCAGTTACATCTGATGTTTCTTCTTGCATATTCGACTGCGATTGATTTTGTGAACATGCTAAGTGCCGCCTTTGTTGCGGAATAAACAGCAAGGTGAACTTTGGGAATTGCTCGCTCACTTGATATCGATCCAATATTTATGATACAGCCTTCTTTGGTATCAAGCATTTTTGTAATTACTGCTTTTGTTATTTTGAATGTACCCAAAATGTTTGTGTTAACCAAGTCCACAATATCCGAGTCTTTCATTTCGTGAAAATGAATCGCATCGTTAATTTTTGCGGCGTTATTTACAAGAATATCAATTTTGCCGTACTTGTCTACAATCTGTTCTACCACACTTAACACTTGAGATTCGTCGGTGATGTCACATGATATTGAAACTGCCGAATCTTGATTTTTTATTGTCGAGTGTGCTTTTTCAAGGGATTTGATGTTTCTTCCAAGCATTATTACTGTAGCACCCTCATCTACGAATCTTTTGGACATGTCCGTTCCAATATCGCTTGATGCTCCAGTTATTATCGCAACCTTGTTTTGTAGTCGCATGTTTGACCTACCAAGGAATGTCTTAAATCAATTGTGTTTTGACAGCCAATCTTAATTTTTTTGGTGCAGTTATTTTACTACGGTAACAGGTACGGGAGACTTGTGTAAGACATAGTTTGAGGTGCTCCCAAGAAAGATTTCTTTTATCGCTCCCCTTCCTCGCGAGCCAATAACAACCAAGTCAACTTTGTTGGCCTTGCTTTTGACATATTTGACTATATTATATCCTGCATTTCCAAAATTGATTACTTGTGAAAATTCAATACTGTTTTGTTTGGCAAGATTCTTTGCTTTTTCTAAAACATTTCTTGCGTATTTTTCCTCTTCGATTTGAAATTGAATTGGTGCGGCCATTTGAGCTTCTGTTATTGGAATAATTACAATGGAATAGAGGCAAACTATTTTTGCATTGCATCGTTTTGCAAGAAAAATTGCAGCATCCAGTGCTCTAAGGGAATTTTCCGAACCATCCAAGGGAACTAGAATCTTGTTAACCTTATACAATACTGAGATTCAGCTATTAGGCTAGATAAATAAGGACAAAATTATCACATTTGGGTTTCAGTCATAATAATTACCGTTAAACCCATAATGTGGTGTTTTATTGTAGTATTATGGGAAAGGAAACAACATACGATTGTAAAAGCTGGGAAAGCATTGAGGCGTGTACTGCTACATTGGTCAAGAAGATTTTAGATAAAGGAATTTCATTTAGAAGTATTTCGACTGTAAGTAGAGGAGGTTTGGTGCCTGCACGCCTAGTAGCAGACAGATTAGGAATAAAACAAATTTTAGTAGATGAGGAGACAATATCTGCGGACTCCTTGTTTGTAGACGATATTTATGACACTGGAGAAACATTTAGAAGAATTATTGAAAAGGCAGACAATCAAGACAGCCTAGTTTATGCAACTCTTTTTGCAAGGAGAAAAGAACATTATCCAAAACAGTTAGTTTATGCAGAATTGACAAATGGTAATGAGTATATTGTTTATCCATGGGATAGATTCGAACATGATGCATCATTAAAATCTCAAATATGAAAAAATTTGAATAATTATTTTCTTTCAAGCATTGTAAGAAAGATCATTATTCTTTTGGTTTCATTCGCAAAAGAATTTGTTCTGTAATTTTGCTCATCTCATCATCTGAGCCGATACTGCACAATCTGACAATATCAGACGTAGTTACCATTCCAACAAGTCGGTTGTCTTTGACTGCGGGAACTCGATGAATTCTACGTGTTTTCATTAATTGCGCAAGATCCCATACAGTATCATCGGGATTGATCACAATGAGTGGAGACGACATTGCCACTTTAACATTTGTTGATAGAGGCCTTTCTTTAGCAATTATTCTTCTTACCAGATCGCGCTCAGTTATTATGCCGACAGCAATGCCATTTTCAAGCACAACAATTGCGCCAATTGACGCATCATCCATCATTTTTGCAGCATCGTTAACTGTCATGGATGAGTCAATTGATATGACGTTTTTTTTCATTATGTCACGAACTAATGATGCACACATAACAAAACGAATTGCATTGGTGTTTAAAAGGTTAAAACATGATTATCAGAGATAATACCGTATTTATTGAAAATCAAGGCTGAATTTTGCATTAAATATTAAATATCATAATTATTTTTTGCATCTATATGGCAATACTAGAAAAACTCGAAGGGTTTGAAGCAAAAAAGGCAAAAGAATCACTTGATCTATTGCTTGAAACAAGACAAAACGAATTCAAGGCATTAGCTAATGGAATGGGAATTCCTACAACTGCAAAAGACTGGGAGCATATAATTTTGCAATTTTGTTTAGAGTTTAACGTATGCTTCCATATGTTGACAGTAATCGATGGACCAAATGATTCAACTGAGGACAGTCACAACAAAATACATCAGTGTATGACATTGCTGAGGCAGATTGCAAGGGGAAAGACAAGCATGATTGAAATAACACATTTGCAAAATTTGGCATATACTATTGCAGAGGAATTTAAGACCGTTTACAAACGATTGCGCTAGTCATGGATAAATCGCAATCTGAGATTCTACGAGATTGTGATATGCCCAAATATACAACTCCCTTTTTGTGTGAGCCCACCGTATATGCGAGGCATATTCAGTCTTATCTTTGATTAGTTTTGGATATGCACCCAGAGGGCATTTCTCAAAGTGATCTACAATGTATCTAATAATTGCCTCTCTGTGCGTAGAAAGATGTATGAGCCATTGTTTTTTATCAGCATAAATTGATTTTGGGTGTTCACAAAACATACACAGTGCTCGATTATGCATGCTCATGTTGATTTTTTACCATTGCATGTTTGCAGTTTTTAGAGATTCATTATTTGCATCCAATTTCAAGGGAGAATCGGCAATTTCGTTTGGGCTTAATGAGTAGAGGATTTGTCCGGTAAACTTGATGACGTTTACGGTTTTGTTATTTGCATGTTTTAGAATCCTTTGTTTATGAAGCCTAGTAAGTTTGTCTATAATTCTGATTGTGATTTCTTGTTTTGTTTTTTTATCAGATATAATTTTTGTTTTTCCTTTTATCTGATAACCAATTAATTTTTTTTTCTCAAATACTGCCACACTACACCAAGAATTCTTTTGAAAATTCCTAAACGTTTTGTGTTTGAAAAGTTCTAGCCAGTAAATTGATCCATCCTGATCCAGATAAAAGCTAGTCCTTGGAGACACGTTTGGTAGTCCCGATTTATCTGCGGAGCCAATAATGATTATTTGCTGTCTTTGGATCATCTGTCTTACTTTACTTGGAATCGCTACCACAAAGTCACACAGTCTTTATTTTTAATAAAGCAAGATATGATTATCAAGTTTGAGACATCATTTCACAATCAAGACGGAACATAAGGCATGATTCGCAATTTTTGATGAAACACTACCAAGGAAAAACTGTAATACTGCTCCAAGCCCCTTACTTCCAACAACTAGAAGGTCTGTTTTTGCCTCTTTTGAGAACTTGATTATCTCATTTGCCACATTTCCTTCCTTTGTGACTATTTTTGGCTCAAAACCCTCCTCGTTTGCTATTTTTTTGGCTTTTTCAAGCGTAGATTTTGCATATTTTCTTAGAATTTGGGTATATTCGTTTCCGGCAAAGACATCGGATTTTCGTGTCCTATCAACCACATGAATTAATGTCAGTTCAGAGTGGTATTTTTTTGCCAAGATGCATGCCTTTCTGATTGCATTTTCGGAATATTTCGATCCGTCACAGCAAACAAGAATTTTTGAAAAATCACCTTTCATTTTAATTTGAATATCAAAATAGAACATTTAACAGTAATGAAGATTTCGAGAATTGAAAAAGACGAGAATGTTAAGACGTATCATACCGCAGTACTTTACGTTGGGTTATCACACCCTGCATTCCCGTCTACACGCACAAGATTGCTCTTGTGCAAAACAATTTACGCATTGATTGTAGTTAAAGGCACAATACGATTTTCAAAGATGAGAATTTTCAATTATTAGATGTGATAATCTTAGCAAGAGGTTTAAATTAAAATAAGAAAAACTCTACATCATGATTCAAAATAAAATTAAAAAAATCCTTGTTCCAATGGACGGATCTAAAACCTCATTTGCTGCCTTAGATAGTGCAATTGAGATAGCTCGGGCTTGTCATGCTACCATTTTAGGAGTTCATGCGATTTCATTTCTTCCTACTGGTTTTATGCCATCTGTTGTACCTTATGAGATCTATCAAAAAAAAGAAGCTGGAAAATTCATGGAAAATGCAAAGACTCGTGCAGCAAAAAAAGGAATTGTATACAAGTATACGATAACTTTTGGAAGTCCAATAGAACACATCATAAACATTTCAAAATCCAAAAAATTTGATTTGATAGTAATTGGTGCACATGGAAAGGGACGAGTAAAGGAATTGTTTCTAGGAAGTGTATCAAATGCAATTCTGCACAAGTCACACGTCCCTGTATTGATAGTAAAATAGGCAATAAACCATGTTGTACGAAAGAATACTTGTTCCATTTGATGGTTCAAAATTTGCAAAAAAAGCGCTAGATGAGGCAATAAAAATAGCTCAAAATACGGACAGTGTACTCTATTTGTGTACGGTAATAACTGTCAGTAATGTGATTCCTCCAGGTTCGTTGATGGGGCTTGTCAAAAGTACAACTGCAAAAGAGTTACACTCTAAATTGATTAAATCGGCAAAGGCAGAAGCAGAACGAACGTTGAGCTATCAAGCTTCTGTTTATTGTAAATCAAAAGGAGTGAAAGCCTACTATAAATTAATAATTAATGGGAATATAGCCGAAGAAATACTCAAGACTGCCAAACAAAAATTGATAGATCTAATAGTAATTGGAAGTCAGGGGTTACATGGAATAAGTAAGATCAAAACCTTGGGTAGTGTCAGTAGAAGGGTTTCAGAGTTAGCAGACTGTGCTGTTTTAATTGTAAGGTAATATCGGATTTATTTTGATTTATATTTTTCCAATATACTGATAACTATTTGATCAGGCACTTGATCAAACTTTCTATAAAATTGGCCAACTGAAGAAAAATCTATTGGTGCTTCTAATGTAATTATTTGAATTCTGAATTGCTTAATAATTTCTTGAGTAACAAATGGAATTACTGGGATTGCTAAAATTATTTCTTTGACTTGTTTTTGTAATAACCATTGCAATATGGCACAGACAGTGGCTCCTGTTGCTATCCCATCATCTACTAAAATTATTGTTTTATCATCAAAATTGTAATTGGTATTTCCACGATATGCTTCGATTTGCCTTGTGACCTCTGTTTTCTTTTTATTTATTTCAGCCTCAAATCGAGGATCATTTGCATATCTCTCCCATTCATGTCCATAATACAGAACACCGTCATAGGTTATTGCGCCTATTGCATATTCGGGATAATCGGGAGGAGTGAGTTTTTTGGAAATTATGATATCTAATGGGAGATTTAGTCTTCTGGCAATTTCATCACCTACGATTACACCTCCTCGCGGTATGGCAAGAATAAGGCAGCTTTTGTCTTTGATAATTGGGGCTAGTTTTTCTGCAAGAAGCTTTCCTGCATGTAGTCTATCGTGTATCATTTTAGATGATCGGTTGTGAAATAGTCGTTCTGGAATGTCAAGCTTCTTCTGCTAATGCAAATACAATATCAGATTTTGTGATGATTCCTACAAGTTTGGATTGTTTCACCACAGGAATTCCACTTATGCCATATCTATACATGACAAGTGCAGCCATGGAAACATCATCAGAGTCCGCCATTGTTACTGGATTCTTGGTCATGATATCCTCTGCTTTGAATGTCAAGATATAACTTAGTTGATTTATGTTGAATTGATTTGGATGTGGGCTGTACCACATATCTCTCAACTCATTTGGATCCGTATACGTCCCAAGTCTATTTGGTATTCTTGCTGGAATAAAATCCCTATAGGTAATAATTCCCACAGGTTTTTGGTTTTGTACAACTACTACTCTGGAAATTTTGTTGTTTATCAGCATGCTTTCAACCAAAAATAAAGAATCCTTTGGTGAAACAGTAACAACTTTTGTTGTCATGATTTTCGATACCTTAAGCGGAGTGGACTCTTGATTTAGAAAATTAAAAACCAGATCAGTCTTTGTTAAAATTCCATCTAGACTACCATCATCGTGTAACACGATTACTGAGCTTATGTTGTTGTTTTTCATTATTTTTGCACATCGATACACAGAATCTTTTTTTGTTACAGTGATCAGGTTTTTTGACATTAAATCTCCCACCTGAATTGAACCAATTGGCTTGCTATCTAGTGGACATAGTGCTTTGAGCATGTCTTTTTCGGTTATAATTCCAACAGGTTTTCTGGTCCTGTCTATAACCGCCAGTCTTCCAATTCTGTATTTTTGGATTACCTCAATTGCATCAAGTATACCTGTTTGCGGCGTAATTGTTATTGCTTTTTTTATCAATGTGCTACGCAAACCAGGATTCTTTATGAGCATGTTATTGGTATTGATTTTTGAGGATTAAATACAGCGAACAAGAATATCATGCTTGAGAATCATTATTTTGTTATTTTACAACAAGAACCGGGATCGGTGATTTGTGAACCACATAATGTGATACACTCCCAAGAAAGAGCTCTTTGACGTTACTGTTTCCTCGCGATCCTAATACTATCATGTCTATTTTGTTTCCTTTTGCATAAGATATAATTTTGTATCCTTCGTTCCCATTTACAATTTTTTCATAAAATAAAATTCCATTTTGTGCAGATCTTGTTTTTGCTTCTTCGAGAACTTTATGTCCATTTTCCAAAAACATCTTTGCTAAACTAGATGACGGTTTTCTGTAATTGACCGAAAACAGAGGAATTACATAAACACCAAAAAGCGTTGCCTGACATTCTCTAGCAAGATAAATTGCTTCATCCAATGCTCGTGAGGATCCTTTTGAACCATCAAGTGCGACTAGAATTCTTTTGATTTTAGAGTTTGCCAAGATCAAAAACGATTATTTTACCTTAGATTAAAAACACACATTGATTATCTAAATTGATTTTCAGCGTTGATAATTCGCATATGATCTCATATATCAAATGTTTATTGTTCAATCAATGGCACAAACGCCTCAAACAGTTCTTGTAAAAGACATAATGACAAGGGCTATAATTTCAGTGGATTCCTCAGTTACAGTAAATGAAGCTGCAAAGACGATGGAAAAAGCGGGAGTCGGCGCTGTTCTAATAATGGAAAAAAACACACCGCTTGGAATCATGACAGATAGAGATTTTGCAATAAAGATTGCTGCACACGCATACCCAATACAGACAAAGGTAAGACAAGTGATGTCATCTCCTCTTATTCATATAGGACCAGATGATGAAGCTTGGATTGCTGCAGACTTGATGTATTCCAGAAAAGTACGCAAGCTTCCAGTAATAGATGGAGATCAATTATTGGGAATTGTTACTGCGTCTGATATTGTCAAGCTGTTTACTGTTTGTAATAAAGAAGATATGAGAAAGATGTACTATAGAGCACTTTCTAAAATATTTGATAACGACAATGAAGAAGCGGTAGCAAATTACTAATTATTTGATAAAATAACTCAACAAGTAGCCAACCACATAAGCTACAGTTGCAGCAATTCCACCAACCATTATGGTAGTTAGACCAGAACGAAAAAGTGACCTTTTAACAATTTTTCCTTTGATTATTCCAATTAGGAAAAATGCACCGCCGGTAAAAACAATAGAATACAAAAAGCTATCAAAAATAGAAACCGATAAACCGGCAGTATAAAGAAAGACAAACGGGATTAGTGGGATAAGCCCAATTATATTAAATCCAAAAAAGGTACTTAGTGCAGTATCAGTTGGTTTTCTACCATCTTCTATTAGACCAAGCTCTTCTTTCATCATTGTGTCTATCCAAACTTTTTTTCTTGCAGTGATGACTCTGACAATTTCATCCAAAAGATCACTTGTGAATCCTTTTTTTGCATAAATATCACGTATTTCCTGTTTTTCAGATTCGGTCATGTTGTCAATTTCCCATTCTTCTCTTTTTCTTTCCTTTTGGATGAATTCTAGTCTAGCTTTTGACGCCTGATAATTTCCAATTGCCATTGAAAATCCATCAGCAAACAGATTGGCAAAACCAAGAATAAGTATAACCATTGGGGATAATGATGCTCCAATTGTTCCTGCAACTATTGCAAAAGTCGTTAGAGCCATCTATGGAACCATAAACAAAGTCCTCAAAATGCCACCTCATCATTTTAAAATTGAAATTAGAAGATTAAAAGGGGTTGGAAAAAATCAAGTTTGAAAATAAAAAATCAAGACTTTGTTATTATTGGTTATTGTCCATCATCGGATTCATTCGGTTATGATCCATCACATCAGTCATGTTTTGCATCATTTTCAACATTTGACGCATGTGTTCTGGATTGTCCATCATCATTTGATGCATTTGTTTAGTGTGTTCTGGATTGTCCATCATCATTTGATGCATTTGTTGCATTACTTGGGGATTTGACATCATTGTATTCATCCAATCATTCATGACCTGTGGATTTTGCATCCACTGGTTCATCACTTGTTGTCTTTGTGACGGGTTTTGCATCATTTGTTGCATATTTTGTGCCATCATATTAGGAGTAACTGTGTATTGATTTATCGCAATACCAACGCTCAGACCTGCGATGAATACACCAATCGCAATACCAACCCAGATGTATTGATTTATCATATATGCGGTCACAATTTCTAATATATACAAGACTGAGACGATTTTCATAGTTGAAAACAAAATAAGATTCTCAATGATGAGATTTGTCTCGATCCCATAAATACGAATTATTTTATTTTTTATGCATGTCTACATTACAAACAACTTCAGAAGGAGTTCCAGTCATAGTTCTAAGAGAGGGATCAAAGCAGTCAAGGGGAAGGGATGCTCTGAAAAATAACATCAATGCTGCAAAATTAATTGCAGAAATCATCAGTTCTAGTCTTGGTCCACGAGGAATGGACAAAATGCTTGTTGATTCTTTAGGTGATATCACCATAACAAACGATGGCGCTACAATTCTTAAAGAGATAGATGTTCAACATCCAGCAGCAAAAATGATGGTAGAGGTTGCAAAGGCAACAGACAGTGAGGTTGGAGATGGTACAACTTCCGCAGTAGTAATCGCAGGGGCATTATTAGAAAAGGCAGAATCGCTAATTGAGAATGAAATTCATCCCATCATAATAGCAGATGGGTACAAGAAAGCTGCAAACAAAGCAATTTCACTACTTATAGAAATTGCAAAAAAAATTGATATCAACGACAAAGATACACTAGAAAAAATAGCAAGAACATCAATGCTCACAAAACTAGTTGCAGTTGAGGCTGCTGATCTTGCAAAAATGGTAGTTGAAGGAGTCTTATTAATAATGGAGAGAAAAGACGAAGGTTTCAAAGTATCAATAAACAACATTAAAGTTGAAAGAAAGACTGGTGGCTCCATATCAGATAGTCAGATGATTAATGGAATTGTTCTTGATAAAGAAGTCGTAAATAATAACATGCCAAAAAAAATTCAAAATGCAAGAATCGCATTAATCAGTGTACCACTTGAGATAGAAAAAACAGAGTTTGAAGCAAAAATAAACATTTCATCACCAAATCAAATCAAATCATTTATGGATGAAGAAAATCAAATTCTAAAAGAAATGGTTGACAAGATCAAATCAACAGGTGCAAATGTCGTATTATGCCAGAAGGGAATTGATGACATAGTACAGCATTATCTTGCAAAGGCTGGGATCCTGGCAGTAAGAAGAATCAAGGAAAGTGATATGGATAAGCTTTCAAAAGCTACTGGTGGAAGGGTGGTCGGAAACATAACTGATCTTACAGAAAAGGATTTAGGTTTAGCTCAAAACGTTGAAGAAAAGCAAATTGAGGACGATAATTGGACATATGTTGAAGGATGTAAAAATCCAAAAGCTGTTACTTTCCTTATTCGCGGTGGTTCACAAAGAGTAGTAGACGAGGTAGAAAGAGCAATTCATGATGCAATAATGGTAGTAAAGGATGTAATTGAAAAACCATATTTTGTGCCAGGAGGAGGTGCCCCGGAAGAGTATATTGCCACAAAGTTACGAATTTGGGCACCGACACTATCAGGAAGAGAGCAACTAGTAGTTGAAAAATTTGCAGAGGCAATGGAATCCATTCCAATTTCACTTGCACGTAATGCTGGAATGAACGCAATTGATTCAATAACTCAGCTTAGATCAAAACAAAATTCCGGTGACATGTATACTGGAGTTGATGTGATAAATGGCACAATTGGGGATATTGAAAAAATTAATGTTTTAGAACCAATTAGAGTAAAAGAACAGATAATCAAATCAGCAACAGAGACTGCAAATATGATACTACGAATCGACAATGTGGTCGCAGTGTCAAGAACTCCATCATCCCCACCCAGCCATATGCCAGAGCAGGCTCCTGGAATGTATTAAGATTTTTGAAAAAAATTATCATAATAAAAGCAAATGGAGAAAAGGCAAGATTCGATGTTAGAAAAGTAGAATCCACCTGCATTAGGGCAGGAGCAAACCCAAGATCAGCGCGAAAGATAGCTAGACAAGTCTATCACCAAATACATCATGGAATGACTACAAAGCAAATCTATAGTATGGTACTCAAGCTTCTTTTGCAAACTGAAAGCCCAGCCATCAAGCAGAGATACCGCCTAAAAGAATCAATAATGATGTTGGGCCCTGCAGGATTTTCATTTGAGACTTTTGTTGGACAAATTCTTGAGAAATATGGATATAGGGTGAGATCAATAAGTTCGGAGGTTTCTGGAAGATGTATCACACATGAGGTGGATCTTACAGTGGAATCAGACCGGGACAAAAGAAAATGGCTCGTTGAATGTAAGTATCATAATTTGCCTGGAAAATACACAGGACTTAAAGAATCACTATATACGCATGCACGATTCTTAGACCTAACCGACAAATTTGACAATGAAATGCTTGTCTGTAATACCAAGGTATCGTCTGATGTGATAAGATATGCAAATTGCGTATCCCAAAAAGTATTATCGTGGAGATATCCCCAAGATGCAGGATTGGAAAGGATGATTGAAGACAAAAAATTGTATCCCATTACGATACTAAGCCTGACTGGAAAAGAATTGGAGTCATTCTTTCAAAATAAGATGATGATTGCAAAAGATCTGCTAGATATCGACGTTGGGGAATTTGCACATAAAACAAAGATCCCAATAAGGAGAATTTTATCCTTACAAAAACTGGTAAATCAGATCATAACCTAGTTTTTCAGAAATTTTAATACTTTTGTGATATTATTTTTTACAGTATCAGCTGACTGGGACAAAGATTCCTTTTCATTTTGTATAATTTCAATCTGATGGATTTTAGCTACACCATTTTTGTTGATTGTGAGAGGAACCCCAATACAAACATCACACAATCCATACTGCCCATCAAGTAAAACTGATGCAGGAACATCTAATGTTTCATCTTTGAGTATACTCTTGATTATATCAAATGTGTTCTTTGCAATACCAAAAACCGAATGTCCCTTGTAGTCTCGCAGATATTTCCAATAGTTTCTAACAGCTAAAGTAACTTTCAATATTTGTGTATCGTCTAAAAAATCAGTTACAGGTTTTTCATTGTATTTTGCTCGCGAAAATATTGGAACCATCGTATCGTCATGTTCGCCCATTACTATTGCGTCTTGAATTTTAGATTGGTTTGTTCCAAATTCTTGTGCTAAGAGGTACCTAAATCTACTAGAGTCAAGATTTGAGGCAACACCAATTACATTTTTTGATGAAAACGAGGCCTCTTTTTGTATTACATAAGTGAGAACATCTACAGGGTTTGTAATCATTAGAATATTGGCATCAGGTGCATATTTTGCAATATTTGAGGCTATTTTTTGAATCATTTTTGCCTGATCATACATTATCTCACTTCTACTTTGTAGATGTACACCACTACTTGCAGCAATTACAACTACTTTGGAATCTTTTATTTTGGAATAATCACTTGTTCCAGTAATTGATATTGATGAAGACATGGGAATCGCATTTGTGATATCTAGTGCTTCACCAACTGCCTTTTTTTCGTCTCGATTGATCAGAACCACATCATCAAGTGAGAAAGATCCACAGAGGAACCCAACCGCAGAACCCACTTTTCCAGCACCTATTATTGAAATCATATATTCTCTATGGATACGCCAACTACTTCTTATTTGCTTCTAGCCTGTCAATTGGAATTACATGGACTACTTGAATTGTTCCAAGAAGTTTTTTTCCATCAGCTACATCATAATAGTTAAACATGGCATCATTTTTACTGCGAATGATTATTTTGTCATCTTCTTCTGGTTGCAGTAATTTTGTTTTAATGTCAACGCTATCTACATACAACTGATGCGGAATTGTGTCTTTATTTTTTACCGTAATAATATAGGAAAAGTCTCCAGTTCTCATGATCAAGTCTGGGTTTGTACCAGCGTTTCCAACTGTTCCTACCACCACCGTTTCTCCATCCACATTTCGAAATTCTAGCGTCTGTCTTACTTCCTCTGGCCAAAAGATGTTAAACTGTCTTACGTACCCCATGCTCGCATAGCCAAAAATTGCTGCAAGTGCAACAAAACCACCAATCAGGGCAAAAATTAGAAATTTCTTGTCTCCATTCACAGACAAAATTTTGCTTTATTCTATATGTATAGAGAATACAATTTTCATAATTGAAATCATGTTATCAAAACTGGAAGAGAGTGTCAAGGATTAGTTGGGGAAACAGAATCAGCCACTCCCTCCAATTTAGAGGGACTATCACATTATCAGTATTTAATGAAAATTACGATTATCAATCCTGAAAATTAGGCATGAATCTAGTTATCATCTTTGAATCTCATTAAAGAGATAA
Organism: Nitrososphaerota archaeon; assembly: GCA_016215465.1. GTDB lineage: Archaea > Thermoproteota > Nitrososphaeria > Nitrososphaerales > Nitrosopumilaceae > Nitrosotenuis. Next base: position 66,772 of record JACRJT010000021.1, on the reverse strand, counting down.
AATAATTATCAAACAGCAAAAAATCATGATAGAGCTTAAGCGAAATCTTGGTCTTTTTCAGACCACGATGTATGGAGTAGGTCTCATACTTGGCGCTGGAATTTATGCACTCATTGGAGACGCAGCTGGGATGGCGGGAAACTCGTTATGGATTTCGTTTGTTTTAGCTGCATTAGCTGCGGTGTTTACAGGGTTAAGCTATGCAGAGCTTTCCTCAATGTATCCAAAGGCTGCTGCAGAGTATTCTTTTGTAAAAAATGCATTCAAAAACAATTTTGTTGCGTTTATCGTTGGCTGGCTCACGTTATTTGTTGCAATAATTTCAGCGTCAACTATTGCTTTGGGTTTTGGCGGATATTTTGCAGACTTGTTTGGCGCGCCAGTTTTGATTTCAGCAATATTGGTAATTACTGTGTTGTCATTTGTTAATTTTTTTGGAATAAGAGAATCATCTTCGATGAATGTAGTTTTTACTATAATAGAAGCAGCAGGTCTTACACTTGTTATTTGGATTGGATTTGCGTTATTTGGTAATGAACAGATTGATTATTTTGATGCGCCTCACGGGATAGGTGGCATATTTTCTGCATTCACGTTAGTGTTTTTTGCATATATCGGATTTGAGAATATTGCAAATATTGCAGAAGAAATACGTAATCCAAAAAAAGTACTCCCAAGGGCAATTATTCTTTCAATATCGATTACTGCAATAGTCTACGTTTTGGTTTCAGTATCTACAATTCGCGTTCTTAGCTGGCAAGAATTGGATTCTTCAATTGCTCCGCTTGCCGATGTTGTAAAAAAGGCATTAGGTCCACAGGCACAAATTATTCTTTCATTTATTGCATTATTTGCAACTACAAACACTGTCCTCATCATGCTAGTATCAGGATCAAGGATTCTTTATGGCATATCGAAAGACAGTGCGCTTCCTGCAATTTTCGGCATTGTACATCGACAACGAAATACGCCGTGGCTTGCAGTAATTGTCATCGGGTTTTTGTCAATAGTGTTTGTGTTTGCAGGAGACATTACAACAATTGCAAATATCTCAGTATTTACAATAATCATGGTTTTCATTTTGGTGAATCTATCGTTGATTTGGTTGCGTTACAAGGAGCCAGATTATGAAAGACCGTTCAAATCACCGTTAAACGTAAAAAAATTTCCAGTTCTTGCAGTACTTGGAATCATTACACCGATTTTAGGAATAATTCAGCTAAATCCATATGTTATTTCCATGGGAATTGGTGTTATTGCATCAGGGGCACTGTTTTACTTTCTGTATAACCGTTTATCGAGAAAATCTAATTTGAAAAGCTAATTCAGCTCAATTGTCTTGATTATTTTGCTTGCGGTTTTGTCAATATCGATATTTGGCTCTGCCGAAATCAACAGCACAAATGAATCAATTGGGAAGCTCATCATAACTGCCTTTTCCCTTCGCGATGCAGAATACCTGACTTTACCAAGGCAGTAGTCAAAGTCTTTTCTCATTGAAATCCTCAGAACAAGTTCCATGTACATTTTTTGTCGCTCAGCTTCGTCTTCTGGTGAATCTATGCAAGACTTGAATCCACCTGCCACAAGCCGTCCCATGGAATTAATTAATCCCACGAAACGAATTTCATTTTCTTTGAGTAATATGTCGCATGTTTGCTCGAGGGCTAGCTGTTCTAGTACATATTTTGCTTTCATTGAATCAATTTTTGTAAATTTGTTAATAAGAGACGCGTAGCAATTATCAGTGACTAATTATATATTGGAAATGAAAAAGATCAGAAATGAGCAAGGTAATTACAGGCACAGTATTTTTGTTAATCATTTTTGGAATTAGTTCGCAGCAAAATCATGCGTTTGCAGGTCAGAACAATCTTGTTTTCTATGGCAAGGGATCAGTTGAGGAATCAAATCCTTTTGCTGGGGAAATCATAAGGATGCTAATCAACAAAGATGCCGGAACGGTTGTTCACGCCACGTCGCATGGAATAGAAATAGTAAGGATGAGTCTTTCTCCAAGCAATACATGTACCCAAACACAATCAACTTTATGTTTTGATGGAACGATTACCGACGTAAAAAATACAAACATGCACCAAATTGGAGATAAAATCAATTTGACACTTGATCTGCAAAACAAAAAGGAGACAGTATTAATCAACTCAGGCCAGATGCAGGGAACAACCATCACAATCAGTCTTGCAAAGACTATCGTGAAATTGGATGGACCATTTACAATTATTTTATCAAGGGAAGGTGGAATTGCTGGAATAAGAAATGTTGTAACAATCGATACTTTGTCTGGAGAGATGACAAAAGAAGACGGTTCAACATATTCTGTCAATGAAGAATCAATAGCAGAAATCCATCACGCAATAAAAAAGAGCAAATTCTTCAATATTGCACAGCAGAATTATCCGCCAATTCAAGGCTCAGCTGATTACTTTACATATTCAATTCAAATAACTCAGGGCATTTTCAAAAATACTCTATCATGGGCAGATACGTCTGAGAATGTGCCTAAAAAAGTGATTTGGTTAAAGGATGAGATTAACAGCATAGTTGCAGACTTGGAATCAAGTCCGCAGATTGGAAGATCTGACACAATTGAAACCATCCCAGTTACAATTGCAAAGAACTTTACCGTTTCTAGCCCAACTTTTGCATTTGACGGAATACCTGAAACACTCAAAGTAGGAGAGGTCAAAATTTTGGAATCGTTTCCAGAACAATACGTAATTCCAATCAGTTTTGATTCGCTTCATGGAGGTTATGGAAACAGAACTGATCAGATAGTAACAGAGGCGATCACTCCTCATGCAATCATAGTTACCGTAGTTGATGGTAAAGTGGTTTCTGCGATAATTGATGAGAAATGGAACGAGCTTGATCAAAAGCAAATAGAATAGTTATTTGGAAAAAAGAAACATTGCAAACATCACAGCTACTGAGATGCCCATCAATGCAAATGTGAACCATCCCAATATATTGGAGATTTTTCCGTTTGTTTTTTCGTGGAGAATTTTTTTATTGTTTGCTATTTTCATTATTACAAAAAGCATTGGGACTGCCACAACTCCATTAATCACAGCAGTGTAGATTAGCGCTGTAATTGGATTGATATTAATAAAATCAATCCACAATCCAATTGCAGTAGAAACTATAATTGTAAGATAGAATGCCTTTGCCTGTCTAAATTTTTTACTTAGACCCTGTTTCCAGCCAAATCCGTCTGACAGTGCGTATGCAGAAGAACCCGCAAGCACAGGTATCGCAAGCAACCCCACACCAACTATACCTAGTGCGAAGATAATTTTTGAGATCTGTCCAGAATGTGGAAATGTTTGTACCAGAGGTTCAATTGCTTTTGCTGCTTCTTCTGCAGTTGCAATATTTGTTATTCCACTAGCATGAAGTGTCCCAGCTGCAGTCAAAATGATAAACCACATTATCATCTGAGAAAAACCCATGCCAATCATGACATCAAGTCGCATTGTTTTGATCTCTCGTTTTGATATTTTCGGTGTACCAGTTCCTACATCAGAGATTTTGTTTTTTGCTACATCTTCTTCCGCTTCTTCTGATGTTTGCCAGAAGAAAAGATAGGGGGAAATTGTTGTACCAAATATTGCGACAAACATCATTGCAAATGCAGAGTTGAATTCCACGTGTGGGATTACGCTTGCCAAAACTATTTCATCAATGCTTCCGCCAACAATTATTGAGGTAAGAACATACGCAAACAGAGAAAATGCAAGATACTTGAGTATTTTGACATATTTTTTGTAAGGAATAAAAATTTCAGCTCCGATAATTAATCCTGTAAAACACAGCGCAATTGCAAAGGTTGGAATTTGTGGAAAAATCAAATTTGTAGACAATGCCATTGCACCTATGTCCACTCCAATGTTTATTGTGTTTGCAATCAAAAGAAGTGTGGTTATTGGAAAAACCACTTTTCTTGAGAATTGCTTTCTTACTGCATTGCCAAGACCTGCTCCAGTAACAAGTCCAATTCGTGCACACATTTCCTGAATTGCAGTCATCATAGGATACTGGAATAATGCAAGCCAGAGAAAACCAAATCCAAATTGGGCACCCGCTTGAGAATATGTTGCAATACCAGAAGGATCGTCATCTGATGCACCTGTCACAACTCCAGGTCCTAAATTTTTGAAGAAGTTTTTCATTGATGCCAAACAGATCAGGGCATTTGGTTTATCTATTAATTACATAAGTAGATTGCCAGTCTAGGAATTGATTGTTGTTTAATTGTTAAAAGGCTTTTAAAAAGAGGTAGAAACTCAGCTTGGAAAGGCATACAATAATATTAAATTGGAACATTTTCTGGAGCAATACCTATGAGTAAACAGATTACTCCGCTTGTAGCCTGCAATGAAGTCCTAGCAATAGATGATTCAATACGATTCGTTGGAAGGATCAAAGATAGAAAGCTAATCGCATTTGCAAGGCATCAGGGCAAGAAGCCACTTCTTGATGCAGAGCTAGGAAATTTGGCGCACTATTACGCATCAGTCAAAGCAAACATGGAAGAAATGTTTGATGGACCACTAGGCAAGACAAATTGGATGATAACTGCCAAAGAATACGTAAAATTGGTAACGCTGTTCCTAGATGACGGATTACTTATTTTCTCATTAGATGTGGAAGCAAACCATGATGAAATTATTAAAAAAATTCAAAGTCTGAACATTCAACTTTGAAAATTTGCCTAAAAACGTCACAAATAGTCTTTAAGTGAAATTTTATTTCCTCTTGGAATCTTTGCTATCTCGAATCCCTCTGGTCGTTTTGACATAGGTCTGGTTGCATCAATTCCAAGCTTTGCAGTAAGCAGGTTCTTTTGATCACTAGATGGATCAAGACTTGAACCTCTTACCTTTTCAATTATTGTAAGGTTCTTATCAGCCTGGAATCTTGTTGCCATTGCATATTCCACCTGAACTGGATCAGACGGGTCAATGTCGTCATCCACTATTGTTACCATCTTAAGCGAGCGATGAGCTGCGAATGTCTGTTCAATTGCTTTTTTTGCATCAGCGTCTTTCTTTTTTGAAATTTGCACTACTGCATGCAACCAGTTACATCCGCCATTTGTCATTACCACCTGTTTTGTTTGCGGAATTATTTTTTTGACATCACGGTTAAGTTTTGCTTCAATTGGCATTCCCATTAGCAGTCTATGTTCAGAATACCCTGCCAGAACATCATGGAAAATTGCATTATTCCTATAATATAGATTTTCAAGCTCAAAGACAGGTTGGTCTCTTGCAAAATCATAGGTTCGCAGCATCTCAACCATCCATTCTTTGTGGGTTTTATCTTGCAGTATTTTTCCTTCCAGTACGATTTCTGCACCAGACGGCACCTTCATGCCAGAATATGGCAGTTTTGTGAGCGTGAGTTTTCCTGCCAAAAGCGAGTTTGCTATTTCCAGTTCGTCTTCGCCCCATTCTGCCTGATATGCACCAGCGATTGATACTGCAGGATGAACGCCAATAGTTATTGCTACTTTGAGATCCTCACCGTGTTCTTTTGCATGCACAAATGTTCTATGAAGGTGTCTTCCTTCCACCATTCGTATGGAAAAATGAGTCTTATCTAATGGCATCAGTCTGTGAAATGATGAGTTTTGTGCCTTTTTTTCCTGATTTAACGTGTAGATTATTGATGATGTGATAAATGGTCCTGACTCCTTTTCAAAGTGGGTCACTATTGGAAGAATTGACAGATCCTTAGAAGAATTTTCCAGGAATTTCCCATCTGGAATAATTTTAGGTTTTTTTGCATTTTCTATTGCCGATATCATTTTATTGTGAATTGTCAATTCCGTTGCAGATATAGCATTTGCAAATCTTGCTCTTGTGCCAACCAAGTTTGCAACAAGGCGTAACTTGCTTTCCTTAATATTCTCAAAGAGAATCGCATTTGCTCCATCCACTTTTGCCGTAACTGCCGCAATTTCATATTTTGTAGAAACATTCTTTTTTATAATAGATAACTGCCCTGTTTTTTTTATTTTCTCAATGAAAGTGCGGATATCAGTCATTCTCGAATTGCCTCAGTAATTTTCTCAATTAGAACTTTACCTGGATTTGCGCCAAGTTCCTTTTGTGTGAATAATGAAACAACACATACTCCTTTTACGTACGATGCTAGTTTTTGAGAGATCAGTTTTAGGAAAAGTGCGTCTGTTCTTGCAGGAATTATTGTTGATGTGCTAGGTGATGGACCCGTCCCAACAGATATCATCATTGCGCCAAGATTATTGATGCCTTCAGTTATAGAAATAAAAAAACCGTTGTCGTACTTTCCAATTTTGACATCGAATTTCCGATTTTCTGTTTCCACAGTTATCTTACTGTAGTCAGAACTTGACATTACTTTCTTGAATAGAGATCTATGCCTTTATTGATATCGCTTCTTGAGCACCAGTTTCAACTTCGATTGCGGCTTTGGATTTTCTTGTTCTTTTTACTTTTGTTGCTGTTACCTCAGTGCTTGGCTGTATTGCTTGTTTAGCATCAGCTTTAACTTTGGTTGCAGTTTTGGATTTTCTTGTTCTTTTTACTTTTGTTGCTGTTATCTCTTCTGCCACCTCAATGTTTGGTTGTACTGCTATTGCCTCTTGGGCTTCGGCTTCTACTCTGGCACGTAGCTTGGCTTTATACTTGAGATTTCGTGGTTTTGTTCTCAATCTATAACCGCAGCATGGACACCAAAGGCCTTCCCATTTGATGAAGATTTCACAAATTTGACATCGTCTCTGTCCTGAAGCATAACGTCCAGTTCCTACTGGCTTTTGTGCCTTGTATCTAGAGCAGATTCCTTTACATGTCATGTTTTATTCACTTGTAATATGATATAGGAATCGCAAATATTTAAGGATGGATCCATATTTTTTACATAATTTTTACATAAATTATATAAAAATTATAGTTGATCTTGGCAATTAGCTTGATCAATTTGACAAAAAATCGTCAAGTTATATAAATATCTAACGTTTTTTCTACGCATGATATTTTAGCGATTTAGGCGTGAATTTTTTGCGTTTTTGAAATTAATTTTTAGCAAAAATCAGCCAGTTCTTGAAAGTGGTAGGACAAAACGCCTGTATCCCTCTCGTTGCGTAATGAATTTTGCGGACATCATATCACGCTCACCACGTTTGTTATAGTTTTTGATTTTTTTAGTGGTTTTACGCTCATCTACTAATTCCAGTTCAAAGTGAGAGCAGAATCTAAGGTTAAGAAGAGTCGTAATTTGTTTTGTAACCTGCATGTTACCGTTTCCTATTTTGATTATTTTTCGCTCAGCCTTTAGCCCCCCAAGAATTTTAGCAACGTGGTTTGCAAGATCCTCTGGCGAATTATACAGTCCTCTTTCAATTTCTTTGCCAAAATACAGAACTGAAAGGCCTATTCGTTGTCCAGGATCAATGCCAATTAAAAGCTCATTATCATTTAGCCCAGAATCTAGCATTTCAATTATTATTCCCTGAATTACAGTTGGATCTTCTTTTAGGATTTCCTCATACAGTATTGGCTGGTTTGCAAATTTTGGTGATTCCTCTGTTGTCGTAAGTATAAGATTTCCTGAATAACTTTCAATCTCGTCTGGGAGTAGAGAATCATATTTTACATTTAATGTTTTGAGTGTTTTGACGAATTGAAAGTAAGATTTACCATAGGTGGTAGCAACGCCAATACGACAGTGTTCTAATGCGCTGATGCTATACAAGATGATCTTTTGGATTTAAGGCTTTATGACTTTAGAATCGTTGAAACTACGCTGTCTACTGCCTCGTTAAATGAGGATTCAACTGTGCTTTTGAGCTTGGTCAGTTTTGCATCACCTTCTGTGGCAATCTTTTTTGATTGTCGTTCTGCCTTTGCCTTGGTTTCTGAGATTATGGATTCAGCCTCTTTAATTGCCATTTGAGTCACTTGAGTTTTTAGTGATTCAAGCTCAATTTGTGTCTTGGAAGTTAGCGTTTTTTTGATGTCGGATACCTTTTCGTTTAAGGAATCGATGTTAGTCTCAAGTTCAGATAATGATTTAATTATCTTACTTACTTTGGAGTCTGCAATTGTGGTTTGTGCGGCTTCCTTCATATAGCTAAAAACCCTTTGAACCCGTTAATTAAATTATTCATTTCGTACTCAAAAGTAGGATTGCCCTTGCAAGATCGCCTTTTGTCTCAATTAGCGCATTTGTTGCGGCCTCTGGTGAAACGTTTGCTTGCTGGCACACAAGCATAATGTCTTCTTCTGAGAATATTGGAACCTCCAGTTCTTTTTCCTCATAACTTGTTGCTATCACTTGAAAAATTGAATTATCTTTAGCCTTCATTTCGGTAACGGAGGGCTTGGAAATTATGATCTCTTTTTTGTCTGTCTTTATAATTACCTCTTGGACATTTGAGAGCTCTTTCATGTCCAAACCCATTTTGTCCATCATCCTTCGCATTTCACGATTACCGCCACCTCGCATCATGATGTCTTTTCCTCCAAACCAGATTTTAAACTATCGCGAACTTTGATCGCGACCCCCCTTTTGAGAGTCATCATCATTTCTGAGTTTACGACTGCTCGTCCGACTGCAATTACTTTGTCTTTGTAAAGTACTGGAACGTCTGCACCTATCATAATATTTTTACCAGCTAAAACAACATGTTTGCAGAAAACTGACTTGCCATCCTGCACAAAAGGTTTCGAGTCTTCATCTATTTCGATGCAGTTTTGATGAAATTTTTTACTTTTTATCAATATCTGTGCAAAATACGGAGTTATTGCCAGACCTCCATCGATTCTAAGTGTACATAATAATCTGGTATTGTGATAAACCTCTTTAATTCTTCCAGTTTTTTTAGAAAACGTAATTTCGATTTCTTTTGGTAGATATTTTGAAACTCCATTTCCAAATAATGCATCAATGGTATGCTTTAGCTTCAAAACTTGATCCATCGTTAATTGCAGATAATTTGCAATATTAATACGTGTAACTAGTTATTTTTTGGAAGCTTTATAGTAAAAGTGGTGGGATTGTTTTCTGCAATTATTGTGCCACCGTGCTGTTCTATAATATTTTTACAGCTTGCAAGTCCAAGACCAGTTCCTTTTTGTTTTGTTGTAAATAACGGTTCAAAAATTTTTTGCAGATTCTCTTCTGGCACTCCACGACCAGTGTCTTCAATGTAAACGATATAGTAATTTTGATCTTCAGACAATTTTATCGATATAATTCCGTCATTTTCAACTGCATCAATTGCGTTTCTGAGTAGATTAACAAGAACGGCTTCTATTTGTGCAGGATCACATTGTAAGACGAGATCTTTGTCTGGCTTGATAATCTTAACACGTTTTGGAACTAGTATGCTATTGAGAACATTAGTGATCATTTTTGAAAACTCTACCGGTTGTTTTGTTACTGGATTACTTCTTACAAAATCCAATACTTCGGCAATTTGATGAGACATTCTGTCAATGGCGTTCTTTTGCTTCTCAAATGTTTCTTTTTCCTTTTCGGAGAGGTCCTTGTTTTGCATTTGTAGTATTTCCGATGTTGCCCTAATCACAGAGAGTGGATTCCTTAGGTCGTGTGCTATTCTTGCTGCAAGCTCTCCTACCGCTGCAAGTTTATCTGATTTCGATTTGTATTCTGCAATCTCCAGATCTTTTTTAATTTGGATAATTTCTGCTTCTTTTTTGAAAAGTTTGTCTCTGCTAAATGCAAATAAGATAATACCCACAACCAAGGCGGCTGCAAAACTGATCAACACTAGCCTATTTGTTTGAAGTGTTGATTCTGCATCCGAATATAACGATTCAGTACGAGCCACGATTAAGGCAAAATATTCAGTTTTTTCATCGACTATGATAGGAACACCTGTAGATAGGGTTTCGCCCAATTCTGTTTTAGTTATGTAATATTTAGCAGCATTTCCATTCACCATATCTTCAAAAAGTTTAATCGTGTTTGGATCATTGCGTAAGAACTGCTGCACGTCAGCATCATAGAATTTTTTACCTACTACGTCAATTATGGAGTTCTTTGGCGCAATGATAAATTGTGCATCATTATCTATTATTATCAGGTATTCAGAATTGATGTCAAATATGTTTCCGTGCTTACTGAAAAATTGAGACGGATCAAATGTAATTCCTATTATCCCTTGTAGATCATTATTTTTGTCAATAATGGGATATGCTAAAGTTATTTGAAAACTCCCATCTAAACCCATAGTACCTGATGAAAAAGAGGGTTTCATTGTTTGTTTGATTTCCTGTACATATGGTTGGTTAGAAATATCAAGACCAATTGGAGAGTTTTTGTCTCCACTGATATTGTAAATTATTTTAAATTCTTTGTCAGTTTCAAAGAATGTTTTAGTTGGAGTGATTTTGTTGATCTCTTCAAGTTGTTGTTGTATAATCGCTTTAGACTGCTCATTTATGAGATAATCGTTAGTGTGATAATATTGTACAATGTTACGCAACTCATGAGCTAATGAGTTAAGATCAGACTCTATGCTCATTTTTATTGCTTTGTTGGCGCCATACTGGAGCTCAATTTGGTTTTGCAAAAGAATTTCTTTAAGATTTTGTTCTGCTTCTTCATAGGAATACAGTATTATAGAAAAAGATGCAATTACTGCAATAATTATGAGTACGTCGGGAATCCTAATTGACTTTAGCACATGTAAACTTGTGTGGAACGTGTTTATTATCTAACACAAAACTATCAGATTTGATTCTATTAATTTTTTAATAATTATATATAATTATTATAAATCTATATAGATCAAGCCATACGTTTACTCATGCAGGAACGTGAAGAGACCAGACGCTTACAGTTTACCGGAAAGTCATCATATATAGTATCTTTGCCAAAGCAATGGATTACAGAATTGGGCCTAAAGCAAGGAGACCAAATCACAATTACGCGGCAAGGAAAATCAGGCCTCAAGATTCTTCCTGCAAAAGATCAAACAAAGACCATACAAACAGAAGAAGCCATTTTAGAAATTGCAAGAGATGACGAAAATTCCGCCATAATACGTAAGCTTGTATCATTGTATTTTCTTGGATACAAGACAATTCAGATAAAACCAAAAACAGACAGACTTCAACCAGGACAAAGAAACGCGATCAAATCAGCAGTCAAAGGAATGTTAATGGGTGCTGAAATTATTTCGGATTCTGTTGATGGGATAACAATTCAAGTTCTTGTAAATCTTTTAGAGCTGTCAGTAGATGGAGCATTCAAAAGAATGCTTCACCTAGCAAAATCAATGCTCAAGGATGCATTACTTGCAGTAAAAGAGGGAAATATCGAGCTTGCAAAAGAAGTAATCGACAGTGACGATGAGGTAGATAGATTTGGCTTTTACATTATACGTCAGTTAAAAATTGCAATTCAAAATGAATACATGTTAAAAGATATGGGATTTACCAATGCGAGACAGTGTCTTGGATATAGATTAATTGTAAAAAACATTGAGAGAACCGGAGATCATGCAGTTTTGATAACAAAGGATCTTTTAGAATTCAAAAGACCAATCAAAAATAACATAATGGAAAAAATTGAAGACCTAAATGACTTTGCAGTATCTGTTTTGGATCAAGCATGTCTTGCATTATTCAAGGAGGATTTTAATCTGGCAGAGCTTGCAATCAAAAGAGCATCAGATGCATCAAAATATGAAAAAAAGATGCTGGAATCAATAAAGTCAATAAAGGATGAAGAGGAAGCATATAGAATAAGAAGAATGTCGGAAAACATCATCAGAATTGCAGAATACGCAAGTGATATTGCGGAAATCGTACTTAACATGAATATAGAAAAACTACTAAAAAAGCCCAAGCTGTAAAATTTTTATCACCATGACACTAACCGCAATTTTAATCACATACGATAATGAAAACTCGATAAGAGAAGCATTAGGTCTTTGTGAGGCAGCGGGATACAAGGTAGAAAAAATAATCAGACAGAAATTTCTCAACAGGAACAAATTTGGTATTGGGGAAGGAAAGGTTGCAGAAATCAAGGAGCTTGCCAACAAAATAAAGCCAGACGTGATAATTTATGACGAAATTCTAAAACCGAGTCAGAATTATAATCTTGCCTCAACTCTAAAGATGAACATCGTAGATAGAGAGTCATTGATTTTAGAAATTTTTGAGAGAAGATCGGCTAGTCATGAATCACACCTTCAGATAAAATTGGCACAGCTCAGGTATGAGATGTCACGAGCAAAAGAAAAAATCAGACTGGCCAAGATGGGTGAGCAACCAGGATTTATGGGAATTGGAATGTTCGAAGCAGACGCATATCAAAATGATATTCAAAATAGAATGAAAAGTGTTAGAACAAAGCTTGCAAAGTCAGGAAAACAGCGGGCGCTACACAGAGAGGCAAGAAGAAGAGTCGGCCTAAAGACAATCTCGCTTGCTGGATACACCTCTGCCGGAAAGACCACCTTGTTTAACTTGTTGACTGGGGAAACCAAGGAAGAAAGCCCCGAACTGTTTACAACTCTTTCAACTACCACAAGAAAAATGCTAATTAATAAAAATCCGATTCTTATTTCAGATACGGTAGGATTCATCAGTAAATTACCAGCATACATGGTTGAGGCCTTCAAATCAACGCTTGAGGAGCTCAAATATGCAGAAGTAGTAATTGTGGTTATAGATGTGAGCAATACATTGCTAGAATTGAGTAAAAAATTCCGCAGTTCCCTTAAAACTCTGGCAGAGTTAGACGTAGACCAAGACAAGATAATTTATGCACTAAACAAATCCGACCTGATCAGCCCAGAAGAGATTGTCGAAAGAGCAGAATATTTGGGCCTTGGCGAAAACAAGAAATGGATTCCAATTTCATCCGTAACAAAAGAAAACGTCCCAAAAATACTAGAGCTGATAAACAAGATGCTAACCGAAACAAAACCATATGTAAAGGAAATTCCAAAAAAACCAGACTATGCCAAATTCTATGAAGATTGAAGTGTTAAGAATAGGCCAAAGAGTAGTACGGGATGACAGAGTGACTACTCATGTGGCACTAGTAGCAAGGAGCTTTGGTGCTTCAAAGATATTCATGAATGAAGTAAATCCCGAAATCAAGGACACATTAGATAAAGTGAACAAATCGTGGGGCAGTGACTTTCAAATAGAATTCATTGAGGATTGGAGAAAATTGCTCAAATCAAAGAAAAAAAACTTTGTTAAGATCATTCATCTTACAATGTACGGCGAGAGCATAAACCAAATTCAAGACAAGATCAAAAAAGAAGATAGTGTGTTGATAGTTGTTGGAGCAGAAAAAGTTCCACGGGAAGTCTACGAACAGGCAGATTATAATGTGGCAGTCGGCAACCAACCGCATTCCGAAATAAGTGCACTTGCCATAGTTTTAGACAGAATTCAAGACGGAAAACAATTTGATATAAAATATGATGATGCAAGATTGGAAATAGTACCAACTGAAAAGGGCAAGACAGTGATTACCAAAAACGATTGATTAATTATAGACTAAGGGGAATTGTACTTATTGGTTGAATCCTACGAAGACCCATTTGTAAGAATTTCTGCGATGATAGGAGGAGATGAATATCTCAAGGTTGCGCGAGCACTTTTGAAGGCAGAGGATGCAACTGATGAGGAAATTGCAAGCTCAACTGGTCTTAGAATAAACATGGTAAGAAAGGTGCTTTACGACCTCTTTGGCAAAGCGCTCATTACGGGAATCAGAGTCAAGGACGAAAGAAAGGGATGGTTTGTTTACAGATGGCGCTCAAGAAAAGACGAAGTTGAAAACTTTATTGAAAATCAGAAAAAAAAGATTTCAGAGCGATTACAGCAAAGGCTAGATTATGAGAATTCTTCACAGTTTTATCACTGTGGAAACGAGGATTGTCAAAGAATCACATTTGAGACAGCACTTGAAATGTTTTTCAAGTGTCCTAGATGCGGCAGTGTTGTCAACCTAAGAAAAAATGACAAGTTGAAAAAAGCCCTAGAGTCAAAGATTACCGACATTAGAAACGATATGAGACGTCAGATATAGTAGTGCAGTACAATTTCGTTTTTTTGTCTGATTATATTTTGTAGTTTTAGTTTTGTAGAATTTGCTATTTTAGAAAAGCCGTCTCCTTCAACTAGTGTTGTTGCGTCTTTTCCACCTATAACATAAGGAGTAATTGTAACGATTAATTCATCAACTAGCCCTTTATGGATAAATTCCCAGTTCAGTGTACCTCCGCCTTCAAGTAGTATGCTCTTGATGTTTTGTTTTTGGAGAATTCGTAATAGTTTTTTGGTATCAATTTTGCTTTGACCAGATATGATCACTTTTAATGGATATTTGCCGAGTCTTGCGAGGTTTTTCTTTGGTGCCTTTTTTGAAACTACCATAATTGTCGGTATTGTATGACAGGTTTTGATGATTTTTGATTTTGGAGATATCCTACCAGATGAATCCAGAATTACTCGTATTGGATTTTTCCCTTTTGCATGTCGTACAGTCAGGAGAGGATCGTCAATTTTTACAGTATTGATTCCAACTAGTATAGCATCCACTTTTGCACGCAGTTTATGAAATCGTATTTTGTCCTGCCCCGAAGAAAGTGCAGAATCCTTGTTTTTTGTGGCTATTTTGCCATCAAGTGATGCCGCGGCACTCAAAATCACGTGTGGCCTAGAGTTTACCATTGATAATTCTCCCCCCAATCATTACTGCTTTGATTGTTGATTCTGATGCCCGATGAACTATTGACGCGTATGGATTGTGCATTGGCTCTAGATCAAGTGCGTGCTTGTCGATGAATATCCCGTCTGCCAAGTATTTTGGCTCAATCGAGCCGATTTTTCTTCCAAGTAAAATCCCCCCATTTACGGTTGCCATTTTGAGTATTTCTTTTGGATCAGTTCTTTTTTTGTGAATTCCCATCGTTACCTTCCAGAGATAATCCATTTCTCGGAACATGTCAGGCGAGTTTATCATTACATTGTCAGTCCCAATTGCAACTCTGCATCCATTTTTTTCCATTAGGGGAAAATCTGGGATTCCTTCTGCAAGTGATGCATTTGCCCGTGGGCATATGACAATTCCTCTTGTCTTTTTTGCTGCATCACATAGATCATTTTGTTTGGCGTACGTCATATGGACAAGAAAATGGGGCTTTAGCAACAATGCGCGAGAGGTTTCAGACTTTCCAGTGATTTTTTTGGATTTTTTTGAGCTTTCTATTGTTTCAGCAGAATGAATTGCCCTTATTTTCTTTGTTTTGGACAGGTATTGTAACACGGAATTACTATTTTCGTTTGGTCCGCTAACGCCAAGCCCATCGCAGGATCGGAGAATTGCCAAGAGTTTTTTTCTTTGTAAAATTGGAAGCGGTGTATTTTTTTGGACTTGGTTTTGATCCTGATAATGTTCAATTCTACCTAAGATTATAGCTCTGATTGGAACTTGTGAGATTGCCTTTTTTAGTAAGAGTATTCCGGCAAGCTCGCTTTCCCTAAAGTCGACAAATGTGGTTATTCCTTTTCTTAACATGGAAAGACAAGAATTTCTCATAAAGCTAACAAGATGTTCAGGCTCTGATTTACTTAGGATTTGTGGCTTTATGCCTAGAATTGGGTGAATTTTGTCATCTACAGTACCGCTTGCCGCGACATCTTTTGCTATTGAATCCCCAATGTGGGTATGAGAATTAACAAAGCCTGGGATAAGTAGCAAGCCATCACAATCTATTGATTTTTTATTTTGTGGTGTATCGTTGATTTTTCCAAAAAGATGATCATTAATTTGCAGATTTGTAGAGTGGATGTATTTTAGGTCTTTGCCATACAGAATGCTGAGATTTTTTAAATGCATGATAGTTCGTAGATTTCTGGTTTTTCTTTTCCAGATTTTCTGATCTCCCGTATAGTGTCAAGGGATTTTGTTGCAAGGTTTACTGCCTCTCTTACGGTTCTTGCCGTTCCAATTCCACAGTTTAGCGTTATGTCAAATTCTTTTTTTGCCAAATCTAAAAACTCTTTCGCGTTTTCTTTAGAGTTATCTGCTGACACTACCATAAAGTTATCCCCCCCCATAAAGAAAGTCATAGATTTTCTTTCTAAAAAGAACTTGGACATTTTTGCATACAGATTAAAAATAATTGAAGAAATCTCATATGGCGACTTTACCTTACGTCTTGATGTTAGATCTTCGACATCAAAGTGCATTATTGTGACTTTTTGATCAGATTTTCCGTCAATAAACCCATAGATGTTATGTTCCTTGCTCAAAACAACAGGTGTTTTTTTGCCCTCGTATGCCTTGATGTTTGCATCAAACGGTGTATCAGCATATCCAATCGACATTGATAGTTTTAGGGACGATAGTTTTTCCAGTTTTTTTTGAAATTCTATGTGATCTTCAAGTGTGAGGCCGTTTGTAACCGCAAAGAACTCATCAAATCTATTAGAAAACACGAGTGAATTTTTTTCGGAAAACATCTTTTGTACTTGCCCGTAAAGATTAGCCTGAAGCATTTGCAGTTCATGCTCCCTGTCGCTTCCAAGGGTTAGCGTCCATGGCCCGTATTCTGTTATTTTAATTATAGTGAGCTGAATCATTGTATTTTCTCTAGTTCTTTTGATATCTTTAGAACGGCCTCTACTGCTCGCTCTGCTACAGGCCTTATTCGTGCGCGTGCGTGTCGTTCCTGCATTCCTGGGCCTGAAATTCCAAGGGATACCGGTTTTTGGTGTTTCAATGAGAGTTCGGTAAGCGATTTTGCAGTTGTGGTTGCTATTACTTCATCGTGTTTTGTTTGACCCTTTATTATGGCACCCAAGGTAACTACGCCGTCAACATCTTTTTTCTGGAGCAGAGAATTTACAATTATTGGCATATCGTATGCGCCCGGAACCTTGCAAGAATATTTGACCTGTAATTTTAGAGATTTTGCCTTTTCGAGAGCCACATCAAGCATTCTTGATGTTATCTCCTCATTAAATTCCGCGGTAACTATTGCAATATTCAACTATTGCACCTTTGAGAATTCTAGTAACTCTTTTCCATCGATAAATGGAATGGCGTTTTCTTTTGCAAATTTCATTGCTTTTTCAACTGACAAAGCCGAATATGTTTGTGAGTCCATCATTTCACATATTGCAGTAACAGGAGTTAATTTTGCAAGCTCTGCTAGATAGACGGACATTTCGGTGTGACCTTGTCTGGTTGCAAGCAATCCTCTTGATGCAAGCAATAACGGTACGTGACCAGGCGTTGCAAATGACGATATGAATTCACTTTTTGCGTTGTTGGAGTGATAAAGATTTGCCATTTCTTTTATCGTGAGTGCTCTATCGCTATCTGTAATTCCAGTGTATGTCTGTTTGTGATTAATAGATATTGAAAATGTTGGATGATCGCCATATGGTGCAGTGCCCATTATCATCTGTTTTGAGTCAGAGTCCATATCAGTTGAATGGGACAGTATGTTATGCATGTATTGTAAATTAAGGGATTGTGCAAAAGAGTCCTTTAGTGCGATGCAAACGAGTCCACCTCCGTGTTGGCGCATTCGGGATATGTGCTCTGGCGTGACAAATTGGGCTGCGACTACCATGTCAACTTCGTTTTCCCGTTTACCGGAATCATAAAGTAGTACAAATTCACCTCGCTTAAGTGAGGTTATTGCATCATCTAGTGTCATAACTAAAACTCACCTGATATAATTATAAAGTTTACTAAGATTTTGGTAATTACCACTATATTGGTAATAGTTTATTCCTGTTTTAGGATATATTTGCCAAGAATGTCAGTTTCAATATTAACCTTATCGCTAACCTTTCTTGTGTGAAAGTTCGTTACATCAACTGTGTGCGGTATCAAACAAACTGATGCAATATTCTTTTGTACATCGACTACGGTCAGGCTTATTCCGTCAATTGCAATTGATCCCTTTTTCACAACAAACTTTGCTAGGTTTCTTGGTATCTCAAACCATATTTTAATTTCTTTGGGTTTTCTTTCAATTTTCTTTATTATTCCCACACCATCTACATGACCAAGAACAAAATGCCCCTCCATTCTATCTCCAACCTTTAAGCTTCGCTCAATGTTGATTACTCCGCCCTCCTTTAGATTTCCAAGATCAGTTTTTTTCGTAGTTTCCTCTATCATCTCAAAATCACATTTTGAGTTTGAAATACCGGTGACTGTAAGACATACTCCGTTTAATGCAACACTTTGGCCTATTTTAAGCCCCTTGGCATGTTTACCGAGATCAACTGTCATTTTTACAGCGCTCCTGTTGCTGGTCTTTTTTTCTATTTTGATTACTTTGCCAATTCCTTCAATAATTCCTGTAAACAACTGTTGTTATGATGCAATATGGCTATAAATTGATTTTTTCAGTTGAACTAATACTTAAAAGATAGGTCAAAAGCTGGACTCGATATATTTGATGCAATTAAAAAACGACGTGCCATAAAATATTTTGATCCTCAGTATCAAATGACACCTGAAGAGATCAATAAGATTCTCTCATTTGCGATATTGTCCCCAACCTCGTATAATATTCAAAATTGGAGATTTGTTCATGTTGTCAATAAAGAATTACGCAAAAAGATTTGCATGTAATCGTGGAATCAAGCCCAGGTAACTGATGCGTCAATACTTCTCATTTTATGCGCAGACCTAAAAGCGTGGGAAGAAAACCCTGCCAGATATTGGAAAAACGCTCCAAAGGAGGTTCAGGATTACATTGTCCCAGCAATTCTCAAGTCTTACAGCGGCCAGAACCAGATTATGCGTGATGAGGCAATACACTCGTGCGGAATTACTGCTCAAACCATAATGCTTGCTGTGAAATCCATGGGCTATGATTCGTGTCCGATGATTGGCTTTGACCCAAAAAAGGTTGGCAGTCTCATCAACTTGCCAAATCACATCATTTGCATGATGATAACCATTGGAAAGGCAGTAAAAGAAGCTCAACCGCGAGGAGGACAACTACCTCTAAGCGATGTTGTAATTATGGTTCATTTTTGATTATACGACACAGTATCTTAATTTCTTCTTAAAATTTTTACATATGAAGATCGATTCATGAACATTGGTATCAAGTACGCGTATAATGGAAAAAGTTCTCTTCGGCTTTGCAAAACAATGGATTGCTGGAAATACCATAGATGATGCATTGTCTGCAGCACAAGTATCATACAAAAATGGTATGGGAGTAATAATTAACAGATTAGGTGAATATCACACATCAAAGCAAATCATTGAGAAAACTATTGACGAATACAAGGCCATTATGCTATCATTTAAGAAATGGAAAGTAAATGGAGGCATTTCTGTCAAACCGACACAGATTGGTCTTTCGCGAAGTATGAAGGAGTGTCTTCAAAACTTTGAAATCCTAATTAAAAGCGCAATATCTTCACAGACATTTGTCTGGATTGACATGGAGTCATCAGACCATACAGATGAGACAATAGAAATCTATCAAAATTTGTTTTCAAAATATGAAAGGCTTGGGATAGCACTGCAGGCAAATCTAATGCGGACAGAAAACGACCTTGTTGATTTGATGGCAATGGGAGCAAAAATACGCTTAGTAAAGGGGGCATACCGAGAAAACTCAAAGATTGCATACAAATCAAAAGACGAAATAAATCAGAACTATCTAAAATTGATGAAATTGCTTTTCAGAAAGGCAAATGAATTTGGCATAGCCACGCACGATTCTGCAATGATCGAAGATGCCAAAAGATTATCAAAAAAATATGAGCGAAAATTCGAATTTCAGATGTTGCGTGGAATAAGAGACGAACTAAAACCGAAGCTTGTAAAAAATGGTTTTAATGTTTCTGAATATGTTCCCTATGGAACAAACTGGCTTCCATATTCTATTCGTAGACTAAAAGAACGAAAAAGAAACATACTGCTGCTTGGAAGCTCATTTATACAGTCGCATAAACACGCCTGAGATTCGAAATTATCTTTTCAATAACTTTGCAATTAGATTAATTTTGGCGGGCTCTTTTGTTTCAGCTGTTTGTATTTGATTTGTATCACCGTCTAACTTGAATTGCGAAATTGTTCTGGTGAGCTGTTCTGCAAGTTCTGCCATTTGAGTTGCAGCAGTCGATATTTCTTGTGTTTGAGCAGTTTGCTCTTCTACTGCAGCAGAGGCTTCTTCTGTTGCGGCCGCATTCTCTTCCGAGACTGCCGAAATCTCGGTTGCATCTTCTGATACCGCCTTTACTTTTACAAGCTGAGCTTGTGCAGATTCCGATAACAATGTTACACTCTTTGATACGTTCCTGATGTTTGCTGCAATTTCATCAAGTGACTTTAGTGAAGAATCAATTACTAATTTTCCTTGATTAACCTCGTTTGAGCTTGCTTCAATATCTCCTACTACGATTTGAGCGTTTTCTTGGATTTCTTTTAGTTTTTTATCGATTTCTTCTGATGACTTGGCAGAGTTCTCTGCAAGACGCCTAACCTCGTCTGCAACAACTGCAAATCCCCGGCCTGCTTCGCCTGCGCGTGCTGCCTCTATTGCGGCATTTAACGCCAAAAGATTTGTTTGGTCAGCAATTTGTCTAATCACATCAAGAACTGCGGTGATTTCGTTTGTTTTTTCGGCTAATTCTCTGACTTTTTGTGCAGATTTGTTTGTTACCTGTATTATTTTATTCATATGCTCTCCTGCTTCTTTTGCAGATATTGCACCCTTTTCAGATACGGTTCCCACATCGTTGGTGATTTCTACTGATTCTTGGGCACTTTGTGAAAGATTGGCGATGGTATCTGCCAGTTGATCAACTGATTGTTTTGATTTTTCAATGCGCTGTGCTTGTGTCTGAGAACCTCTTGATATCTGATCTACTGTAGTTGCAATTTGTTGTACTGCTGAATTTAATTCTGCACCAGATGCAGACATCTGTTGAGCGTTTGATGATACTGATTCAGATGCACCTTGTACCTCGCTTATGACTTTTCTTAGGTTTTCGACCATTTGTTTTTCCGAATTTACTAGAATGCCTATTTCGTCTTTTGATTTTGATTCCTGTACTATTACAGATAGATTGCCTTCGCTTATTTTTTTGGCAATATTTGCTGCAGATCTTATTGGCTTAGAAATTGATCTTGACATAAAGAATGCAAATGTTCCAACTACGCCAGCTATGATTGCACCCGTAATGATGTACATATTTTGTAAAGCAACTATTGGTGCAACAATTTCCGCAACATCATACTCTGCAATTAAGACATATCCTAATTCTGGCTCACAGTGAGATACGCCAAAGATTGGGACATTTCTGTAATCAGGATAGATTGACGGTGTGATACTTTTTCCATTATCTGCACATTCTTTTGTTGGCAACGTATCCGCTTTTTGGTGAAATTCGTACCCCTCATTGAATCGTGATGGAGTTAACATGGTTCTTTGGTCAAGCCCAACTAGGTATGTTTCACCTGTTTCACCCAGTCCTTGTCTGTTCAAAAGAACCACATCCAGATCATCCGATGGAGATTCTGCTTCCAATACGCCGTACTTGCCAAAGCTATCCATAATTGGCATAGCAGTAATGGTGATGCGTTTAGCATCAATTTGGGCTAACTGTGTATAAGATTTTGATACACCTTTTATGAAAAGAGAATTTTCTGAATAATCTGTTCCGATTTCTGAGTGTTTATCAGAATATAGTATTTTACCTTCATTTGAAATAATTTTAAAATTATGAAATCCCTTTTCGTTTCCACCAGTAGCCATAGTAATACCTGTAAGCATATCATCAAAATCTGGATTATGTTTTGCAAATTGATCCGTTCCTACAATATTCAGATCACCTTTTTCAGTTAGGAATTTTGTTCCTTGTACCACAACTGGGTCTTGAGCTAGTGTGTTTAGCTGTCCTGTTCTTGCCTCAGTGTATTGTTTTATGGAAATAGATCGATCATTTGCCAAAGTGTGTAATTGATCAAACGCTCTTTTTTCTAACGAAGCTTGAGAGTTTGTGTAACTAATAACAGAAATTGTCGCCATTGGAACCATCGCAACGACAAGGAATAGACAGATTAATTTTGAATTAAGTGATCTAGCGAGTATGTTTTTCAATAATTATCAGATTTAATTGAGGGATTTAGGTCGATGTTTGTTTAATTTGATCATCTCATATTATCATACCAAACACCTATTTCGTTTTGGAATATCAAAATCAATTGATCTGATATCATTCTAGTGCCAACACAAATCCTTTTGGAATTTTCATTAAATATTGTGGTATGATTTCCCAAAATAATGAAAAACATGGTTTGTAATTAGGAGAGACTCGTGTGGATTTTTGACATATCCACAAATTCTCTATAGAAATTATTTGCCAGGAGAACATAGAGAACGTGCAATATGAATAATCCCTACCGAAGACAAAATTTGTTATTCATTTCACCCTGAAACTCTACGCTGGGCAGGCAGATTATCTGCTTTGTATACACGGTATGAGAAACTAGTCAAGAAAATGAAAAGCCACAGCTATAATCATAACAGCCCCCTTGACAAAAAGGTGTAGTTGGAATTAAAAAACAAAAAGTTTGTGCATTCAACTGAACGGCAGATCATTATACTAATCAAAAAACTGCAAGTGTACTGTATAGAGTTAGTTTTTTGCCAAATCAAGTAAGGCCTTTGCACGTTTGTAGTGAACCTCGTCAATCATTTTCCCATCAACTACGGTAGCACCCTTTCCTTTTTTTGTTGATTCTAGATAGGTATCACAAACTTTGCGGGCCCATTCAATTTCTGATTTGTTTGGCAAAAACGCTTCATGGATGATCGGTATTTGATCAGGGTGTATGATGCTTTTTCCAACATAGCCAAGACTTTTTCCAATTGTACAGTCTTCTTTGAGTCCGCCCTCGTCTTTCAGGTCCTGCCATATTGCGTCAATCGCATGTACTCCTGCTGCCTTTGCATCAAGCGGGACTTTGGCTCTTGCATATTTTGCACCCTCTGGTTGTTTTGTGTATTCTATTCCCATGTCATTTAGCAGATCAAATACGCCAAAGACTACTGCAGAAATTCTTTTGCTGCAAGATGCGATATCATATGTATTTACAACTCCTTGTGCAGATTCTATTGACGGTATAAGGGAGATAGGTCCTAGTTTTCGCTTTTTTTCAAGACTTGCAATTATTTTTTCAATCTTTAGTAGTTCTTTTGAATTGTTTACTTTGGGTATCACTACTCCGTCAATTCCCTTTTGTATGACTTGCTCAAGATCATCTGGAATTTTCCTAGAGACAGGCGAGTTTGTTCTAACGTAGATATCTGGTGTGTATTGTAAACGCGACTTTAGTGCCTCTTTTATTAAATTGCGGGCATTTACTTTTTCAGAATCCGGAATAGAGTCCTCAAGATCAAAGCACACAATATCTGCCTGAATGGTTTTTGCCTTTTCTAAAAAACGAGAGTTGTTTCCGGGCACAAATAAAAGGCTGCGAAAAAGCCTTGTCATAAAATCTATGCTTCTGGTTTCATCAGGATTTTGCCAAAGAGGCCTTTACCTGTAAGCATCTTTGTGTGGGCCTCTGCGGCATTCTCAAACGAGTATACGGAATCAACTACCGCCTTTATCTTTCCTTTGCCCATCCAATAGAATCCATCTTCAAGCTCTGCCCTTGTACCTTGAGTTGAGCCCAAGATGTTTGTTCCTTTGAAGAAGACATGTCTTAGATCGGTTTTTGCATCATAACCAGTTGTTGCGCCACACGACACCAGAGTTGCACCGTATTTGAGCAAAGTTAGTTGCTGATTCCAGTGAGTCTGACCAATGTGATCAAATGACACGTCGATGCCAGGTACGCCTCCTGTTGATTTTGCAATTTCTTTTGAAATCTTGAATACTTCTTTACTCCAGTCTTCTTTTCTGTGATCTACTGCAAAATCTGCACCAAGCTGCAAGCACTTGTCAAGTTTATCACCGCTTGCAGTAGCAATTACTGTACAACCATAAAGTTTAGCAATCTGTATTCCAAATGAACCAACCCCAGAACCGCCACCCATGATAAGGACGGTTTGTCCTGGCTTTATCTTAGCTCTTCCAACTAACATGTGCCATGATGTTAAAAGTGTCATTGATGCGGCTGCTGCATCGTCATAGCTTACTCCATCTGGAATTTTTACCACGTTAACTTCAGGAAGATGTGTAATTTCTGAAAAAGCTCCCCATGTTGGGCCGGTCTGGAATCCCCAGATAGCCCTCTTAGTACAGTCAAATTCTCGGCCATCAGTACAAGCCTTACAAACTCTACAAGACATGTTGGAATGAGAAGCTACTCTATCGCCAACTTTGATGTTTGTTACTTCTTCACCAACTGCAATAACTTCTCCAGCTGCATCTGAGCCAGATACGTGTGGCAATGGCACTGCAACAGGCTGCCCTCGCATTCCCCAGATATCATTATAGTTTAGAGCCGCCGCTTTTATCTTGAAGACTACCTCGTTTGGTTTTGGCTTTGGGTCGTCTATTTCTTTAACTTTGAGAATTTTCTTGTAATTATCATCAGGTGCATATTCTTCATAAACTACTGCCTTCATGATTTGGATCCTTCATAACCCCTAATTATATTTTGTTTGGGTATTATCGTCGGTTGAACTTAAAGTCGCGTTTTGGTTGTTGGGTTGACAAGAGTATTTGCTTTAGCTGATCGTCAGTTATCTGGGCGTGTATTTTTCCTTGAGATGCCATGCCGATCAAATAGTTTTCAACAAGCGATGCAAGATCCGGTTTTACCATTCTCACATTATTTAATCGGAGTCTTGCATCAGAGGATAGAATTTGTTTTAGAATCATTTCTTTTTGTGCTGTGATTTCCGCCTCATTTGGAGTGTTTTCATCTTGCGGGTAGCTCATAGTGCTTCACTATGAATAAATTTTCAACATTGGGTTTTTCACTGCAAGCTCGTCTAGGATGTCACTTGCAAGTCTGTCAAGCTTTTTCATTCCTTGATGGGATACTACTCTACCTTTTCCTGCAACTTTTTCAACATAACCTAGTTTTTCAAGCTCTTGTATAGCATGTCGTATGATTGAACCACCCGCATCTCTATGATGAGCACCGCCATATCCTACGGATTTTGCACCGCCATACATGATACGCAAATCATTTATTCCAACTGGTCCATGAAGATACAGTTTTCTTAGAATTGATGCGCAACGTGTGTACCACCATTCTCTGTTTTGTGGAGGCCTGTCTGCATGAGATCCAGTCTTTACAAACATTGCCCACTCAGGCTTGCCAATATTCTCACTTTTGAGTATGTCAGCTAGTCTTGATAACAGAATATCTGCTGGTACATCATAGGCTTTTGCCATGAAAAGAAAAACTTGCGAGTGGTCTTATAAATCATTTAGTAATTATCTTGCGGTACGTGTGATTGCAAAAGCCGCAAGTTATTCGTATTGACTTGACTGGTGATCTGCCCAGTCGTATTCTTGAATTTACCCCAGGCGCAATGAAGTTTTTGCATTTTTTGCAAAAATTCATCTTAATTTCATATGGCATTCGTATCCTGTGTTTTGTGCTAATTTTCCTTGCAAGTGAGGCCTGCCTTTGAGCTAGCGTTGGGTTTTTTCTGGCATTTGAAATTGCCTCCCTAATCAGAATCTGCATTCTTTCTTTTGCTATTTCTCTAAGATCTAGCTTCACAAAGTAAGAAAACATAATTCCCTTAAAAATTCAATCGTGATTAAGGGCAAGTTTCGTTAATATGCAAAGCAATTCTCTTTTAAAATCAAGTAAAATGCAAACAAAAATTCTCAAGGTCAATCAAGCAAAACCCCAAATTTCAATGATAAGGCAAGCTGCACGGCTGATACAAAAAGGAGATGTAGTGGCATTTCCTACAGAAACAGTTTACGGTCTTGGGGCAGACGCCCTAAATCCTTCAGCAGTAAAGAAAATTTTTGAGGCAAAGGGAAGACCTGCAGATAATCCACTAATAATTCACATACAGGACAAAAAGGATCTCAAAAGACTTGCAATGAATATACCAAAAATAACAGAAAAAATCATTGAGAAATTCTGGCCGGGCCCACTGACTATTGTTTTGAAAAAATCAAAAATTGTTCCAAAAATAACTACTGGTGGTCTTGATACGGTAGCGATTAGAATGCCAAAGAATAAAATTGCCAGTCTTTTGATAAAAGAGTCAGGTGTTCCACTGGCTGCCCCCTCTGCGAACTTTTTTGGCAGGCCAAGCCCAACTTTGGCAAAACATGTATCAGAAGACTTGTCCGGAAGAATAAGCATGATCCTCGACGGTGGCAAGACAAGGATTGGTATCGAGTCTACCGTGATTGATCTGACAAGTAAAACTCCAATGTTGTTGCGCCCAGGGGGCATAACATTAGAGCAGATAGAGGAGATTGTGGGAGCAATCAAAATTCACCCCATTATCAAAGGAAGAAAATCAAAAATGATGCATCGCTCACCTGGCATGAAATACAAGCATTATTCCCCAAATGCCAAAATAATCCTAATCGAAGGTACAGACAAAAATGTAGACAAAAAAATTTTACAACTTATCAGCAAATTCAAAAAACAACAAAAGCGTGTAGGTATAATGATCATGCAAAGAAATCATACTTACAAGGCAGACATGATAAGATTTGTCGGAAATAGCCCAGACAGGATTGCTGCAAATTTGTTCAAAGTATTCAGAGAATTTGATGAGGGAAAAATTGACATCATTCTTGCTCATGGAATCAGCAAGGAAGGACTTGGATTAGGAATTATGAACAGACTAGGCAAGGCAGCACATATGAAAATTAAAGTCTGAAATGTGTTGAATTCTTGAACGTGCATTACTAAATTCAATAAACAATAATTTTATGAAAGAAAACGGATGCGGCCGCCGGGATTTGAACCCGGGTAACGGGCTTGGAAGGCCAGCGTACTACCAGACTATACTACGGCCGCACAAGAATGAAACCCCTGTTGCCTACATAAAAACGGTTTTTTATGCGTGTTACCTTCTCTACCATTGCTTCACCTGCTTCTAAGTAAATAATCCTCAAGTTGGTGCAGCTCAGTTGTCTCATCAGTTATGAAATAACAGACCTTTTTCATACTCGTACAGAACGCGTGCAATGACAACATGTGCCTCAAGAGGACTGGCATCAACTGAGAGCAAGCTGTTGATTCTTTTCTTTACAGAATCTGAAAAATCTCCCTTTGGGAATGCACCTACTACAAGACAGGACTCTGAAGTGCAGGTTGCTGCAGCATCATAATACGAGCTTTCGGTTCCTTCTGAGCTAAGACCAATCACATTTTCCGGTTTTATTTTGTCAATCAGATCAGAAAACGTCATGTTTTTGATTTCAAGTAATTTTTGCCCGTCTGATTTAATGACTTTTTCTGCAAAGAGTTTTTCCATCAAGCCAGCAAATCTATGATATGATTTTGGAAGGTGTACTCCCGGTTCCACAGTTATTACCTTATCATCAAGGGTGTGAACATAAACTGAAATTTCGTCCTCAAAGTAAAGCGGAATTGTACATGCCTCAAGCAAGCAGAAATGAACCAGATCTGGCCTGCCCCTTTTGATTTCGTTTTTGATTCCCTTCATTGCCCCAAAGTGCCAAGAATTGTCAAGCAAGATCTCTGATGGTCTTTTTCCCATTTTTCTTGCATGCGATGCAACGGAATTATGATGTTGCAGTTCCTTTGGAACTAGCTCAAGTGACGCTTCTGCAATAATTAGCGATAACATTGCTAAGATTAAGAATTCTCACTTAATTGTATTTGTTTTTTGATTTCTGTCCAGCCTGACTTTTGCGTGTTATCAGTTTTGATCAATCCCGCATTACAGGTGTATTTTGAGAGTCTTTCCTTTACATATTCATTGCCACCAAGTCCTGAATCTGGCGCGATCGTAATTGTTGGTGACGGAAAGTTTTGCTCTATTCCACATGTGTCTTCTGGTCTGTCATATTGCCTGTACCATGTAAAGAACTCAAATTTTGACGCATTTTGTCTGTAAAAGTCGTATGATTCCGTTATGAATTTGGCTTGGTTTTGTTCACTCCCGTTTACAAAATCAGACGTGCTCCAGCTTATCTCAAAGATGCCGATTTTTTTGTCAGGCACTAGATCTAGCATTTTTTGTAGGTCTTTTTGTGCGTCTTCTGGTGTTCTTGAAATATCGTTTAGCCTGTCTACTGGAAGATACGTAAATGCCACAAAGTCTCCCACATCAACATCAGATACGTAATGATCTAGATTTTTGTTTATTATATTATGTAACGAAAATGCATTTCCAAACTGAACGTTTGGATGCTTTTGTTTTAGTTCCGTGTATACGTTGTTAAAGAATTCATTGTATTGTCCTACATCTCCGTGAGCATCATTAAAGTAAGAATCAAGTTCTCCTCCAATTATCACATGATCAATTATGTCATATCGACTCAAAACCGCATCAAGTGTTTTTACTAAATTTTTTTCAAGTATTGGGCCAAGACTTGGCTCTCCCATCCAGTCAGGGAACGGTCCTGTTATTCGTCCATTTACTACAGAAAAGTAAAGTGTTACTGCAAGGCCGTTTTGCTTATTTAGACTCATCATGATGTCGGTGTCTTTCCAGCTGTATTGATCTTCTTGTGGCTCTATATGACTCCAAAAAAGATACAGGTTGTTTCTTCCTATTCCGGTAAGGGATGCCTCAGAATACACTTTTTTTAGCTGATCCAAGGTTACCTCCCTTGATGGAGGGTTTATTACAATTCCAAGTTTTTCGTTGTGGCTAATCGAGACAGGTTCAGGTGACAAATTTGATGGAGAGTTTGGCAGTAAGATCAAAACTGCCATTGCTATTGCAATAGCTGCGCCAATTGCCCCAAGAATTTTTTTGTCCACTAGTTTTGCTTTTAAAAAATGATAATAAAAAGAGTTACGATGTTATGGTCTAGCCTGACGTACAGCCGCTATAGCCACATTCAATGCAGATGCTGCACCCTTCAACGAATACCAAGTTATTCTTGCATGTGGGACAGAGTCTTTCTTCCCTTACTTCTTCTTTGATTGGGTTCTCCATCATTTGCTCATCAGGAATTTTCAGCTCCAGTGCCTTATTGACTTGGCTTCTGACATAGTGGTTTTTGATGCTTTTTGTGATGTATTCTCGCAGATGGGTACTTGGCGATACATCAAATGTTTTTTCTGCATTTTCGCTAGTCATGTGTAGTACCTGAGTATGTCTTGAGCCATCGCGGTATACTGTTATTCCCTTTAGTCCGAGTTCGTGTGCAAGAAGATATGCTGCTTTAACATCTTCCGCTGAAACATCACTTGGCATGTTAATTGTCTTTGAGATTGCGTTTCCAATCCACTCTTGCCAGGTTGCCTGAGCCATTAGGTGGTCAGACCAGTGTATGTCCATTGCAGTGACAAAGATGTTTTGGATCCATTCTGGAATTTCTGGCAGTCCACGAACAGAGCCATAGTTATCTGCGATCTTTGCTAGGAGTTCATCACTGTATAATCCGTTTTCCCGTAGTACTTGTTCGAAGATCTTGTTGGTATAGAAGAATCGTCCAACAGTTACTCGTTTTTCAAATACAAGCGCGAATGTCGGTTCCATTCCGTTTGTACAGTCTGCAATCATGGAAAGCGTTCCTGTAGGCGCAACTGTCGTGGTAAGCACGTTTCGTATTCCGTACTTTTGGATATTGGTAATTAGTGCATCCCAATCGTAATAATGCTCTCCTTTTGGCTTTTCGTAGTAGCCTGCAACAGGAATCTTGCCTTCTGGATATTCTGTTTTTGAGCACAGGTCAAATTCGCTTCTTGATCTCGCAAGGGCAACACTTTCTTCCATGGAATAATATGTCAACGCCTCAGCGAGTTTTGACTGGAATTCGTATCCTTCCTTTGAGTTGTATGGAATTCTTAGCTTGTACAGAAGATCTGCAACACCCATTACACCAAGTCCTATTCTTCTTGATTCTTTTGAGGCTGTGTCAATTTCTGGTACTGGGTAGTGATTCATGTCTATTACATTGTCAAGGAATCTTGTTGTCTTGCGGATTGTCTCTTCGTATCTTTGCCAATCAAATTCGAATTGACCGTCTGCCTTTCTTTTCACAAGATTTGCAAGGTTGATTGATCCTAGGTTGCATGACTCGTATGGATAGAGGCTTTGCTCTCCACATGGGTTTGTCGCTCTAAGCGGCATTCCTCTTGCCTTTGCAAACACATTGTACTTGTTGATGTTGTCAAAGAAAATAAGTCCTGGTTCTGCACTCTTCCATGCAGATAGTGCAATCAAGTCGATTAGTTGATGCGCGTTTATCTCACGGATTGGTGCCCTGTCCTTTGAGCTTCTCAGGGTGTACTTGCCATCTGAGCTGTCCACCACTGCAGACCAAAAGTCCTCCCATATTCCAACACTGACATTAAAGTTCTCAAGGATTCCTGCTTCTGTTTTGTTTGTGATGAATTTTTCAATGTCTGGGTGCCATACTTCGAGGATTCCCATGTTTGCTCCTCTTCTTTTGCCACCCTGTTTGACTACTTCAGTTACGGTGTTGATTATGTTCATGAAGGAAACTGGGCCTGATGCTACACCTGATGTGGATGCAACAATGTCTCCTTCATGTCTTAGGTCTGAATAGTTGATTCCGACGCCTCCTCCAGATTTGAATATGAGGGCAGCGTCAGATGTTGACTTCATTATATCGCCCATGTCGTCAGGCATTCCAAGCACAAAACATGCAGATAGTTGGCCTAGACGCCCGCCCGCATTCATCATAGTTGGCGAGTTTGGCAAAAACTCTTGCTCTGTCATTAGAGAATAGTATTCCTGTATTCTGTCTGCATAGTTGTCAAACTTTTTAGCTGCAAGCAATGTGAGTACTTCTTTGAAGCTCTTCTTCATTTGTCCTCTGCTTGCAAGATAGACATAATGGTTGATGAGCCCCCTAAAGTGCCACTTGTTCAGATAATAGTTTCCAATCTTGAACTTGTAATCAAAGTCATCAAGCTTTGCAAGATATTTTTTAGCTTCTTCTATGTCTTGTGTTATTCCTCCTTCTCTTAAGAATACCTCATTATCATACATGATGTCTCCAAGTGCAACAAGGACTGCCACTCTCTCAAACATTTGGCCTGGGCTTTCAGTGATTTCACTTTTGTTGTTTCTCATCAGATATCTTGACGCCAAAACTCGGAGGCAGTTAAGATCGAATGCCTTTGCAACATTATCGAGTGATTTAGTGTTTAGGACTTTCATCTTGTCTTCTCTTACTTTTCTTCGCTCATGTCGGTACAAAATGTAAGACTTGGCAATTTCACCATAGCCCTTTTCAATCAAGGTAGATTCAACCATGTCTTGCACATCTTCCACTGACGGCGGATGTGATGCTGAGAATCCTTGTTGTATTAACTTGTTTAATACACCATTTGTAAGATCCTCTGCAATTTTGCGGTCTGCCTTACCTGTTGCGACTAGTGCTTTATAGATCGCATTTGTAATTTTTTCTTTGTTAAAATTGGTTATTCGGCCATCTCTTTTCTTAACGTCAATGATCGAACTCTCTATTTGTGAAAAATCTGTTGTCATATGCTTCCCCTCACTAGGTAATATCAATTCGAATATAACTGTGATTACCAAAAATTTCAGATTTTAGCTCAACAATGTTTACACCGTTACGAGAAATTTCACAACAGTCAGTCGTGGATCTGAAAACGAAATCAGTTAATTTCATACAAGATCGTTTTGCTAACTATGACTAGCTTTTATTCCATAAAGATACGTCTTGCGGATTTCGGATTCAGCTTACGATGTACGGAGACTTGCACAAAGGACACTTGTCAAAGAGTTTTTCGTCTTTGAACCCACAGTTTCCGCAGATTGGGACCTCTTTGAGCGGTCTAAACGAACCCACTAGATCGCCTGCTTTTTCTATTGACTTTTTGATCTCCTCTATTTTGGCATCCTTTTCAAATTTGAGTTGCACTAGCAGTCCCCCATTTAGTATTTTTGCCATCTTGTTGGCCTCAACGATTTTATCGGTTTTTGCGCTCATAGAGTCAAGTTCTGAGGCGTTAAGAACCACTCCTTCTGAATAATTTTCCCCGTCAAGGGATCTGTTAACTGACATCTTGCCATATTTTTCGCCGTCAAGTGATCCAAATCTTGGAGTTCCATCACTTTCAGTCATTGTGACTACGACTAGATCTCCCATTTCTTTGCCTTTCTTTTCTGCCACGTCTACTGCGGTTTGGATGACCTTGTAGATTATTTCTTGGCCTTCCTTTTGATCGTTGTATCCAAGTATGTTGAATACGGCCTCGTGTAATCCCACTAAATTCACAACTAGACATACGGAGCTTCTTTGCATGTATTGTGTATTTGCTGCAAGTACGGGATTCAGTCCACGTCTGGTAAGATCAGAGATGTCTTTTTTACGAAGTGACATTGCGGAAAGTGCAGGCTTCATCATCAGTGCAAGACGTGCTCTAAAGTAAGTTTCGTCTTTGTTTGATTCAAACGCAAGTCTTGGCAGGTTGATCGTAAGGGATTGCAAGTTGATCGACGACGTGCTGTTTTTTGCTTTGACTCGTATTATTCCGCTGTATGAGGTTTCATCCTTTGAGAACTGTACTTTGCCTCCAAGAGAGATTATTTCTGCGACTATATCTGAGACGTCTGCGACTTTGTTGTTTGTATAATCAATTATGAGGCCGATCTGCGGAACTGGTGTCATCTTGATATAATTTTTGTATGCTGAAAGGATCACTTGCACAATTTTCGGTTCCAAGCCAAGCTGAATCCTAAAAGATACCAAAGTTGGCTCTTTTGTGTATTTGGAAGAGACTGATGATGTTGCAAATGCACCGACCAGTTTTTCTTCAAGTTCGGTTATGTTTTTTGCATGCTTTAGGCAAATTTGTACTAGGCCATCCATGATTACCTCTCTCGACGCCTCCTTTGATGCAAGAGACAGCATCATGGATAAAGATGACATGAGGTTGTCCAGTGTCTTGATTGTGGCTATTCTTGTCACGCCTAGGAATTTTCCTTTGAGGTCAATTCCATCCTCAATTAGCTCTTTTAAGTTAAAGAATATTGTATCTGGGAGTAATGACCATATTCCAGGATTTGATATGTGTATGTCGCCAGAAAGGTGAGAATCTGCAACATCCTTTGGCAGGGTATTTAGGATTAGGTTTTCTGCAAATACAGTCTGTCCTGCTTTGAAAAACAGTCCCTGTGCGCCGTTGTCGACGTTATCCACATTGGTGATCATTTCTTGTACATCAAAAACAGGCATTCCAAGCCTTGCAAGCTTGTTTCGATATTCTTCATGGCCATGCTCAAGCAGTACAGAATTTACCATTTCGCGAATAAGTGAGCCTGTAAGATAGGTGGTTTGGTACTTGTAAATTCGATTTTCTACCTCTTCGGTGATTTTTTGTGCCAACTCTAATGGAAGGCTTCCTTCTCGGACTAGCGATTGAATGATTTTATGCGAATTAAATTCCTCAATTGAGTCGTGTGAGGTTCGGACATACATTTTGCCGCTTTCTATAATGGAGCGTTCTTCGATTTGTCTCGCAAGACTTAGGACAAGTTTTCCCAGATTAGTTATGGTGTATCGTCTTTCAGATTTATTGAGTGCGACAAGTGATTGTCTTAGTAATTTTCTCAGATGGTAAGCAAATTTACCGCTTTCTTTTTTTGATTTGAAACCGGCAAGCGATTTTAATTCTGAATATGTCAGTGGGCCTTTTGAGTTTAAGATCCGCAAAATGTCAATTCTGTTAGGACTTGCCATAACAGAGAAAATCATTCTTACACGCTTTGATGTAGATTGTAAAATTCCGCCACCCTTCTTTGGATCCATTGCACCAGTGGTCAGTTCTATGCTCATGACTATGGCTAGAGATCGGGACTAAATAAGATTTATGACTAGATCCTCACTAAACTTTCTGATCAGTTTTTCTGTACATCCATGGAAAACTCTGATGTTGAAAGTGTTTGACCACATGAAGGGCATTTGTTGTTGTAGTGCTTCATGACATCTTTGATCGATTTGAGCATTTTCATATTAGAGATCTTGTTTCCACACTTACCACAGATTACATCAACTGACAATGAAAGTCAAGTTTTTTTGAAACTATTAAGAATCCTTTTTGAAATTTGTTAATTACTCGGTAAATTTGATTTACTGCTTTTCTAGGATAATGCCGCGATCGTCATATCCGATAATCTTTACTTTCGATCCAATTGGGAGCTGGGACGGGGAGGCAATTCCTCCTAAAAATCCTGAAATTCTAAGATCATAGTTGTCTATTTTCATTACAACCCATGCGTATGGCGTATATTTTTCAAAGCCTGCTGGTGGAACCGTAATTATCGTATATGTCGCAACTGCGCCTGTCCCATCAAGTAGCTTGTTTTCAAACTCCTTGTGCCCACATTGTTGGCAGAAATAGACAGTTGCCAAATGCAGATTGCCGCACTTTGCACATTTTCTTGTAAGTACTTTACCTGAGTTTACCGCATCTATGAATTCTTGTTTATTTGACAAGGTCTTACACGCTTTTGAATAAATGGACGGCGCAGCTTGCTCCGGTTGCGCCAAAATTATGGGTTAATCCTATATGCGCATCTTTGACTGCACGATCTCCTGCTTTTCCGGTTAATTGCTCAAAAGCCTCAACTACTTGTCCTACTCCAGTAGCACCGATTGGATGGCCCTTTGACTTTAGTCCGCCAGATGGGTTAATTGAAATCTCGCTATTAAGCGATGTTCTGCCTTCTCGAATTGCTTGTACTCCCTGGCCTTTCTCAAAGAATCCAAGATCCTCAGTATCTACAATTTCAGCAATTGTAAAGCAGTCGTGTACCTCAGCAAAGTCAACATCCTTTGGAGTTATTCCTGCCATCTTGTACGCTGCTTGTGCTGCTAGTTTGGTACTTGGGATAGTAGTCATGTGTTCACGGCCTTGTAGGGTTGCAGGTGAACCACCCCTGCCTGATCCTATCACTTCCACATAATTTTTTGAATGAGCCTTTGCGAATTTTTCATTGCATATTATTACTGAACTTGCACCGTCAGAAAACGGGCAGCAGTCATACAATTTGAGCGGACTTGCTACTACTGCGGATTTCATTACATCATCAATTGTTATTTTCTTTCGGAGGTGAGCCTTCGGGTTTAGAAAACCGTTAGCATGATTCTTTACTGCAACCATTGCAAAGTCTTCTTCTGTTGCCTTGAATTCTGTAAGATATGCACGAGCCATTGACGCAAACAATCCAGGGAATGATGCACCTGCACCACCCTCATAAAAGAAATCGGAGCAATATGAAAAGTAAGTAGTAGTCCACTCAGTACCAGTGTGGGTTACTTTTTCTACTCCAGTAACTAAGACTGCATCATAAAATCCCGCTGCAACGTTTGCAAATGCTTCTCTGAATGATACAGAGCCACTCCCACATGCCGATTCTATAGAAAGCGACGGCTTTTCGGAGATTCCCAAGTTGCTCATGATTACAGGTCCAAGGTGAACTTGTTTGTCTGCTACGCCAAAAACGTTTGATATGTAGCCTGCATCAATTTCTTTTGGGTCAATTCCTGCACTTTCAATTGCGGCAACTGACGCCTGAATAGTAATATCGGTAATGCTATCATCTAACTTTCCATACTTCGTGCTTCCAGCACCAAGAACACAGACCTTTTCCACAAGACTCCCTGACCAAGTCCATATAAAAATTCTTCAACAATTTTTAGTGTGGACATATTGAACAATATGATTTTGACAGAAAAATCTATTCAAAAAAGAAAAAGTCGGCGAAACGTCACCAAGCCCACAAAACGCCGAATTGCATCACTAAAAACCGAGATCATGCAATATTTTGACAGTAATAGCTACCTTTCATGGTCTGCAAGCAAAAAAAAGTACATCATTTTGGGTTCAAACCAACCAAAGGATGGCCTTGTAAAGTGTCCGTCATGTCATGTTGGAAAGCTGATCGTCATACGATCAAGGAAAACAAAAAAGCGCTTCATTGGCTGCTCCAACTATTATAATGGCTGCAAAGCATCATCGCCGTTGTTACAAAAGGCAATGTTGCGTGCAACAAAAATTCCGTGTGAGTCGTGTTCATGGCCATTAGTGGTTTTTCGATATTCTAGAAAACAAAAATGGACAAAGCAGTGCTCCAACATTAATTGCTCCAGCAGAAAACCTAAAGCTTAAGATCAGAATAGATATCGGTTCTTCTGTTTTGCAAAAGAGGGAGTGCTTTTCTTGTTTCTTTTACTTTGGGAATAGAAATTTCTACCATTCCTATTCCTTGTTTCTTTTTCATATCAAGTAAAATTTTTCCATATGGATCTACAACTAGACTTCTTCCACAATAGATGTTTCCAACTTGATCCGGCGCAATAATGTAACATCCGTTTTCTATTGCTCGTGTTTTGTTGATTGTAAGCCAATGCTCCTCCTTCATTTTTCCTTTAACCCACGCAGAGGGAACAACTAAAATTTCAGAGCCAGAAGAGGCCAAGGTACGTGACATTTCAGGAAATCTCAAATCATAGCATATTAGCATGCCTAATTTACCGACCGAAGTCTTTATCGGGACTGAAATTTTGGAGCCTGGTTCTAATTTTTTTGACTCTTTGAATCCAAGTGCATCATAAAGATGAATTTTTCTGTATGTCGATTTTATTACTCCGGATTTGTCAACTAGAAACGATGTGTCGTACACCCTATACTTCTTTTTGCTTTTTTCATATATTGTACCTATAACTTCAATTGAGTTTTTCTTTGCAGCGTCTGCAATAGTCCTAACAAAGTTTTCATTGATTGTTTCTGCTTGTGATGCTAGCTCCCTTGGCGACTGTTGTGAAGTTGTATAAAACATCATAAATTCTGGAAATGCACAAAGATCTGCTCCACGACTTGCAGCCTTGTTGATAAAATTAACAATTCGCTTGAGATTTTGGTTTTTGTCTGTGGATGCTTTGAATTGTACCACAGCTACTTTTGTCATAGAGTTACCACAACTAATGAAAATAAAAAGAATGGTATCTAAAGTTGGCTTCCTGCCATATACCAGTTTTCTTTAGGATTATCTTCAAAGACTACAATTACATGGCTTTCTTTTGTTTTTAGAATTTCTACTGCCGATTTTGTAATTGCCTTTGCAAATTCTTCTTTTTGTTGCTGCGTTCTGCCAGGATACATTGATACTGTAATTATTGGCATGAGTTGGTTTTTCCGATGTTTGATTTATTCCTATGATTTTAGTAATCGTCTCTCTTCCAGCCATATCTTGACGGGTTTCTTGAACCATACATGAATTCTGATCCGTGTGTCTTTTTGTACAAAAACCCAGTCGCAAGTCCTATTACAAATCCACCTACGTGTGCAAGATACGCTACACCACCAGCACCAAATCCAAATCCCCCAACAAAAAGCGGAAGAAGGTTTTGAAAGACAAGCCAGAACGGTAAAAACCACTTTGCGGGAATATGCGACATTCTTGTAAAGAATCCCATTATAACAATGGTCATTATTTTGGCCCTTGGAAACATTATGAGGTATGCTCCAAGCACTCCTGAAATTGCACCAGACGCTCCAACTGCAGGAATTGTGCTGTTTAGATCCCCTACAATATGGACAAGTCCTGCAACTATCCCCCACATGAGATAAATCCCAAGATATTTGAATCTGCCAAATTTTAGCTCAATGTTATCTCCAAATATCCACAAAAACAACATGTTACCTCCAAGATGCATTATTCCACCGTGCAGAAAGGTAGAGCTCAACAATCCAAACAGTGACATGTCAGGGCAAGACACTCGCATAGATTCTATCGAAATGCTATTCTCCCCTGCAATACATGCTGGAACCGCACCCCAGTTGTAGAATAGTGTTGCAGCACGCTGATTACTAAACTCAAAGAATTGACCAGTATATGCTACCTCAAAAAAGAATATTATCACATTTACCGCAATAAGGGCATACGTCATTTTTGGTTTGAAGCCCGGAGGCTTTGGATTTTCGTCCCTTATTGGAAGCATGAATAACTAGTGAAGAGAAGAGATTGTATAATAATGTAAATCTGGTTTGTGAGTTTTCTGAGTGATTATACTTTGATTA
The DNA here is from genome assembly GCA_016215465.1 of Nitrososphaerota archaeon. Lineage (GTDB taxonomy): Archaea > Thermoproteota > Nitrososphaeria > Nitrososphaerales > Nitrosopumilaceae > Nitrosotenuis. Next base: position 28,549 of record JACRJT010000021.1, on the reverse strand, counting down.
TTCCTTGTGTGATCAAATACTGGATTCCCTGCACAAAGTCAGAGTCGCCAATTGTACCTTCTGCCCACCACTTTGCATTGTTTTTGATCCAAGATGGAATTTGGTAATCTGGAATTGGTTGGCTTGTCTGACCTGACTTGCCTATGGCAAAGGTAGAACTTCCAAGTCCTTGGTATGTCGTAAGTTCATCTAATCCATGATCATAGATAACAAGTGTAAATTTGTAGTTGCCCTGAGAAGGAAACTTGAACTCTTGAACGTCTATTCCTTCTGAAGAAAGTATTCCTGGTTTTTGCGGATCATCCCCGTAGTTTTCTATTAGAGTTTTGCCTGAGCTGTCCTCTATTCTAAATCCGTGTCTGACAAACTTCAAAAGTTCACCATTTGGATCAAAGAAGGAAATCTGTAGTGGAATTATGTCTCCGACTCCGAGATTAGCATCGTATGATACTTTGGCAGTCGCTCCAGAATCAAGTTTTACATCAAAGATGTTTTTTGCTACTGTGGACATGGGCGCGACTGTAAAGTCCATTGTTTTTGCACCAACAGGGATTGTTTTAGCTATTTTGAGAATGTCCTCCTTGTTTATCAGAAAATGCAGAATTGATGTTCCCTCAATGGAATAAGGATCTAAAATCAACATGCGTCCTATGGTTGGCATACCATTTACCCTACCATCGTATGCAGTCGTATCAGTAAATTCCTTGAAGGCCTTTGGTACCCTTACTTCCTGATGTACGAATATTGGTTGATCTCCAATTCTTTTTGTATCCCAGTTAAATGGCATTGAAAATGAAATGGATTTTTTTGTTTCGTCAAATTTGAAACTGTTTATTTTGTCATAATACGAAATTACTGAAGCGTCGTATGACTTTCCATTATATGTGATTTTTTGATTGGAAATATCACCAACGCTAAGCCATGAATTGAATGTCTTGACATTATTTTCTGCAAATATGTTCTGGTCGTAATCAATTCCAAAAATCTTGATTTCAAAATGATACAGTCCAGAGTCAAGCAGTACCGGTGCGTGTACGTCAACCCTGTCATTGAATCCGGTCCACGCGCCTGGGATTTGAGGCACCTCATCGCCGTATATTATTACATTATTTACATCCACTTTAGTTGGTACTATTTTGAGTGTTAGTTCTCCGGAATGTGCATGAAATAGATTTCTCAGTAAGAGTTTGTCATCTTTCCAGACCGAAATAAAATATGACGTATGTGGTACAGATTCGTTTGTTTTTGCATCAAACAGCCTAAGTTGTACATAGGTATCGCCAACTGTTTCCTTGGTTAGAATTGGCGGGCTAATTTTGATGAAAAGTGCGGCTTGCCTGTCTCCAAAGCTTGCGGGAGGAAGGTTTTCTTGTGTGAGCCCATCCCCGTATGCATTGAATTGTGTAATTGAGAACATCTGAGATAATAGTAATGTAGCAAAAATTGATGTGAGTATTCTTTTAAAATTCAATGCACTGAAGCAAATTTGTAGATATTTAACTTTTAAGAAGATTTGAGCTATTGAAAATCATGAATTGATTTGTGGTTTTACAACGTGTAATGATATTGCATGATCGTCCAATAATGCTCCCACTCCTACAGATACACTCTTTATGCGAATTATAATTTTTTCAAGATCTTTGTTGTCAAGATCATATTTTTTAGCTAAGACAAATTTTACTTTCTGCTCAGTGTCAGAGAGTTCGTTTAGTGTAGATGGTAATGTTACATCAAGTGGTTTTCGAAACGATTCCTTTGGGATTTTGTTTGTAAAATCTTGGATTATGTAAAATGAAATTTTTTCTTGGGCAACTTCATGTGGTAGTGTAGACAGGGCATTGGCAGTATAGAACACCTGTACGTCAAGTAGGTTTAGCGCGTCTTGTGAATAATCAGATATGATTTGCTCGTTGTCAAAGCCACGCAGTGAATCGACTGGGACTCTTATTATTATGAATCCCTCAACAACTTCCTTTGCTGTGATTCCAAATATGTCCTTGATGTCTCTGCATGTTATACCAGTTGATTTTTCGGCATTGAGAGTCTTCAAAACTGCATTTGATGCAGGGCCATCATTTATCACGGCATTCCATAAAACATTGATTTCATAGTTTTTCTTGTTGAGTACGCTAATTGCTGTATCATAATGACCGGGTCGTAGAGGGCCGGTGTCATCTGGAATTGAGCCACAGACAAATTTTGCGGTGTATGTTATGTCTTGAATGTCAGACCGTGTATTAGTCGCGTTTTGTGCAAACGCATAATCTGTTGTTTGTAAAATTATAAAAAGTGAAAGTATCCCAAAAAACAGATAAAGTTTATTCAAACTCATTTTATGTTATTGCGTATAATCAGCATTATAATGTTAGGATTGTGTACTGTTAGAACTTGAGTAAGTTATTAATATAATCATGAGTGATTTTGGTTGATGAAGTATTTCTTTGTGTTATTTTTGTTACCTGTTTTAGTATTGCCTGCGTTCGCTGATCAGTTTCAATCACCTACTGACAAGGGGACACTGCTTGTATCAATATCCACAGAGCCTGCAAAACCAGTACTCGGGGATCTGACAAAATTAAAAATTGATTTCATAAATCCAAAAACAAATAATATTCAGGAGCACATTGACTACAAGGTAACAGTCACGAAGGATGGAACTCCAGTTTTTGGACCAATACCACTAACTCATACTTCAGAGGGCGCGGTAACAATTCCAGTACAGTTCAAAGAAAATGGAGAACATAAGATAATTGTCGATATTGAAGGAATTTTGTTTCAACCAATACCGTCAGAGACAGTAACTTTTACTGAAGTGATTGACGATGCTTCAGATCAGACCAGAGAACAGGGCGGATCATGCATAATTGCAACTGCTGCATACGGGTCTGAGCTTGCACCGCAGGTTCAGCTGCTCAGGGAGGTAAGAGATAACGTATTGTTTAGTACAAGTTCTGGAACAAGTTTCATGAGTGCGTTCAATGCACTCTATTATTCATTTAGTCCTACAGTTGCAGATGTAGAACGACAGAGCCCCATGTTCAGGGAAACTGTAAAGTTGGCAATAACACCAATGCTGTCTACACTATCAATACTAAATCATGTCAACATAGATTCTGAGAAAGATATGTTGGGATATGGAATTGGAATAATCCTACTAAATGTTGGAATGTATTTTGTTGTACCAGCCATAATAATATCAAAAATACGAAATTTTAGAAAATAAAATTCACGTTTAGATGGTAATTTGGATAAGGATTTTTATTGGTCTCTGCCAGAACTAAGCCAATGAAGACAATAGTCATAGGCTCTATCTTTGTATTAGTTGCCCTAATGACAGTAGCACCAGCAGTTTTTGCTGACCACGCCAAAGAGACTGTAAGCATCACTCCGGGATCATCAGCCCCAGGATGCGAGACGACCAACAGCTGTTACGATCCAAGCGAAGTAACTATTGATGTTAGTGGTGAAGTCACTTGGTCAAACGACGATACTGCTGCACATACTGTCACAAGCGGTGATATCAGACAAGATGGACCAGACGGACACTTTGACAGCGGCCTTTTCATGGCAGGGAAAAGCTTCACATATAAATTTGAAGAATCTGGAGAATTTCCATACTTCTGCCAAGTACATCCTTGGATGACAGGCAAAGTAATTGTTCAAGAAGCTCATGCTGAGGACGGACATGAGGATGGTGGAGATCGTGCGATGGCAATGTCAGCTGACGGTTCAGTCACGGTAGGGATTCATTCTGGTGTGCCAACAGAGGGTGAAGAGTTATCTCTTGAGATAGAATTCACCGATGCTGATGGCAATGCAATAGAACATGTCAATTACGACATCGTTGCAACACAAGATGGAACTGAAGTTCTTTCTGAATCAGAGCAACATACACATGACGGATTAGCTGATTTTACAACAAGCGGATTGAGCTCCGATAGTCCAGTAGATGTACAAATCAAAATACTCGGACTTGGACTTCCAGATGATCAAGTAAACTGGGAAGGCCCAATGGGTGAAACCATATCAGTTCAGGTCGTGCCTGAGTTCGGTCAAATTGCCATGATGATTCTGGCAGTTGCCATAGTAAGCATTGTTGCTGTCACTGCAAGATCTAAAGTAATTCCAAGACTTTAGAATTCTTATTTTCTTTTTACCATTGCAAATACTGCAAGTATTACGCCCGCTGTCCCAAGTGCAAGACCAAAAACTCCAAAGTCGTACGCCTTGGAAAGATCGATGTCATCCCCACCTGCAACATTACCTATTTTTGATTTGATTTCTGTGACATCCCTTTGGAGTGACGACATGGCATTCTTTAATGCACTCACATCCTGACCTGATGATGAACCTGAAAGAGGAAACGCAAGGACATCGGTGCTTTCCACGTCTTCAATTTGTATTTCTTGGTTTACTGGTACACCGTTTAGTGTTCCTTTAAGCTCAATTATGAGTGAGCCAGTCTTGGTTGGAATAATTTTTGTATAATAATTTCCAGGCTTTGCATCAGAGAGAACTTCTAGTGTTTTTGTGAGGCTGCCGGATTTTACAGTAGCCTCCAAATCCCTAAATGAATTTGTTACAGGAGTTGTGACTCCGTTTCCTTCGTCTTGGCTGAATTCAAAGGTTATCGCGTTTTGAATCCCAACTAGCGGCGGCTCTTCCTTCCAACCTACTTCAATATCATATTGTTCTACAGTAATTGTCTTGTGTGCATATGCAAAGTAAAAGCCAAATCCTAAAATAAATATGAGAGGCAGTGCAAAATGACTTTTCATAATAATCATTAGTCCAAATCATGTTATTATCTTTATGCAAGAGTGGTAGAACTACCAAAGTGGTAATTTGTTTAAATTAGCAAAAGCACTATCAAAAGTAAATTGAAAAAATTTCTAATCATTCCATTTTTGATCATAATTTCCAGTATGCCTTTTGCATATGCGCATCCAGCTATTGTCAGTTCAGATCCTGTTCAATCATCAAGTGTTTCAGCTGGAATTAGTCAGATCGTAATCCATTATTCAGAAGCAATAGAAATCGAATTTAGTGCAATCAAAATATTCGATAGTAGTGGAAATCAAATAGATAACAAGGACACAAAATACATCGGTAGCGAATCTACACTTGCAGTTACCACCCCTCCACTAAAAGATGGAATCTATACTGTTACAAGCAAGGTTCTCTCTAAAATTGATGGGCATTTGGTAGATGAGGCATTTGTCTTTGGTGTTGGTGATGTATCTGTTCCCCCCCCAAAACCACGAGACATAACAGAATCAACATATTTTCCAGAAGCTGGAGCAAGGCTACCAGGAATTATAGGACAGGTTATAGTGCTTGGATCCGCAATATCTTCTGTCATAATATGGGGTGCAATGCGTAAAAAAAACATCATAAAGGAAAATCTTTCCGAGTTGCAGAAATTCTATCAGGCCAAGTTTTCTTCCATTGTTGGAATTGGCTTGTTTTTGGTTTTTGCATCAAACATTTTGATGCTTGTCGTACAAACATTACGCCTTCAAACATCTGCTTCTATGGTATTGCAGACATCATTTGGTTCAATATGGATAATCAGAATGGCGATAACCGTGGTTTTACTTGCAGTCTGGTTTTTGATAGAAAACAAATCAAACGTTTCAAACAAAAAACAGATTTTGTTGTTAGGGTTGTCTCTTATACTGATTAGTACCACGACAATAATCGGCCACGGCGCTGCAAGTGAGCAGATCTCTGCAATCATAATTGATTATGCGCACAGTTTGATTGCATCGGTTTGGATTGGCGGTGTAATCTTTTTTGGATTCATTTTGCTTCCCGCCTTATCAAAATTAGATGGTAACAAGAAAGAGATCATCACGTTATTGGCCATTCCAAGATTTTCATCAATGATAGTTATCTCACTTGGAATCTTGGTAATTACAGGACCTGCACTTTTGTGGTTGTTAGAAGACGATGTTGCATTGCTCAGTCAGTCTTCTTATGGGGTTTTGATAATGGCAAAAATTGGAGTGGCTTCCATCATGGCAGCACTTGGTGGATATAATCAGTTCAAAATACAAAAGTCTGCAGAAAGAGACGTCAAATCAAATACAATTAACGTGCATAGAAAACTTGGAAGGTCATTAAAGACAGAAGCAGTGCTTGGTATAATTCTGCTCGGTCTAGTTGCACTGTTAACTAACTCGTCACTTCCTACCAGTCAAGCTCAGCAAGTGCAACAGGTTACCTATGGTTTTCAGACATCGGAGTTTTCCGAAAATGCAAGGTTTGACATCAATATCAAACCATTTGCAAGCGGTTCTAATACAATTGTCGTATCTGTTTTTGATTCTGATGGAAATCCTCTGGGAGATATGGATGACTTGGTGCTAAAGGTTTCAAATCCACAAAGAAATATTGCTCCAATTGATATTCTAGTAAGTAATGTTTCAGAGAAACAAAATGAATACCAAGGCAACCTAGCGTTTGGCTTTTCAGGAAACTGGAATATTGAAGTAGAGGCAAAAAGAAAGAATCATGCAAATGAAAGCATCAGTTTTTCAGTAGTAGTCAAGCCTCACACATCTGAGCTAAAAACGCAGATAATTGAATACGACATCCCAGTAAGTGGGGCGGTGCTTTATCCCACATATGACGGCAACGACATCATTTGGATTAGCGATACATCGCAGCCTCGCCTGTGGAAATTTTCCATAGAAAATAAACAATTCCAATCATACACGTTTGAAGGGGGCAAGACCACCGTATTTCTCAAATTAGCTTCTGATGGATTGGTGTGGTTTACCGATACGCCTGACTCTAAAATAGGATACTTTGATCCAACAACAGAAAAATCCCAAATAATTTCACTGCCAACAAAAGCAATTCCAATTTCTTTGGAAACAGATCTTGATGGAAATGTCTGGATTGCACTTGTAGATCAGAGCATGCTGCTAAAATACGATCCGGTAACTGGTCAATTTGAGGAACATGAGATTCCAACAAATCCATCAGGGCCCGCTGCGCTTGCACGAGATGCAAACGGAAACATTTGGTTTGCTGAAGCACAGGGTGGAAAAATCGGCGTAATTGAACCCCAAAGTGGAAAGATCAGAGAGTTTGCCCCAGACGGACTTTTAGGCGAGCCCTTTGCGTTGTTCATTGATTCAGAACAGAATGTCTGGATATCAGAGCATGTAGGTTTGAACATGGTCAAGTTCAATCCACTTCTTGAAACATTCGAAAAGACTCCAGTAGTTGATCCACAGGCTGCACCGTTTGGTATGACGTCAGACAAATTTGGCAACATTTGGCTTGCACAGCATACAGTGGACAAGTTAGGTGTGTATGATCCTACCAGAAACGAATTTTCCGAAGTAAACATTCCTACAAAAACATCGTTTACACAGTTTGTGACTTCAGATAAGGATGGAAATGTTTGGTTTGTGGAACAACGTGGAAACAAATTAGGAAACGTAGTAATCTCAGAAGTCCCAAGCCAAAGGACTATTCAGGAACAACCAATGATAAGTCTCAAATATTCTGAGATCGCAGCACCGCTTATAACGGTTGGAATAATTGCAACATCACTATTTTTTGTAAAAAGTGTGCGTGATAAAAGACGACTAGACGCATTAATTGAATAAACATTGGAAATTAGTTTGTTCTTTTCGAACGACATTGCGGTATTATTCCACTTTTTCATTAGTTTACTTGTATGCATAGTCCTAGTGAACCAAAAAAAGGCGCAGGCTATTTTGCAAGTCGACTAAAAGAAAAAGGCGTAGATCAACAAGACACCCCAAAGGAGTCAACAACACAAGCTGATGAAAATCCTCCAAATCCAAAATACGGCCAGATATTTGAAGAAAGTAGCAAGTCAATTGCCGCGATGGCCGGAGACATGAATGAAACTGCAAAGCTTGTCTCATCTATGAAAGAAGGACTTGAAAGAGTGAAAAAGGTTGCCAATTTGGCAGATGTCGGCAATCCGTTGTGTGATCCGTTTGGTTCCTGTAGTTATAACGGAGTAGATTTTGCACTTAGATCCTCAACTAATTCTGAGCAAAGTCTGACTCTAGATGAATTAAGTGCATCAATTCTAGAATCAAAGAATAACGACGAACAAGCAAACGATGATAAGGAAATTGGAAACGATGTGTCAGAATATACAACTGATACATTATCAAATCTAAGGTTTGATGCTGATTCCATAAAAGATGAATTGCAGGAATTTAAAGACAATATAAAACAAAAAGAGACGGAGCTTGTTGAATTTAGAACAAAACTGAATCAGGCTAGGCTACACGCAAAAGAATTTGCAAATGTAGACTTTTCTTCCAATGATTCCAGCAATGGAATAATTCAAGATATTAACCAGCAGGCGCCAAATACGGAGTTTGACGTTATAACTTCCAATCAAGTAATGAATATTAATTCAATACAAAATGATGATCAAGATCTCAGTAAACTATCAAAGATACAACAAGAAATCAAAGAAGAGGAGAAAAAACTGTTTGAAATAAGATGGAAAACAAAAAAGGCAGAATCAGAATATGAGGATAAAAAGTCGGCAAAGGAAGAGCTTGAGGACGTAAGAGGCAAAATAAGCGAACTGGAAGAAAAAAGAGATCGTCTAAGAGATGAAGTTAAAAAATTAGAAAACCAAAACAGAGAGCCAAGGCAAGAACTAAGAGAATTAGAACAAAAGATAGAACAGGCAAAAAAAGAATATGAGGATAAAAAAGCGGCAAAGGAAGAGCTTGAGGACGTAAGGGCAATTCTAGATTATCTAAAGTTAGACAGAGATGCCTTCAAATCTGATTTGGAGGAGTTGCGCACAAAAATCAAAAAGGCAGAATCAGAATATGAGGATAAAAAGTCGGCAAAGGAAGAGCTTGAGGACGTAAGGCTTTCAGTTTCTATGCTAAAGGCAGAAAAGGAAACACTCGGAACAAATCTTGAAGAGTTGCGCACAAAAATCAAAAAGGCAGAATCAGAATATGAGGATAAAAAAGCGGCAAAGGAAGAGCTTGGCGAATTTAACGCCGCTCTAACTCATTTAAAATTAGAAAAAGAATTGCTTGTAACTGAACTAAGCGATTTGAAGATAAGAATCAAAAAGGCAGAATCAGAATATGAGGATAAAAAGTCGGCAAACGAAAGTCTAGCAGAGGTAAGAGAAGTTCTGACATATCTAAAACCAGAAAGAGATTCTCTCAAGATGGAGTTGAATCACCTACGAAATAAAATAGAAAAACTTGAGGAGAGTTATGACGAGATAAACTCTAGGAAAAGAGAAATTCAGATAGAATATGACGATTTAAAATATAGATTCAAAAAGTTAGAGTCAGAATACGAAGATAAAAAAAATTCGTTTAGGCTTCGCTAGTCAGTTTTTGTATAACATGAGATTTTCCTAGAACGTTAACATATTTGAATAACAGTGTACCAACCAGCATAGCTACTGAGATCATGACAATTGTGCCTGAGGGAGCTAAATCAAGGTAGTATGATAAAATTATTCCACTTACAACGGAGATGACTGACATTGATACTGAGAGTGCTATTGTTTTTTTGAATCCCTTTCCAAACATAATTGCAGTGATGTTTGGCAGTACAATTAATGCAGAAATGAGTAATATGCCAACCAAACGCATAGATGTGATTACAGTAATGCTTGCCAACACTACAAAAACATAATTTAGCTTGTCTGTGTTGATGCCACTCACTTGGGCTTGCTCCTCATCAAATGTTAGATGTAGTAATTGTTTTCGTAAAGCAACAAGAGTTGCAATGATTCCACTACTTATTCCAAGTATGAGTAACATATCCTCAGTACTAATCAGCAAAATGCTGCCAAAAAGAAAGCTAAACAGATCAACTTTGAATCCACCTGTGGCACTAATCAGCAGCACGCCAATTCCAAGACCAGATACCAAAAGCACTGCAATTGCTGCATCGCCAGAAATCTTGGTGCTTTTTCTAAGCTTCGTTATACCTAATGCACCCAAAACGGATACAATAAATGCGGTCCATAGAGGATAGATTCCAGTAAACAGACCAAGTGAGATTCCACCAAATGCCATATGAGAAAGTGCGTCTCCAAAAAGAGAATATCGTCTCAAGACAAGAAACATTCCCATTAGGGAACAAATTATTGCGATCGCAGTTCCTGCTATTAGTCCCTTTTGGATGAAACTGTAACCAAGAATTTCAAGATTCATTTCTAGTTATGATCATGCATATGCATTTGCATTGCAGATTCTGCGTATGTTTTTAGTAGTTCCTTGTTTGAGAAGAATTCCTCTTTTTCACCATGGAAGAATAATTTTCTGTTCATGCATGCGACTCTGTTTGCAAGCTTTGATATTGCCTCTAAATCATGAGATGACCAAACAATTGTAATCTTATTTTCGGTGTTTATTTTTCTTAAGACAGTGTAAAACTTGTTTTGCGCATCTGCATCTACACCAGTTACTGGCTCATCTAATATCAGAAGTACTGGATCTTTTACCAAAGCCTTTGCAATAAATACACGTTGGAGTTCTCCCCCTGAGAGATCACCTATTCTTCTATCCTTTAATGATTCCAATCCTGCCGTTTTCAGGCATTCTAAAACCTTGTCGCTGTCCTTTCCTACTTTTTTATATAACAGATTCCAAGAGTAGCCACAATTTTTTAACAATACGGCCCCTTTACGTAATTTTTTTTCTGGGATTAATCCCATTGATACCACTTCTGATACGGTGGCAGGAAAGTTTGGCTCAAAGCTAACTTTTTGTGAAACATATCCTATCAGCGGAAGAAGTGGTTGATAATCTGCCTCATCGTACCCAAATAGTTTGATTTTTCCACTGTGGTTTTGCAGTCCTATTATTGCCTTAAACAGGGTAGTCTTACCGGCTCCATTTGGCCCTACTATACCAAGTAAATCGCCTTCCTTTACATTAAAATTGATCTTATCCACGGCCAAATGACCATTGTATTTTATGGAAACGTCGGAGACTTCTAATACGTTCATTAGCATTCAAGCCCAATCTTTAGATTTTGTACGTTCTCACTCATTTTATCCAAATATGTACTGCCATCCATCATTTCTTTATCTGTTAGTCCTTCTAATGGGCTGAAGATTAAAACTTGTGCATTTGCTTCCTCGGCAAGAGTAGTAGCAAGTTTTGGATCTACCATCTCTTCTGAATATATTGTCTTTATTTCGTTCTTTTGAATGAAATCTACAAATTCCCTAAGATCAGTAGCGGTTACTTCGGATTCTGGCGATATTCCAGATAATGGAAAAGTTTTCAATCTATACTGGTTGGCAAAATAGGAATATGCGTCATGAAACGGCATAAAAGTATCTTTTTTGCAATTGGACAGTTCTGTTTGAATTTTGGAATTTAATTCGTCTAGTTTATCGCCGTAGGCATTTGCATTATCTTCATACCCCCCTTTTTTATCTGGATCAGCATCAACCATGGCATCTTTGATCATCATCACTTGATGTTTTGCAAGAATCGGATCTAACCAGACATGTGGATTATACACAATATGATCATCTGGTTCTTTTTGATGTTCATCATTTGTTTGTATAAGATTTATTCCCTTTGTTGTTTCAACAAATTTCACATTGTTGTACTCACCAGAGTCAATTAATTTATCAACAAAAGGTTCCATTCCCGCACCATTGTAAACAAAGATATCAGATTCCTTGAGGTTTAGTATGTCATTTGTGGTTGGTTCCCAATCATGTGGCTCGATTCCATTTGGAATAAAAGTAGAGACTTCAGCCTTGTCGCCTGCTACATTTTTTGAAAACTCGTAAAGCGGATAAAAAGAAGCAACCACTCTTAGTTTTGCTGGTTTTTCTTCCTGTAGTGAAATATCTTGTTTAGAGTCATTGTCACCAACAATTATGATAATAGATATGATTGCCATAATTGCAATGCCTATACTGATCATCAGTGGCTTTTTCACATGATTTTATGCGTATGATTATTAATAAACCTATAAAAAATTAATAAGTTTAATGGCTATCTTTATAACAAGTTTAATAATAATTTGATCAGTGCCAATTGTATCAATTTCGTTAAACGATGAGATGCTAACAGAACTTGACAAGCTGCAAAAATCAATGGGCTTTACTGGCAGATCAGAGGCAATTAGAGCAGGAATAAGAAATTTTGTTTCAGAGGAAAGACAGAAAAACGAGCTTTCAGGCAATCTACATGCAATTCTACTTGTAGTGCATAATGACGAATTTGATCACATCATTGCAGGAATGAAACACAGTTTTGAGGACTTGATCACTACACAGCTGCATAGCAAAATTCATGGCAACAAATGTGTTGAGTTATTCATGTTAGATGGAGAAGCAGAGCAGATCAACTTAATTACAAAAAATTTTCAGACAAATAAAAAAATGGATACTGTAAAGCTAGTCACATTATGATTAGAAGTAGGCCACTGTCAATAATGACAGTTTGTATTTTATCAGCATTAATGATTGTACCAATTGTTGATGTATATGGCCATGGTCTTGGTCTAGATGCAATAAAATCAGTAGACGTAAACGGCAAAAAGATTACTATAACTACAGAAATAATCCCTATGGATTTTACAGAAAATAAGGAAAAAAAAATCATAATCAGATCTATTGATTCCCAAACAAACCAAAACACAAACAATACAACATTTTTGATTGGACTATATCATGAAGGAAAAATGATTTTTAGGAATTATTTTTTTGCAGCAAACGGCATAATCAATATTAAAGTTAATCCAACAATAAGCAACAATACTACAATTACTGGCGAAAAAGACAATCTTCTTGGTGCATGGTATGAAACCGATTCTAAACCAATAGAGCTTGCAGGTCCAGTTTTTAGCTCTGGTGGATTATATCACTTTGAAATTGAAATCAGAACTATCGACAAGCCAACTAACATAGTAGAAAACTTGGAAACACATGTTACAGATATCACCATACCAACAGTGCAGAAATTTGATAAAAAAGACAAGAATGGAAGTGTTGTAACGTTTGGTGTAAAATCATACTATGACAAGATATCAAATTTTGACTATGATTCAAACGCAAATATTGTGAGTTTTGAGATGCCCTTTGATTGGAGCGAACAAAATATCTTGCATGTGCCTGTGGTTCATGAGGAAGTTCATTTTCCAAAGAAATTTGGTGATTTTTTTGTTCCAAGCTATACTGGTAAGGTAAATGGAATTGATCTATTCAAATCATCGATAACAATTGATGACTATTCGGATGAAAACGAAAGAATAATTCACTTTATTTTGTCACAAGACAATCTAAAATTCCTCAAGCAAGCCCAGCAAAAAATAGGCGTTGACAAGTCAGAAAACATGAAGTTTACACTGGAAGCAGGCTACAATATCGTCTTTCCAATGGTAGCCATGACAAAAAATGAAGAGATTCAAGTGGATTTATCATGGGATCCAACCATAATTGAACCAGGTAAGAATACAAAATTCATTTTCACTTTCCGCAACGCAAAGACAGGAGAAACCATTCGTAACACATCTTACGATTTTATCATAGTTCAAAACGAAAAACAGATCTACAAGAAATCAGGCAATGCTCAGGTCGGTGGCGATTATGCAGATTACAAATTTTCTGAAGAACAGTCAGGTCACACGAAGATACGATTTGAAAAACTAAGAGGAACTGACATGAGCACTGAATTTGGATTGATGGTCGTACCAGAATTTGGTTCGATTGTATTTGTAACATTCACCGTTGCAATGTCATCCATCTTAATTATTAGAAGGAATTCCACTATTTTTCGAATCTAGCTGTGTATATCCAAGAGTTTTTTTGCATTGATTGGGTCTAATATTATGAGCATTCTCAGTCTCAGATCACTTTGTGAGTTAAATTCAGCGTCGCATGCAATTAATGATTGAGTTTCTATTCCAATGTCAGTTGCTGGAATCTCAAGTAATGACCTAAACGTGTCAATAGCAAAGCCAGGTATGTCAGATGTAGTTTTACAGTGTTTTTCAGTTGCTAGTGCATTAAAAAATGAGCCTGAAAGAATGTTTCCTGTCTCTGAGAGCGAGGATTTGCTTAATTTAGAAAATGCTCCTAGTTTTTTTAGTCCAAGCAACTTTGCTGCAAATTTTTTTCCATCCTTTTCTGGCATGTAATATAATATTCCAACATTGATATCACCTGTCTGCTTTAGATAAACTGCAGACATATCTACTGAATCAGAAAATGCAGGAGTCAGTTCATCAAGCTCAGATATATCTAGCATTTTTGTTTTGCCAATCTTGTAATCAAACGGCTCGCCAAGCATTGTTGAAAGAGATTCAACTGTCCTTGTTGAAACACACTTGTTAAAAATTTCAGAAAGTTGTTCAAGTTCAGATTCAGTTATGGCATAGGTTTGCATTGTAATATCTCTCTATTTTTGTCTCATAACCTTGTTTAGTACAAGACCCACATTACTTCTGTCAAATGGTTTTACAATGTAATCTCTTGCTCCAATTTTCATTGCGTCTTGAACAATTTGTTTTTGTTCTACAGATGTGACCATTACTACCTTTGCAGAGGGATCAATTTTCATAATAGCGCGTAATGCTTGAATTCCATCAGCTCTTGGCATGTTCACATCCATTGTTACAAGATCTGGTTTTTGTGTTTGATATGCCTTCACTCCTTCAACACCATCTGCTGCCTCGATCACTTCGGTAGCAAGGCCATTTCCTTTGACAATGTCTTTTAAGACAGTTCTCATAAACGAAGCATCATCAACTACGAGAATTTTTTTGGCACCGTAACTCATTGCTGATTTCCTCCCTGTATCGCTTCTGTAATAGCAAAAGAGGAGTCATCAAGTAATTTTGCCACATCTAATAGAACAATCAATTTTTCATCTGATTTTGCTATTCCTTTTACATAATTGTGTGACTCCAGCGCTCCCTGAGGTGCAGGCTCGATATCCTTTGTCTGAATTCTCATTACTTGATCTACTTCATCTACGAGAAGGCCAGTAAGTGAGTTGTTTACTTCTGCAACCAAAATTCGCTGCTTTGAAGAATTGGTGCTCACAGAATCAAGTCCAAGTTTCTCCTTTACGTCAATTACTGGAATGATGTGTCCTCGGAGATTTATTATTCCCTTGACATAGGATTTTGCCTTTGGTACTTTTGTTATGGATTCAACTGCACGGATCTCGCGAATTTGTTCAATTGGTATTGCATAATTTTCCTTTTTTTGGCTATCCATTAGACTAAAAGTAACAACTTGGAATGCGTCAAGGGATACAAGTTGCACGGTCATGAAATTACTCCCATTTTTTGTTTAAAACTCAATTTGGTGTTGTAGTATGAACTCATACTGTTTAGTTTTCTGATTAAATAATAATCTAGAGTGTGTTTGTGATGATCAGACAAGATCCTTTGGCGATATGTTAAAACGCGGATTTGATTTACGGTATTAAACAACTAAGTTTCCTCCAGATACCAGTTTGCTGTATATTCTTTCTCTTGGTAGAATACATGAGAAAGACTTGCCTGATGTCATTCCCATCATTGTCTCATCCTGTCCTATGACAAGATAACCATCATCGTTTAGTGTCTTGTGGAATTTTTTGAAGACTAGTTCCTGTGCCGGCTTATCATAGTATATCAAAACATTTCTGCAAGTGATCAAATTAATGCGTTCAACTGGAAATGATATGATATCTCCTTGCTGAAATGCTACAAGTTGTTTTATTGACTCGTTTATTTGATATGTATCATTGTTTATTGGTGTAAAGTATTTTGCAATAACGCCAGGAGTTAGATTCTTGAGGCTTTGAGAAAGATAGTGACCTTTTTTTGCCCGATTTATTGCATCTGTATTAATATCGGTTGCAATAATGCTAAATTTGACATTTTTTGTGCCTATTACCTCTCTTAAGAGAATCGCAAGACTGTATGGTTCCTCTCCTGATGCACATCCTGCACTCCAGATTTGTAAAGTTTTATTATTTTTGAGGATTTGTGGTATTATTTTTGATGACATACACTCCCAAACAAAAGAATCTCGATAGAATTCGGTTACATTAATTGAGAAGCTTTTGAATAAGATGGATGGTTCAGTCGAATCAGATTCAAGTAATTTTGCATATTCAGAGCCATCTCTTACTCCAACTGCCTTCATTCTTGCATTAATACGTCGATTCAGAAATGGTCTTTTAAATTGATGTAGATCCTTCCCAGTTTTTACTTGCATTATTTTTTCAATAAGCAATAACTGCTGATCTGAAACTGTTTCATTAAGGCTCAGATTACTGTCACTCCCTTTGCCCTATCTTTTATCTTCATTTCTAGTGAACTCATATCAAAAGTAATCCATCTACCCGAAGTTGATCCTATATCCTGTGCAACTATTGGAATTTTTTTCTCTTCTAGAAGAGATTTGATCGCATCTGCATTTCTGGCCCCTATGTTAAAGACATTTGGCTTTCCTTCATTTTGAAAAATGTTGGCACCTCCTGCCATCTTTGCTTTCAATCGGTTTAGTTTTGCACCATTGACCTGCATCTTATCCAGCATGATTTTAATTGCAACATCAGCAAATTTTGCTTCAGGTTTTGGATCTGGATCACTTGTATTGTTTTTTGGAAGCATGATGTGAGCCATCGCAGCAATTTTTGTACTTGGATCATAGAGACATATTGCAATGCATGAACCGACAAATGTTTGTAATAATGTTTTTTCTTGGGTTGTAAATCCCAATGCGCCCATTGGAATTTCAACAATGTTGTGATTTGTCTGAGTTTGCTTGGTAAAACTCATTACTACTTCTCCTTTAGTGCATCATTAATTAGAGCGTCAAGCTCAGAGTTTTGTCCGCCAACGGGATAGGATTGTAGATCAGTGCCGTCCAGTAAGGCATCAAGCTCAGAGTTTTGCTTGCCAAAGATACACTGTTGCTCTTTAATTTGATCGGAGTGGTTAGCGAGTAATTTTCGCGCATCCATTGTATTTTGCATTATTATCATGTGTAGTTTTGTTTCACTTGGTTTTCCGATCAACTCCACATCTGTTATTACTACATGCTCAACTGGTTTTGCAATGTCCTTAACTGATGTGTCTATTAGTGAATGCAGTTCATCGTTTGTGTAATTTGGGGTCGATAGATCGACTCGAAAGCCAGTACCGTTAGATAAGGCATTGAAGAAAGAACCGGTCATAATATTGGCAACCTCTTGTATTGCAGATGCACCCATTTCATCAATTTCACAAACTTCATTTTGGCAAAGTAGTTTTGCTGCTATTTTCTTTGCATGTTTTTGTTGTATAGTATAAAGAATTTCGATGTGAGTGTCCCCTTTTCCGTTCAATCTTACCGCACACATTTTAATTTCATCAGGATCTAGCTTAATGTCTTTAATATCGGAAATTCCACATTCCAAAATTTTCACATTATGAATTACTGATTCGTTCAAAAGTGTGGATAGTGCCACGGATGTTTTTGATGTGATGTATTGATCAAATACTTTGATAAGGTTTTGAACCTCTTCTGAATTTATACCTACTAGTGCAGCCATGTGAATCACTATACCAACAGTGCCGGATCAAGGATTAATGCAACGCTTCCATCACCAAGAATTGTTGCATTAGTGAACAGATCCGATGAATGTGTTTCGTTGTTTAGTCGTTTAATTACAATTTCTTGCTTTCTATCGTATGAATCTACAACAAGTCCATAGGGCTTTCCTCCCTTGTTGACAATTACTATTGTTATCTTGTCGGTATCGTTTGACTCAGTTTCTTGCATGCCGAGTAGTTTTGATACTCTGACTAATGGGACAACCTGTTCGCGCAATACAATTGCCTCTTGCCCATGTATGCTTTTGATTTGATTTGCTTCAACTACCACTGTGGTCGAAATACTTGAAAGTGGTAGAACATACTTGTCCCCGGATACATTAATCAGTAGTCCACCAATAATAGATACGCTAAGCGGGATTGTCAGGACAATTGTAGTTCCCTTTCCACGTTCGGTTGTGATTTTTACATTACCACCTACTGCTTCAACTTGGGTTATCACCACGTCCATTCCTACTCCCCTTCCAGAAACGTCTGTGACTTCTTTGGCTGTTGAGAGTCCAGGAGTTCCCAAGAGATTGATTGCTTCATCAATTGACATCTTGTCTGCTTCATCCTGTGTGATGAGCTTCTTTTCTACTGCTTTTGCCTTGAGCCTATCAGTATTGATTCCCCTGCCATCATCTTCAATTTTGATTGCAACCTGATCTCCCACACCGTATGCAGTAAGCTTGATTGTGCCCATTGGAGATTTTTCATTTGATTCCCTTTCTTGTGGTATTTCAATCCCATGATCTACACAGTTTCGTAGAATGTGTAATAGAGGATCAGTTATTGCATCCAGAACGGTTCGATCAAGTTCTATTCCCGAACCATCCATGATCAGATTAACTTGTTTGCCAAGTCCAGTTGATGTATCCCGTACAAGTCTTGTAAATCGACTAAAGATTTGATCTATTGGTACAAGTCTGAGCTTCATTGATTGATATTGCAGATCCGTGACAAGTCTGTCAAGCTCCGTCATGACTTGACGAGCGTCATCTGAGCCATTGTGACTCAGGGTTTGCTCAAGTCTCATTTTAGATATAACAAGCTCGCCGACAAGATTAACCAGTGAGTCAAGATCTAACATTTTTACTCGTATTGTCGGAGATTTGGTGCTGTTTGTCGGTTCAGCCACATCAACTTGAGCGTCATCTGGATGTTCAAGCATCTGAAGGTATGGTTTTAGATCAACCTTCTTTTTCTCATCCGCAATCATTTCACGCAAAAGATCTATACATTTGAATAACGCACTTGCCAGGTTTGGAGTGAGTTTTTCCTGTCCTTTTCTGATGTTGTCAAAGATGTTTTCAATGTTTTTACATAATTCTCTTGTATCATCATATCCCATTGTTGCTGACATTCCCTTAATTGTATGAGCGGAACGAAATATCAGATCCAGGTGTTCTTTCTTATCTGGTTCTTCTTCTAGTTTTAGCAATGTATCATTGATTGTTTCAACGTGCTCCAGTGCCTCTGAAACATACATCTCTCTGTAATTATTTTGTGACAAGTTTGTTTACCTCTTCTAAAACCGCTTTGGAAATTTTGTCTGGTGACAACAATTTATCTACTGCATTTAATTCACACGCTGCTCTTGCCATACCAAACACTACAGAAGATTGTTCGTCTTGAGCAATCGTCTTTCCTCCTCTCCTTTTTATGGTCTTCATGCCAAATGCGCCATCATGACCCATTCCAGTCAGAGTCACACCAATGGTATTCACCCCAAAGTATTCAGCAGACGATATCATTGTTACATTTGCGGCAGGTCTGACGCCAAACCTTTTTGG
Source organism: Nitrososphaerota archaeon (assembly GCA_016215465.1). Classification (GTDB taxonomy): domain Archaea; phylum Thermoproteota; class Nitrososphaeria; order Nitrososphaerales; family Nitrosopumilaceae; genus Nitrosotenuis. The sequence continues at coordinate 9,161 of JACRJT010000021.1, read as the reverse complement.
CCCATCAACGAGTTTTATTTTTAGTTGAGAATCTACCTCCATGTGCAGATCGCCTGGAGCAACAAGGGCAGTTCCTTCTGTTATCAGATCTCCATCTTGAGCTTCCTTGACATTTATTTCACAATTTTCATCAAGTCGCTCAGCAAATTTTTTTGTAAAACCTTTTGGCATATGTTGCACAACCAGGATTCCTGCATGGATGTCTGCTGGAAATGCAGACAGTATCGATTGCACTACTCCTGGTCCTCCAGTTGATGAGGCTATTGTAACAACAACTGATGCAGCCTGAGGAGAAACTATTGCCTTTCTTTTTGGTTTTAGATTTTTGATTTTCTCCAAGATCGCCTTTTGTGGATCGGATTGTGCTGCGGCATTTATCTTAGTAATTAACGTCTCTTTTAGAATAGTCATGTTTTCTGGGTTTAATTGGGAAATTGGTACAAAATCAATTGCCCCATTTTCTAATGCGTCTAGTACTATCTTTGCCCCATCTTGGCTAAAGCTACTAACTAAAATTGTTGGTATCAACGTTCCTCGTTTGACCATTTCTTCAATGAATGTCAACCCATCCATGTGCGGCATTTCCAAATCAAGTAGTATTACATCAGGTTTCTGCATTGTAATTTTCCTTAATGCGTCTATGCCATCTCTTGCGATATCACATACTCGCACAGCTTGACTTGAGATAAGATCTTTCAATAATGTGCTCATGTAATTTGAATCGTTGATTATCAGGACACTGATTTGTGAGGAGACAGATTTAGCTAGCATTAGGCATTATTTCCTTTTTGGTGAGATGTATGACATAGATTCATCAAGAACACTCCAATAATGTAATAAGATTAGAGTAAAATACACAAAGTTGCATTAAATTCCGTTAAATCAATTCATGATATATCATAAAGTATGTTTGATATGATCATACAAAGCTAATGAGGCTTAATTTATCAGCTAAGACAGACCTGTAATTTATTTTATTTTGGCTAGCTTATCTTGGAGTTCTTTTTGTGCATGTTGTGCTCTCTGCATTGATATCTTGACATTATTGTAGAATGTTGGATCGTTTTTTGCCAAAGCCTTTTGCTCTAGCTTCTCAAGCTGTCTGATCGTGTCACCTAGGTAATCAAGTCCCCATTGATATCCGTCTGCCTGGCTCATGGGTTTGTTTTCTTCGGATTCAATTTTGTCATAGATATCCTCAAGTTTTGGCATCTTAAACGACATGTACAAAGCCATACCTTACACAATATTAAGCAGAAAGGAATTTTTTAGAAAAGATCGACTCCAAAACGGCACTAAATCATCCAAATATTACTCATTTCTGGAACTACTCTAACTACGGAGTTGTTTCTTCTCTAATTATTTGGGTTGGGGGAATTCCTTCCGCATCTTCTTTAAACACTGCGGCTAATTCTGGCGGAATGTCGCCTGGGCTTTCAGTGTTTTTAGGACAAGAGTTCTCAACTAATTGTGGTTTTTCCAAGGGTTTTGATTCCCTGTGAAAAGTGCTTGATTTGTGGGTATTTTCTGTTTTGTTTGATGGAAGTAAGAGGCCCACATCCAAAAGAATCATCAGTTTTTCGTTGATCTTTGCAACACCCTTTACATAATTGCGTGACTCCAGTGCTCCCTGAGGTGCAGGCTCGATATCCTTTGTCTGAATTCTCATTACTTGATCTACTTCATCTACGAGAAGGCCAGTAAGTGAGTTGTTTACCTCTGCAACCAAAATTCGCTGCTTTGAAGAATTGGTGCTCACAGAATCAAGTCCAAGTTTCTCCTTTACGTCAATTACTGGAATTATCAATCCTCGGAGATTCATTATTCCCTTGACGTGAGGTTCAGAGTGAGGAACTTTGGTAATTTTTTCAACTGCGCGTATTTCTCGCACCTGTTCAATTGGAACTGCGTAATCTTCTTTCTTGCCAGAAGAGTTGATTATGTTAAACGATACAACCTGCATAGAATCTGAAATAGTTTGTACCATCATACTACATCACTATCAAGTTTACTCATGTAAGTTATTTTTTAATTAAAAATATAGAGTGGTGTGTGTTTGATCCAATCATACAGTTTTCAATTAGACTTATGGTTTAACAAAGTCTAATACATGAGTTGCCAAATAATCTGACAATAATGCATCCATTACAAACATGACAACTGAGCCTATCACTATTAGCATCCCAATGTGATAGAACACAGTTTTGTACAATCCACCTTGTGCAACTTTGAGTGCCATTGCACTGATAACTGATATCATTAGAATCATTGCAGGCATCATCATTGCCATGAATTCTGGGTTTATCGGAGTTAATGTTAAGGCATCATTTGAAACGTCTACTGTTTTTATCATTTCATAAAATATTCCGGTCAGTTTGTTCATCAAACCAAATACTGCCATCGTTAATGCGTGAAGTACTATTATGATAGTTTCAAATGTTTTAGATGTTTGTGCTCTTTTTGCCCTAAGCTCATTAATTTTTACTGTAATGTCTGAGACGTGGTTTCCTGCAAGACCCATGTTTCCTCCTTTGTCCATCGCATGTGAGATGACTTCGTTTCCGTTTGCAATTATTTGGCTTCCAGTGTCACGAGAGAATAACTCGAAACTAATTTTCTGATCAACCCTATGCTTGATTCGATTTTTAAATCGTTCTACATGTTTTTGAAGAGGTCCAAAGTCGCTTCTCAATACTGCTTCAAGTGTACTGCCAATTGAGCCAATTGTGGCATAAATTTCTCCAAAGTGGTGAATGAATTCAGGATACCAGTCGTTAAGCTCTTTGATTCTTTTTTCAATTTTTCTTGCAATCATTCCTGGGTATAGCATGGGTGCAGCAGCAATACCTACAATCAAGACGGTTGGTACGATTTGGATCACTAAAAGAACGATACCTATTCCGATACCAGCCCCCAGTGCCATGTAGACTTTGATCCTAAATTTTAGATCCTCGTCTCCTGATTGGTATCCTAGAATATCACGAGGGAACATGATATACATCATAAAGACAAATGCGCTCATGCTTACCGTAACTCCAATAAATGACATCAGTAGAATTTCTTCCGAGTTCGATTGCCCCATGAGCATGCTCATAATCGAGTTTGCTGAAATCATAAAGGCAGCAGTTGACATCAGGGTGTAAAACATTTCCAGGAATAATTTTTGGTTTTCAAGCTTTCTTTCGTAAACTATACTGAAATTCATCAGAGTTGATTTCAGTTCATCTGCAAGAAATGTTTTTAGTGTATCTCCTAATCGGATGACTTGGGCTAGCTTGATCAGGAGCTGTTTTAAAGCATCATGGTTATCATTTGAAACTTTCGCTGAAATCATCTCGAGTGATGCAGATACTCCAAAGCTCCACCCGATTCCCAGTTGATATACTTCTTTGAATGCTTTAGTGTATTTTCCATAGTTTGTATCACGCGTAGTCTTGATTAGATCTATGCCACCTATTTCACCAGTAGATATACAAAACAAAAACGCCATAAAGTAAACGAATTTCTCATCAGTTTTTTGCAGATTTGCAAGTGTAAGGTTTTTGAGAAGAGGAATCGGCATCATAGTGATTCAAGTTCCTTGTAAAATGCATCAAGACCTATCTCTCTGCAGTGAGATATGGAATCAAAAACATCATAAAAGTTGAAAATCCTTTTTTCCATCATTCTCTGCAATATTTTTGCCCGTAACTCTAGTTCTTCATACAACAAGCCCTCGTCTTTTTTGTGCATCCCCCGTTTTTCAAGCACTTTTTGAACAAATAGCGCGCTGCTTCCTTTGCCTCTGAACTTTACCTCGTCTGTTCCAGGATCCCAGTTAAAGACAGGAATGAACATTATGTTTCCACCCTCCGGGTTATAACCTAGGATTTCATTAATCGAGAGAACTCTTCTTACTCTTTTTCCTCCAGGTCCCTGGACTGCGCCTTGGAACAATCCAATGTTTAGGTTTTCTACGTTTGTTTTTGGTATGAGCATTGGAGGATTTGTAATTCTCTGAATCAGTGCAGTCATGTTTGCTGCGTGGAATGTACTAACTACTGGGTGACCAGTCTGCATTGCTTGAAACGCAATGTTTGCCTCTGCGCCCCTGATTTCTCCTACAAAGATATAGTTTGGTCTCTGTCTTAACGCTGCTTTTAGCAAATCAAACATGGTCACACTAGAACTTTCATGCCCAGTGTCCCTTGTTGCTTCGGTAATCCAGTTAGAGTGAGGTAGTGTGAGTTCTGGCGTATCTTCAATTGTCACTATTTTCCAGTTTGATGGGATAAATGCGGTAAGTGCCATCAGTGTTGTGGTTTTTCCAGATGCTGTTTCTCCGTTGATGAATACACTCATTCCTTCTGCTAGCATCATCCACATGTATGCTGCCTCCCTAAAGTCAAGTGCCTTTGATGACAGAACTTGTGTAATAGAAAGTGGAGTACTTGCAAATTTTCTTATTGTTGCATTAGTTCCCCTTCTGCTGATGTCTTTGCCAAATACAATGTTAATTCTAGATCCATCAGGAAGCACTGCGTCAACTACTGGCTTTGCATGAGATACTGTTTTTCCAAATTGCTCCGACATGCTAATAATTAATTCGTCGATTTCTTCTACACCAAGAAATAGAGGAGACTTTAGCGCACCAAACGATTTGTGAATTACGTAAACATTTCCTGCTCCAATAATTGATATGTCTTCTAGGTTTGGATCAGCAAGAAACGGATCTAGTATTCCAACTCCTGCCCTCCTTTGTAAAAAATGATGCCTTAGCCCAACCCAGTCCTTTTTGTTGACAGGTAGAGTCTTTAGCTTGTATATATCGCCTATAGTATCATAGTTTACCGAGGCATCGGTTAGATCTACGTGTTCTTTGAGATAGGTCTCAACCATGTTAAATCGTTCTGTGATTTCAACTGGCGGAATTAGATCTGCAGATTGTACTGCAAACATCTTGTCTGCATATTCCATGATTTTTCTGTCTGGCGCATCAGGCTCAACTATCACATATTCCATGTAGCCATCATCAGACGAAGTATGCGGGTTGATGTGGATGTAGACCTGCTCTGCTATTGGATACAGCAGATTTGGTTCTTTGAGTTTCTTGTGCTCAGCCTGCAGCTGTTCAGTAAAAAGTGGTAAGGGATTACCCCTTGCAGTATAGTTTTCAATGTGATTTAAGAGATGAGGAGATTTCTTTAGCTCATCAATAAATCTTTGATCTCTTATCTGCGAGAAATCAAATGGCAAATTCTGAATCCTCCATTAAATTCACCCTATGCATTTGCCATGGATATCGGCACGATCTTTATTCCAAATGTCATGTCTATGTCAAATGCAAAACCAGAATCGGTGTTTTCTTTTGAGCCGATTAGTTTTACAATTTTTAGTGTTTTAACGTCTCTTCCACCAATGTTAGTTGATCCAAGCTTTAGGTATACGTCAACCCCTCCTTTTACTCTCATTCTCAGGTCTGGAGGTATGTCCTCTGGATGAATTGTTAGTATGATACTCATTCCACGCGCTACGAGATACTTGCACTGCGTGAAAAATTCTAAAATTTTACTTGCGTCTGAAAAAACTGTCAAAAGTGACAGAGAGTCTATTACAACGCAATTGTGTTCTTTGAAGCTGTTACCGATGTATCTTCCAATTACAGGTAAGAGAAACGAGGACTGTTCTTTATTCCATTGCACTCCATACATGTGTAGCGGCATGATTGTTAGTCTGTTACGTAAAAATGCTGTTGAAAAATTGAATGTGATTGATTTCATATTTTCGATGTATTCTTTGACTGTGTTTTCTGTAACACAGAGAACTCTTTTATCTGATGCAAGAAGTCCTTTCATGAACTGGGCACATAGTGCACTTTTTCCAGTTCCATGATCGCCTTCAATTAGCATCAGGGTTGGAAATGGTATTCCCCCTCCAAACTGTCTGTCTACTTCTTCGTTTCCACATGGAATAATATCAGTCAATTAAACACCTCAGGTGATCATAATCCATAATATACGATAATCCAGATACAGTACTCACGACAGCTTTTAAGAAAAATTTGATATAAGATGGTGTTTGGTCTTTTCGAACGAAATTAGAAACTAGATAGTTTGGGTTGCAATTACTCCATTGTCTGTAGATACAACGATGGTAGTTGTAGCAGCAGTTGAGGTCGGATTAACTGTGACTCTTGCTGACATTATTTCATTTGTATTAAGTATGCCAGAATCTATGTTATCAGAGCTTATGGATTGGCGGCACCATTGATTTGCAGATGGGTATCCTGAGCACACGCCACCATATGTGAGAACCCGAGTTACGATATTAGAACCATCATTGTATGATATAATCACTGTGAATTTTTCATAGTCCCATAATTTTTCTAATCCTAAATTTGTTAAATTAAAATCAAAATTATCGTTATCAATCCTAGTTAGACCACCTACACTGACGTTTGTTTTTAATATTGAGTTATCTATTTGTGACATTCTTGATGATGCTTCCGTTATTGAAGCAGTTTTGTCAGCCAAACCAGGAAACAAAAACAATATAGAAACCAGTGTAAACATAACTATGCCTCCAGATATAGCAATACTCAGTCCCAATTTGATATTCTCTCCATATAATTAAGAAATTGAAAATATGTAATCAGAGTAAACACCATTTGGAGCAGTTATTCTTACCATATAGGTACCAGCAGATAGACTAGTTTCGGTTATTCTAATTTGGACTGCATCTGATTTCTGAATTATTGTGGGCAAAGTTTTGAATTTCCATGTATCATCTGTAGCAGACGTATCATACTGGTATCTCTTTACGGAACCAATTGGACCAAAATAAACATCCATAGATGTAGGATTAGTTACAGGATCAATACCGACATTTTTTACCCAGACTTCTACAATGGTTGTCGACGTAGCATTTTGAATAGCATATGGAATTGTAAGTTTTGTAAGCATTATATTTTTTTGACTTTCTGAAGTAGCTGTAAATGTTGATTCAAAAGAGCCAACCTTTGACATTACTATTCCCGCGACGGATGTTGCAACTACAATAGATGCAATAATCAAAATTGCTTCTGTCATTACGCCTGATGCCATGATTTATTCACTCCTTGAGTGGTCACGTCTTGTGCCAGTTTTTTTATGCGCAGTCAGTCTTGCATAATAAGCATCTGCCTCTCGGTCATTGAGCCCAACAATTTTTGCAAATCTGTATAATTGTGATATTGATTCCTCAGTTGACATGCCAGAGTTCTTGAGCATGTCTATAATGTTGTAAATGGTATGTTCGTCTTCTGCCTTTAGTCCCATTAGTTTGCATTGTTCTACTAGTAGATCTATGCAATCATCCCCTTTTTCTTCAAACATCTCTCCCACAAGCTCGATTATGGCCATCATGTTTGCAACAGAGAGATTTCCATTAAATAGCGGCTTCATTACGGAGTCCATCGGCCCAAGGTCTGTTCCATGTACAAGGTTATCCATTTCACTGCCTCGAACTATTGCTGTTGGCGGGTTTGGGGGTGAGGTAGCTGTTGGGGGGTTTGTACCATGATTTTGTACCATTACGGGTATTGGATTGCTTTGAACTTGTGTAATAGGCGCTGCTACATTTTGGGCTTGGTTATTAGACGCTTGATTGTTTTGTACATTCAGATTTGCTTGCAATACTCCCTGTCGTAATGGTAATGATGGATCTGACAAGTTTGAGAGATCTAGTGCCTCAAAGTATTTTCTCATGAAATTAAGCGGATTTGAAATTTCGGCCTGAAATGCTTTCATGTCAGTTAGTGTTCCTTCAAACGATTCGGTTAGAGTATCAACACTTTCCTTTGTTATTTTCATGTCTTCTTTGATTTTGTTTAGATCCTTTTTGAAGGTGGTAAGATCTTTTTCTACTGGTTCGAATTTTTGGTCAATTAGATCACGAATTTTATTCTCGTCAAATCCTGTCATTATGGGAGTGACACTGACCTGATCAGTAGTTATGGTGTCATCACTAGCCAAATTAGTACCTGCAAGTAATGCATCAAGCTCAGAATTGTTGCCCCCAATTGCAGAGACATCAATTTTCTCTTCCTGTGGCGGCACGGTAGTATCTTGAGTAGCTGGTTGTGATGGCTCTGTGATTAACTCATTTAATAGAGAATCAGCATCGTTTGTAGCAGACGCTATGTTTTGCATACTTGATTTATTTTTGATCGTTAATTTTGGCAATACGATCATTATAGAAGCTGTGACGCTTACTGGAATTACAAAATAAAATACAGAATTATTGATATCAAACAAAAGTCCTGGAAACATTTTATATAAAACTAAGCTATAGATTCCAATTACACTACCTGTAACAAACATGCGAAATTTTTCCGGTAAACTTGACAGTATTTTTATTAAAAAAGAAAAAAGGTTGCTTGGAGCAAACATGTGATCACTCCATTGTTTATCCTAGATCCACTACGGCAGTTGTTATTGAAGGTACTTGGCGTTCAACAGATAATGCTGCACCAGTTGGGATCAATATCTCTGCACGGACTTTGTCTAGTGCGGATGGTTGATCGGCTGATTTGTAGGCAATTGCCAATGTTGCATGTTCGCCATGATCCAAGATGTCATTGTTGTTGTTGTTGACCGTCCAATAGATGAATGCCTTTGTACTTGCAGGAATTCCGTTTGCGTCAAATGGATCTTCAGTGATATAAAGATCAGCATCTGCTGCATCGTCAGTAGCCAGCTCTAATGATAACCATTCGCCGGAACCGTTATCATCGTCGCCGTCTGCTGCTGCGGTCAAGGTACCAGCATAGATGTTGTCATATTCTACTGTATTACTGATATATTTTACAGCTGCAGTAGATGGATCGAGATTTACAGATTCGCCACCGGATGCAATTTTTATTGGAACTGCAACTACCTCAAGTTTTGCTTGTGATACGTTTCCAAGTCCTGTGACTTTGCCTGATATCTCTAGGCTGCTTGATGCCTCACCTAAGCTAGACACTATTGTGGTCTTTGCTTTTTGTGTTGTAGAAAAACCCGTGTTGAGAACGACAAAAGCCAAAGCTGCTGCTACAATTACAAATGCAATCATAACTATGGCAGACTCTACGCCTATGACTCCTCGATGGGATTGTCTATGTCCTTTTCTAATAAGGTTCATTGGATTTCTATGATGATGTT
>JACRJT010000019.1 GCA_016215465.1 Nitrososphaerota archaeon | reverse complement strand
TGACATTACACTTGAAGCCACATCAAAATCAGACAATACCATATCTCTAGAAACCCCTGTTGCAACTGACAATGTCGGAGTGGCACACATAACAAACGATGCCCCAACAACATTCCCAGTAGGAGAAACCATAGTCACATGGACTGCAACTGACTCGTCTGGAAACGTGTCCACTGCAACTCAAAAGGTAATCGTAATCGATACTACAATTCCAATAATTGTAGCGCCAGCAGATGTCACAGTAGAGGCTACTTCCGCTAGCTATAATGTAGTACAATTAGGCAATGCTCAAGCAACTGACGCAGTAATGATATCGTCTGTAACAAACGATGCTCCCTCTACATTCAATCTTGGTGAGACCACAGTCACCTGGACTGCAACTGACTCATCTGGAAATCTATCTACTATAACTCAAAAAGTAACAGTAGTGGATACTACATCTCCTGTGATCACTGCTCCAGAAAGCATAATCTCAGAGGCAACTTCTCTTGCAGATAACATAGTGTCATTAACTGCACCTATTGCAGATGATTCTGTAAGCCAAGTGAAAATAACAAACGATGCTCCCTCTACATTCAATCTTGGTGAGACCACAGTCACCTGGACTGCAACTGATGAATCCGGAAACGCGTCCACTATTCTTCAAAAGATTACTGTAGTTGATACCACAGCACCAAATCTAAGTATTCCAGATAATATCATAATTGACGCCGTATCGCTAACTACTCTAGTTACTGTAGGAACTCCTTCAGTTACTGATCTGACCGATGTTGCACCCAAAATAACAAGTGACGCGCCAGAGTCATTCCCACTTGGAAAGACCACAGTCACATGGACTGCAGTGGATGCATTTGGCAATGAAATCAGCCAAACACAGACAGTTGAGGTCAATGCATGTGGCAAGCCAGAGTCATCATACAATGTAATGATTGGAAAAGAGGTTGATGACATTTTGGTTGGGACTGGTCTTGCAGACTTGATAATTGGCCTTGGCGGCGACGATATCATATTCGGTGGAAAAGGAAACGACTGCATCTTGGCTGGTGACGGTGATGATATCATATATGGAAATGAAGGAAGTGATTCCATTAACGGTGCTGATGGTTCAGATGTTGTAAAGGGTCAGTCTGGCGATGATGTATTGATTGGCGGAAATGGCATTGACGTAATTGATGGTGGAGACGACAATGACTCCTGCAGTACCACTCAAAACAGCGAAGACGATGTTATCATCAAATGTGAATCTTAGCTGAAAAAAATCCAATAAAATTTAGATATTCTTAGCCATGGATTCTGGCATATGATTTTCACCGTAAACGAATTCGCGGTCGTAAACTCATAACATAATGATTATTCTTAAAAAATCGGACATTTCGTTCCTAAATGAACCCTGGAGCAGACATAATTGTAGACATTATCAAAAAATACATTTACAAATTTAGTTCATTTACGATTAATAATAACAAAAATCATGTCAAATCATTGAAGTCAAAAGACCTCTTTAATCTGGCAAAGAAGGTAATTCCATCTGGCATAAACAGCCCAGTTAGGTACTTTGAACCGTACCCATTTTACGTAAAAAAAGCACGGGGAATCTCAATCTGGGATGAGGATGGAAACCAATACATCGACTTTTGCAACAGCTATGGTGCACTACTCCTGGGACATAGAAGAAAAGAGGTAATTTCTGCAGTGAAAAAACAGCTAGAAATTGGAACCATGTATGGGGCGCCAACTTCGCTTGAAATCGAACTTTCAAAATTAATAATCAAAAACTATCCCTCAATGCAAAAGGTTCGCCTAGTAAACAGCGGCTCTGAGGCCACAATGACTGCAATACGGCTCGCAAGGGGAATAACAAAAAAGAAAAAAATTCTAAAATTTGAGGGATGCTATCATGGAGCACATGAATCAATGCTGGTGAAGGCGGGATCGGGCTCCGCGCACAATGGAATTTCAATTTCAGACGGAATACCTGAGGATTTCTCAAAAAACACCATAGTAGTACAGTACAACGATATCGAGCAATTAGAATCAGTCATATCAAAAAACAAAGACATTGCAGGAGTGATAGTCGAGCCAGTACTTGCAAACATGGGGCTGGTGCTGCCGCAAAAAAACTATCTAAAAGAAATGCGAAAAATAACAAAACAACACAACATACCGCTAATCTTTGATGAGATAGTAACCGGGTTCAGACTTGGAGTTGGAGGTGCGCAGGAATATTTTGGAATCACACCAGATATCACAACGCTTGGCAAGGCACTTAGCAACGGATTTGTAATATCTGCAGTAGGGGGCAGACGTGACATAATGGACCAGCTTGCACCAAACGGCAAAGTTTACGAGGCAAGCACGTTTGCCGGAAACCCCGTGTCTGTTGCAGCAGGAATCGCTTCCATCAAAACAATGAATGCTCTAAAAAGCAAACTCTATCCAAAGCTAGAGCAATACTGCAACGTATTATCAAGAACAATAAGCGAGCTTGCAGACGACATGCAAATTCCGCACCAGCTAAACCACATCAGCTCAATGTTTCAAATATTCTTTACTGACTCTCCAGTGGTTGACTACAAGACATCCAAAAAGTCAGACACTAAAAAATTCCACAAATTCTTCCACTACCTGCTAAAACAAGGAATCTTCATTCCCCCATCCCAGTTTGAGACTGCGTTTTTCTCGTATTCGCACACTGCTAACGACATTGAAAAAACAATTGATGCCTACAGACACGCATTAAAAATGGTGAAAAATTGAAAAAATACATTCTTGGTACTAGGGGAAGCCAACTATCAATATCCCAGACAAACTGGGTCATATCGGAGCTTAAAAAAAATAACCCAGACTGCGATTATGAAATAAAGACGATTCTAACAAAGGGTGACACCGACGCAAGACCGTTATTTACAATAGATCAAAAGGGAATATTTGAAAAAGAAATCGACAAGGCTGTAACAAATAAAGAAATTGATTTTGCAGTGCACAGCCTAAAGGACGTTCCATCCATACTGATGGACAATCTCATACTTGGATGCGTCCCAAAAAGAGAACAAGTAAACGATATCTTCATATCAAAAAATAATCACACGCTAGAAACAATTCCTGCAAATTCCATAATCGGGACAAGCAGTCTTAGACGTGCAGTGCAGGTGAAAAGAAAAAGACCAGATCTTGATGTTCAACCAATTCGAGGAAACGTAGAATCTAGAATCAAAAAAGTACAGGATGGAAAATTTGATGGCATAGTTCTTGCACAAGCCGGAATAAACAGAATTGGAATTGACGTAAATCATTCCAAACTATCCACCGTTGACTTTCCACCTTCCCCTGGACAGGGCGCACTTGGAATCATTTGCAGAGCCGACGACAAGGAAACCATATCCATGCTAAAGACAATTGAGGATCCTGATTCCAGAATTGCGGTCGAATCAGAACGTGCACTTTCAACGTTTGTGGAATCCGGATGCAGATTCCCAGTTGGAGCACATGCACAAGTCAATGACTCCGACATGAGTCTTGTTGTAGTGGCATATTCAATTGACGGCGCAAAATCGATCATTGTACGACAAAATGGCTCAAGGGCTAATCCGTACGCTCTGGGCAAGTCAGTCGCCGAAGAGCTGATACAAAAAGGTGTAAATGAGCTTGCCTTAGATTGGAGAGAAAAGCTGGAGGAATGGAACAAATGACAGGAATAGTATATTTAGTTGGGGCAGGACCCGGAGATCCAAAACTAATCACGTTGCGTGCAGTGGAACTGATCAAATCCGCAGACATAGTACTGTATGACAGACTAGTAAGCAAAAAAATCATCGCAATGATTCCAAAGAGGGCAGAAAAAATCTATGTTGGCAGAGACGTTGGAGACGATTACAAGCACCAGGATAGTACCAATGACCTGATGGTAAAATATGCGAAATCAAACAAAAGCGTAGTCAGACTAAAGGGAGGCGACCCATTCATCTTTGGGAGGGGTGGAGAGGAAGCAGAGTACCTGAGAAAATACAAAGTAAAATTCGAAATCATTCCAGGAATAACATCTGGAATTGGCTCTGCGATTTATTCTGGAATTCCACTAACCCATAGAAAATATTCCTCTTCTGTCGTGTTTGTCACGGGGCACGAGGATCCAGAAAAAACTAAGGATACAGTAAAGTGGAAACAGCTTGCAAAATCAGTTGAAACAATTGTAATAATGATGGGACTATCTCGAATCGGCACAATATCAAAATCACTAATTGCGGGAGGACTATCAAAGAACGTGCCAGTTGCGGTAATCCAAAACGGTACTACTGAAAATCACAGACTAGTTGTTGGTACCCTGTCTAACATAGAAAAAAAGATCAAGCAAAACAAGATCACACCACCCTCAATAATTATAATAGGAAACGTAGTAAAACTACACAAAATAATTGGATGGAAAAAATGATTTCAGGAAAAACAATAGCAATCACAAGAACAAAGGAAGACGCAAGGGAATTCATCCATCTTGCTTCACAAGAAAACGCAATCCCAATACCACTTCCTACAATAGAACTGGTCAGCAAGGGAGAAAAGATAGTCGATGACTTTTTAGATTCAATCAAGGAGTTTAATCCAGATTATTCCGTGTTTATGAGCCCAAAGGCAGTCAAATTGCTGTTTGATGTTGCAAAAAACAACTCTAAACATCACGAATTACAGCTGGCAATTGCAAATACCATAGTAGTTGCGGTGGGTCCAAAGACAAAAGAAGCGCTAGAGTCGGAGGGAATCAAGGTAAACCACATGCCAAACAGGTACTCATCAGTAGGCGTGGGCGAGTCATTTACAAGACTAAACGCAGTTGGAAAAAAAGTAATCATACCGCGAAGCGGCGCATCAACTGAATTTCTGGCAGACCTTTTGGAAAAAATTGGATTGGTGGTAAGGGAAATTTATCTCTATGATGTGCAAGCCTTCTCTGATCACTCCCAATGGAAAGAATTCACAGAATTATTTTTGCAAAACAAAATCGACGGCATAGTATACACTAGTGTGTCGTCAGTTCAAGGGTTCTTTGAAATCATGTCCCATATGTGTGAGAAAAAAGATCTCTTGAAGCATTTGGGAAAAATTCAGATCGTCGCAATTGGACCGTTCACCGCAGAGGAATTGAAAAAATTTAATGTGCAAACAAAAATCGCAGATGTGCATACTGTATCTGGCGCATTTGATGCAATGAAAAATATTTTTTCATTAGCTTAAGCTATAAAATATAATCTATACATTTACTTATCACATGGTTTTAATAGTTGTATCATATTAGATATATTCAATATGCATATAGAAACTATAGATGAAAAGAAATCGTATTTCTTAGAAAAAATGTTTAGAATTTCTAAAAGCTATGGAACCCGCAGAGCTTACGACGTGGCATTAAACAAGTTTGAAGAATTTCTAAGGGTAAAATATAATCTTGACATGAATCAAACCTTAAAAGCAAGTATTGATCGGACTGTAATTCTATAGGGAATTCGTACCTTACGGTGGTATTGTATGTGTATAGTGTGTTTAGATAAAATCTATCGTCATGGTTTTATAGAAGAATCTACTGAAGTGATGTTACCAAACTTGGAAATGAATCTTACATTACAGTATGGAGGTGTGAAATCTTGATGCGCGCCAACGATATGACAAAAGAAAAGCAGGATTTTGTACCTAGCAAAAAGATTTTGCCGCGAATAATGAGAGTTTTATTAGAAAACAATTCAATAAACAGAACCGCGCTGGCAATAGCTGCAAACCTCAACTATGCAGTCCTGTCAAAATATGTCATTTGGCTAGAAACAAAGTCATTTGTAGAATTTACAATCCAAGATGGGAAATTGGCTGTGAAATTAACCGAGAGCGGAAGAGAATTCGCTGTGAGACTAGCCAGTTTGCCTTACTGACTAGGAGTAACTTACTACCATACTAGTTTATCAAGTTTGCTTACAAAAAATCAGTTTTACTGATTTTCTGTAAGCGCGCCTTATATGCAAGTAGGAGGGTAGGAATAGACAATGACTTACAAAACAAAACTAATGACATCCAAAAAGTTCAATACAATAATCACATCAACGATTATTGCAGCCCTTGCCATTGCTACAACGATGGGTTCTGCTCATGCACTTGCATATCATGCAACGCATGATCTAACCAAAAGCACAGGCGCAATATACCCTGTCACTCCTGACATATATGGAATAAAATCAACCTACAAGGTTTTAGACACCTCTATTGCTTCTGGTCAAGCTCTACTTGCCCCAAGTTGGGCAACCCTGAGCGCAGGTATCTATAGAGAAGTTGGTTGGTCTGATCAAGGTAGTGACAACATCCATGCGTATTACGCCATTGATGGGCAAAAAAAGACACCAGTTAATTACAACATTTCAAATAATGTAGAATACACGTTTGAAGTGTCCAATGTAAACAAGGATTACACTTGGGATCTAGTCGCACCTGGAATTGCCAAACAGTGGACTTCGTTTGTATCTGCTAAAGCCAGCGTCATAAATACAGGCTATGAGTTTACAGCCTCTTCCGTTACACTGCCGACCAACACTTTCAAAAATCAATATGTCTATGTAAACACAGCATGGGCACTTTGGTCTGATCAGGTAAACGGCCTCACAGGTGAAACAGAAAGTGCCGGACACTATGTGCTTGAGTGCGGCGTTGACTACAAGACTCAACACGGCGAAGGCTCAGGGCCTCCGAGTTGCTAGGTGAATAGAAATTGAACAAAAAAATTCTTGGAATATCTGGAAGTCTTGCTGCAGTAATGTTTGCAATTCTTTTGGTAAATATTCCAACAGATGTCAATCAACAAAATCTACCATATGAAGAAACCTTTGTCCCAGGTTTGGTGCCTCCACCAATACCAATGTCGGTATTCCTTGGAGATAATCAAGTTCAAAATATGGCAGAAGCGTCCACTGCTATGAGAAAAAATGTAGAACATCCGCGATACCTGCCATCCAACTACAAGGTTCAGTTAATCTCGGCTACACAAGATGAAGTGAGAATGTATGCTTCACCATCCCCCTTAACTCCGGCAACGACGGACCAAGATTTTGTTTGGAAACAAAAAGGAATAACAATCATCGTGAGCCAAGCCGACGAAACTGAAGTGGCTGAAGAAGTAAAACAGGTTTTAGCATTAAATCCTGAAGCTTATTCTCCAGTTCAAATTGGCAACAAGATGGGCGCTGGTCATGAAATTATCAGATTCGATAATGGAGATGGCATCGTAGGTTCAGCACAAGCAGAACTTCTGTACTATGGCGATGGTGAACGAATTGTTGTTCATGGATTACATCCTCTGGAAAGACTAATCAGCGTAGCTGTTAGCCTTACAGAATGATAATCACATCCCTCTTTTTTATTATACCAATGAAAATAAGATACTTATGAATCTCTCAAGAAGTACTATCTGCACATGAAAATTTTTACAATTTTTTTATTTTTGATTGGATTTACTAGTATAGTATATGCAGATCAGAATACAATTGAACCAGAACAATTTTCAATTTCCGAAGATGATGTTCATTTACAAGCCAATGCACAAGGTGATGATGGGACAAATCGTACAACTTTACCATCTCCCCTAAAACAAATCAAAAATGGCGTTCCACTCATTGAAGTAAAATGTGATGAGGGCAAATATCCTGCTTATAGATATGATAGAATGCGGGTTGCATGTGTATCGGAGGAAACCCACATTAAACTAATTAACAGAGGTTGGGCAACAATGCGGTTAATTAATCCCGGAGAAAATATTGCACATGCATTGTGTAATAACTATGAAGGAAAATGGCACCCAGAACATGAGGGTTGTAGGGGCATTACGGATTTACAATGTTCTTTAATGGGCGGGAAATTTGTGGACAATCTTAGAATTTGTTATAACGATATTTGTCCTGACAAAGGTTATACAATATGTGTGACAAATCCTGATTCACACATTAAGTAGAGTATCATGCCGAAGTCATAACATATCCTAGTACTGGAGATGCAGTCCTAGATGCGGAGGCATTTCGAATGTGGCAGCTAATCCGGCTTCCGCAAGAACTGGGAGGTGAAGCAAACGACGTTTCCGCATTTCGTGTGTATAGCAACATATGTCTTCATTTGTGGTGTTTATGGAAATACTATCCGGATGAAGGCCGCAAGAGAGGAGAGTGTCCGTGTCATGCAAGCACGTATGATCCAATGACTGGGCTTGCAACTGGCGGACCTGCATCCCTGCAGGCACCACCGTCAAACGTGTTGCCAAAACCAGATCTGGAAGCAGACAGCCAAGGATACCTGTACATAACTCCGCCAAAATTCGATACTGCCTCAAATGGAATAGTTGGATATGGCCGTTTTGTGAAAATCTAAAATCTAGGAAACTATCATTCTGTAGCACGATTTAAGAACATCGCACCAAAAATCAAATTAGTTCATGAAATACTTGATAATGTCACTGTCTCTTGCGGGATTTTTCATCTCCCAGTCCTTTGCATCTCCTGAATACTCAAACGGAATCCGTTATTCAGTCCAGTCTCTTGGCGATAGTGCACTGATCATTACTGGAACGGTAGACGCGATAATCGAAAATGCCCAAGTTACTATGAGAATAACGGATTCAGATGGCAAGCTGATATTAGTAGCCAAGACAACTCCTGTTGAGAATGGCAATTTTGCCTTCAATGTGACAAAGCGAGGGCCCCTGTGGCAAAATGTCACAGACTATTCCATTATTCTGAACTATCAGAAACCTGACACTAATTCAGTATTTGACGGCAGGGACATCGGCTCGTCCCGGGAAGTTTTTCTTGATGTTATAGAAATTCCAAAAGCGTTACTCTCGCCATTGCAGCAGTTCAAGTCTGGAATTGCACTGGACAAAATTCAATGC
The DNA here is from genome assembly GCA_016215465.1 of Nitrososphaerota archaeon. Lineage (GTDB taxonomy): Archaea > Thermoproteota > Nitrososphaeria > Nitrososphaerales > Nitrosopumilaceae > Nitrosotenuis. The sequence continues at coordinate 4,737 of JACRJT010000019.1, read as the reverse complement.
AATAACGAATTGCATGTTCTAACTAAAAGACCAAACGAAAAAATGGCATGCGTTCATCCACTAACTGCTGAGAAACTAGGCTGGAAAATAATTAATGCTGACTCTACTCTCGCGACTTCAATTTTTGAAGTACCAAAAGACGATGGAATATTTGATGTGGGATACGGTATCCGAGGAGGCGTGGTTAAGTACATGGTTCTCAAAAACAACACAAATTCCTTATTGGTAACAATAGACTCAACTGATAACGGCAGTTTGATCCTAAGTATACCTAGAAGCCTGCTTGATGCAAGATTTGATTACTGTCCCCCACATCAGATCAATCCGCCTGATGACCGGTTTATCGTTTTACTTGATAGGGAGGAGGCAGTATATGATGAAATTCAAACCACTCCTGAAAAACGAACTTTACAAATACAATTTACCAAGAATGCTGCTGAAATAGAAGTCATAGCTGCTTGTCTGATTTGATACTAAGATAGAAAATGAAAACTAATTACAAAATAATGATTGTAGGCGTATTGCTCTTTGTTTTAGGCATGATTTTAATGCTCAACAAGGATTACAGGAATTTTCTTTTTGATATTCATCCAGACCTGGAGATCGTAGGTTTTTTAGCTCTTCCATCTACTGGCTTGGTGATTACTGGGGTTGGAATAATGCTAGAGTTTGCAAGAAGAAAATATGAGATGCAAAAATGAAAACTAGGCTTTTGGTTGCATTTGGAATAATTCTGATTATCATATCTGCGGTTAATTATACTGCATATGGATTGTGGGAGCCAGAAACTACCGAAAGACTATTGGAGCAAAGTGAAACTGTATTTGTTGGAACTATAACCTCTGTAAATGTTTTAGAGTTTGAAAGATCTAACACATACGATGTTGTAGAAAACGGAGTTTCACGAATAATCATTGAAAATTACACTCAAACCCTTGATGAATATACTGTAAGCATTGAAGAATTTCTAAAAAACCCACAAGAATCACACACGATAACCATGCTAGAAGCAACAGTTGGGGGAGTTCCAGGTCGCAGTGTTTCAATAGGCGGATTTGAATTGGGAGACAGAGTCTTATTTTATGTTCCAAAGATAGATGGAACGAATCAATACTCTCCTGAATCCTTCAAGATTCCAAAACATTGTGATGCAAAGTCAGTTTTGGAAAAACCAAGGATTGATGGTGTAAATGACTTTAGAATGATGCAAGACGGAACTATAATACAGAATAACTTTACGGCAAACAAAAAAATTCAGTTTGTGTTTGACAAGGATCTCCGCACCCTGAATGGGTCAGGATTTAGTGTTGATGTCGCAATAAGCAAAATAATAGACAAAAAGAATCGACAACCCATACTTCAAGAAAGCATTCATGCAGAGTCCAAACAATGTGAGTGGGTAGCCACTGCAAAATGGGATTTTGTTCCAACTGCAGGCGAGTATACTATGTGGATGAGTGATGCAGAAGACGGTTATAGTGGCCGTTCTACCTATAGTGGTGGTTTTTCAGTAATAGAAAATACGTCCATCAAAACCCAACTGAATCCCTATGTCAGTGACACACTGGTTACTTCTCCATTACAACAATTCAAGTCCGGAATTCCACTAGATAAAATTCAGTGCAAAGATAATCTTCAACTTGTAATCAAAACTCGTGACAGTTCTCCTGCATGTGTAAAATCAGGAAATAAAGCAAAACTGATTGAGCGAAAATGGGCTACAGTGATCATTCATGAATCTGACCAAGTCAAGATAACCGGAGATGACGCATGGACAATTTGTGGCGCATTAAGAATACCATGCCCTTCAAATCCCGTATTTTCAGGGACAAAACTTGATGATAACATAATCGTAAAAATTTCAGGCAACGGAGATCCTTACGAAGTAAGATTGAACCAGACTAGTGTATGTGTTATGCTTCCATCAGAGGAGACAGAGTGTCATGGAAGACATTGATATGACAGAATCAATTAGGTAAAACCGGACTGTAAAACAATCAGAAAGAATCTGTAGCATCCTTTAAGAATTCCACACGATTCAAACCATGTAATTCATGCAAAATTATCTTCTTTTGGCAATAATTTTTTGTTTTTTTACATTGTATGTACACAACGAGCCCATTTTTGCCCAATCTGGGGGAATACAACCTACGCAAGCTCGGATTTCTCAGATGATTGCATCTGATAATAATGTATATGTGATTTGGAGTAAATACGAACCCACATCTCAGAGCTATGATTGGATATTGCGGCAAAGCCACGATTATGGTAAACTATTTGATAACTCCATTAACCTAAAGCGTTTATTTTTTGAGGATCTGGATGTGGAAAAAGAGTTCTATTTGGGCCCCATTGCCGCGGCAGGAGAAAACCTGTATGTTACTTGGACTGAAATTAACAAGAAAGATGGTACTGTGAATAGTTTTTTGAAAAAGAGTTCGGATCGTGGTCATACATTTGATGCAAATACGGTAGCATTTGTCAATGTCGAAATAGCCGATGTCAAAGCGATAAAAAACAGTGTCTTTGTTGTTGCGACAAGTTCTATTGTTGATCACAATGTACTATTTTTTACAAGTCGCGATAATGGAGCTCTGTTTGAAAACCGTCAGGACCTTACCTTGAATTCTAAATTGGTGGAAGGCAACATTGAGATGACTGTTTCCGATGATGATGTCTACATAACAAGTCAAGGTACCTATTGGGCAAAACAATACGGCGGAGCCATATTTAGACACAGTAATAATTCTGGGAACAGTTTTTCAGAACCCGTCAATCTTAGCGGAAATGCCACTGTCTCGATTGTAAAATTAGCCCACGATGAAAAAAATCTGTATGTTATTTGGGCGCAACACGGAGGATCTGATGGTGACAGAATTTATCTGCGAAAAAGCACTAGCAATGGGGAATCCTTTGATGAACCCGTTAGACTAAGCTCTGCAAAATCAAGTTATTTCCCAAAAATCGCGGTAAACGACAAGGGGAAAGTATTTGTCATGTGGGCGCAAGCGGATGCTGCCGGTCTGTATGGGGAAATAATCCTTGCAAAGAATTCTGATTGGGGAAATACATTTGGCGCACCTGTAAAATTAGCCACCTCCAAATATGATCTGTTTGGTACGTACATAGAAACACAGCCAAATAATTTGCTGTATGTGATTTTCTTAGATAGCGTTTACACACCTAATTCTAGGAATGCAGTGTATTTCATTACAAGTATCAACGATGGTGAATCTTTTGAAAAACCGGTTGATCTTAATCAAGATGGTTCATTTGGAATAGTAAATCCTAGATTTGCACAGTTCCAAAATCACATATACATAGTGGGCGACACCGGCTCCCAGTACGATTCAAGCATATTTTTCATAACCAGCGACGATCTGGGGGAGACCTTTAATCGTAGCATAAATCTTGATGATTCACAAAATACCGAAAAACCTATTGATTTTAAAGAAACCAAATTGGAAAATAATACCACGACAAATCATGTGAACTTTCAATCCCTTCAAGCAAGCCAATCCAAATGTACCACATCAAATCTTGGTGTACTTGAGGCTTGCAGCATGCAGTCTTTTCTATTCCTAGGGATTTTCACATCTGCTGTAGTTGGAACAGTGATTGTCATTTCCACGATTACTTTGAGAAGATCAACTCAGAACGATCTGTAGCACGACTTAAGAGCATCTTGCCGAATTATACTCTGTGAATTCATACCTGTTGGCTTTGTCGTTAATCCTGTCTACACTGTTTGTGCTTGCCAATCCAAGTGTCTACGCCCTGTCCACAAATACGATTGGAAAAATTCAATGGGAGGAAGCTAGCTACCCTGTTAACAAAACCGTAACAATACAGGTAGTGGATCCAGACATGAATAAAATTCCAAACTCAAAAGACAGGGTAAACGTTTTTGCGTTTTCTGACAGTTATCCAGAAGGGTTGACCCTAACGCTATATGAGACTGACCTGAGCTCTGGAGTGTTTGAAAAGATGTTTGTCATTCACAACAAGCGGTCTGCCCCAAACATTCTCTATACACAAGATGGCGATACCATAACTGCAAGATACGTTGATGCCACTCTTCCCCCTCCGTACAAACCGACAGAAAAGATTGTGACAAATGCCACTGCCTTTGCCGGATCCACCGGACCTCCTCTTGAGAGGGCACCTGCTTCGTCATTTCGAATTCAAAGCTTGCAAGGCGACGTGATGACTGATCCAATCCCAGTCAACCAGCAAATCCAACTCGTTGCGGATTTGGAAAATCCAACTAATATTGAACAAAAATTTGCATATATGGTGCAGATACAAGATGAAAATGGCTTTACCGTATCGCTTTCATGGCTCACTGGACTGCTGGTGCCGTCGCAGTCGTTTAGCCCGTCACAATCTTGGATCCCGCAAAGTCCTGGCAAATACACTGCTACGGTATTTGTCTGGGAGTCTGTGGAAAACCCAACCGCGCTTTCGCCACCACTATCTGTGGAAGTCGAAGTTAGGTAGAATCTGTAGCACGACTTAAGAGCTTCACATTAAAAATAAAAACAGAAGATGAAATTCGAATCCTATCTGATTGCGACTGTGGGGCTTTTAATTGCTGCAGTAATGTTTGCGATTTATCAAGATCCTAGTGGCATCTTGTATTACAACTCGTTTACAAATCCGGAGTTTTCCCCAATAGGTGATTATCATTTTGAACGAGTAGGTAATAATGAGAAACACTGGGCGACAATTAGTAGC
>JACRJT010000018.1 GCA_016215465.1 Nitrososphaerota archaeon | reverse complement strand
CTTTGCAGCTTCTGAGAGGGCTTTTTCTTCAAGACGGATAGTATCGTAAAGGACCGTTATTCCGGGGCTCACTGCCCCCAATCCTCTCCAACGCTTTGGGCTGGTTTTAGCCCAAATCCACTTGAAGATTTGGTTATCTCATAACTTGCGCCGCAATCGGGGCAAGTAACGAGCTCTCCTTCTAGGGCATCATCTGGAACTATGATATTGGAATCGCATTCAGCGCATTTTGCCATGTTCTACTCCTTGATACTTTTAGAGTCATTAATTATCTTTCTTTCAAGCTTGCTATCTAGGGGTATTTCCAAGAGGTCTCCCATTCTGAGGTTTTTAAGGCCTGCAGCAACTGCCTTTGCTTGCTCGTCATTCATCTCAAGTCCCAATAATGACATAAGATAAGCAGAGCCCGTCTTTCCTGCAAGCTCGCCAAATACTATTCTTCTCCTGCTTCCAACTACCCTTGGAGGAATCGGTTCATACGCTGCTGGGTTTCTAAGGATTGCCGCTAGATGGGTTCCTGCCTTGTGCTTGTATGCCGATGAGCCTACAAGCGGCTTTGAATCATACGGGTGAATTCCAGTATAATCTGCAATCAGTTTTGAAAGATCGCTTAGCATGTCTAGTCGAAAATCGTTTGGAGATCTGTACAGGTATGTCATAGCAACTCCGACTTCGGCAAGCGATGGAATCCCAGTTCGCTCTCCAATCCCATCGATCGTTGTGTGAATCTGGTCTGCTCCTGCGTCTATTCCAGCAAATGCGTTTGCTACTGCAAAACCCATATCGTTATGACAGTGAACATCAAGTGGAACCTTGATCTTTTCTTTTACCATTTTTACAAAATTGAACATGCCTTTTGGCCTCATCACACCGACCGTATCTGGCAGACTAATCCTGTCTACTCCTGCCTCTTCAATTGCTTTGCAAATCTTTAGCAAGAATTCTGGGTCTGCTCTACTGCCATCCTCAACTGTGAACCTCATCTTCAGTCCGTGTGATTTTGCATATTCTACAGTTTCTACTGCGCGTCTCATTGCCTCCTCTCTTGTGATTCGAAGCTTGTCCTTCATGTGAATATCTGAAATTCCGAGATATGTTGCAGTCCACTTTGGGTCACATTTTAGCGCAACATCTACATCTGACTTGAGGGCCCTCACATGTGCAACAATGTCTGCCTTTAGTCCTTGCTTGATAATTGTCTTTGTTGCCACAAAGTGGTCTTCTGATACAACTGGTGAAATTTCAATTTGATCAACTCCGAAATAATCGAGCATCCATGCAATCTGTATTCTTTGTTTGTTGGTAAATGTCACCCCTGGGTGCTGCTCTCCTTCCCTTAGGGTGCTGTCAAGTACGTGAATTTTTCTTGGCTTTTTATCGTACTCGTTGTGAAGATGTGCATAGTAATTCGGATCATTCATTGCAGAATCAGGTTAACTGTGTGCCCGTTATAAACATAATCGTACTAAAAGCGGCTTAAATCAGAGAAGACTGGTATGATTTTAGGCAAAAAGCAAATATTTTATCACGAAATTCGTCTACGTGACCTCGCGTAAAATGATCACAGTATTGGTATCTGACACCCCTGGAATTTTTCTTAGCGCATCAATTGAGCCATTGATTTCCATTATGTTTGGAGCCGAAATTATCACGGCAATATCGTACTGTCCAGTGATTTCATAGACTGTCTTTACTCCCTCAAGGCTTGTGAGCTTTGCAGAGACCTTTGATGTGTCCATTGATGACTCTACTGATATTAGTACGATTGCCTTTGTTGAGTTTTGCTCACCCATTTCCACTGTGAATTTTTTAATTACTTTGTTATCGATTAGATTCTTTACCCTGCGTCTTACTGCTGATTCTGACAGCTTTAGCTTTTTTCCGATATCTACAAAGGACTCCCTGGAATCTTCCTTTAAGATCTTTAGTATTTCGTCATCAGTCTTGTCCTTGTACATTTTTTCTCCTCTCTGTCTCTCTTACCATTAGTCTGTCCAGTACCTCTAATACTTTTGTAATGTCTTGCTCTGATAATACAAGTGGCGGAAGCAATCTGATGATGTTTCTGCCAGAATATAGAAGCAAGACTCCTTCTGAGATTCCATCTATCAGTATGTCCTTTACCTCAAACTTCATCTCTATTCCAATCATCAATCCCATTCCTCTAATTTCGCGAATTATGCTGTGTTTGTTTTTGAGCTTTTCCAGTCCGTCTCGGAATACTTTGCCTACTTTGGCTGCATTGTCCACCAGTCCATCCTCTGTCAGCGCCTTTAGTGTTGCAGTTCCTGCAGCACAAGAGAGCGGGTTTCCACCAAATGTGGAAGAGTGCTCGCCTTTACTCATTGCAGCCAAAATGTCTGGTCTGACCAGAGTGGCACTCATTGGGACACCGCCTGCTATTCCCTTTGCCAAGCACATTATGTCCGGTGCTGTATTCCAGTGGTCACACGCCCACATTTTGCCAGTTCTTCCAAGGCCTGCTTGAATTTCGTCAAAAATTAGCAGAATTCCGTTCTCATCGCAAAGCTTTCTGACCTCTTGCAAAAATCCTTCTGGTGCCGGATGGATTCCACCCTCTCCTTGGATCGGCTCCATAATTATGAATGAGGTGTCCTTGTCTATTTTGGTTCGAAGTGTTTCGATATCTCCAAATGGAGAAAACGTTACCTTTTCTACAAGTGGCATGAATGCCTTTCTGTACTTTGGATTAAATGTAATTGATAACGCGCCCATTGATTTACCGTGATACGATCCGTTCATTGCAATCATGCCTGATTTGCCGGTGAACTTTCTTGCAAACTTTATTGCCGCCTCTACTGCCTCAGTGCCACTGTTTCCAAGATGTACTTGTGACAGCTTCTTTGGAGCTAGTCTGATTAAGTTTTCTAAAAATTCTTCACGAGTCTTGTTGTATAATGAACTGTGAACTGTAATGATTTTGTCTAGCTGTGCCTTGATTGCATTTACCACTCGAGGGTTTCTATGTCCGACTAGTGCAACCCCGTATCCTCCCATGCAGTCGATGTATTCCTTGTCGTTGATGTCCCAGACTCGTGTTCCTAGTCCCCTTTCCACTGTTACTGGGAATCTCTGATAGAGACTGCCCAAAAAGTCATCTTCGGTCATTTGCTAATTACTGTACACCTCTGATGTGAAATTGCCGATGATATAGGATTTTCCCGCTGGCCGTTTGCGATTAACGCCTCTCTTACTCCCATGTCTAGTGCCTCCGTTGCTGCAAGTATTTTCTTTTCCATTCCAAAGCCCACTTTTGGCCTTATCTCTTTGGCTTCTGCATTTGAGAGTTTTTCCACCAGTTTCTCATTCATGAGTAATCCGTCCACATTGGTCAAAAACAAAACCTTGTCACTCTGTGTGCTTCCTGCCACATTTGCTGCTGCCCTGTCTCCGTCTATATTCAAAAAGTCAAACTCCTTGGACATGGCAATTGGCGATATTACAGGCACATAGCCTTGGTCAAGCAATAATTTGAGCAGTCCTGAATTTACGTGCGTTACCTTTCCAGTATAACCTCCGTCAATTACCTGCTTTCTTCCCTTTTCGTTGACGATTACCAGTTTGTCCTTTCTTTCTGCTTCGAATATCTTCCCATCAACACCGCTTAGCCCTACTGCGTTTACACCGTTTTTTTGCAGCATCTGAACTATCGCCTTGTTGATTTTGCCTGACATTACCATTGTGAAAATTTCCGCAGTCTCCTTGTCCGTATACCTGCTCTTTATTCCGCTTGGGGATACTACAAATTTCGGCTCCTTTCCTAAAATCTCGCATGTCTTTGTCACTTCTTTTCCGCCACCGTGCACCAGTATTACCCCTTCCTGCTCTGCTACTTTTTTGATGTCGGGAATTGTTGATGGATGAAGATTTTCTACTACACTTCCGCCAATTTTGATTGTAATCATTTTTTTAAACTGGAGTTAGAGGTGAATATCTCAGACCATCCATTTCATCAAAACCTGACATGACATTCATATTTTGGATAGCAGAGCCTGCTGCGCCCTTCATTAGGTTATCAGAAGCTGATAGTGCAACTAGTCTGTGATTGTCTTCATCGATGTCAAAACCAATGTCGCAGAAGTTAGAACCAACTACAAACTTTGGATCTGGGAACTTGTACAGTCCTTTTTTGTCGCGAATTAATCTGATGAACCTCTCGTCTTTGTATTGCTCGCGGTATAACTTCCATAATTCCAGCTCGTTCATGTCTTTTATCATGAATGTGTGATTTGTGCAAAGAATTCCTCTGACTACGTCTACTGCGTGAGGACTCATTGATATGCTAATGTGCTTTCCTGCAATCTCACTTAGTTCTTGTTCTATTTCGCCTGTATGTCTGTGCTTTGCAGGCTTGTATGGTCTAATGACTCCTGACCTCATTGCATGATGCGTTCCAGCAACGCTTCCTGCGCCTGCCCCTGATGAGCCAATTTTAGAATCAACTACGATGTGTTCTGTGTCAATTACGTTGTTTTTGATTAGTGGAACTAGGGCAAGCATGGAGGTTACTGCCATACATCCTGGGCATGAGACAAGCTGTGCATTTCTGATTTTATCTCTGTGCAATTCTGGAACGCCAAATACTGATTTTGCCAAATACTCTGGGTGTGGGTGTTCCCATCCATACCATTTTCCATATGCCTCTGGCTTGTGTAATCTGTAATCTGCAGAAAGGTCTACTACTTTGAGGCCTCTATCGTATAGAGCCTTTACTATTTCGGTTGCAGTTCCGTGTGGGACTGCGGTAAATACAAGATCGCACTTGTCCGACATTTTATCATAATCCAGCTCAGAAAATGTCATCTCTGTAAATCCTTTAAGCGATGGCTGAATCCTGTGGAGGTATTCTCCTACATGCTGTCTTGATGTGACCATCGCGATTTCGACTTTGGGGTGCGTTACCAAGAGGCGTAGCATTTCTCCGCCTACAAATCCAGATGCTCCGACTACTCCCACTCTTAACATATTGTTCTCCGTGACATGGTAGTATAATTTATTTCCTAACGTGATTTAGGGCAAAATTAATCATTTCTTGAGGAATGTTTTTTTTGGCAACCCTCGCTAGTCCCTTGAACTCGACAGTATTATTCACTTCGTGTATTACCAGTCCACGTTTTTCGTCCTCCATGAGATCGATTCCTAAAATTCCTCCGCCAACTGCCTTTGATGCCTTGATGCAAATGTCTTCCATCTCCTTTGTGATCTCACATATTTCTGGATCGCCTCCAAGCGCGATGTTTGTCTTAAAGTCGCCCTGTGACTTTCTGTACATTGCCGCAATTACTTGATCTCCTACCGTTATTGCTCGAATATCGCGCGGTGGGCGGTTTATCACTTCTTGCAAATAATAAATCCTATCGTGTGAGCCGTCTGATATGTCGCGCATTTCTATTATTGCCTCTGCCGTGTCTTTGTCTCGTAATGGCAAGATTCCCCTTCCCCAACTTCCGATGACTGGCTTTATCACAATTGGAAAGCCGACTTTGTTGATCAGATTGACTGCCTCTTCTGATGAGAACGCAAAATAGGTTTTTGGTGTTGGAACCCCGTGTTTTTTTAATAATAATGAGGTCACCATCTTGTTCCCACACTTGTCTGCCACATCATAGCTATTGATTACTGGAACATCTAGGAACTCTAGACACGCAGTAAAATGTAAGCCTCTAAAATAGCTCACACATCTTTCTAGGACGACATCGCCAAAGTCAATGTCGTCTTTTTTACTTTCTGTGCTAATCTGGCTAGTCTTTGCATCCACTACTATTGTATCGTGACCCATCTTAGATGCCTGTTCCTCAAGCATCTTTTCCTCTAGCCTGAGTCTATCAAATACGATACAAATCTTGGACAACTATTCTCCCCAGTCTTCTCCAACGCTTTCTGCTGGTTTTAGTTCCACGTTTGGGCCATTTTTCTTTGCAATTTCAAAGTCAGCTCCACATTCTGGACATGAAACTATCTCCCCTACAGCTGCATCGTCTGGGATGTTTATTTTTGCGTCACATTCTGAACAATTCATTATGATTTTTTTCACCTCTTGTTTAGTAATTTATTAGCTTCTGTTGTCTGCAATCCCCAGAGTTCAACAAAGCCTGTCGCCTTTCTTTGATCAAATGCCGAGCCTTTTCCGTAGGTGGCAATGTCGTGACTGTATAATGAGTACTTTGATTTTCGTCCAACCACGCGGAACGCCCCCTTGTATAGTTTGAGTCGAACCGTCCCCGTTACGGTTTTTTGTGATTCGTCGACGAATTTATCCAAATCTCGCTTTAGCGGATCTTGCCACAGCCCAGAGTATGCCAAAAATGCCCATTCGGAGTCAACCATCTCCTTGAACTTGGTTTCGTGCTTTGTGTGGACCATTTTTTCAAGGTCAGAGTGTGCCTCTATGATGCACATTGCCGCTGGAGTTTCGTACACTTCGCGGGATTTTATTCCGACTACTCTGTCTTCAATGTGGTCTATTATTCCCACTCCGTAATCTCCAGCTACTTTGTTTGTATATTCAATTAGCTTGATTGGACTCATTCTTTTTTTGTCAACTGCTACTGGGATTCCATTTTCAAATTCTATTTCCAAATATCTTGGCTTGTCAGGAAGATTCTTTGTCTTGACCCAGATGAATGCGTCATCAGGTGGTTCACTGTACGGGTCCTCAAGATGTCCTCCTTCGATTGCCCTGCCCCACAAGTTTTGATCAATGCTGAATTTTTTTGATACTGAATCAATTGATATTCCATGTCTTTCCGCAAATACTAGTTCGGTAGTTCTATCCAAATTTAGGTCGCGAATTGGTGCAATTATGGGTAAATTAGAGCCTGAGCGTAATGTTATGTCAAATCGAACCTGGTCATTTCCTTTTCCAGTACATCCATGTGCCAGTGCGTCCACTTTTTCTTTTCTTGCAATGTCTACTACTTTCTGTGCGATTAGTGGTCTTGCCAAAGCTGTTGCCAGGCAGTATTTTTTTTGATATAATGCGTTTGCTTTGATTGCTGGATGGATGAATTTTTGTACAAATTCTAATTTTGCATCTATATTGTAATGTCGAAGAACCCCAAGCTTCTTTGCTTTTGCCGCAATTTTCTTTTGGTCGCTTCCCTCTCCAACATCTACTGTAACTGTAATTACATCCATGTTGTGTTTTTCTTGTAAATATTTTATAACAACTGAGGTATCTAATCCGCCAGAAAAAGCAAGCACTGCCTTTTGTTTCATCGAGCTTTTTCGTGAAAATGCTTTGCATTTATCTTTTATGCTGATCTCAAAAAAAGTTTTCATTTTATGTTTTTGGAAAAAATCGTCATGGCAAAAAATTGCAACTAGCTTCAGCTAAAATCCGATCACTATTTAACCGAAGTTTCATAACGCTGTTTTATGAAAATTCTAGTCTATTCTGGTGTGGCAGCAGCAGTAATTGTTATTGCCATAGCATCCATGAGTTTGGGGCAGCCTGAATCAGACGAGAACCAAGTCAGATTGGTATTTTTTGCAAACGTAAATCATGCGGTACCAATTGTGGGACTAGAAAATGGCGAATTTGCAAAGGAACTGGGCAATACTGCAATCAAAACAAGAATGGTGGACAGCGGACCTGAGGCAGTTGAGGCGCTTTTTACAAAGTCTGCTGATTTGGCATATTTGGGGCCTGCCCCGCTTGTAATAGGATACGTAAAATCCAAAACAGACGATATCAAAATTCTGGCAGGCGCAACAAGTGGCGGGGCGAGCTTTGTCATACAAAAGGATTCTGCAATATCTACTGCTGCTGATTTGGATGGAAAAAAGATCGCAGCACCATTTATCGGAAATACTCAAGATGTTTCACTGCGATATTACCTTACAGAAAACAATCTGAAATCTAAAGAAAGGGGCGGCACAGTTACCATATACAACATTGCAAATCCTGAAATCTACACTTTGTTTGCTAAAGGCGATATAGATGCAGCGTGGGTGCCTGAGCCAACTGCCACAATGCTAGTTGAGCAGCTTGGTGGAAAACGATTATTCAAAGAAGAAGACACATGGCCTGATAAGAAATTCGCTTCCGTATTGCTTGTTGCAAGAACCGAGTTTTTAGAGAAGCATCCCGACTTGGTAGCAAAATGGATCGATGCCCATACAAGTACCGTAAACTGGATTAAAGAGAATCCTGATGAGACTGAATCTATATTTATTGACTTTTACAAAAAACACACTGGAAAAAAACTATCTAAAGATATTGTCCACGGTGCATTTTCAAACATTGTGATTACATCAGATCCAATTCCGAACTCAATTAGCATATTTGCAGAACGTGCTAATGATCTTGGCTATCTTGGCCGTTCTGGATATAACCTGGATAATATTTACTATGATTATAATAAAACAAGGGTGGAATCATGGCAAAACTAGAAGCAAAAAACATTGTCAAGTATTTTGATCATGATGGGCAGCCACTAAAGGCACTTGGTGGAATAAATCTGACTGTAGACGAGGGAGATTTCATTTGTTTAGTTGGACCATCTGGATGCGGAAAATCCACCTTTCTTAGAATAGTTGCAGGACTACAAAAGCCAGAAGGGGGGCAAATCCTGCTGGATGGTCGCCCGATTATCAATACTGGACCGGATAGAATTTTGGTGTTCCAGGAAGGTGCATTATTTCCATGGCTCAAGGTACAAGACAATGTGGAATTTGGATTAAAGATTGCAGGGATTCCAGAATCTGAGAGACATGAAATCTCCAAGCGTTACTTGGAGATGATGGATTTGACGAAATTTGTAAATTCGTATACGTATCAACTATCGACTGGAATGAGGCAAAGGGTGGCAATTGCAAGGGCACTGGTCATGGATCCAGAAGTATTGTTGATGGACGAGCCGTTTGCCGCACTAGATGCACAGACTCGTGACACTCTCCTAGTTGAAATGCAAATGATCTGGCAAAAAACAAAAAAGACAATCATATTTGTAACTCATTCTGTTTCAGAAGCAACTGTTCTTGGAAACAAGGTTGCAGTGTTTACCCACCGACCGTCGACAATTAAAAAAATTGTTAACATAGAAAACAAAAGGCCGCGCCTTTCAGAAGATGAAACCCTCATGAAATACCAGCAAGAAATACTTGCCGAACTGAGACCTGAAGTAAAATCAAAAGGAGAGGAGAAATGAAGGCAAATGTTCTGGCAAAGAAAATTGCATTTTTTGTTGGAATTGTTCTTGTGTGGCAGGCGTTTGATTCTGCAAATGTGTGGTCAGACAAGGTTTTCCCATCGCCGCTTGAGGTTGGTGCGAGTCTGTGGTATGGTGCCTCTGATGGGACTTTGTTCTATGGGATAGGGACTAGCCTTTGGCGGTTGGCAGTGGGCCTTGTAATAGCAATAGCTGGCGGAATCATACTGGGTGTGTTTATGGCACGCGTGGAAACCGTAAACCAAACTATTGGTTCTATAATTTTGGGGTTGCAATCGATTCCTTCAGTTGCATGGAGCCCTTTGGCAATAGTTTGGTTTGGGCTGACCGATGCTGGGATAATTTTTGTTACAGTGGCAGGTGCAATATTTGCAGTCACCATAAACACGTACACCGGTGTGAAAAACATCAATCCTGATTATATTGCGGCAGCACAAAACATGGGCGCAAAAGGGGGTCAACTAATAACAAAGGTGCTGATTCCTGCCGCATTTCCGTACATGATTTCTGGATTTAAGCAGGGTTGGGCGTTTGCATGGCGAGGCGTAATTGGTGCGGAATTACTGTTCTCATTTTTGGGGCTCGGATTTTTGCTAAATGTTGGGCGACAGCTCAGTGATGTCTCTCAGGTAATAGCAATGATGCTAGTCATAATGATTATTGGCATTGTAATTGACGGACTAATCTTCAAAAAACTAGAAGACAAAGTCATGTCGAGATGGGGTTTGCGTTAGTCGCTTCTGGGCCTCTTCGAAGGTGCAAGGCTTCCAATCTCTGCAAAAAGAAGCATTGTTTTCAATGATCTCCTCAATGCTGATGTATCCCCATTCTGCAAACAGATCATCATTTAGGTTGGCATAACCATAAGCGATGTTTTCTCCTCTATCTAGTTCTGCTATTAACCAATAGAACCCAATTTGTGGTATTTCCCACTTTTGATAGATTATTTTCTTTTCAGTTGGGATGTCTTCTGTTTCATATAGTTTGGGGATGTCGTCTGCCTTTTCATATTCTGTTTTTTTGTTAAATGTCTCCATATTCCTGTGTTGAAAAGAAGTAATTCATCTTAAGGGGCTAAAATGTAGCGGTGTGGGATGTAGATGGAATTACTTTTTAATCTTTAAAGAAACCAAAAATGCAACAATGCAAATTCCAACTGCAAAATACACCACAGAGACATTGTTGTAGTAAAATGCAAGTGCGCCTGCGATCACTGGACCGATCACATTTGCTATGGCTATGGTGGAATTGAAAACTCCCGTGGATGTTGATTTTGGATTATTCTCCATTAGGTGAATGCTTCCCCCAATGTACAAAAATGCCCACGTGGCACCTACTAGCGCCATGGATGGAATTGCCATCCACCAGCTAGTCATTAACGCCATTCCTAAAAATACAAACACTGTGAGACCTACTCCTATTTTGAATTTGGTTATGTTTTTTGTTTTTATTTTTGAGGCCATTAAATTCATCAAAACAAACGCTGTTGCAGTATTTGCCACATACACCAATGATACCTCGTATAGTTTGGCGTGAAACGTCTCAGTCAAGACAAGTGGTAAAATGGTCCAAACTGATGTTGCACCAATATGTCTGAGAAGTAGAGACAAAAACAGGTGCTTGTTTTTTGCAATTACTACTATCGTTGTTCCTTTTCCTGTTTCTCTTGGCATGGTATAGTTTGGAAGTCTTGATGACAATGCAAGTCCTACCAAAAAGAAACCCGCACTTATGAGAAATATTGTCTTTTCATTATTTGCTATTCCGGCAGATACAATCCCAGCAAGCCAGCCAAGTGCATGAAATGATATGATTGATGCAACCTTTGCCTTGTCTTTGCCAGACTCGTACGTATACGCAAGCATTGTTGGAACGATCATTCCACTTGCTATGCCTGCACCCAGTCGCGCCAAAAGTAAGTAAAACGAATTATCTGCAAAATAATGTAGCCCAAAGGCAATAGCTGAACCGATAAATCCAATCTGGATGAAAATTAACCTTTTTCCGTGTTTGTCTGAAATTCTTCCAAAATACAAACTGGACATGATCTGCGCAAAGAAAAACGTGGCAACTGTGATCCCTACCTCAAAAACAGAATTTGTAAGGCTTTTTGCCAGAATTGGCATGAACACGTAAACGATAGACACTCCTGCATGCTCAAAAAACATGGCACCTCGCACTAGGTTATTGATTCCAATTTTTTGTCTCATGAAAATTATCTCACATGTGCTAAAATATGGAATAATTTATGTCAAGATTTTGTATGTTTAGGTATCTATTGTCAAGTTGGGGGCAACGGTTGCCAAAACCCGACTTCCTCTGAGTGCTTCTCTGGAAAAGAAAATGGCAATTTCCAATTTTGTGCCTGCCAGACTCACTTTAATCTCCTTGATGGTCGATTTAAATTTGGTTTTTTCGTTTTTTTCTGAATTGTCCATGATCTCTATGATCAAACCCTCTTTTAGCAAGTTGTTGAAAACTCTGTATCCGCTACTTGTTGGAAGCCCAGATTTTTTTAATATTTCAGGAAGAGTTAGCGCAGTCTCAGTTGCTACCGAAAGAATTGTTTTTTTATCATTATCTCCATACGAGTTTAGAATAAAATTTGCAAGTGTTTCATCTCTGACTTCAATAAAACTTGATTTTTGTTTTTTGTTTGATTTTTGTTTTTTAACAATACACACGCTCTCAAATAGGTTTTTCAGAACTCCTTTTGAGGCGTTTCCAAAAAACTCGTTCAATACTTTTTCAAAGATATCGAATTGCTGTAATGATTGCTGCAGTGAAAGCCCGTATCTTTCAAATAATCTATCTTTAATCTTCTTTCGTACCGCCGTTCCAAAATGATCGTCTAGATGGTTTTCAAAATATTGTGCTAAAAGTACATCTATTCCTAACATATGTTGGACACCAATAAGTACAATGGTTTGCATTTCTGCAATGCTCGTCTTTCAACAGTAATCTCAGTTGTACGTGTATCTGATTTTAGATTAAAACTAATTGAATGGATTGTCTTTTCATATACTGCTCCTTTGTGGTTTCCCTTTCCGTTCTTTACATCCCTATCAAAGCCTGAAAACAAAATTAATCCTTGCTCAACAAGTGCGTCCACCTTCCTATATACTGATGACTGGGGAAGTTTTGATTTTTTTACAATTTCTGTTATCGTCATAGGCGATCTCAAGTTGTAAAGAATGATTCGATTGTCTTTGTCTAGATACGCATCAATAATTTTATCTGTTAATTCAATGTCATTAATTCTAATTGTGATGCAAGTGTCCTCTTTTTTTACAATGGAAAACACACTTTCTGCGTGTGATTTCTCGACTAATTCTATGAATAATAAAAAAGCACGTTTTTGCATTCTGTGCATTTCTTGGGATTGCACGGTTTCTATTATGCATCGTAATTAATTAATAATTTCTCAAATTTGGGAAATTTATAAGATTAGAAAAGTCTTTTATGTGGGCAGTTGACAAAGAACTCTGTTTGCCACGATTTGTTATCTGAAGATAAATTTAATGATGATGACGAAGTTCTTGTCGTTTACAAGTTTAAGGGCACTCATAAAGCCCATAAGATCAGTTGTACCTATATTCAATACAAAAATCTAAAGAACGTTCAATCTATCGAGTATTGCAGAATTGTTAAAAAATAGCTTTTCCTGTCAATCAATACAAAAAATTGAGGCAAACTTTTTGGCACTTGAGATTTGATACTAGTTTCAACTATAACACCAATGCCATTATAATGGCACAACTCAATCCCGCAAATATGTGACTCATCATGGGTGTAGTGGTGCAAACATAGATTCCTTTCGTCTCTGAGGAAAATTCTTGAATGTCTGGATCATGTCTAAATTGAAACTTTCGTTTTCCGTTAACTGTGATTTCTGCAGGAAATGTAAATTTTTCATTTTCCATTTTTCTATGTATTATAAAATAAGCTAGTACTTTCTTGTATGCCGGTTCATCAAATTCTGAAAAAAAATTCTTTGATTTTATGTTAATTCTCAGATTGAGAGTAACTGTGATCGCAATGCTAAGTACCGAGGCAAACATAATCGCCAATATTGGAATTGTGATTCCATCAAATCTTGGTAAAATAATGGAAAGTGCTAACAAACCAAAGAAATCCCCAGTGGCGTACCCCATTCCATTGAATTTCATGATCCATCCCGCAAATGCAATTCCCATGCCTGACATCATGCCAATTATGTTTAGAGGACCGATTAATTCTTGGGTACTTGTTTCAAATACAAAAATGAAAACTGCCGATACGATTGCAAAAGAGCCAAGGCCAAAGACCCAAACTCTATCATCAACATACCTCGTTTTTACATCCCAATATGCTGCAGCAGACATCATTCCAATTGTAATTACTGCACGAATGATTTCAAATTCATTCATTGCATTACCGTGCTTTTATGAAGTCTTGCGTAACATTCCAAATCTTTGATAAAGTTTTCTCTCGCAACTGGGTCGTCATCTTCGATGTCTGCTATTTTGGATTTTAGCCCGACAACCCATTTATTCAGTGATGTCAATTCGGCATCATAATTTTCCAACATTTTCATTTTTTCAGGAAAAATTCTAATGGTATTTTTGTGATGGCGATAAGTTAGCCCCATTTCGCGTAAATTACGGATTAATTTGGACGTTGAATGCGAATGTTTTACAATATCTGCAAAGTACGCCACGGCAAAATACCCCACAAATCCATTATTTTCTAGATTTTTTTGAATGACGTATGCTTGCGATAAAAGACATAATGATGATACTGATATGCCGATCTTTGCTGCAACATAATACCAACGCCCAACATCGGTCAACTCCAAAAGGCCGTTAGTAAATTGGATTAAATTTTTAGTTTGCAGATCATAGATTGTGACCCTTATTACATTGAGATTCTTGTTCATTTGTAAAATTTTTCCGACCAGTTGTTTTTGTTCACATGGTGCAGAATAAAGTGCCTTACAAATCAAGTGGGCGGTACTATTTGTCTCCAAACAACGGTTTTTGAAAAAAAGAGAAGAAATTTCTTTTTTTGATTTTTCAGACAGCTCCATCTCAAATGTGGTTCGAACTGAGAACCAATATCCTCAAACTTTCTTTGGCTTCTAACTCTTCAGCACGTTTTGCAAGTTTTGTAATTTGTAGTGATTTTGTTATCATTTTAGCATGAATCTCTGCTCCATTTTGTATGTCAAGAAACTCCGTATGTTCGGGTAACATGAAGCCAGATTTTTTCCCAGATTCTCCTTGAATTACGATAACTCCATTTTTTTCATCTATGGGGGCAACTGTATTTTTTTTCATGTCTAATCTGAATCTTTTTCTCACTAATTTCTTTTTTATCTCTTCAAGTTTTTCGTTGAAAAGATTTATTTGCTCTCTGGGTAATTTTGCTACAATATTTTTTAATGACTCTAATTCTTTTACTATTTCGTCTCCTACTGCTATGTCGAGTATGGTTTGGTGAGGCACATTTCCAAGAATTTTTTTGATTTTTTCTTTTTCTTTAGTTGAGTATTTTGTTACGATTGAATATGGTTTGGTTTCCTGTTTTTTTGATAATTTGATTTCTTCTTCAATATCGTTTATTTCTTCAATAAAACTCACTGGTTCTCTTTGAGGTTTATCATATAGTGGCTCAAAGAGCCCCTCCAAATACTTGTGAGTCGGGAATGAAAATTTCTTACTTGATAATTGTTTGAGGGATACTTCTAGCATGTCAACTGCTCTTATGTGCTTATTTTTTGATTGGATTTTACATATGGTTTCTAGGACATATGGTGGCATCATGACTTCCGTTAATGTTTTGGCCAATTCATTTTGAATGGATTGAAGTCTTTCATGCGCATCATCTGCCAAATTTCTGCAGTTTTCTAACATCCTTACATATGACTCTGATAGCCAACACATTTTTGAAATTTCACTAATATTCATGCCCTCAAAGAATTTTGCAAGTTCGATGATTTTGAGAGGATTCAGCGGACTTGTCTGATTCAATCTGACATGAAGTACGACCACTTCTTCAAGTGAATTTACTTGATAGAGATTAGCCTTAAATTCTTTCAGGGTTGTATTCTTTAGACCTAGTACGCGGGCTCCTCCATCCACCACGTATTTTTTATTATCAAAAATAGCTACACTAATTACAGGAATTGATTCTGGATTGGATTTTGCAGTTTTAGTAATAGATTCGATCTTTTTTGCAGTATGAATAGTTATTTGAACTGGACATGGATGTAATTCTGATATCTGTACTATTTGTTGTTGAGATACCGATGGATTTGACATCAATTTAGTTGCATTCCTTTATTTTTTCTTTTTTCATTTTTTGATGATGACCTTTATTTTCATTAGAAAGAACACGTCCTCTGATTTTTACAAATTCTTTACTTTCACGAGACGCCATGTTGTACACAAATCTTGCGATGGCGTGATAATTTTCCAATGCCGTTTTATTTTTTAATGTGCTTAACCCTATGATCATATTTCTAATCTCATCTCGTTTTTGTTGTGGAACTTTATTGGAATATATGTTCAGATAATAATTTAGATAATTGTCTCCATCGCATTTTATTTTCAGTTTTTCTTTGGCAGTAATTTTTACTAATGAAAAAACTTTAAACATTGTTGGCATTCGGTTAAGAGAAAATGCAAATTTTATTGATTTTTGAATTTCTATATCGCTTTTTGGAATCGAATGTCTTCTACATGCGACAAACAACGCAAAAGACGCCTTTTCTGCTGTGGAGAAACTTGTATTTTTATCAAGTTTTGAATACATATTCCAAGCATCAAGAGAAACATGACGTGGTAGTTTGAGTTTGCTGCACGCATTTGAGAAGCTTGACAAGGCTAGTTTTTGTTCATGAATTCTTGTTGTGGCCTCAATTTTTACAGGCTTACAGCCTGGCTGAATCTCCTGAAATAGGTTGACAGTACTATCGACACTTGTTTCTGGAATGTCATCAATTCCTAAAACAACTCCACATGACTTGCAAACAATCTCGTCTGACTCTGTAACTACTTGATCTTCGAACTTATGCTTACACGTGATTCGTGGAATTTTTTTCGTTTCAATTAATGCCAATTTGGGGATTTTTTGAAATGAAGAACAAGAATTTGGTATGGAATCATAGAATGTAAAACTCATGATCTTCCTCTATGCTGAATGCAAATATTTTGACAGCTATGATAACTAAAAAGTTTAGTTGATGATGATCTTTTTGTCATGTCTTTGCATATTTCATCATTAAACTATATAATAATTGATAAACTTCTTCGTTTTGAGAAATTAATGATCTAAGAACTCATATTTGATTTGAGTTTATTTCTAGAACTTTAATTAAATTAGTCGGCATCATTTTTTTGGCCCATTAACTTAATTTTTACCAAAATCAAAATTCATAATCGGAGTTTAAACTATTATTAGTTGTTTTCATTTTTTTCCATATTGAATCTTCTAAAAACTAATTTGTGAAAATTAGTAATTTTCAAAATATTGACGAGTCTTTGCAAGTACCATGATGGACTGATCCCCTTCTTCCAGATTAATTTGAAATACAGAATACTAGAGATCCCAAATCCAAACACTATCATCAAAAATAGATAGTCGTCATGTAGAACAGCTCTGGCTTTCACATCATCGTATGCGATAAAAGAAACATTATCCGTATGATGTGGGATGCCTTCCCAATGATCAAAGACCTCTCTGACTAAAAATGAAAATTTGTCCTTTGGCGGAACTGATAGGTTTACTATCTGTCCATACGTGTAAAATCCCGCACCATGTGCATTTTCTGCGTCAATTTTGATCATTCTGTCATATTTTGCAATTATTTGGGTGTCTTTGTTAAGATACATGTTGTTAATTTTACCATCTGGAAATTCTTGATCCTCGAAGACTACGTTATTTAGTTGATACCCGTGATTGCCGATAATGACATTAGGTGGAAATTGGGATTTTAGGAACTGTGATTTGAATTCTCCTTGATATGGTGTAACGATACTTTTTGAGACATTCCCAATCTCAATGCGCTTTTCAATATTTAGATCTTTTCCGTCACTTCCAATTGCCTTGAATTCAACATTGACAATTTTTTCGGCATACACTGAAAAGATGTTTTTTGATGGAGTGTAGCCTTTTTTAAACGCGGTAAACGCGATGTCATGATGCCCCTCCTCATTAGGAGTGACTGCATAAGTAAGATCGTTGATTTTTTTGTATGGAAACGGAGATTCAATCTGAACATCCATGTCTTTGACATCGCTTGTAAGATGAAGCTCAAACTCCTTACCGATTCTGTTGATAATCCCAGAAGAAGTGATTGAAAGATCAAGACTATTTGCAAAAGCTTCGATATCAAGATTTGACGCTCCGATCTTTGAAATTGCAGCTAATTTTTCAATACCAACGTTGTCGATTTCCAGATATTTGCCATTTATTGTAATGCCTGGTGTTGCAGAAATATTGGTGGAGTTTATTTTTCTAAGGGGAATGCCAAATTGGTCAACTTCGTGAATTACGAAAGGAATTTTTTCAGAGATATGTGCTTTGGTTGGCGCGTCAATTGATACCGATGCCGCAATTCCTGCAGGAGTGATAATATGTTCTACTGGCGAAATTACTGCAGAAGAAAAAATGGTCGGGGATGGTTCAATGATGTTTCCAGGGTAAGCCGCCGAGTTTTGGGATGTGATGGTTATTTTTTCATTACCTGATCTAGTAGATGCTAAAATTTCAACTGGCCCAGCAAACATTTTTTGAGCATCAATTAAGGCACCTGAATTGTCTACAATTGAGACCATGGCCAACACTTGGGTATTGTCTGGCAATGTGGGAATGGGCGTTATTTTTAGCTGGTAAAGATCACGATAGGGTGACACTATATTGATTTTCGATTGATATCTCTCTAAACCCGGACCTGATGCTGAAACTATATGCTCTCCCTGACTCTTTCCAAAGACCTCAAACAACACTGCATGATTGTAACCCATTCCTCTCTGTAGCAGAACTTCTTTTGATTCTGATAGTTTCAACACATTCGGATATTGTAGACCGTCAGAAGAAGTAAGAGATATGGTCCTTCCGTCCAAAGGAACCGGCACAACTCTGTTTACTGTGCTCGAGATTGAGACACTTGTACCGTTTGTATCTACATGAGTACTAGTGTTTTTAGTGGAATTCATATTGTATAGCGCAATAATGCCATATCCATCAGAATCAGTTATTGTGGGATAGAGCCAGACAAAAGCAATGTTTGGTGTGCGTTTTTCAATTTCCTTTAATTTTCCATCTTTGTCTGATTCTAATGGCTGAAAGTCTTTGTCAATTAGAACAGGTCCAACAATCACACTGGTCTGTGCAGACCCAAACTCATCGACGTTTGCAGTAATGACTGCACTTCCGACATTTCCTGAAATCATAGAACCACTACCAATTCCGTTAGTTAAAGAAACTTGTAAAATAGAATCTGAATGCTGTTTTACATCTGAACGTGCCATAAATCGGATGGAGTCAAGATTATTTGATGATAGAAAGGCACGAACCACGTATGGAGGTTTGTATGGTTTTCCGTCCTTTTCAAGCCAGACAAAAAAGTAAGCCCTGGAGTCTTCCAAAATTATGTTTGGAGCTACTGCGACTTTAACTGTGACGATATCCTGTGTTTTTGTTATTTCATGTTCGCCAATTTTTAGGCCTTCTGCATTTGCAAATATTTTTCCAGAACCTTTAATTTTTGCAGAAAACTTGGACAAATGGCTTCCTGCCTTGATCAGTAGATTGTCTTCCTTTACTTGAATTAAAGGGGAGGAATTTAGGTTGATTTTGGTATCTTTGGAAACCGGCACGGGTGAACCTTTATTGTCAACTGTTATGACATAACCAAGTATGTTTTCGGTCTTTGTTGTGTTTACGGGAAGAATTATTCTTAGACCTTCAGATACTCGGCTAGATGAATACACGTTGATGGTTTTTTGAATGATTCGTCCATCTATGATTGCAAAAATTGTAGCCGTTCCCTTCTTTATGGCTTTGATTGGAAATATTCCGTGATTAGAATAAGGTAAAATGGTCACACTTTCGGGAATTTTTATTATGGTTGGATCATTTGTCGAGAGCATTATCACTTGACCGTATTTTGTACCAGTATCAAGAATCACTACTCCCTCATAATTCTCATCAGTAATCATATCTGATGGTGCCCAGAGATCCACATTGTCACTTTTTTCTGCAAAACTGTGCCCAAAGCAAGATACGCCCAATCCTGTCAAGATCAGTCCAACTATGATCCGTATTATTTGTGACTCTCTCACAAATTGAAAAACTATCTAAAATTTAAGGTAATTAGATTGGTAATGACAAATTTCGCATGTTCTCATAATGAATTCTCAAAAAATCCATAATCTTTCTGTCTTCGCTCTTGTCAATTGGAGCTCCATTTGCAATGATGCTAAGATACTTTAGATCAGATTCGATTCTGGACAGACATTTTTTCACCGAATCATATTTGCCTTCGTGCATAAACTCGATAATTTTACTTTCATCGTTAATTATCTCCACTTGAAGCATTTTGATGTCTTGACGTACATCCCGTCTCATCCAATAATGTTAGACAAATTACAACATAACCTTGATCTAATCGCTATTGTATAGTTGTACAAAAACTGTGGCTAAAAGCAAACATTTGTTTGAGTCTAGATTTGCCAAGTTCAACTCGCATTCCTGTTGATTATTTAAGAGAAATCAGAACCCAGAATTTATTCTGCATCTCAATTCTATTGTGACTTGAATTGAATTTATCTCTAAATTTTGTATAAACATAGAATAATTATAATACGTAAAAAATCACAAAAATTATGGGAGATGGAATAGGCGGCCCAGTAATTGGCTGTTTTTCTGGAGATACTTTTGAAATGTCAGTGACACATTATCGGAAAGACAACAAGGCACAATATGGTAAAACTGAACGCATTACAATTGCCAAGGTAGATAATCCCGATAATCCCGAATATGAAGAAAGATCAATCGATGATTTGAATCGTACATTGAAAGGTAAATTTGTAACCTGCAATGTACAGTATAGAGACCAAAAAACAGACCGACTAGTATGTAATGTATTTGTCCAAAAACCACCAGAAGGATTCTAGTGGGATTAAAGCAACTTGTTCCTGTAATTTCACAGATTTTTGAAACTAGTAATCAATTTTCTTAATTCTCACATTACTTCCATGCGATTCAAGAAAGTGTCCTAGAAAATTCTTTAATTGTTCTTCTATTCTGTATCCGATTGCCCCTTCCATCATACCTGATTTTTCGATTACATCTAACATTTCGGAACTTATCTGAATATTGAAAAAAGTCCAACCTGCAGCTTTGGATGGTGAGCCTATCTCATACCCGTTTTTCACATTGCATCTGTTTTCAAGGTCAATCATAGCTTTCTTAATTAATTCAATTTCCTCTTCATATCTTCTAGTACTTAGCTGAAATAATGGTCTCATCTTTACGACATAGTAATAACTTACATTATAATCAAAGGATCTAGTTATGCCAATAACAGAATAAAATAATCTTAAGGTTTTTGTATGTAGTTGTTGCTGGGAGGATTGAGTAAGTATTTGTCCTTTGTAAATAATGTTGGGAAAAAAAGACAAAACAATCATAATGTTTATCTTCTCCATATTTCTGACTGGTTTTTTTGTACCCATGTCTAGTTTTGCATCCGAAATAGAAACAACCTCGTATGGTGTGTTTAATGACACCTCTACTCTGACCACGAGCGATTCTGACAACGACGGAATTGCTGACATTTCAGACAATTGTCCGACACAACCTGAGACTGTGAACGGATCTGAGGACGCTGATGGCTGTCCAGATGTGCCTACTGTAAAGGACACTGACGGGGATGGAATACTAAACAGTGATGATTTATGCCCAAGAGAATCTGAAACTATCAACAATTATCTGGATTTAGACGGCTGTCCAGACACTGTAGCTACTGCTGATTATGATGATGACGGTATTATCAATACTATGGACAAATGTCAATTTGAAGCAGAAATCATAACTGGCTATAAAGACGCTGATGGCTGTCTTGATGTGCCGCAAATAAATTCCAACAATGATGAAATTCCAACATCATACGATAAATGTCCAGAAGGTCAAACAAACATTGATGGTAAATGCGTAGCTGACTCTCCAAAGGATTCCGCATCTGATGTTGTCCAGTGAACTGCAGTAATTACTGCTACGATTACCGCCGTTGGAGGTATTGCTGCAGCCAAATTTAGAAAACACTCCTAGTACACGAACATACCAATTGTTTAAAAACACAACATCGGTAAACAATCTAATGAATGATTCTGAACATGATTCTAAAATAGAACAAGTTGCCAAGTTAATTGTTCAAGATAATTTTCCCCTAGATGAGCAAGATCCAAAAAAGCTTCAAAAATATCATGATTTTGTAAAAACAAAATTTCACATCGACGGCGACTCTGCAATAGAACTAGTTAATGAAGCATTTTTGTATCTAAAATTAATAAATGCAAAAGATGTGGATCCGCTACAAGACGGCGATAAATTTGGGGCCGGTTTCAGTTAGTGCTAATTTTTCTACGTTTTACTATAATACAAAAAATACATAATATAAGAAAAGAAAATTAGAAAGGGCGAAAATGGTTTATGGCTGAAAACAATTATGATATTTTAGGTGTAAAATACGGTGCATCTGAGAGGGAAATTAGAGCGGCATTTAGAAAATTGATCTTGGATCATCACTCTGATCGAGGAGGAGACGAAGAAAAAGTCAAAAAAATAATTCAAGCCTACGAAGACCTCAAAATGGGCAAAACACGTCCTGATACACAAGACGAGCAATTAAAAAAATCTCGCGTTTATTCTGGAGACTCTGATGAGGAAAGAAGAAAACGAAACTTGGTGCTCTCGGGAGATGTTGCACGTGAAATGAAAATTGCAGAGGAGTGGGCAGCATTACTAAACCGCTCAGACCAAACGGGCTCTAAACTCTTTGGCTCAAAAGAATTAGGCGAAATTGAATTTGAGCGAAAAAAGACCGGCGAGCTTTTCATAAAAGGTAGATTCTGGGCAGGACACTTTACTTATGATGGGTCGATTACAATGGCAGGTAGCATCACCAGTCCATATTTCTCTCAAGATGAAGAAAACAAGACGTGCATTACCGTAAAAAATGGAAATTTTACATTATTTGATCCACTGCAAAATAATTTCCAAATAGAGCATGGAGCAAAGATTATAGCAGAAAATGGTGACATTATTGTTGGAAATGTACTTGGAATAAAAGAAATACTTCAAGATCCTGAAGGAAGAGTTGGCCTCTATGTTACAAAAGAACATTTCACAGAACTTAGTGCACCACAAGGAAAAATTGTTGCAGGTACAGCAAGAGAAACCGTATTCTTAGACGGTGATACTGTAGTCGTACATAATCTAATCAACAATGTCAAGGTGAGGGGAAGAATTATCTCTATTTTTGGTAATACTGTAAACTATAATGTGGAAATTGAAATTAGAGACGGTGGCACAATAACCTTTCATGACGAAGGATCAGGCTTTGCACTAAGTGATGACGCAATAATAAAACTCGAAAATGGAAAACGCTTCAAGCTACGTGAACTGAAAACATCAAACATGGTTGGGTATGGGCGAGAAATAACATATGAGTATCTTGACAGCATTGGGAAAAAACCGGAAAAAGGAAACAGATACAAGCTTGGTTTTAACTTCTTCAAAAAATAGAGAACCAATTGGAAATTAGCATTGGTTGTACGGGATGGGGTTATGATGGCTGGATTGGCTCATTTTACCCAAAAAACATGCCTGCATCCGACTTTCTCAGACACTATTCGTCAATTTTTGATATCACTGAGATAAATTCTACATTTTATGGAATTCCAGACCAATCCACAACAAGAAAATGGTATTCTGAGACGCCTGCGCACTTTAGATTTACAGCCAAGTTGCCAAAAATCATAACACATGAAAATAAACTGCAAAACACATCTGCACACTTGGAGCAGTTTTTGGAATCCATGAAACCACTTAACTCTAAATTGTCATTTGTTATAATGCAACTACCACCGTCACTGTCATTTGATGATGCAAAACCCAGACTCGAAGAATTAAAATCCTTTCTTTCAAAAAATTACATAGTTGAAGGAAGACATGAAAGCTGGTTCTCAGACAATGCGCTAAAATATCTTTCTGATAATAAAATTTGTCTTGTGTGGAACGATGTACCTGGAGTGAAAAACCCATTTCCTATAACATCTGACTTTGTTTATGTGAGAATAATCGGCGACCGATCAATTCCTGAAAAAAATTTTGGCAAAATACTAAGAGATAGAACAAATGATCTAAAGATTTGGGCAGACCGATTGAATCAAACCATAAACCAAATTTCGTTTGGAATGATAATGGCAAACAACCACTATGAGGGATTTGGACCATCCACTGCAAACAAACTACGAGTCTTGCTTGGTTTAGAAGAACTTGTCTGGTCTGATAAGAAGCAAAAGACTATTACTGATTTTTAGGATACCGTGAACGAAAATTAACAAACGTCTGATTTTGATTTTAAATTCTAACAAACGTTCAGATTGCGTATGATCATCCTTATTCATTAGACTAGCCCTTATGCTACAGGGGTAGTATCAAGTAAGAAAGCACTGATGCGCTCTAACCGGGTCGGTGAGCAACGAACAACAGTTCGATGGCGCGATTACTTGCATTACTATCCTTGTTATTTGTTGTTGACTTTTTATTTTACAATTGTATAATGCTGTTGGAATATTTTGAATAATTTCTATACGTTTGTTTGGTTATTTAGTTTTTAACTAAACAATTTTTAGTATTTCATACGAAACACATTATATTTATTTGCTACGTACAGTAATAGTTGAAAAGCGCAATCATTTCTGCAAAATTAAAAGATCCTTTCGGTGATGCAAAATGATTACCAGAGACGAAGTCTACCACATGGCAAAAATTGGATGTATTGCTGGGTTGGTGGGTGGGTTCGCGCTTTTCAGCTCGTTTTTTTGGATAGACAGCGAAGTTGGTGTCCCATTTGGCACCTTCTATAAGATGGTTGGAATGGCAGTGGGATTGCATGGCTTGTCTGCTATCACATTTGGATTCATTGCACACATGCTTGTTGCATCTCTAATCGGCGCGACATTCTGCATTTGTTCTATCATGCATAAAATGTTGCATATCTCTAGTGTGCCAAAGGGAATAATCGCAGGTGCGGTAACTGGAATCGAAGTGTATGCAATATTCTTCATGCCAATTACAATCTATGTCATGATGCCAATGATAGCCGATCATGCATCAGGGCTTTATGCAATAGCAGAAGATGACGTACAAATCGCAAAAACTCTAGTTCAGATGTCTGACAAAATACTTTGGGGTTCACTGGTGTTGCATGTGTTGTTTGGTGCCGTAATGGGTCTATTCAGCTCAATGATGTTATATGAGGATTATAACATGAAACAAAAAGAAAAAAAAGAAAAAAAGCCAAACTGGCAAAAATTTGAGAGTGAGAACTGGCCATCAACATGACCAAATCCTACTCTGACCTTCCTTTTTCAATGATGGTCAAGATTGGTACCGTATCAGGATTAGTTGGTGGATTTGCAATTTTTCTTAGCATCTTCATGATAGATCTTGGCCTTAATGCCGGTCAAGGTACCTTCTACAAGGTAGTTGGTTTGCCTTTAGGAATAACTGGAGTGCCTGCAACCTTAGTTGGAATGATCTCTCATATGCTAACTGCCGCATTAGTGGGGGCGGTTTTTGGCATATGTTCTGACCTGCATCAAAAATTACGAATATTTTCACTTGGGCGTGGCATAATTGCAGGAATAACGACTGGACTTGTAGTATTTTTCGTGTTTTTCATACCGCTCAGCAATATTCTGATGATTCCAATAATTCAGTCAAGTAATGATGTGCTTATTGGAGATGCAGGCAATGTATTGACAAATACAAATTTCATAATGCTCGGTGCACTTGAACTTCATGCAGTGTATGGGATTGTTATGGGCGGATTTTTTGCAATTGCAATACAATACGAATCCAAAAAACAAAAAATACTAAAGGCAAGTGCGTGATATGCTAAAAACCGTTACTCTTTCAATAATGATTGGGACTTTTCTTATGGGTACATACTATGTTCTTGCGGCATCATATCTGCCACCAGTTCATGAAAACAAGCTTGTATCTGCATTAAGTGAAATGAAAGCCGATCTAACATATGAGAAATTCATTTCAATGAACGAAAACGAAAGAGTATCTCTAGTTCAACGGATGCCGTCTGACACCATCCAAATGTTGCTAAAGGAAGCAGAGAATCACCCAAGTTATATTTCTGAGGATACTGACAAGATAAAACTGGAATCAAACTCAAATGATATTCGATTTACAAAACTAACGCAGATAACCGGTGTCAAGGGATATGATGCAAGTGGAACCGCGTCTATAGTTTATGCTGGAAATGTGGCGTTTCTAAGGCTTGAAGATTTTACTGTTACAAGTGGAATTGATCAGCATCTGTATCTGACAAAAGATGGAACAATTACAAGTGGAATTGATTTGGGTTCTCTAAAGGCAACGATAGGAAATCAAAATTATGACATAACTGGAATCGATGTTGATGCCTATAATGTCTTAATAATTTACAGCAAGACGTTTGATACCTATTATGCTTACACAAAGTTTTTGAAAACAGAATAGTTACTCGCCAAATCTAAATCCAAAAATGATTCTCATGTTTAGTTTTCTGATTATTTTTTAATTATTCTAGAAAACCGCCTAATTCTTATCATGCTGTGAAGAAAAAAAGACTGTCAGGCGATGAAGAAGAGTTAGAGACATGACAAAATATGATTGTAATTCAGTGACTCTGAGTCCTGACATTTGTTTAAAGAGCCAATTGGAACCAATTTGGGCACGATTTGGAAAAATGGTTTTAATTAATTGAGCAAAACCTGTCTCATGAACAAAAAGCTAATCATTGGAGTCGTTTTGGCATCTTTGATCCCAGCAATCGTTTATGCTGCATCGCCGCTTTTTTTCGACAAAATCATTGACGAGGAAATACCAATGACCAAAACTGATACTGGCAAAGAAACACGAAATGCAGAAACCATGCAACCAATCGCATTGGCGTTAGGAAGTTTCATAGGCGTAGGAGATGGAATCCATAATGCTGAAGGAACAGCCAAGATACTATCAATAGATGGTGCCCAATTCCTAAGGCTTGAAGATTTCAAGGCAACGAATGGGCCTGACCTACATGTGTATCTGGCAACAGATGAAAAAGCAACTGACTATGTAGACTTGGGTTCGCTAAAAGCAAACATTGGCAACCAAAACTACCAAATTCCAGAAGGGACTGATTTGTCAAAATATGACACTGCCCTAGTGTGGTGCAAGCAGTTTTCTGTATTATTTGGTCATGCGAACCTTTCTTAATTTTATTCTTGATGTCAAATCAAAGAATCATAAGAGAACAACCAATATGTAGATCCACTTGTTAGATTGGCTTTCAAAGGATGGAAAACTACTCTTATCTGCTAGGGTAGTTAGGGCATTTTCCTATGGATTTCTTAGCATCGTTTTAGCAATTTATCTAAAGTCAATTGGTTTTAATGAAATCCTAATCGGCGCAATTCTCTCTGCAACTCTTGTAAATAGTGTTATCTTTACAATGTTTGCAAGCTTTTACGCAGACAGATTTGGTAGAAGAAAAATTCTGACTCTTTATGCAATGTTGATGGCATTTTCTGGCGTCATATT
The DNA here is from genome assembly GCA_016215465.1 of Nitrososphaerota archaeon. GTDB lineage: Archaea > Thermoproteota > Nitrososphaeria > Nitrososphaerales > Nitrosopumilaceae > Nitrosotenuis. Next base: position 1,694 of record JACRJT010000018.1, on the reverse strand, counting down.
TCTCCTAACTGATAATTATATCGCATTGATAATTGCCGCATTCATTGGAACAGTAAATGTAACTGGTGCAGAAAGTAGCGCGTTTTTATCAATTGAGCAGGCAACACTTCCAAAGACCGTAAAAGACATCAAAAAGAGAAACACCGTGTTTGGATTTTATAATATGGTTGGCATGCTTGCAATGTCTGCAGGCGTTTTATTGTCTGGATTTCCACAAATATTGCAAACCCATCTTGGAGTTTCTCAAATAGCCTCATTCAAACCTCTCTTTGCTATTTATGGAATTGGGGGAATCACATCTGCCATAATCTATTATTTCCTGTCAAAGGAAATTGAATTACAAACGAAGCCAAACCCGTTAATCCGCAGTAATTTGTCTCCAAAATCAAAGAAGATAGTCTGGAAGCTGTCGGCACTTTTCTCTGTAGATTCTTTTGCAGGTGGGTTTGTCATACAAAGTATCGTATCCTTTTGGTTTTTTACAAAATTCGGTGTAGCGTTAACTGATCTCGCGCTTATTTTCTCAATAGCAGGCGTGCTAACTGCATTTTCATATATTCTGGCTACAAGACTTGCAGATAAAATAGGACTCATAAACACGATGGTCTTTACTCACATTCCTGCAAATATTCTGACTGTTTTGATTGCCTTTGCGCCAACACTTCCTCTGGCTCTGGGGTTTTATCTTGGACGAATGACCCTCTCACAGATGGACGTGCCGACTCGTCAGTCGTATATTACGTCCGTCGTAAATGATGATGAACGAATTACGGCAGCTGGAATAACAAACACTTCGCGAAACGTAACCCAGGCAATAAGTCCCTCTATATCTGGAGTGATAATCCAATCCCTATGGCTTTCTGCACCATTTGTAATAGGCGGACTCCTAAAGATAGCATACGATGTTGGTCTATATGTCAATTTTCGAAAAATCAAACCAATCCAAGAACAAGAAAAGTAATTTTGACCATCTTAAACATCTAGTAAACATGATTTGATAATAACGTTTCAGATCAGCTTGTTAGATCTGTAGATGAATTTCATTTTAAGGTGGTTTTGTGGAATTTAAACAAACTAGCCAAATACTATGCAGTGTTCGCACTCACAACTTGGTATTTCTTTTGACTTTGCAAGACATTTTGCATGTTGGCCTGCTTGACATTGTACGCAAATTTGCTCAAGATTGTCTACATTGGTGTATTTTTTTGATTGGTCAAAACCAAAGCCACCGTCTCTTGGACCTACCATGATATCGATTGTTTTTGGTTGTATTTTTAGATGGTGGTATCAAACATCTGTAGTGTGTGTGTCTTTGAATGATAGCGATTTGTCGATCTTGGCCATGCTGTCTTACACTAACAAATGTTTTTGTGCAAAAAATCAAATTTTACAAATTTTGAAAATTTGTTAAATTATTAAACAAATTTACACTTTTGGGAAAAGACTTCTTATATTTTTCATGTACATATTGAGACGCAATGTTAGAAAAACGAGTACATCGAAAAGTGTATTCAAAGAACAGAAAGTATGCTCTATTGCTTGTGGTAGCAGTTGCCGCAACATCTGCAGGCGCACTGTCTCAGGCCTTTGCCCAACAAGTGGGCGATGGAATGGACGGTTACGTCAAAGGAACTAGTGGAATCTACACTGGAAATGCTGCCGAATGTTGGTATGACAATGGAGAAGGAGGCATG
>JACRJT010000001.1 GCA_016215465.1 Nitrososphaerota archaeon | reverse complement strand
TTTGAGTTTGATTAAAACTACCTTATCGATGCTCTCGTCCAGTACTTTTACTGCCATGTCGACTGACATTTAATTCACTTATTGGCTCTCCTAACGAGGTAATATATTAAAATTTCATTGGTGTATGAGTTTTAATCAGTAAGGCAACTTTGAGACTTTTTTAGCAATGTTTTGTACTATTTCAGATAAAATCCTCCTGCCGTCTTTTTTAGTGGCCTTTGTTGGATCTCCCCAAACGCCTGTTTTAGTTGCTTTGATAAAGTGCGTGGATGCGAGCTTGGATACCCTTGATTTTTGTTTTGGGGACATCTTGTCTGTGATCAGCCCTCTTTTTGCACGGCTCATCTGTGCCTTATTTGATACTGCAAGCATGAGCGCAGTTTCCGCAAATCCTGCATGATCAAACTCTCGTTCCATGTGGTGCCAGTATGAAATCACAAAGACCTTGTTTTGGCCTCTAGACATCTTGGATATTTTGCCTGCTATTCCTGATAACGCCTTTTGGTTTCCGTGATGCCCGTTTAGAATTATTACTTTTCTGATCTTGTTTTCTCCAAGTGAATTGCAAATGTCAACTAATTGGTTTTGCAGAGTTGCACTAGTTACACTGAGATTGAAAAACGGAGCATGCTCAAAGGAAACCCCGTATGTTATTGTGGGCAAAAGCAAAAGATTGCATTTTTTTGCCACCCTTTTTGCGACCTCCGTTACTATGTCTGAATCAGTTGAGACTGGTAGGTGTGGACCATGCTGTTCAATTGAGCCTACAGGAATTAGAGCAGTCTGTTTTTTTGTCTTGATTATTTTCCTAAGATCTGGATCAAAGTTGTCTTGTATGCCAGTCACTTTGTATACACTTTTCTCCAACTGACCTCAAGCTTTCCTTCAAGATGCATCTTTACTGCTTTAAGCAAGGTGTTTGCTTCAAGCTTTTGGCCTTTTTGTCTTATGGATTCTAGAGTGTCTTTTGGACCTACTTTAAAGGAGTCTTGGAAGATGATTGGACCTTGATCAAGTTCCTCTGTAACATAGTGGGCAGTAACGCCGACAATTTTTGTTCCCCTCTCAAATGCCTGCGCATAAGCAAAGGCACCTGGAAATGCGGGTAACAATGATGGATGAATGTTGATTATTCTGTGAGGATATCTCCAAACAAAATTAGGTGTCATGATTCTCATATAGCGTGCAAGCACCACAAGATCAATGTCATATTGTTTTGCGATTTCAATCAGCCTGCTTTCTGCCTCAAGCTGATCCTTTTCATCAACCATAACGAATGTAATCTTTGCTTTCTTTGCCATTGTTTCTAGGGTTTTTTCAGTTCCGACAATTACGCTTATTCTGCCTTTGAGCTGGCCCCTTGCATTTGCATTGAGTAGCATTTCCAAGCAGTGCGGCTCCTTTGTAACAAACAGTGCAATGTTTTTGTCCGAGTTAATCTCATGATAGATGCTTACTTCCATTCCGATCTTTTTTCCAAGGTCTTGTAGTTCTTTATCGAATTTTTTAATGTCGATTTCTTTTGAGAATGACGCCTCAAGGTGCATTCCGAATAATCCCTTTATGACATTTTGATTGACCCGTTCAATGTTACCATCTCTTTGAAATATGAAATTGGTAAATGAGGCAACAATCCCCTCGCTGTCTTTTCCAACAACTGTGATGCCTATTCGAATCTTTCTCACAGAATTGTGTCACAATTTGACCTTATTAATTCTCTAGTCTGATTTTTGATATTTTTTGTAAAAAGAGTTTATGGTGCGGAAGGTGGGATTTGAACCCACGAACCCCTAAGAGATAAGGGCCTAAACCTTACGCCTTTGACCGGGCTGGGCGACTTCCGCAGTGATGCTGCCATTTTACACAAACTTATTGGTTACCATTACAACCCAAATCGCATTTGACTGTCAAAAACCACATGAGTGACAAACTCAGACCACAAAACAGTTGATAAAAATTATAGATTGGTCGAAAACCATCCAAATTGAAATCCCTTCGATTTATCCTAAAATCAATAATTCTCTACGCATCGCTTTCAGCGGCATTTTCAATATTTGGAATGCTCCCAATATTTGAGCAGTTCTTACCAAAGTCATATCTGATTGGAAACCCATTGGAGGTAAGCGGAATTTCCATAGATCATGTTGTAGGTCATGTGATATTTGGTATGATTGTGGGGGTTGCCAGCATGCGTATCAGATATGTTGCCATTGCCGGATTATTCCCAATTGCTCTGGATGCGGATCATCTAATTCAATTTCTAAATTTGGAAGCCGTTCCGCGCATGGCACATTCTGTTCTATTTGGGCTGATCTCAATACCGTTGATGATGTTCTTTATAGGAAAAAAAGACTATCTGCTTGGAGCCGTTTCCCTTTCAGCCGTTTTAGCGCACGTTTCTTTTGATATTTTACTTGGCGGCACTACCTCCTTTCCTCTCTTTATCCCGGTAATCAACAAGATGGTATCTTTTCAAGAATATGACTGGATCACGTTCTTACTAATCGCAATTGCAGTTGTGGGAATTACCAGAATCGTAACAAAGAATCGCACCATTGAACACAAATCACAAGAAACCTGAAAAGCACAAATCTAGCTCATAAAAGTAAGAATTAATGGGAAAGTTATTTGGCACCAATGGAATCCGCGGTATCTTCTCAGAGGAACTGAGCCTAGAATTCATTTCCGATATTGTTTCATCAATTGCAACATATTTCAAAAAAGGCCCAATTCTTGTCGGTTATGACGGTCGTGACTCTAGTCCACTTATTGCAAAAGTAGTGTGTTCTACCATAAACTACTGCGGATTTGACTGTAATCTGGCAGGCCTTGTACCCACTCCGGCATTGGAATATGCCACAAAAGCACTTGGATATTCAGGAGGAATAATGATTACTGCGTCTCACAACCCGCCTCAATACAATGGCCTAAAACCAGCCGCAAAAGATGGCGTAGAAATTTCACGAGAAGACGAATCCGTCATAGAAGATATTTACTTTAACAAAAAATGGATAAAGAATTCTAAAAAATTTGGCAACACTCAAACTGAATCAAGAGCGATTTGCGCATATCTTGATGGAATCAAATCACAAGTAAATGCAAGCAAAATCAAATCAAAAAAATTCAAAGTTGCACTAGATCTTGGCAATGGAGCACAAGCAGTAGCAGCACCTGATCTTTGCAAGGAACTTGGTTGCACAGTTTTTCTAATCAATGAAAAAGTTGATGGAAAATTTCCAGGGCGAGGATCAGAGCCGACGCCAAGTAATTTGCAAAAATTATCAAAGAAAATAATGGAAAAGAAGGCAGATTTCGGTGTGGCCTTTGATGGTGACGGTGACAGGAGCATCTTTTGCGACAATCATGGAGAAATTCTTACCGGTGACAAATCCGCATTGCTTTTGGCAAATTATCTTTTAAAGAAAAACCCAAAATCCAAAATTGTAACATGCCTTAACTCAAGTTCCGTCATAGAGACAATAGCTTCCAAAACAAAATCAAAGGTGATTAGGACCAAAGTTGGAAGCGTTGAGGTCTCAAGAAGAATGATTCCAGAAAAAGCACTTGTTGGGTTTGAGGAAAATGGCGGCTTTATGTATGGAAAGCACAACCAAGTGCGGGACGGCTCAATGACTTTGGCATTGGTCTTGGATCTTATTGCAGACTCTGGCAAAACTGTATCTGAAGAAATGTCTGCACTGCCTCCGTCATACACGACAAAGGACAAGGTCTCTTGCTCTAAAAAAGAGGCGGCAAAAATAATTTCACAACTAAAAGAGGAACACAAAAACTATGATACAACAGACGGGATCAAACTAATTTTTGATGAGAGAAATTGGATTATGGTTAGGCCGAGTGGTACGGAGCCAATAGCAAGAATCTATGCGGAAGCAGATTCGGAGGAAAAACTTGGCAACCTCATGTCAAAATACACCAAAAAAGTAAACTCGATTCTGGACAGATAACACTAATAAGGCGATGTTAAAGAACTCAAGGAATGGAAATGATCCCTATGGGTGATATAATTGGCTAAGGCTTATTACGTAAAATTCGAGACTCCAGCTGATCTGGTAAATCCAATACTTGAAGCAGTTAGAGTTGCATCGCAAAGTGGTAAGGTTAGAAAAGGAACAAACGAAGCAACAAAGGCAATTGAAAGAGGAATTAGCAAACTAATAGTTATTGCAGAAGATGTAGAACCTCCAGAGGTAGTAGCACATCTCCCAATAATCTGTGAAGAGCAAAACGCTGCATATGCGTTTGTTCCAAGCAAGCAAGACTTGGGAAAGGCATTAGGCATCGATGTGACCTCTGCCGCTGCCGCAATAATTGATGCAGGCGATGCTAACCACATTGTTGAAGAAGTAGTTTCTTCAATAAAGAAGATTAAAGGTGGCAAGTAACAATGAGCACTTCCCAGACGGAAGATGTAGTATCTGCCGAAGTGATACAACTTGTTGGTAAGACTGGAATCGCAGGCGAAATAACCCAAGTTAGAGTAAAGATTCTAAGCGGCAGAGACAAGGGAAGAATTCTCACAAGAAACGTAAAAGGCTCAGTACGAATGTCTGACATCTTGATGCTGCGAGAAACAGAACGTGAAGCTAAAAAAATAAGGTGATTGAAACTTGAGCCTTCTAGTAAAACCTTGCAGTTTTTGTAATAGACCAGTCGCAAGAGGTTCTGGCACTATGCTTGTAAAAAACGATGGAACAGTTCTATGGTTTTGTTCTCCAAAATGCAAAAAGAACATGTTGGTACTAAAACGTGATCCACGTACGCTCAAGTGGACGAAGAAATATCAGAAAGGCGGAATCGTCAAAAAATAAACTGGAAAAATTGACCGAACAAACTCTCTTCATAGTAAAACCAGACGCAGTAGCGAGAAAACTAACCGGACAAATAATCAGCCGATTTGAAAATAAAGGATTCAAAATTTTAAAACTCAAAATGTTTGCTTTCACAAAAGCTCAAGCAGAGGACTTTTACTCTGTACACAACACAAAACCGTTCTTTGGCGAACTGGTGGAGTTTATCACATCGGGTCCAGTTGTTGCCGCAGTAATTGAGGGAAACAACGCAGTTGCTACAACAAGACTGATGATTGGCACAACAAAGTCATTTGAAGCGGCACCCGGATCAATTCGCGGGGATTTTGGCCTTGGGTTCTCAGACAATATTATTCACGCATCCGACTCTAAGGAAAGTTTTGAAAAGGAAGCGAGGGTAGTATTTCAGTGAGATGCGTTGCGAATTCGACAACCAATAGTGGCCGTCTTGGGCCATGTAGATTCTGGTAAAACCTCATTACTTGACAAAATCCGTGGCACCGGCGTTCAGGGAAGAGAGGCAGGCGGAATCACACAACACATAGGTGCAAGCTTTCTCCCAACTGAGACAATCAAAAGTATGTGTGGTCAGCTATATGACAAATTAACAAAAACAGAGCATGAAGTACCAGGCCTTTTAGTAATTGACACACCTGGGCACGAAGTGTTTACAAATCTTAGAACGAGAGGTGGCTCTGCAGCTGACATTGCAATCTTGGTAGTAGATACGAATAGAGGATTCCAACCGCAAACAAGTGAAAGCCTAAAAATTCTTCAAGCAAGAAAAGTTCCGTTTGTCATAGCACTAAACAAAGTTGATCAGATTCCTGGTTGGAGAAAAGTTGACACTCCCTACATCACACAGGCAATAAAGCAACAGGATCAGTTCATGCAGACGACAATTGATGAGCAAATCTACAATGTGGTCGGCACGCTATCAATTCTTGGATACCAGTCGGAGGCATTCTATAGAATACAAGACTTTTCAAAAGAAATCGCAATTGTCCCAGTCAGTGCAAGGACGGGTGTCGGGATACCTGAGCTACTAACTGTACTTGTGGGACTGACTCAGCAATATTTGCAAAAAAGACTTACCCAAGAAGAAAAGCCAAGCCGCGGAATCATCCTTGAGGTAAATGACGAGATTGGACTTGGAACTACTGCCAATATGATCTTAATTGACGGCCAGATGAGAAAAGGAGACAGTGTAATTGTTGCAAAAAGAGATTCTGTGATTGTTACAAAGCCAAAAGCAATGTTGCTACCAAAACCGCTTGACGAAATGCGCGATCCTCGTGATAAATTCAAACCCGTAAATCAAGTTGAGGCTGCAGCAGGAATTAAAATTGCGTCACCTGACTTGGAGGGAGTACTTCCAGGAAGCACAGTCTATGTGACAAGTGACGAATCCAAGATAGAAGAATTTAAGAAAATCATAGAATCAGAAATGAAATCCGTATTTGAAAGTACAGAAACAAATGGAGTTATTCTAAGGTGTGATACCATAGGATCACTTGAAGCACTGACTGAAATGCTCAAACGTGCGCAAGTGCCAGTAGCAAAAGCAGACATTGGTCCTGTAAATCGACGTGATGTCATGGAGGCCAAAGTGATTAAGGACAACGACAGACATTTAGGCGTAGTTTTAGCATTTAGCGTAAAGATACTTCCTGATGCTCAGGAGGAGGCAGAAAACAGTCACATCAAAATCTTTAGTGACAAGGTTATCTACAGCCTAATTGACAATTATACCAACTGGGTTACCGAAGATTCTGCACATGAGGATGATGCTATATTTGGCGAAATCACCCCGATTTGCAAATTTACCTTTCTTAAGGGCTACATATTTCGAAATAGCAATCCTGCAGTGTTTGGAATACGTGTTGATGTGGGAAAGGTGCGACAAAAAATCCCAATCATGAACAAGCAGGGCAAAAAAATAGGCCTAGTTCATCAGCTACAGGACGGAAAAAAATCAATAAGCACTGCAACGCAGGGCCAGGAAGTTGCCTGCTCTATACAAGACGTGACAATTGGAAGGCAAATTTTGGAAGAGGATATTTTTTACTCCTTGCCGAAATCCTCGGAGGCAAAACTTCTCGTTGAAAGGTTTTTGCACAAGCTATCCACAGAAGAACAAACAGTGCTAAACGAAATTTTAGGAATTCAGAGAACGCAAGATTCTGCCTACGGCTACATCTGATATTTTTTGGCAATCATGTGGATGCCTGGCTCACCTACTGCTCCCACCATTCTATCTACCGGCTGTCCGTTTTTGAACATGATAAATGTCGGTATTGACTGAACCGCAAATCGCATGGCAATGTCCTGACATCTGTCAACATTGACTCGCGCAAATTTGACATGCCTGTATTTTTTTGACATCCTATCAAAAATCGGATGCATTGATTTGCATGGACCGCACCACTCTGCCCAAAAATCTACCAAGACAAGACCTCCTGAAATGGTCTGATCAAAGTTTGTTTGATCCAAATCAATTACACTTATCTGGGCTTGGGCTATTACGTCAGACTGCTGCTTTAGCATCTCTGCCAGCTTTCGTTGCTTGATTTTTTCAATTTCGGGATCTTCCACGAAACTGGACTATCCTTTACCGTTTAATAATTTAGAGGTCCAAAAGAAAACGCATCATGACGCCGTTTTCTTGTTTTATCTCCATCAAATGAAAAGTAGGAGATTTTATTTCAACCTTGAAATGATGCTTCTCAAAGCTAATATCCTCACCTGTTAGTACAGCCGTAATCTTATAAGATGAGTTTTTTTCAATTTGAAGGCTGAATTTTTTTGCAGCAAAACCATCCGTGATGGTAAGTATGATCATCTCCTCAAGCCAGTTATACAGCAAGTAACTGAGATCTTTTCCAGTAACTATGAGTGTTTTTTCTTTTTTCTCCTCAACTAGTTTGGAATCAAGGATTGTATCCACGACAGATTTTCCTGCCAGCACAAATGCCTCTTCTAGTGTTGTTGCCTCAACTTCAATTATCGCATCTGTAGCATGTTCTAGGTATCTGTAGGTCAATCATTAGGATTGAATTTTTCTACTATTAATAGATAAAATGCCGCTAAGTACCCAATTTGAAAATTTTCAATAAATTGAAATAATTCGTAAATCCAGCATTGAGCGATGAGCAAAACAACATACATGGGCCATGCTAGTGTTTTGTTTGAAAACAAAGATCTCAAACTCTTGCAGGATCCGTGGCTTGGAACTCCCGCATACTTTAACAGCTGGTTTCACTTTCCGCGCTCAATCCCAATAGAAAAGATCCCAAAACCCACTCACATCTATGTTTCACATGCGCATCAAGATCATCTAAATAAAGAATCGTTATCACGATTTGACAAGAATACACAAATCATAATTGCAGATGTCGAACCTGAATTCAAAGGACAACCGCCAGTAAAAGACCAAATCAAGGCATTGGAATTCAAAAAAATAATAGAATTATCAAATTTTGAAAGCTATCAGGTCGGTGATACAAAAATCACAATGCTTGTCAACCAATATGATTCTGGACTCTGCATACAAGACAAACAAACCACAGTTCTAAATACAAACGACTGCATAATTGAGCCCCTGATGGGACGAATCAAAGCACGATTCACTCCAATTGATCTTGCGTTTATGCTTCCAATTGCCGCAAGTGCGTATCCCCAGTGTTATGAATTTGAAGACCTGAACGAAAGTAAAAGCACTGCACATCTCAGAGATATTGCGAGGTTCATTCAAAGAACGCTGTATCTACAACCAAAAAACGTAGTACCGTTTGCATGCATGTATGCACATTTCAAAGAAGATCTAAAGTATCTCAATGATGGACTGAATCCGTACGATTCTTTGGAGTTGATGAAATCCTTCATCTATCCTAAAAACATGCTTGGACCAAAAATTAAACCGATTCTCATGACCCCCGGCGATTACTGGACAAATAAGGACGGCTACCACAAGGTGAATAAATTCAATTGGAACGACATCAAGGGAGAATACAAAAAAGCAGAAAAAGAAGTTGAACAAATTCTTGATTCACGCATTTACAATGGTACTGAAATAGTGTACACTTCATCCAAGTCAAAGCCTGTCATAATAAAAAAAATCCAGAAAGAAGAAAGAGTTAGCTTTGAAAAGAGTTTTGAAGAATTCTTCAAACGATTATTCAAGATAACAGAAAAAGATCCTTTCCGGGTAATGTTTGATTTTGGCTGGTATGCGCCAATAGTCGACCTCAAAAACCATAAAATCATTAATCTGAAGGGAAAAAATATCTGGGATGTCTGCTTTCAAATATCTCCTGAAATTTTTAAATTCTTTATCGAGCACCCAGAGGAATGGGGTAATATCATGCTCTCGTACAGAATTAAAATCAAAATAAAGAAAGGGTTTAGGCATAACGAGTACAAATTCCAGCAAACCCTTCATAACGCATACACTGTATAGAATTTCCAGCAGCAACGTCTAAATGCATTAATTCCACAGTTTGTTTTGAATTGAGTCTTCCGAGGGGAATGAAAGATTTTGAAACTGATGAGCTGTTAAAAATTGAATATGTAAGGAAAATATTTCTTGAAAACTGCAAGACGTTTAGTTTTAATCTGATGGATCCGTCTCCACTAGAACTTGTCTCGGTAATAGAAACAAAGAGTGGACCTACAATTAGAGATGAAATTTATTTTTTCAAAGACAAAGGAGACCGAGACATAGCACTTCGATTTGATTTTACAGTGGGATTAACACGTTATTTAACAGCACAAAAGTCACTTAGACTTCCAGCAAAGATTGCAGCTTTTGGGGGCGTGTGGAGATATGACGAACCACAAAAAGGCCGGTACCGATTCTTTCACCAATGGGATCTGGAAATCTACGGAAGGCCAAGTCTTGAATCTGACGCAGAGATAATCGAATTTACATCAAAATTCTTTTCCAAACTTAATCTCTCTGACGTGATAATAGACATCTCGCATAGAAAGCTAGTTGAATCAGTTGTCGCAAAAATTTTCCAGTCAACCGATTCTGGCCTGATCGCCGATATACTGCGCGCAATAGACAAAATCCAAAAAAAGAAAAAAGAGGAAATTCTAAAAGAATACGAGCAAAAAGGATATTCAACAGATAAACTGGAAAAAATACTCGAGTTTTCAAAAATAAAGGGCACGCCTGAACAAGTTGAAAAACAATTTGACGTTTCAGGGCTAGATGCTTGGAATGAGATAAAATCGCTATTTTCCTCTCTTAAAAACAGGCATGTTGAGAACGTTCGGATTAACTTTGGAATAGTAAGGGGGTTGGATTATTACTCCGGTGTAGTCTTTGAGGCCTTTGACACCACTTCTGATTTTGGCGCATTGGTTGGAGGCGGTAGATACGATAGCCTGCCAAAAGCGTTTGGACGTGATGATCTGGGGGCAACAGGAGTTGCCGGCGGAGTAGAACGAATCATTCTGTCACTTGAAAAACAAGGGATGAAAAAAATTGATTCTGCTCCCACGGTTTCCGTGCTATTTGTAAACGAGGAGATGATAGCACCTGCAGTAAACATTGCATCGCAACTAAGGCAGATTGGAATTGCAACTGACATTGATCTTGTTGGGAGGCCGTTCAAAAAACAAATCGAAAACGCATCAGCATCAAAGTTTTCCGTAATTGTCGCACCAAAAGAATATTCCTCAAAACAAATTATTGTAAAAAATATGTCTGACGGGAAAGAGACCATTCAAACAATTGACTCTTTGTTCTCAAACGCAAAATCTATTTTCACTCTGTAAACGCACGTGTGAGCATCATTATCTCCGGACCGTTTGTCAAGTTTCCAACCACAATTGCCTTGTTATTTGCTAAAATTCCTGATGCGACATACGGTATTCCGCCGTTTATTGTTGCAGGCTCTATCTTTACTTTCAATATGTCTGAAATTGCCTTAATGTCATCATCATCGGTTTCTGGATGAATTATGCCGCCGTGATTATTTGCATATGCCATGGCTCCTGCCTGGTGATACCCTGCAACTTTTTTCTGAATTACCTCAATTCCTAATGTGTCTTGGATTGTTTTTAGGGCCTCTTTTGGAATCTTTGGTGATACCACTCCTCCCTTGTCGTTAACGCACATCATGTTGCCTAGCGCTGTCATCTTTACATCTAATACTTGGACATTAAGCCCTGTTGCTTTTTTCAAGTGCGACAGTTCATGCTCAAAGGAAATGTTTGGAATGAGCATCCCGTGGTTGTTTACGACCATTAGGGTTCCAATAAGTCTAGTATTTGCCACCGATGTGAACAAAGGTTCTACTTTCAAATGGGACGACAACGTGCTTGCTTTTGTTCCCGCAAAACCGTTTGGTATGAAAACAAAACTATCATTTGCCTTAGTGTAAATGCCTATGTTTGGCCCTCGATATACGTCATATTTGAAAATATTCAACTACTAGTTTTGCAAATCAAAAAATATGAACGTAGGGGCAGATCATCACGAAAACAGTGTTATAATTTACATAGATTATCGATCAGCGGTTTAGTTTACACTAATTTTGTTTAGATTTAAATAACATTCCGTGAAAGTATTCAACATGCCAATAGACGAACATTTCCCACAGGGATTAAAACCAATAGGCAAAATTATGCACTCCGATGGAGAACACTTTCACTTTATGTGGGGACCCGGCAGAAGCGACGCAGAATGCTTCTCAAACCATGATGTAATCGCAGCATACGAGGCACGTGGTGAAACACAGGTTCCATTAGGTGTCAGTGGCACAATGGTTGCAGTCGACTGGGATTCTTGTGTAGCAGATGGAGCATGTATTGAGGCTTGCCCAGTACAAGTATTCCAATGGTACAGAACCGAAATGGACATTCCAGCAAAAGATGTTGTTGGTAAGACATTTGCAGGTACAGGCTCCTCAGTAAAAGAAGAACGTAAAGACCTCACCGACAAAGCAGATCCAATTAGAGAGCATGATTGCATCTGGTGTATGGCTTGCGTATCAGTTTGCCCACCTCAAGCTATCAAGGTTGATCAATCAAACTTGGAAGCACACGAGAAAGCAGCTGGAACCTTCATCAAGATAACCGGTGGAGAAAACCCACACGCGCACGACTAGAAGCAACATTTCTTTTCTTTTCTTTTATAATTTTTAGTATATATCCAAAATCAACAATAAAACAAATTTTAACTGGTTCTAATCACCGAATCCCGCAGAGGTCGCCTAGCTCGGTAGGGCGCGGGCCTTGAGAGCCTGTGTGCGCAAGCACCCGGGGGTTCAAATCCCTCTCTCTGCGCTTATTTTCCAAACTTGCTTAATTCTGCCAAAAGTGCAGACAATTGAATTTCAGGATTTGCTCCGGAAAGTATCCTGTAATCGTATTTTGCAATTGCCTCTGAAATCTCAACTAGATTGGCTACCTTTGATTTGTAGATTGATTCGTTGAGGTATTTTAGAAAGTCAGACTCTGACATACCATACACTTTGATAAGTTCAATCATCTTGTTTCTTGCATCGACTATCTTGCCTGCCAAAGACAGTTTGAGAACTTCGTCTACATCCTTTGTTTTTGTAAGGCCCGCTGCTCCCTTTACACTTTCTTCGGTGATGCTTCCAAGGCTTGCCGCTGCCTGCATTATGTTTATTGCGTGTCGCATATCTCCTTCGGAATAATCAAAAATTGCCTTTAGGCCGTCTTCGTCTGCCTTTAGTTTTTCCTTTTTTGCAATCTCCTTTAGATGCGCTATTATCTCTTTTTCAGAAATTCTTGTGAACTTGAATACTGCGCACCTGCTTTGAATCGGCTCGATAATCTTGGAAATGTTATTGGCAATCAGTATGAACCTGCAGTGTTTTGAAGTATCCTCAATAATTCTACGCAATGCTGTCTGCGCGTCAGAGGTCATCTCGTCTGCCTCGTCGAGAATTATTATCTTAAATGGAATGTTTGTATCAAGTCCTGCAAATTTTGAAAACTTTTTGACCCTTTCTCTTACCATGTTGATTCCACGTTCATCTGATGCGTTAAGCTCCAAGGTATAATCTCGCCAACCGTCCCCAAGTATCTCCCTTGCAATGCACACAGCTAGGGTGGTTTTGCCGACTCCCGCAGATCCTGAAAACAAAAGATGCGGTATCTCTGTGACGTTTTTGAGCAATGACGTAAGACTGCCAACTACTTCTTTCTGGTTTACAAGATCCGCTATTTTCAGGGGGCGGTATTTTTCAACCCACATCATGTTTGAAACCGGCATTAAGTTGACTTTTCGGCTAGTCTTACTAATAAGTTACGGCTAGGATCAAATGATCAAAGCTTCTTGTAAACACAATTGATCGATCGTATCCATTAAATCCTTGAACTCACTTTCATAACTGTTGAACATTAACGAATTACTCCAAGTTTACAGTATTGGTTATGGGACCCAGGATGTAAAGGCCCTCATTAATCATGATTTTAAGATAAATGTCTCAAACATAACAATAGACGGAAAACAAGGCGAGATCCTAAACATACCTAGATGGGTAGCGCAAACACTTGAGTCAGAAGGCCATGCCGAAATTCAAGAATCCGATATGGGAATAGAGCTCACACAGTCTTTGTCTAAAGAAAATTTTCAAGGTGAAGAATTGTCTCACCTGGAGCCGGATTTTTACATAAAAATGACTGGATACATGGCAAGACAGTCAGAAAAAGAATACGACAAACTACAAAGCTTACTCAAGACATTAATCCGTAAAAGGCTTGGAAAACTAGTTCCACGGGCAAACTCCATGACATTAACTGCCGATATAGCAAAAAAACTATCCGTTGAGGAAAGAGCGCTATACAACGTAATACACAAAAATAGCAGCGACTTCATAAATCAAATATTTCGTGACGAAAAATGACTCTAGAAACACAAACCCGTGCAGCACTAATTGATCAAGTGCAGAATTTCTTGTCATCATTTAAGGACAAGTCGGGCTCGTTTAGGTATGTAGAAGACATCGACCAGATGATGGCAAAGCAGGTGCTGTATATAGTAGTTGACTACAATGATCTAGTTTCTCAAAGAGAAATTGAAATTAAATTCAACAACGAGCCAGATGAAATATTATACGCATTTGCGCGCGCCGTAAAAAATATTCTTGAAGAAAGATTTCCAGAATATGCAAACAAAATTGATGACGATATCCGAGTAAGAATAGCAAACTATCCAATACAACGCAGCCTCAGGCAGATTAATGCAGAAGTAATTGGCAAGATGGCAAGTGTTTCAGGGATGGTTGTAAGATCATCTGAGGTAAAACCACTTGCAAAAAACGTTCTCTACAAGTGTCCTGAAGGGCACGTAACTGAGGTTCCCCTTGAGCGAGGCCTGAGCATATATGCGCCTTCAAAATGCAGCCATGATAGATGCACACAGCGTGATCTGAGAATTGATCCTGAAAATAGCAAGTTCATTGATTTTCAAATAGTTAGATTACAAGAGCTTCCAGAGGATCTTCCACCGGGACAACTCCCACACTACCTTGATGTTACAATAAGGCAAGATCTAGTAGATAATGCACGACCCGGGGACAGAATTATCCTAACAGGAATAGTGCGAATAGAACAGGAGCAAATCTCAGGAACTAGAGTCAACAGCGGACTGCACCGACTTCGAATTGAGGGAAACAACATTGAGTTTCTAGGAGGAAGGGGAACAAAGAACTCTAGAAAATCAGAAAGAGAAGAGATCTCCCCAGAAGAAGAAAAAATAATCAAGTCTCTTGCAAAAAGCGACGACATTTACGAAAGACTGGTAAGCTCATTTGCACCGCATATCCAAGGCCATGCCATAATCAAAGAAGCAATTTTGTTGCTAATAGTGGGATCAACTCAAAGAATACTCCAAGACGGAACCAAGGTCAGAGGCGACATCAACGTATTTTTGGTTGGAGATCCAGGTACGGCAAAGAGCGAAATGCTAAAGTTTTGTGCAAGGATTGCTCCAAGAGGACTATACACATCAGGTAGAGGCTCCACCGCAGCAGGACTGACTGCAGCAGTAGTTAGAGACAAGACTGGAATCATGATGCTCGAAGCTGGAGCAGTAGTACTTGGAGACCAAGGACTTGTCTGCATAGATGAATTTGACAAGATGAAGCCCGAAGACCGAAGCGCACTTCACGAGGTAATGGAGCAGCAGTCAGCAAGTATCGCAAAAGGAGGAATCGTTGCAACACTAAACGCTAGGACATCAATTTTGGCAGCAGCAAACCCAATGTATGGCAAATACGATCCGTTCAAAAACATAACAGAAAACGTAGCATTACCAATACCACTTCTCACAAGATTTGACCTTATTTTTGTCGTAAGGGACATTCCGTCAAAAGAACGAGACCGAAATATTGCGCGACACATCATAGGATTGCACAGACACTCTTCTTCTGAAACCAGATCCTTGATCGACATTGACATATTCACAAAATATCTGGCATACTGCAAAAAGTCAGACCCCTTACTAACACCAGATGCCGAGGAAAAAATCCTAGAGTATTATCTAAAAATGAGAAATGTAGAATCAGAGGAAATGATAACCGTGACCCCAAGACAGCTTGGCGGGCTGATAAGACTTGCCACTGCAAGAGCGCGACTATTGATGAAAGATCAAGTTGATGCCGAGGATGCGGACAGGGCGATATTTCTGATTCAGAGCATGCTTGAGGATGCCGGAGTTGATGTCAACACAGGAAAGGTTGATCTTGGAGTATTGCAGGGAAGACCTCACAGCGAGGTATCAAAAATGCAATTATTCATGGATGTACTAAAATCACTAGAGGGCGACAACAAGACCCCAGTTGAGGAAAAATTATTCGTAAAGGAACTTGCAAAAACAACAAAGTTCACCGAGGAAGAAGCTAAAAACTTCATCCGGAGAATGCTCCGTGAAGCATCAATTTATGAATCCAAGCCGGGTCACTATAACCGTGTATGAAAATAGTCGACTTGGCACTGGCAGATTCTGCCCTAGAGTTTCTTAGTCAGCAGGGAATCACCAAATTATATCCGCCGCAGGAAGACGCCGTGACTGCAGGACTACTGGAGGGAAAAAGTATCTTGGTGTCTGCCCCGACTGCAAGTGGCAAAACACTGATTGCGATACTTGGAATTATTAATTATTTATCCAAAAGCAAAGGCAGAGTGATTTACCTCACTCCCTTGAGGGCGCTTGCATCAGAGAAATTCTCAGAGCTAAAAAAGCTAGAAAATCTGGATCTGGGCAGGAGTATAAAGACTGCAATTTCTACCGGAGATTTTGACTCTGTGGACAAGGATGCGGAAAATGCAGACATTGTGGTGTTGACAAATGAGAAAATGGACTCGCTTATTCGTCATGGGGCAGAATGGCTTAATCAAATCGGGCTTATTGTGGCAGACGAAATACACCTTATTGGGGATGTCGACAGAGGGCCAACCCTTGAAGTGGTTCTCACAAAACTAAAGGAGCTTGAGAATCGACCTCAGATTCTTGGACTGAGCGCGACCGTAACAAATTCTGATGAAATATCTGAATGGCTTGGCTGCAAGTTGGTTTCAAGTGATTGGAGGCCAGTACCTCTGACTGAAGGAATCTTTGATGGAGGAACCGTTCTATGGAACAATGGGGAATCATACGAAATCGAATCCAGCATTAGAGGACCACCAGTGGATTTATCACTTGACACGATAAAAAGTGGGGGCCAATCACTGATCTTTGCAGAAACGCGAACACGCTCAGCATCATTGGCAACAAAAGGTGCAGACGCCGTCTCAAAATTTCTCTCCGATTCTGAAAAAAAGGACCTTGAGAAAATCTCCTCCAAACTACTTGATGGAAATGAGCAAACTGATTTAGTCAAGACGCTTGCAGCGCTTTTAAAAAAGGGGGTCGGCTTTCATCATGCCGGACTAAACCAAAACTGTAGAGAAATAATAGAAAACGAATTCAGAAACGGCAAAATCAAACTGCTTGCCTCAACTCCAACACTTGCAGCCGGAGTTAACCTGCCTGCAAGGAGGGTCGTGATATCAAACATTGCAAGGTATGACGTAAAGTCTGGCACAAACAAACCGATTAGTGTTTTAGAATACAAGCAGCTTTGCGGAAGAGCAGGCAGACCGCAATATGACAAGTACGGCGAGGCAATAATTGTTGGGAATGCAAACACATCTGATCTAATCGATTATTACATCAACGGAACGCCTGAGCCAATCAAGTCACAGCTTGCCGACGATCGTGCACTGCGAACCCACATTCTAAGCCACATAGTAACAAACCCCGGAATCAAAAATGAATCTATTTTCGATTTTTTCCTAAAGACGCTAGCGGGCTTGCAAACAAGAAAAAACACACTCAAGTTTGCAATAGATATTTCCAAGAGATTTCTGTTAAATGAGGATCTCATAGTACAAAAAGGCGACCGATTTGCAGCAACAGAGTTTGGCAAAAAGGTCTCCATGCTATACGTTGATCCAATAACTGCGATTTACTTTAAGCGAGGAATAGAAACAGCATCAGAAAACAAAGGTCACACGCTGGGATTCTTACATCTAGTTACAAGTTCAGAAGAGTTTTTTCCAAAATTCTCACTAAGAAACAGGGATCATGAGGTTCTTAGCGTGTTGCTTGAAAATCATTCTTCGGAACTAATAGAGCCAATATCTGAATATGATTGCTCGCGAAGTCTTCTTGCCTTACAATCGTGGTTAAGTGAGTCATCTGAAATTCAATTATCTGATGGTCTAAACATTGAATCTGGGGACATGCATAGGCTGGTAGATACTGCAGACTGGCTTGTCTACTGCCTTTATGAGATTGCAAAGTTGCTTGGTCGCTCAGATCTATTGGAGGAGCTTTCCACACTGCGAAAAAGGATCGCATACGGCATAAAAGAAGAGCTCGTCGAACTTGTCCAGATAAAAGGAATAGGGCGAATCCGTGCAAGAAAACTATATGATCACGGCATCAAGAATATTGAAGATCTACACGCGATTCCGACAAAAAAACTTGCAGAAATAGACAAAATTGGTCCAATAATTGCAGATAATATTAAATCCCAATTGAAAAAAGTTAGGTAATTGCAACAAGAACTAATCGCGGCTCTAGTCGTGTCTGTCGTCGCTTTTTTTGTTGTTTATATGATAACGCCATTTCTGATACGCGAACTTGGCAAACGTAAACTTGCAGTACCAGATGTTAACAGAGTTGGTGGTGCGATGGTACCTAGACCTGGAGGCCCTGTCATAGTTGCGGCAATATTGATTTCAGAATCTGTTCTTTTTTTGGCCTTTCCATCTGACATGAGGAACCTAAAGATAATTGCTCTTATGATAACTACATTTCTTGCATTTGTAGTTGGATTCATTGATGATAGAAAGGTTTTGGGAGGGTGGTTCAAGCCTCTTGCCCTGGCAGTATCTGCAATTCCACTTGTCTTAATTGGCATTTATGATCCGTCAGGCGTTTATGATCCCAATCTTACTTTTCCAATTTTTGGTTCAGTCAAGATTCCTGCACTGTACATTGGAATCATAATTCTGATGATACCAATTACTGGAAACACCATTAATTCAATAGACGTGATGAATGGAATCGCAAGCGGATTTATGACCATTGCAAGCTTTTCTCTTACTGTAGCGCTTCTAATAATGAAGAATTATG
Organism: Nitrososphaerota archaeon; assembly: GCA_016215465.1. Lineage (GTDB taxonomy): Archaea > Thermoproteota > Nitrososphaeria > Nitrososphaerales > Nitrosopumilaceae > Nitrosotenuis. Next base: position 40,110 of record JACRJT010000001.1, on the reverse strand, counting down.
ACGTTGCACTGATTAGCTTGCCTTTGGGTTTTGCGTCGCTAGCATTTTACAAATACCACAAATTCCCAAGTAGAATTTTTCCAGGCGATTCTGGTGTTTTGACTCTTGGAGCAATGTATGGTGTAATAGCTATAATCGGTCGTGCCGAGGTTGTTGCAGCAATCGCGCTTTTACCTGCTGTCATTAACTCGTTTTTGTTCCTATCTAGCGTAAAAAAGATAGTGGAACATAGACAAATAAAAAATCCTACGACGCACACCGAAGATCATAAGATCATCGCAACAAAAGAAAAAGACGCGCCGATTACGCTTGTAAGGTTGCTTGTCGCAGGAAAACCACTCACTGAAAAAGAGATAGGATTCACAGTTTTCAAGCTGGCAATATTTTCAGGAATTTTGGCCATAATTACAGCATTTCTCATGGAGGTAAGAATTTGAGACACGCTTCAATGTATGCCTTCGTTGGAATCATGTGGCTTCTCATATTGGCCGGAGGCGGCATACTGGTTACCGCAGTTTCTAAAATCTCCGTATCTGGATACGGGGATGAAATTGATTTTCTAATTGCATCCATAATCAAAGCAGTGATTGCAATTTTGTTTGTTACTGCCTGGGTTGTTGTCCTCTCCAAGCTAAAAAACAGGATATTTCAAAAACAGATCGAATCTTAGGATTTCCACTCTTTTTGCTTTCTATCGTATTCTTCTCTAGAATATTTTACCTTTGCAGGAACCCCTGCCACAAGAACATTGTCTGGAACATCCTTTGTAACAACTGCGCCCATTGCAACCACGCTGTTCTTACCTATTGTCACTCCTGCCTTTATTACAGCACGAGATCCAATTATCGCTCCGTCCTTGACTGTAACGCCGACTAGTTTGTCGCTTGGTGGGTATGGATCGTTTGTCAACGAAGCAGCCGGACCGACAAAGACATTTTTTCCAATTCTTGATAGCGGCGGGATGTAGACTAGGCCTTCTATCATGGTATTTTCACCTATGATTACGTTATAGTCTACATGTGCCAAAGAGCCGATCTTTACGTTGTCACCGATCATCGTATTGTCTCCTACATATGCAAAATGCCAAATTCTAACATTTTTTCCAATTTTTGCCGTTTCTGAAATGTGATTAGTAACCATAGTTACACATGCCATGGTTTTGCATGTTTAATTATTTTTTCAGGCAGTTTTTTTTGATTTTTATCAAGAAATTCCATGTCTTGCTTTTTGTCGCGTAATTCATCGGGCAACATTATTGGTATTTCCTCAATTACTGGATAAAATCTGGAGCATTTGTCGCAATACAGGGCGCCCTCAATTACGATTTCGTCTTTTGACTCTACCTCAAAAATTTCTAGTGGAAATTGTTTATCAATTGGACACACAAGTATGTCCATCATTTTTTTGTTCATTTTAGCTCCAGGTATATTGGTACGCCCTTCTGGCTTGATAAAAGTGCTGCTTCTGCGATTCTTGTTACGTTTAGTGCATCCTCTGGCCTTACTCTGAGATTTTCTTTTCCATCTACAGAATCAAGAAAGTTTCTAATTTCTACTGTCAAGGGTTCTGCTTTTTCTTTTCTCGGTATTTCTGCACCACTGTCTTTTTCAATTCTAACTTCCTGTGATATGAAATCAGCTGAGATGATGCCGTCCGTACACACCGCATTAAAGTGCCTTACCCTTGCAGGTGTAATCCAATTAGATGATATGATGGCAACCTTATTGTCCTTAAAACCAAGCATTATTGTAGCAAAGTCTTCATGATCATGTCTTATTTTACCTGACCTTGCAAATACTACTTCTGGGGTATCGTCAAAAAGCCACATTGCCGTATCTATGTCATGGACTGCAGTGTCATAGATTATGCCGACATCTTTAATGTGGAGGGGCATTCTGTTTTCGCGATGAAATTCAAGCATGATCAAGTCACCATATTTTTTCAATTTGACTAATTCTTTGACAGATTCCACTGCTGGGTTGAATCTCTCAATGTATCCACAAGTCAAAAGAACTTTGTTCTTTTTAGCTAGTTCTAAAAGAACGGTACCTTGCTTTGATTCATACGTCATCGGTTTTTCAATAAAGACGCTCTTTTTTTGCTGGATCAGCTTTGATGCGATATCAAAATGTGTCGACGTTGGGGTGCAAATGAACACTGCATCAAACTGTGCTTCTTTTAGCATGGAATCAATTGAAGTATAATGGCTGACGCCGTATTTTTCGCCTGTCTCTTTTGCTCTTTTTTGGTCCGCATCGCAAACTGCCGTTAAAACTCCAAACTGGGAAAGGACTCTGGCGTGGTTTTTCCCCCATCCGCCAACTCCTATTTGTGCTATTTTCAAACTAATACACCGAGGTTACCCAGCTGGAATATTTCTCATTCTTATTCATTACCACGTCAAGATATGCAGACATTATCTGTTGAGTGATTTTGCCTGCCCTGCCGGTTCCTATTTTTTTGTTGTCTATGTGCGTGATTGGGGTGATTTCTGCAGCAGTACCGGTAAGAAATACCTCATCTGCAAGATACATCTGTCCGCGTGTAATCTCACTTTCTTTGATTTGGTATCCCACGTCTTCTGCCAATTTGACCACAGAGTCCCGTGTTAATCCCTCCAGTGCTGACGAGCTTAGGGGAGGCGTTAGCAGTTTGCTATCTTTTACCATGAAAATGTTCTCCCCTGGTGCCTCACTTACATTTCCTTTCAAATCCAGCATGATTGCCTCATCATAGCCATTTCTCTTGCATTCCTGTGTGGCAAGTATGGAATTGAGATAATTTCCACCCATCTTTGCAAGTGGTGGGGTTGAAGCGTCGCTAAATTTTCTCCACGAAGAAATTCCTGCACTAATCCCGTTTTTATTAAATAAATCGCCAAATGGGAACATGAACATTGCTACGTGGATGGGGGCATTTTCATTTACATGCAAATTAATTCCATATTCCCCAACAAAATAGAATGGGCGAATGTAGCATGATTTTTTGATATTATTTTTTTTGCACAAATTAATTATTGCGTCGATTAGTTCCTCATCTGTATACTTTAACGATATTGAATAGAATCTTCCAGAACTTCGAAATCTTTTGATGTGATCCTCCAGTCTGAAGACGTTGAGATTTTCTGAATTCCAGTATGCCCGTATTCCTTCAAAAATGGATGTTCCATAGTGAATGGCGTGCGTTGTAATTGGAACCTTGGCTTTCTCAAGTGTGGTGTATTTTCCGTCAAACCAAACAAATTTTGAAATACTGGATTTCATAAGCAGTCTGTAAATGCGTTATTAATCTATCTTGTCTTGAGGCCCTCTTTTGGGAATTTCATTCCGGCAATTCTCGTGGTCATGTCTTCCGTGGTGGCAAACTTTTTTACAATTTCCCAATTGTCTTCGATTATTTTTATTACTTGTTGAGGTACATCGTTTTTCCAGTCTGTGTCTTTTCCTCTGGCTGCATCATACATCTTGCTTTTGACTGATGATGCAGAAACTTCCTTCCTTGTACCGACCTTTGGGTTTAGTCTGTACATCTTGAGCATCAGGCCCTCTATTTTGTCCCCAGTATACGTGAAATAGTCGTTTTTTACTCCCTGTAGAATTTGACTTCTTAACTTCCATGAATACGGTGATAGCAATGGCGGAAAATACTTTAGAAATGGAGCATGGAACGTATAGTTTGATGACGCCTCGATGGAATCCCCAAAGACTGATTCTAGCATCTTTTTTCTAATTTCAAAACTAAAAGGAAAACTACGGCTGTTCACCTCGGTGCCGTTTTTTAGGAAAACTACTGGCATGACCATCACTTTGGCTTCTTTTTTGAGCTCATTGATAATCTCTACATGTGCATTTGTGACGGGATTCAGATGTGCAAGATAAATTGCAACAGTCAAACGTTTTTCTTAAATTTCTGTCATATTTCAATGCTTGAAAATGTGGGGACGATGGGACTTGAACCCATGATCTCCAGCGCCCGAGGCTGGCAGTATACCAAGCTAACCTACGTCCCCAAAACTGGGACTGTGTCATTCAATATTATTTTTGGTATCTTATCCGTAGGATTCGTACTTGACCTCAAAACTACCGTCTGGGCGTTTGTTTCGTTCAGTCACAAACCCTTTCGCGCTAAGATAATCCATACATCCGTCTATGGTTCCCTGCCAACCACAAATGTAGAACATTGTGTTTTGAGGAGTGATCTTTTCACCGATTAATTGCTCCAAAGGAGACGGCTCACCATCCTTTGTTCTAAGAAATGTCTCCACTCTTCCGACTTGGCCACTCCATGATCTGTTGAACCATTCTTGTTGGCGGCTAATTGCAGCACGATATCTGAAATTCCACTGGTCTCTTCCTCTATCCAGACTCTCGATTTCCAAGTCTGTAAACAATTGCTTGTAGCTTAATTCATCAACGTAACTTGCGCCATGAAGTACTATTAGCTCCCTCTTGTCTCCAACATCATGCAGATGTTGTGCAAAACTTACAAAAGGCGCAACACCTGTACCGCCACCAAGACAAACGATTCTCCTCTCGTCTTTTTCACCGTTTGGTAATTTGTCATTAATTAAAAGTGCAGCACCTGTTGGTTTTATCCAAGTGAGTTCGTCTCCTTCTTTTGCATTGAAAAGCTGTGTAGTTAAACGACCTGGAAGCGGCTTTCTGACCCAACGTATGACAAGCTCAACATATTTTTTGTTCTCTGGGTGTGATGCAATCGAATATGCTCTTCTGATTACTTTGCCCTCGCTTGGTACATGCATACCTATAGTTATGAATTGTCCTGCTTTGTATTCTGGTATTACTCCGTCGTTTGGAACCATCCTGAAAACTGCCAAATCTTCTTTTAGTAATTGAACATAGGTAAGCGTCGCTTTGTTTTCTACTACCACGTTACGATCTTAGGTGCCACGGTTAAATATTTTATGTTGGATGATTATCAAAAAATTTCACTTTAGTTAAACGTTAATACTCAATTCATAAAGTCTAATGTGTTCAGAATTTTTCTGACAACATGGGCCGGTCGTCTAGACTGGTAGGATACGCCCTTGGCATGGGTGAGATCGAGGGTTCAAATCCCTCCCGGTCCATCTAACTTACTTTTGGCATAATCAAGCAAATTCCTAATCTCTGGATCTTCTTTAGAAATCTCATCCAGTTTCGCAAAAACAGTCTGGTCTCCAATATCTATTGCTGCCTTTATGGCGCTTTTTCTCACCTCCAGATTGGAGTCTTCCATGCATTTTTGGATTACAAGAATCGCCTCTACTACCTTAAGGTGTCCTAATGCCCCAACTGCGCAAGACCTCACCATTGCACTTTCATCTGATGTTAGATCGATTATTTTTGGAATTGCCTTCCTGTCATTTCTATTTGCAAGAACCAGTAAAGAATAACCCCTCACGTTTTTGCTCTGACTGTTTAGCTTTTGAATCAAAACATCTGATATGTCATTTTCGTTTAGTACTAGCGCACTAAATGCCTCTCCCCTAATCTGGATGTCACTATCGTCTAATGCTGAAATAATCGTATTTAGTATGGCAGAATCTTTGCACTTGCAAGTCAATTCTAGGATTTTGATTTTTTCTTCTTTAGAATCAGAGTGCATAATCCTCTCAATCTGCTCAGGGGTTATCATTTTGATTTGAACGACTATCTAGTTAATAAGAAATTTTGTCATGCGCCGTTTTCCATTTTTAGCTTTAAATTATCCATATATAACCATCATTACATGTCAACCGAAAACAGAGACGTAATCTTCATTGGTAAGAAACCTTTGATGGCGTATGTTACTTCTACGCTCATCCAACTGGCAAACTTACCATCAGTGCGCATCAAAGCCAGAGGACTCAGCATCGGTCGTGCAGTAGATGTTTCGCAAATTATCTCACGCAAGACAGAAAATGCTGGATATTCGATCGGTGAAATAAAGATAGGTTCTGAACAGCTAGAATCACAAGATGGCAAAACAAGAAACGTATCCACAATAGAGATTGAAGTAAAGAGAAACTCTTCTTAATAGCTCTTTACTTGAACTTTTTTATTTTATGATTTTCTTTTGTAGCGATTTTCCAGATTTCTAAATTTTGACAAATCCACCAAGTCGTTGAACTCATCAAAGTTAACCACGTTTTTCTTCAGTTTTGTCGTGGTTCCTGATTTCTTTAGCTCCTTTAGGATCTGAATTGATGCAAACGCATTTGCAAAAAGAACTGAAAGCGGGTACAAAATTATTCTAAAGCCCATCTTGTGCAAAGTCGCAGATGGGATAACTGGGGTCGCACCGCCCTCAATCATGTTTGCCACAAGCGGTGCGTTAATTGATCTGCCTATCTTTTTCATCTCATCGATTGACTTTGGCGCTTCGACAAAAATTACGTCTGCCCCTATTTTTCTATAATAATTGCCACGTTCAATTGCATCATCAAGACCTTTTGTCGCTCTGGCATCTGTACGTGCAACAACGATGAAGTCTTTGCTTTTTCTGGCATCTAGTGCTGCCTGCAGTTTTTCAGCATACTCTTCTTTTTCAATTACCTCTTTTCCGCTCATATGCCCGCATCTTTTTGGCCATCTTTGATCTTCTAAGAAGATTCCAGCTGCCCCTGCAGACTCTAACTCATTTACAAGCTTCCAAACACTTAGTGCATTTCCATAACCTGTATCTGAATCAACAATTACCGGAACCGAAACTGCCCTGCAAATTCTGCGAGCATTTTCAATTGTTTCAGTCGAGCCAATAAAACCATAATCTGGCATACCAAACAAAGTTGCAGATGTCCCATAACCCGTTTGAAACATTGCCTCAAATCCGACCTTTTGTGCTACTTTTGCACCTATTGCGTCATACACACCGGGAATAACCAGAGGCCTTGAAGAATCATTAATCATTTTCCTCAGGTTTTTCATCAAAAATTATGACGACTTTAATTATTTATGATTAGCTTTACGTATGCTCCATATCTTAGCGATTGGACTAAGTAATGATCGTATCTCTACATAGGATTTAATTATGTCCGGACTTGACTGAAATTTAATGACAAAGGTATTACTTCAAGTACTGATTGCAGTAGGCGTACTATCTTCAGTCTCATTATTCACAGTCAACTCGTTTGCTGAAAATGCAAACTGTAGCGGCGATTGTGAAGCTCCAACATTAGGGGTTTTAGATGATGGACAGCGAGTGGTAACAAACGGACTTACTATCAATAGTAGATCAGTAAATGTAGAAGAGCATATCCAATCAATCCCAACAACGACAGTTAACACCGGCGATACAGCAAAAGTAAGACTGGTGGTCTATGAAAACAACGGTGTCGGCGGATTAAGACACGCATCACTTACGATATCTGATTATACTGACGATAAGCATCGCTCAGACATAGCAACTGTTTCCTTTGACCAAAACTTTGAAGGAGCGCAGACAGTAACCGTTACTGATACTGATGGTTTTCTAAAGGGTGCTACAGCAAAGGCAACTGAACTAAATGAATTCTCCACACTAGTAGAGTTTTCATTTACAATTATGAAGCCATTTGACACATCTGCCGTTATTGTTGAATCATGGGACGCTAAACTTAGCTCAAGAAGCAATGTATTTCTCAATGCCGTAAAAGCAAACGGGGATCCGATAATAGAAAAAGCCTCTCTACGACCAGCAAATATTGTTCCTGCCCCACTAAAGCAAGTAAAGGCAGGAGTTACTCCAGAAATGGTTGAATGCAGAGAAGGATTTGAGCTAGTCATACGCTCAGCAACTGGCGCGCCAGCTTGTGTATATCCATTCACCGCAGAGATATTGAGAAACTGGGACATGGTTGCCTCTAACTAAAAAAGCGCTTTACACACTTTCTTTTATTTTTCAAAATTAAATTTTTAATTAATGCTGTTTTTTTGATTTCTTTGCCTAATTGTTTCCTTTTTCATTCGTTTTTACTCTAATGGTTTGAACTATGACGATAATCCGCGTAGGCTTTAATTATATCCATCTTAACTAGAATTTGATGGCAAAGACCCTTTTTCAATTAATAATTGCCGTATCTGTCTTAGCATCAATCTCTTTACTTACGGTAAATGCGTTTGCTGATACTGGATGCAGAAGAGATTGCGAAGCACCAACATTGGGAGTTACATACGAGGGAAAGCGACTTGTTGAAAAAGGATTAATCATCGATGGAAAATCGTTTGATGTTGATGAATTGACTCAGACTCTACCAACAACAAAAGTTAGAACTGGTGATCTAGTCAAGATGCGACTCGTCGCATTCGAAAACAGTGGTGCTGGATATCTTCAAGATGTCTCTCTGTCTATCGGTGACTACGCAGATGACCGACACGTAAACATTTTGGCTACAATGTCATTCAAGCAGAGATTTGACGCAATTTTGAAAGAACCTCTTTTACAAGACTCCGATGTTTCAAAAACATCCGTTGTCACAGATCCTAATGGCATACTTAAAGACGTAGCCATAAAGACAACTGAAATTGACTCATATCGAACAGCCATTGATATCTCATTTAAAGTGACAAAACCAACTGCCGTCTCAGACATAATTGTTCAGACAATGGATGCAAAAAGAAATACTAGAACAAACGTCTTTTTTGATGCCCTAGTCGTAACTGGAGACCCAATAATTGAGAAGAAGCAACCGCCGCCAGTACAAAAAGTGCTTGCCCCATTAAAACAAATGAAAAAATCGCCCTCTCAGGTTGAATGCAGAGAAGGATTTGAGCTAGTCATACGCTCAGCAACTGGCGCGCCAGCTTGCGTGTCTACATACACTGCAGAATTATTACGAGATCGCGGAATGGTTGCAGCACGATAACAAACTACTTTTTTAAAAACTAAAGTCCTAATCTATTTTGATTTCTTTACCATGACTGCCTTCTTTTTCGTCCAGTTTTTTGAGCTCTGATTCTAAGAATTTTCTGTATTTCTGAGTTTCCTCCTTTGTCATTTTAATGACATTTGAGCTAAGGCTTGAGCCCATCATGCTCATTCTCTCAAGCACGTCCATTGTCGCAAATCGTCCGACATTTCCAATTCTTAACAACACGTCAAGCTGATTTTTTATTATCTTGTTGACTGTTTGCAAATCATCTGATGTGTCTTTTCCCTTTTTTGTTATCTGGTACTTGCCGTCTTTTGATTCCTCAATTAGGCCTTCATCTAAGAGTCTTCCAAGCAGTGGATAAATGAGACCCGGAGACGGCTTCCACTTGCCGTCGCTTTGCTGAGTTGCCGCATCAATGATCTCTTTGCCAGTGTATGGTTTTGTTGTCAATAATTCCAAAATGAAATATCTTGAGAATCCCCTTGGTATCGAACTTCCGACTCTTTGAAGCCACTCTCCTACCATCGCTAGTGATATCGCTAGCGATAAATATAATCATTTCGAAAGATTCCTTACAAACCAGATTTACAACACATATTTATCGGATTTTTAGCAGTTGATGATAGAAAATGGTAGATTCTATTGAATATGATTTGTTGATAGTAGGTTCTGGTCTTGCAGGTCTGCGTGCTGCAATCGAGGCTGCAAAAACAAGTCCGTCAATTAAGATTGGAGTGATCTCCAAAGTCCAAGTCATGCGTTCTCACTCTGTTTCTGCCGAGGGGGGTACTGCCGCAGTTCTCTTTGAGGATGAAGGAGATAACATAGAGTCACATGTCTATGATACCGTAAAGGGAAGCGACTTTTTGGCAGACCAAGATGTTGCAGATCTACTGTGCAAAGAAATGCCAAGGGAGATCTACCAATTGGAACACTGGGGAATGCCTTGGTCAAGAAGAAAGGATGGAAAAATTGCCCAAAGACCGTTCGGCGGTTACAGTTTTCCTCGCGCCACATTTGCATCCGATAAAGTTGGATTCTTTTTGATGCAGACCTTGTATGATACTTGCCAAAAATTTGATAACATTGAATTTCTAAACGAGTGGTTTGTCACAAGTATAATTCATGATGGTCAACAGTTCATGGGGGTGACTGCAATACAAATCTCAAGTGGAACATTTTATCAAATCAAAGCAAAATCTCTGATCATTGCATCTGGCGGTGCTGGAAGACTATACAGTTTTGCGACATACGCTTACTCGTCTACTCCTGATGGCCTTGATATGGCCTACCGGGCAGGCATGGCACTAAAAGATATGGAATTTGTTCAATTCCATCCAACTGGAATCTTACCGTCTGGTATTCTGATCACAGAGGCAGCTAGGGGAGAAGGAGGATATCTTATCAACAAAGACGGAGAACGATTCATGAAACGATACGCCGCAGGAAAGATGGAATTGTCACCACGTGATATTGTCTCTCGATCCATTATGACAGAAATTAGAGAAGGACGCGGCTTCATGCATGAAAGCGGTGTTGAATGTATGAAATTAGACTTGAGACATTTGGGCGATGAAGTCATTAAAGAAAAACTTGGAGCAATTCGCGAAATATCTATCAAATTCTCAGGAATTGATCCGGCACAGGAAATGCTGGACATAAGACCTGTCTGTCATTATATGATGGGCGGAATACACACTAACATTGATGGTGCGACTGAGCTAAAAGGCGTCTGGGCTGCAGGAGAGGCTGCATGCAATAGCGTACATGGAGCAAACAGACTTGGCGCTAATTCTACATCTGAATGTATTGTCTGGGGCAAAATTACTGGAGCACTTGCCGCAAAACATGCAATGAATAGCAAACCGTCATCGCAATTTCCACACCATTTGGTTACCTTAGAAGAAAAAAGAATCTACGATGGCGTTTTCAGGGGTCAGGGAGAATACAATCCATACGAGATACGACAAGAACTGACTGATATTATGAATGACAAAGCATACGTGTTTAAAACGGAGTCTGACCTAGTTGAAGGACTCAAGAAATTACGCGAACTCAAAACTAAAACTTGGAAACGCGTGGACGATAAAGCAAAGGAATACAACACAAACTTTACAAATGTTATGGAGCTTGATTCAATGTTCCGAGTTGCAGAAGTTGTATTGGTTGGGGCAATTAACAGACGTGAATCGCGTGGCTCTCACGCGCGACTTGATTATCCGCAGAGAGACGATGCAAACTTTTTACATCATACACTTGCTTACTATGATCCAAAGGAGCCAATCATGAAAAAACATCCAGTTACCATAACGAGATACCAGCCTGTGGAGAGAAAATACTAGATGAAAAGAAACGAAAACAAAGAAGGGATCAAGGGGATGGCAAACCCTGGCAGATACGGAATAGAGCGAGTTTCATATTGGCTGATGAGAATCACTGGACTTGGTCTGCTTGCATATTTTATCGGTCACATCTATGAGACAAGTTCTATACTGAGCGGAAAAGCCGCGTGGGACTCGATGTTAGAACTAACACAAACAACACAAGGTCACGTATTCTTGACTTTGGTTATTGGAATGTGCGTGTTTCATACTGCAAACGGAATGCGACTGATGTTTGCTCATGGAGGAATAGGGGTTGGAAAACCGACAAGACCTGATTACCCGTACCTGCCAAACTCACAGAATATGAAAAACAAACTTTGCATTTATGCCTCGATAGGAATCGCCGCTCTTGCAATGATGTATGGCTTGAGCGTACTATTTGGTGAATAAAAATGCGCGAAAGCATAATAATGAAAATTCATTATGGAACCGCGCTTGGCGCAGTTGTTCTAGTCGCAGTTCACATTCTGTACAGGATAACTATGATGAGCTTTGGAGACTCACTCGAATATGAAAACGTGGTTGCAAACTACAAGTTTGTGCCATATGCCATAATGCTTGAACTAATTCTGGTGCTGCTTTCAGTTCACGGATTTAACGGATTGCGTGTTATTCTGCTTGAGCTAAAACAAGGCAAGTCATACGAAAAGGTAGTAACCTATGGGTGCCTTGCATCGATGGCAATATTGATAGCATATGGTTCAAGAACTATATTGATGACAAGCATGGGGATGACATAAAATGACTGACCCGCAAATTGTAGAAGAACAATCCTCAGCTGAATCTTCTTCATCAAAGACAGTGACACTGAGGATGGCAAAATTCAATCCAGAGCACGACTCTGGAACCCAGTTTGTAAATTTCCAAGTGTCATATGAAAGATGGACTACGGTTTTAGATGCAATTTTGGATGTGAAAAAACACTTGGATCATTCAGTAGCTGTACGCTATTCTTGCAGACAGGCCTCGTGCGGCTCTTGCGGAATGAAAATCAACGGACGACCGCGACTTGCGTGCTTTACAAAAATTTCAGAACTAAACTCTGACGTTATCACTGTGGAACCGATGAACAACTATCCAATAGTAAGGGATCTTGTTGTTGATCTTGAAAGAATGTTTGACACTCATAAAGAAATGAAGCCTTTCATCATAAGGGAGGATTCTGAGATTACGACAAATACAAAGGAATTTCTCCAAACCCCCGAACAAGTTGAAGAATACATCCAGTTTGCAAACTGTATAAAATGCGGATTGTGCAATTCGGCATGTCCTACGATGGCTACGGATTCCTCGTTTTTGGGACCGCAGGCGCTTACACAGGCATACAGATACGTTGCGGATAATAGGGACAAGGGCAAAAATGAAAGGCTAAAGATTATTGATGATTCGCACGGAATTTGGCGATGTCATTTTGCCGGCTCCTGCAGCCAAGTATGTCCAAAAGGAGTTGATCCTGCAATGGGAATACAAATGCTCCGTGGCCATCTGCTTGGGTTTAAGAAATAATCTAAGACGCTGGCTTTTTTGGGTTTGCGCTGTTGTTTACTTGGTTGTTGATTTGTTCTGCCATGAAATGATTTGAGACGTTTACCTTTACGTCGTTAACTCCGTCTATCTTTAGAAGATTGTCATGAACGTCTTGTGCAATCTTAAAACCAAATACCGCAGGACAAAACGGGCTTGTCAGGTGCAAGTCTACCTTTACTGCAGTATCTGCAATGTCTACATTGTCCACCAACTCTAGATCAGTAATTGAGGTGTTTATCTCCGGATCTACAATTCCAGATAATTCGTCAAAAATTTTTCTTCTCAACTCTTGTAAATCCTGAGTCATATGCGGCAAAGCGTCTATGCTATATATAACCATTATAATCCCTAGTTTGATGTATCGGTCACGACTAGACCAAAACCTTGGCAAGCAAACACTTGATTATGTTTCTTCAATTTCTGACGATTCTGAAATTGCATTCTATGATATCATTGGAAGTCAAGCTCATGCAATAATGCTTTATGAAAATAAAATCATAACCAAACTAGAAATTAAAAAAATTCTTCAAGCGTTAGAAAAACTAAAAAAAGAAAAATTTCAAAATAATTCTTCTGCAGAAGACATTCACGAACTAATAGAGACACTTGTCATAAAAAAAACTGGAGTCAAAGTAGGCGGCAAGATGCACACTGCCAGGTCCCGCAACGATCAGGTGGCACTTGACCTTCGCATGAAAATTCGTGATGACATTAACATTTTGTGCAAATGCATACTAGATACAATAGAAACACTAGTCGCACTTTCAGAAAAACACACAAACACACCAATGCCCCTTTATACGCACCTCCAGCAGGCACAGATTGGCACTTTTTCGCACTATTTGCTTGCGTATTCTGACGTTTTGTTTCGCGACTTGGACCGACTCTATGCGACTTATGGAAGAGTAAACGAGTCCCCCCTTGGGGCAGGACCGATAGGTGGAACAAGCATTCCAATTGACAGAAACAGCACTGCAAGGATGCTTGGCTTTAAGGGACTGGTAGAAAATTCAATTGATGCAACAAGCGGCAGAGATGTGGTTGCAGAATACATGAGTACTGTAACTATTCTGATGACAAATCTTAGTCGTATATCTGAGGATCTGATAATCTGGTCAACTTCTGAATTCTCATTTGTTGAGCTGTCTGATCAGTTTTCATCACCGTCAAGTGTGATGCCTCAGAAAAAAAATCCAGACATTTTGGAGCTAACGCGAGGAAAGACAGCACGAGTGATAGGAAACCTGGTGGCAGTCTTGACTACTGTAAAGGGACTTGCATCTGGATATGGGCGGGACTTGCAAGAAATCAAACCATCAGTGTGGTCAACATCAAAAATTGCAATATCTGCACTGCTTGTGATAAACGCAATGTTTGCTACACTAAAGGTCAATAAGGAAAAAATGAAAAAGGTTGCAAATTCCGGATACCTGACTGCACTTGATGTGGCAGAGGCACTAGTAAAAGAGGGATTGCCATTTAGGACGACTCATAAAATTGTAGGCCAGCTAGTCCAGACCGCATATGAATCAAAAAAATCTCTCTCACAACTAACCCTGACAGAAATCAACAAATCATTGAAAGAAAAAGACTTTGACTCTAAGAAGATACTAAAAATAATTACATCAATTGACGCAGAATCCTCGCTGAAAAACAGGACCTCTCAGGGCTCTTCAGGAATTTCCGAACAAAAAAGAATGGTTTTGAACAGAAAGACAAAGGTCAATACGTACAAGACAGGTGTCGTAAAGCGAAGCAACGAAGTGATATTATCGCTAGACTCTCTTTCAAAAAAAGTAAAGTCGCTAGTCTAGGCGTCTTTGTGACAGAAAATCTGAACTCTTGATTTGTCTTTATTGGCTGATGTTTTTCAAAAACACGTCTCTATTTCACAACTAATCCCAAAAAAGGAGCTATTGAAGCGGGTTCGCGGGGATTCGGACCCCGGACAGCCGGATTAAAAGTCCGGTACTCTACCTGGCTGAGCTACGAACCCTTCGCAGTTTTGCCAATCGTGTATAATTTAGTCTTTTAGTAGTCTTTAACACCAGATGTAAACTTTAAAAAAGGAATTTTTACATAAAGACTCAAGCCCTTGTAGTATAGCCCGGTCTAGAATTCGGCCCTGTCACGGCTGAGACGCGTGTTCAAATCCCGCCGAGGGCGCTTTATTTTCTTTAAACCCGTACACTACATGCCAGACTAAATCAAAAACTATTATCTAAATTACAGTTTCAGCTGCTTTGAAATTTCTCTAAGAATTTCATTGTTTGCTGCAGCTATGAATGAAAGCCTAGTCTCGTAAGCAAGATTCGAGTCTAGCGGCTTCATTTTTTGATCCAAAATTATTCCTCCCGCTTCTTTTGCAATAAGATATCCTGCTGCCATGTCTGTCACGCGAATCTTTTCTCTCAAGTCAACGTAAACATCCATCAAGCCTCGCGCAAAAAGTGCAAGCTCAAGTGCGTTTGCACCGAGGTGCCTTGTGTGGTTTGAATTTTCAAAAAGCGGCTGAATTCTTTTTACCAGTTGTGGTTTTGCACCGGACACATTAACACCTACTATTTTGTAGATTGGTTTTTCCCTGTGGACTTGGATTTTCTTTTTGTTGCAGTAGGCGCCCTTGCCCTTTGTTGCCCAATACATGTCACCTGAGGACAAGTCAGTTACAACCCCTGCGGTAATTGAGCTGAGCTTGTTTTCTGTTGCAAACGCAAGCGAACAGCAAAAGAAAGGAAGTCCTCTGACTGCGTTTGCCGAACCATCGATTGCATCCATTATTACAAACCCGTCTGGCTTTTTTGACATCTCTACTCTACCGCATTCCTCACCGAGAACAACGCAATCGAATTTTATTTTTTTTAGATAATCAAGAACAGTTTTTTCTGCAACAATGTCTATTTTTCTTGAAATGTCTCCACCCGCACCAGTCCCATGATCTTTTCCGGCCGCTTTGGTTCCTGCCAGGTTTTTTACATTTTCGTAGACTAGTCTTGAAGCTTCTCTGAGTACATGGATTGGTTGCATATCATATCTTGGATTTTTCGTAATTTAAGTCAAGAATTTTTGAAAGCATAAATAATAAGAAAAATGGTGTGCTTGTGTGAGTGGCAAGGACCAGTCTGTTGTCAGTAAAGAAGCACTAATGTCTACCAAGTCTGGAAAACAAATCATAAAGCAAGGTCTTTTCAAATCAAAAGGTTTTCGATTATTCAATCAATACAAAGAAGAGGCAGAAAAAGAATTCCCAAATTTTGCAGACAGATTCACAGATGACCTGTTCCGGGAGATAAAATCCGACTCGTCCCCAAACTCCACGCAAAAAGAATTCGCATCAGAGGTTGGCTCTGAGGAAATTATCCTGCAAGAGTCTGAGATTGGTCCAATAAAGTCAAAACTTGAAAACCGTGACGTACTAAAGGACCGAGTACTACGAATACTAAACTCTAATTTTGTAAAGATGACGTTTCCCGTATTCAATGCGCTTTATGACGCATCTGCCAGTTACTCTGGGACCGGTGATCCGCAAATGCGACAGGATCTAGTTGATGGTCATATAATAGCGATTGATCTTAGCGAGCCGATGGACAGAATAGTCGACAAAGACGAGGATCTTGAATACCTTGATGATTACAAGCTCATGAACCCGTACATCCTGAGGCTTGCCCGCTCTAAAATAGCAAAAGGCGGAGCACAAGTACTGGAAGAATTTGAAGAAGGGTTCAAGGATGCACGGGTTGGCCAGTATATAGATACCAAACTAAAGACAGACCCGAGAAAAATCACAGAAGAGAAAATGAATCAGTGCTACAAAAAGTACCGTGCAGTAATGGGAACTGCTGGCCGTAACATGGCGCTTGGGAAAAATCCACTAGGCGAAATCTTTTATCTTGGAATGGCACGTGCCGCAGAATCTGTAGGATGTGGAAACGAAATCGAAGACTCGATAAAAAACAAGTTTGTAAAGGTCCCGTCGTGGCCACTTTACTATTCCTTTTTGACAAACGACGTCAAAAAAGGATTTGATTTTACGATGAAAAAAAGCGAACTGTACCTTAGCGACGCAAGACTTGCACTTGAGCTCTTGCCAAAAGAATTTGAGCACACAGAATTTTTGGAATTTCTATTTTTGACAGTAGATCATTACAACCAGTATTGGTATAACCAATTAAGCAAGGTAAATCTCTGGTCAGAATTTTCTGCCAATCTACCCAAGTGATCAAAAAATGATGTGGTCTGAAAAGCATAGGCCTCAAAAGATTTCTGACATGGTTGGGAACGAGGAAGCAAGAAACTCATTTGTCGATTGGCTTGTAAATTGGAAAAAGGGGACAAAGCCGATTCTTTTGGTTGGGCCACCTGGGATTGGCAAAACCACGCTTGCGTGGATCACGGCAAAAGAATTTGGATACGATATTGTGGGACTTAATGCAAGCGATGTTAGAAACAAGACAAACATTGAGGATATTCTGACTCCTCTTTTGGGAAATATGACGCTTCTTGGCAAATCGCTGATTTTCATAGATGAAGTGGATGGGATTCATGGCCGCTCTGATTTTGGCGGAGTAGAAGCACTCCTAAAAATACTCAAAGAGCCAACAATTCCAATAATCCTTGCCGCAAACTCTGATCAATCCGACAAAATGAAGGCAATCAAAAAGACAACAAAAACAGTCTACCTAAAACCTGTGCCGCCTAGATTGCTGAGACTGTATCTTGAAAAAGTTCTAAGGGACGAGGGAGAAAGACTCAGTCCTGGATCTCTGATCAAAGTGATCACAGAATCACGGGGAGACATTCGTTCAATGCTCAACCTGACACAAGCGCAGGTGACTGGATTTGATGCTCCGACAGACAAGTCATTTGAGACACTGGACGTGGAGCCTGCGATAAATGCGTTCTTTAAGGCAAAGTCAAAAGAAGAAGCGCGAATTGTTTTGTATTCGCTAAGAATAGATCCGCGAGAAAAAATTAACTCGTTTTATTCCAGCATAATAACAAGTAATCTTTCAAGCAAAGACATGGCAAAAATGTTAGATGTCCTATCTGAAGCAGATGTTCTGTATGGAAAAATAATGAGAACACAGGAATGGCGTCTGCTCCGATACCTTGACAACATTTTGCTCAAGCTATACGGTGAAAATCTCCAAGTCCGGTTTTCACAGTATAATCTACCGTGGCCACTTCTCAATAAGATAAGATGGGATGGAAAAACAATCAAATCACTTGCATCAGTACTTGCAAAAAAATTTCATGTCTCGCAAAGCACTGTTGCCACGTTTTACTTTCCGTACATTTTGTTTTGCATGAAAAACAAAAAGCTTGCACTTGAAATCAATCCAGAGTATAATGAAATCATAGAGAAGGAGATTGCACTACTAAAATGAGCTGGCGCAAAATTGCAATGAAGTTTCCTGGAACATGTGTGGTGTGCAACCAGAAAATCGAAGCAAACGAAACCGGGCTTTGGGCAAAGGGACTCGGGGTAAAGCACGAAAAATGCGCATCAGAGGAGGTAAAGGAGCTAAAGTGCATAGTCTGTGGTGGACAGGCAGGATGCTTGCAGTGTGAATTCCAGGACGACTGTGACCGTGATTTGGTTTCTGGGCTTTGCATATGCAAAAAATGTGGTGACTCGAAGGATTCTTTTATGTTGTACCAAGATGCCGTAAAAAATAATTTTGCACTGCTAAACCTCAAGCAATAGACAAAAATTGTATTGCTAAATTACGCCTGTTGTGAAGGCACTAGTATACGAAGAATATGCACCAGATGACGATTACAGGAAAATCCTCAAGATAAAAGATATCCCTGAACCCAAACCGAAGTCAAACGAGGTCGTGTTCAAAGTAAAGTTTGCCGGCCTTAACCATGATGACATCTGGGGAATGAGAGGAAAGCCAATCCAAATCCCAATGCCCCACATATCTGGTACGGATGCGGCAGGTGAGGTAGTTGCCATAGGAGAAAATGTAACTGACATCAAAGTAGGCGATAGAGTTGTATCACATGGCAACATCTCATGTCGAATTTGTAGGGCATGCACAGATGGCAGAGAATATGACTGCAAACAAAGAAAGGTTTGGGGATTTCAAACTGGGCCCCTGTGGGGTGGATACTGCGAAATTACACACCTTCCCGAAGTAAACGTAGCAAAAATTCCAAACAACATCAGCTACGAGGAGGCCGCCGCTGCATCGATGGTGCTCACTACTTCCTGGCACATGCTAGTCGGCCGTGCAAAAATCAAACCAGGTCAAACCGTTTTGATAATGGGCGGAGGATCCGGCATGGGAACCTTTGGAATTCAAATTGCAAAATTGTACGGATGTGACGTTATCAGTACTGCAAGTTCTGACAAGCTTGAAAAATGCCTCAAACTCGGGGCAGACTATGCAGTTGATCACAGAAAGGAAGACTGGCACAGAGAGGTATTCTCAATATCAAAGGAACTGGCAAAAAAGAAAAACGAACCGCCAGGAATCGATGTTATCTTTGAGCACATTGGCGGCTCGCACTGGAACAAGGAGCTTACGCTACTCAAGTATGGTGCCACACTCGTCACGACCGGTGCTACAACTGGATATGACGTACAAACTGATCTCAGGCACATCTTTTTCAAGGGAACAAACGTCTTGGGCTCAACACAGGGAACAAAAGCAGAGCTAGAAGAGGCCATGCATTGGATGTCAAAGGGAAAAATCAAATCAATAATTGATTCTGTTTACCCGCTTGAAGACGCAGTAGATGCGCACACAAAAATGCTCAAAGGAAAAGTCTTTGGCAAAATCCTAATGAAGCCCTAGCCAAATCTCATTTGCTTAAAACCATAACTGACTTGTAAATTACACTGACATGGGTTTCTTGGAGGGAGTCTCTAAAGCAAGCTTATCTGATTCAAACATGTTATTGGTTATCATGTCCCAAAATGCCCCCTTCTTATTGGCAAAGTTTATTCGTAAAAGTACAGGGGCGGATTTGCCTGACAAGGAAGGAAGAATGATATATTTTTCAAAATCCCCCTCTGAAAGCGCAGAAACGAACCTGGAAAATCATCCAAGCGATCAAGACTCTGACCATAAAGAATTTCATAAATTGACAAAAAACCCAGACGAGCAAGTTTCAATTGCAGACATAGACAAAAAACAAGATAGAATCGCTATCATTAACAGCATAATCAAAGAGGAAGAAAAACAGATAAAAAATATTCAAACACTAATCCAACAACAGTCAAAGAGCCTCGAACAAGCAAAAAAACTCTTAAGAGAAAAACAATCTCTACTACAAACCGAGTTTAATAAAAAAACAAGCCAGTTTTCCAACTCTGACAAGTTCTCCATAGTGGGAGAATTTTCATCAAAAATGGCGCACGACATAAGGAACCCTCTATCCGTAATCAAGATACAGGTGGATCTTTTAAAATTGCGTTACTCAAAACAAGAAGACAAGATACTGCTTGATTCCTTGGGAAGAATGGAGAGAGCCGTAGGGGGCATTACCACTCAGCTTGACGACGTCTTGCATTTCCTTAGAGAGCGATCATTTCAATTTGAACAAATTAGCATTTTGAAAATATTGGAAGAGTCGCTTTTCTATATTGAAAAACCCAAGAGCATAACAATTGATCTCCCGACACATGACGTCACGCTTCTGTGCGATGGAGGCAGAATGCAGCGAGTATTTACAAACTTGATTCTGAATTCCATACAGGCGATAGACGGTAACGGAACAATATCGATTCGAGCCATTGAACAAAATGATGGCGTACAAATAGAAGTGACAGATTCTGGCCCAGGAATCCCTGATGAGTTTTTCCCAAAAATTTTTGAGCCCTTGTTTACGACAAAGAGAGGAGGAACTGGACTAGGGCTGCCAATATGTAAGAAGATTGTAGATGAGCACTCCGGTACCATTACAGTAACAAACAACCCTACCACGTTTACCATAACAATCCCAAAAACACAATCGTGATCCTTGCTGGATTATTCCAGATTCTGGCAAATCCATTCTGTGTCTGATAGAAGCTTAAAATTATTCCGACCAATCGAACAAATCAATGACTGAGATTGAACCAAAAAAGAACGAAGAACAAGAAATGCCTTACCAAATCCCACCTTACAAACCAGTACGCATTCTCAGTCCAGAATTTAGGGGGACATCAAACTACGAAGTGGGAATAACGGATCTGCTTAAAGAAAAAATGGAAAGACTAGATCGACTAAGAAGCGATCCGGAAGCAAATGCTGCAGATATTTGTCAGGCAGAAGAGGATCTAAAAACCCTTGATTACCTATATGAGAATTTTAACATTGGAATGAATGTCTTTAGAACCGCAAAAGGCGGACGGGACAAAATTAAAGAATAGATATTCTAAAATTAATATAGCCTGCGTTGCGCTCATTTGTTGCGGAGCCACATGCATTCTGATAAGATTGAAAAATTTTTAGAAAAACAAAACACAGCACTTGCAAGTGGTGGACAAGACAAGATACTGGCTCAACATGAAAAAGGAAAACTCACCGCACGAGAACGAATTAATCTACTCCTAGACGAAGGCAGCTTTACCGAACTTGATTCTCTTGTAACTCATCATTACTACGAATATGATATGCAGAAAAAGAAATTCTTCACTGATGGCGTAATTACCGGATATGGCACAATTTCCGGAAGGCAGGTCTTTGTGTTTGCTTATGATTTTACTGTTCTTGGTGGCACGCTAAGTCAGATGGGTGCCAAAAAAATAACCAAGGTCATGGATCATGCAACCCGAACCGGCTGTCCAATAATCGGAATAGCAGATTCTGGAGGTGCGCGAATTCAAGAGGGAATTCTGAGCCTGGATGGATTTGCAGACATATTCTACCACAACGAGATTGCATCTGGCGTGGTCCCACAAATCACTGCAAGCATTGGGCCATCTGCCGGTGGAGCAGTGTATTCCCCTGCAATGACTGACTTTGTCATCATGGTGGAGAAGGCTGGAACAATGTATGTCACTGGACCCGAAGTTGTCAAGACTGTCCTTGGCGAGGAAGTATCGTTTGAGGATCTTGGAGGCGCGATGACGCACGGAACAAAAAGTGGAGTCGCTCACTTTGTTGCAAAAAATGAATATGACTGCATGGATAAAATCAAAACTTTGCTTTCATACATTCCGTCAAACAATGCAGAAGAACCGCCAATAGTTGAAAACGACGACGATCCAAACAGGATGGATCATAATCTGATAAACAAAATACCTGATAACTCTCTTCAACCATACGACATGAAAGAAATCGTCCACTCAATTGTTGATAATCACGTATTCTTTGAAATCCACGAACTTTTTGCACCAAATGTAGTTGTGGGATTTGCAAGAATGAACGGAAGACCAGTTGGAATTGTTGCAAACCAGCCGCTTTTTCTTGCAGGCGCACTAGACATTGACTCTTCAAACAAAGCATCGAGATTCATCAGATTCTGCGACTGTTATGGAATTCCGATAATCACACTCGTTGATACTCCAGGATACATGCCGGGAACTCATCAGGAACACAATGGAATAATTCGACACGGAAGTAAGCTCCTCTACGCATACTGTGAGGCAACAGTTCCAAAAATAACGCTAGTTATTGGAAAGGCATACGGCGGAGCTTACATTGCGATGGGAAGCAAAAATCTCCGAACCGATGTCAACTATGCATGGCCTACTGCACAGATAGCGGTCCTTGGCTCTGAGGCTGCAGTTAAAATCATGAACAAAAAGGATCTTGACAAGGCAAAAAACCCAGACGAACTCAAAAAGCAACTAACTGCCGAGTTTAATGAAAAATTTGCAAACCCCTACGTTGCCGCATCTACTGGTTCAGTTGATGCGGTAATCGATCCCGCCCAAACAAGACCCATGCTAATCAAAGCACTTGAAATGCTTGTAAACAAACGAGACAAACAGCTTCCGCGAAAACACGGAAACATCAATCTGTGATTCATATGATAAAAAAAGTCCTTATCGCAAACAGAGGTGAAATCGCCCTACGAGTAATCAAAACGTGCAAGGCCCTTGGCATCAAAACAGTTGCAGTCTACTCTGATGAGGACTACAATTCGTTGCATGTAAAACACGCAAATGAATCATATCATATCGGCAAGGCAGCTCCGAAAGAAAGTTATCTAAATCAGGAAAAAATCATGGAGGCAATTCTTGCATCTGGTGCAGACGCAGTCCATCCCGGATATGGATTTCTTTCTGAGAACTCTGACTTTGCAAGACTCTGTGAGGACAACAAGATCAACTTTATTGGCCCGTCATCGGCATCCATGGATCTTTGTGGCGACAAGATGAGATGCAAGTCTGCCATGCTGAAAGCAAAAATTCCTACCATTCCTGGAAGTCCGGACTTGGTAAAAGACGTTGAAGAGGCTCTAAACATTGCAAATAAAATCGGATACCCTGTTTTGCTAAAGTCAGTTTATGGGGGAGGAGGAAGAGGAATCAGGCTCGTAAACACTGATAAGGAATTACGCGAGGCATTTGAAACAGTAACTGGCGAGTCAATAGCGGCATTTGGCAAGTCCGCAATTCTTGTTGAAAAGTTCCTTGAAAAAATACGTCACATTGAATACCAATTGGCGCGAGACAAGCACGGCCACGCAGTCCACATATTTGAAAGAGAGTGCTCCATTCAAAGACGTAACCAAAAGCTCATCGAGCAAACGCCCTCACCCGCAGTTGATCAAAAAACAAGAGATAGAATTGGAGAACTAGCAGTCGCGGCAGCTGAGGCAGTCGATTACACCAATCTTGGAACCGCCGAGTTTCTGAGGGCTGACAACGGAGAATTTTACTTTATTGAAATTAATGCCAGATTGCAAGTGGAACATCCAATTACGGAACTTGTTTCTGGACTGGATCTTGTAAAACTGCAAATTGATATTGCGAATGGGGAGCCGATTCCGTTCCAGCAAAAAGA
Organism: Nitrososphaerota archaeon; assembly: GCA_016215465.1. Lineage (GTDB taxonomy): Archaea > Thermoproteota > Nitrososphaeria > Nitrososphaerales > Nitrosopumilaceae > Nitrosotenuis. The sequence continues at coordinate 16,417 of JACRJT010000001.1, read as the reverse complement.
TCTTAAAATGAACGGTTATGCAATTGAATGCAGAATAAATGCAGAAGACACGTTTTTGGACTTTGCCCCATCTACCGGCCCCGTCCCCGACGTTGCAATTCCATCTGGGCCTGGGATTCGCTGTGACACTTATCTGTATTCTGGCTGCACCGTTTCGCCGTTTTACGACTCTCTTATGGCAAAGCTTTGCACATGGGGACAAAATTTCGAAGAATCAAGAACCAGAATGCTTAACGCACTAGATGATTTCTATATTCAAGGCGTAGAGACGTCTATCCCTCTTTACAAAACAATTCTGAAGACAGACGAATACAAAAAAGGCAACCTTTCAACAGACTTTTTGAAAAGATATGGAATCATTGACAGGCTGACCCAAGACATTAAAGATGAAAAACTTGAAAATAAAGAGTCTGCTCTTGCGGCAGCCATAATGTACTCTGAATATTTGAAAAGCAGGGTAAAGAGTTCATCTGCTGGTAGTTCGTCATGGAAAAATAAACTGGGTTGATAACATGGAATACAAAATAGAAGATGTAACGGGAACATTTCAGGGTCAAATACTCAAAAATCTGGGAAACAACGAGTACGTAATTAAGATAGACTCCCAAGAACACCAGCTTAAAGTTCTCAGCATGAGTTCTAGGGGAGTTGAATTCATTTTGGATCAAAAATACCACAAAGTCAAGTATCTTGAACACACAACTGCCCAAATGAATCTCGTAGTTGACGGGATTCCAATGAAAGTAAACACAAATTCCAAGTTTGCTGAAATTGTTTACAAAAATACCGGCGGTGCCGACAGTGGCGATGCGCAAACAAGTCTGCGAAGCCAGATACCTGGAAAAGTAGTCTCAGTAAATGTAGAAGACGGCGCAAATGTCAAAAAAGGCGACGTCGTGTGCGTTTTGGAATCAATGAAGATGCAGGTCTCAGTAAAGTCTCACAAGGATGGAGTCGTCAAAAAGCTCAAAATCAAAAGCGGAATGTCTGTTGCAAAAAATGACGTTCTTGCAGAAATAGAATAAAATAAAGAAAAATTAATTTCCTTTTTTTAGAAAGTCAATTATTTCTTGATAGTTTGGTTCAACTAGAGGACTTTCTGAGACCCACTTGTATCTGATGATTCCGTTTTCATCCAATATGAAAACAGAACGCTTTGCAGCATCGTATCCTTTAACGTGCAAAAGATCTGGCATCAGTACGTCGTAATCTCTAATTGTTTTGCTCTTGTAGTCTCCAAGAACTGGATATCTAAGATTGAATTTTTCTGCAAAAGCCTTGTTTGCAAATGGACCATCGTTACTTATTCCAATTACTTGGGCACCTAGGTTTGATATCTCACCCCATCTGTCTCTGAACGTACACATTTCTGTAGTGCACACAGGAGAGCTTGCAGCTACAAAAAATGACAAAACTACTTTTTTGCCTTTGAACTCACTTAGTTTTCTCATTTTCAATTCTGTATCGACAAGATCAAATTCTGGAGATCTGTCGCCAATATTTACGGCCATGAGTTGCAACTTGGTTTTGTCATATATCAATCATAATGAGATCATAATTTAGATCGCGTTTTTTTGTGTATTTTTTTTGCATAGCTTTTTATATTATCAACAGGGTGTCAAGCTGATTTGGTTGGGGAATATGCTGCTAACTTTAGTCATGTTCTTCTGATGTTTGGATTTGCTATAGTTGCAGTAGGACCGGCACTCTTGATATCACGTATGATTTCGCCACGGAGAAGAAGCAATCCAGTAAAATTCCTTCCAATGGAATGCGGCCAGGTTCCGCAAGGAGAAGGAAGAACTCACTTTATGATGCAATATTACTCGTATGTTCTGATGTTTGTTGTTTTTGACGTAATGTCAATTTTCCTGTATGCTTGGGGCAGCACACTTCTTAATCTTCCAAAAACTGCGACTTTGCCAATTATTGCATTTCTGGGAATCATGTTTGCGGCAATGGCGTTTGCGCTTTATCAGTCAAAGAGGCGAAACATATGGTAAATTTTATTACTTATATCCAAAGTAGCAGAGGCGAGGGATTACTTTGCTAAAGGAACTCGTAACTCCGCAGAACGCAAATGTGTTTATCGGCAAGCTGGGGGATGTCCTCGTCAAGGCAATAGATGCGCCATTGGGCTACGCCATTAACTGGGGTAGGCTCTGGTCACTCTGGCCTGTACATATCGAAACTGCGTGCTGCAGTGTGGAGTTTGGCGCCGCGTCAGGTCCGCGATATGATGTGGAAAGATTTGGAATCATCGAAGCATTTGGATCTCTTCGACAATGTGATCTAGTTGTGGTACAGGGAACCATTACAAGAAAGATGGCACCCCGGCTCAGACTGGTATATGATCAAATGCCAGAACCAAAATACGTTATCGCTATGGGCGCATGTGCAATTACCGGCGGATTATACTTTGATTCGTACAACGTCCTGCCGGGAATTGACGGAATACTTCCAGTCGATGTGTATGTTCCAGGCTGCCCCCCTAGACCTGAGACCCTCATACAAGGATGTATGCTGCTACAAGAAAAAATCAAAAGGATGAAGGCTAGGTAGAAAATCTTTATGAGCCAACCAGAATCTCCCGAAACAAAGCCAGTAGCAACAGCACAACCTCAAAAGGAGCTGCCAAAATTTGAAAAATCACTAACGGACAAACTTGAGGGCAAATTTAGCTCAAAAGTGGCAATTGAATTCGTAAAGCCAACTAGAATCAGAGTCAAGGTAAAAAAAGAAGACGTGCTTGAGGTGGCAAGATTCCTTCGGGACGAGATTCATTTCGATCATGCAGAATCAGTAACAGGTGTTGACTATCCTGATCAAAAAGAAATTGAGGTTGTATACCACCTTGGATCCTATACCGATCCTGAGTTATCAAAACAGGTTTTGACATTAGCAACAAGAGCTCCACGTGAAGAAAACCCAAACCCTGGAAACGATAGCACCCGACTGCCAAGTCTTAGAGATATATTCTACAGCGTAGAGTTTCACGAAAGGGAGTGTTTTGAAATGTTGGGAGTTTACTTTGAGAATCATCCAGATAATAGACGACTGCTTTTGCCGGAAGACTGGGCAGACTTACCACCAATGCGCAAGGACTTTAAGATAAAGGGAAGATAGAGCATGACCACTCAGCTACCACCTGGACTGCAATTAGAAAAACTAAACGAGCGCATCATGACGCTCAACGTTGGCCCACAGCATCCAGGTTCTGGCCACATGAGGCTGATAATCAAAGTGGACGGTGACTATATTGTATCCTGCGATCCAGACCCTGGCTATGTCCACAGGGGAGAAGAAAAGATGGCAGAGTACCGGAACTATATCCAAAACATCCCTCACCTTGAAAGACCTGTAATTCATGATTCCTGCAACGTGCTATACCCATACTGTCTTGGAGTAGAAGAATTACTTGGAGTCGAAGTTCCAGAGCGCGCGCAATATCTCCGAGTTATAGCGTCTGAACTTAACAGATGTGTTTACATCCAATACTGGCTTGCAATATACGGAATATTTCTTGGGCATTCTACAATGTTCATGTGGCCTGCAGGCGATAGAGAGCTGTTGATTGATCTTTTAGAAAAAATGACAGGCGCTAGAGTGACGCACGCATATTTTGTCCCGGGCGGAATTCGAAACGACGTTCCAGCAAATTTTGAGGACATGTGTCTCAAGCGCGTTAATTATTTTGAAAAACGAATCAAAGAATACGCCGCAATATTTTATGATAATCCAATTTTGATATCAAGAACCAGTGGTGCAGGCGTTCTGTCAAGAGACGATGCAATACGACTTGGAACTACCGGCTCTACTTTGCGCGCAAGCGGCGTCGACTTTGACCTGAGAAAAAAAGAGCCATACGACGTATATGGCGAACTTGATGTCCACTCTAACGTTCTAAAAGAGGGCGACTCTTATGCCCGCTCAAAAATTCCGTGGCTTGACATGCTTGAAAGCTGCAACATCATTAGGCAAGCACTGCAAAAGATGCCAAAATCCGGTTCCGTTAGGGTAAAGCTAAAACCAAATCCAAAGGGCGGAAACGACGAAGTCTACAAGCGAGTAGAATCCGGCCGTGGCTCACTTGGATGCTATATTGTTTCACGCAGCAAGCCAGAGCCATACCGCGTCAAGATGAGCGTTGGTTCCTTTAGGAATCTAATATGCATGCCATATTTGCTAAAGGGAGAAAAATTAGGGAACATGCCAGCAGTTTATTGGAGTCTTAACTACTGGCCAGTGGAGGCTGACCGATAAATGTCCGCCATTGCACCAAAATTCCGTTTTAGCTATTTCCTAAAATCCGTCCTTGATAATGTATTTTGGATAGTTACTCTCTTTACGCTAATTGGAATTCCGCTTGTGATGATACTTTTGTTTTACATTGAGCTTCCAGTTATCAATGGCAACAAACTCCTAGACCCATACCTTGCACTGACCACCTTGGCTGATCCGTCAAGACAAATCCCGATGCTAAAATCAATTATTCATTCTGACTTTTTCAGAATAACTGCATTTCCAGGATTTGGATTTGCTGCATTGCTTGCCGCCGCGACAATTTTTATCGAAAGAAAAATGCTTGCCAAGCTCCAACTCCGAGTAGGGCCGTTCTACTGTGGTAAAGTCGAGGGAATACTGCAGCTGATGGGAGACGGCCTCAAACTAATATCAAAAGAAATCATCATTCCTGCAAAAGCAGACAAGCCAATATTCTGGGCAGCACCCGTCCTCTTTGTTGCAACTGCCGCTGCATTTGTGTCTCTAATCCCAGTTGCTAGCGGTGGATGGGTTGTCGCAGATATCGACGTTGGGTTGTTGGCAGTTTTTGCAGTAATCGGATTCTTCCCAGTGATCACCGTCTTATCTGCTTGGTCTGCAAACAGCAAGTTCCCATTCATTGGCGGAATAAGGGCGCTGCACCAAATGGTCTCATTTGAAATCCCACTGATTTTGTCAGTCCTTGGAATCGTAATTCTGACTGGCTCGCTAAACCTGACAGAAATCGTCCAAAGCCAAGATCACTACTGGTGGATTGTTTTCCTTCCGATCGGAGCAATCGTGTTCTTTATAGCCATATTGGCAGAACTTGAAAGAATTCCATTTGACCTTCCGGAGGCAGAAAGCGAAATAGTCGCAGGATGGCTTACCGAATTTTCAGGAATGATGTACGGTTTGGTTCAGCTAGGATCGTATGTCAAATTATACGCGTTTGCAGCCTTGTTTGTCGTGCTGTTCTTGGGCGGGTGGCACGGACCTATGGTATGGCCACCGTTCCCTGAAGAAATTATTCAAAATGGCATATCTATGGGGCCGATAACTCTGCACTTGCCAGGACTACCGCTACTTGATCAGCAAATGCTCAACGATGTTCTCTGGTTTGTGATAAAAACAATGGGCGTCATATTTGTCATACTTCTCCCAAGAGGTGTATTCCCAAGAATCAGAATTGATCTTCTACTACACATTGGCTGGTACAAATTAATCGGATTATCTTTTGTTAACATCTTTATAGCACTCGGCTTGCTGTATGCAGGAGTACTAGGTCCAGGGGGAATATTGTAAATGGGAACAGCTACTGGAATTATCAAAGCATTAAACTCTGGAATAAAGCATCTTGCCGTAAAGCGATTCACGCTCAGATACCCAGAACAAAAACTAAAGTTTGTAGGAGATGGATATCAGTTTGATCCAACAACCGGTGTTGGAATAGCGGGATACAAGGGAAGACACATGCTGTTCCACGACAAGTGCACAGGGTGCCAGCTGTGTGCCATAGCATGCGAGGGAGTGGCAGAGGCAATAGGCATGGTCAAAGTGCAAGAGGACTGGAAACAAAACAAAAAGGCAATAATGCCGCAAATCGATTATGGAAAATGCGTCTTTTGTGGATTATGTGTTGACGCATGTCCGTTTTATGCGCTTTACATGACAAACGACTATGAGTTATCGTCATTTACAAAAGAGGCACTAATTTACACGCCTGCCCAACTACAGGTAAAACCGTTCGTGCAACAAGACGCCGAAATAGTATTTGACGCTAGGGGTGCTACACATGGCTGATACAGTGTTTTTGGCCATATCCGTTTTGACAATTGGCTCTGCAATTGCAGCACTTGAAGTGCGTTCCCTTATTTATGGCTCTATATCACTAATGGGAACACTTGGAGGAATAGCGGGATACTTTTTGTTGCTTGACTCTCCGTTTGTCGCAATGTTCCAAATCGCAGTGTACATTGGATCTATTGCGGTCTTGATTCTATTCACAGTTATGCTTGTCAGACGCCAGCTAATCTTCTTCAAAGTCGAAGACAAGAGAAGAAGGTATGCTGGAATCGGATTAATGCTGATAATGATGGTGTCACTTGGAGCAATTATCTTAAGCTCCGGAATAAAGACGATTCAAACCGATGCACCACCAATTGACTTTAGAACAATCGGCGCAGACTTTCTCACGTATTACTGGCCTGCTCTGATACTAATGGCATTGATTCTGGCATCGTCTGTAATTGGCGCACTAACACTTGCAAGAAGGGAGGACATGGAAGATGACCAACGAACTAATTGACTTTGTAATTGTGTCAATTGCATTACTTGCAATTGGAATCTACGGCGTGTCGGTAAAACGAAATGCAATCCGCATGCTTTTTGCAATTGAAATCATAATCAACGCTGCAAACCTGAACTTGGTTGCATTTGCACGATTCATCCCGAACAGCCAGGGACAGACGTTTGCATTATTCTCAATCGCGATTGCCGCAGCCGAAGTGGCAGTCGGACTTGCACTGATCATAGTAGCATACAGAATGTACAAGAATGTGGACATTGCAGAATTTAGGAGCTTGAAGGGCTAATGGAATTTGCATTACTTCAGGCAGTCTTCCTGCCCTTGTTATTGGCACCAGTTGCATATATCATTGGAAGAAAGGCAGGCCCGACTCCTGCAACTTGGTTTACATTTGGACTGCTTCTCTATTGCACATTCCTTGTGATCAACGTAGCGCTGAGCGGAAACTATGAGGAACATTACACCTGGACTAAGCTTTTCGGAGAATTTGGCTTCAAATTAGACGGCCTTGCAATTCCGTTTGCAGTAATAATCTATGTGCTAAGCACAATTCTTGCACTGTACTCAAAACCGTACATGATACACAAGTTCAAAGAATTCTTCGAGGAGCACACACATGGCCATTCCAGCGAATCTGGAGCAGGCCAGTCCACCGCACTAGTGGAGTCGTCTGCCGTGACAAGCTATGTGAACCACCAGTCCGGCCTGTACTTTGCACTGTATCTTGTGTTTGCGATGGGAATGCTTGGAACTGTCCTTGCAACAAACCTGATAGAATTTTACATATTTTTTGAGGTAATGCTAATCCCAGCTTTCTTCCTAGTCGCGTTCTGGGGAGACGGACCGAGACGAAGAATCTCCCTGATGTTCCTCTTTTGGACCCATGCAGGTGCAGTAGTATTGCTGTTAGGATTTTTGACAATCGGCCTTAACGTTGGAAGCTTTGACTTTACTGCAATACAGGAATCAAAGATTCCGTCAAATGTTGTAATGCTTGCTGCAGTTGCCATAGTAATTGGACTTGGGGTAAAGCTTGCGGCATTTATTTTCCACATCTGGTTGCCATATGTCCACGGTGCGGCACCGACGCCAATTAGCGCACTCTTGTCTCCTGCGATGATCGGAATTGGTGCATACGGAATATTTCGACTAATCATTGAATTCTTGCCAAACCAATATGCTGAAATGGCACTATTTCTCCACATATGGGGTCTTGCTACTATGATCTACGGTGGGGCGATGGCACTTATGCAAGACGACATGAAGCGACTGCTTGCATATTCGAGTGTGTCGCAAATGGGATACATTTTGTTTGGAATCGGTTCTTACTCTACTTTGGGACTAGCTGGGGCAGAAATGATGTATGTGACCCACGGGCTGGGTAAAGCTCTCCTCTTCATGACTGCAGGCGTACTGATAGTCCAAGTGGGTTCAAGAAGCCTAAGCAAGCTTGGAGGACTGGCAGGAAAAATGCCAATCACTGCCGTATGCGGTGTAATTGGTGCACTCACAATCATCGGCGTTCCGCCAACTAGCGGATTCATGGGAGAATGGACATTGTTCTATGGAGCACTTGAAACTGCAATCAAGGATCATGCGGCAACTGGCTCCGTTCTAAGAATGGTTACATTTGGATTGGGACTTGTAGCTACTGTAATTACAATGTCCTACATGCTATGGATGCTAAAGCGCGTCTTCTTTGGAAAACTTCCTGAAAACCTTTCCAACGTCAAAGAGGCAAGCTGGTACATGACTGCACCTATGATGGTGCTTGCAGGATTTACCATAGTTGTTGGCCTATACCCTGACATTTTCTTTAACGACATAATTCCATATATGAAGGGAGTTCTGGGTGCATAACATGGAACTGTTGCCTGGACTCTCATTTGATTCTGGACTGAATGCGTGGGCAATATGGATACTGCCTTTTGTCGCAGCACTGATACTGCCTGCAGTGGGCAAGGTCTCCCAGAGGGCAACTGGCTGGGTGGCAATAGCATTTGCACTGGCTAGCGCACTTTGTGCGGCATCACTACTTCCAGGTGCACTGGAATCATACGAGGTCCATAACCAAGTAAATTGGATTTCGTCAATCGGCATCAAGGCAGGAGTCTTAGCTGATCCACTTGCAGTAATGATGGCGAACGTTGTCGGCTGGATTGCATTTTTGATTATAGTGTATAGCACCGGCTACATGAAAGGAGACAAGGACATAGTCCGATTCTGGTTCTGGATGATGTTCTTTATCGGCTCAATGCAAATCATTGTACTTTCAGACAACTTACTCATGATGTTCTTTGGATGGGAGGGAGTAGGTCTTGCGTCATACGCCCTTATCGGGTTCTGGTATCGTGACAAGGCCAAAGACCACGTCGGTGTTCCTGGAAAGAAGGTACTTGGGTTGATGGACTACTATTCCCCAACGCATGCAGGAATGAAGGCGTTCATCATGACCAAAGTGGGAGATATAATGATGCTATCTGGCATGTTTTTGATATTTGCATTTGCAGGAACATTTGGATTTAGAGAATTAATGCACGACACTGCCTGGGCAACCTCCATGCAGGCGCAAGGATTGCTTGTACCTGCAGCGGTGCTGCTCTTTGGTGGTGCCATTGGCAAGTCAGCCCAGTTCCCGCTAAACGAATGGCTGCTTGAGGCAATGACTGGACCAACTGCAGTATCTGCACTCATTCACGCGGCAACAATGGTAAAGGCAGGAGTGTTCCTAGTTGCAAGACTTGGGCCGTTGTTCTTTGCGCTGGCAGCAGCAGGATTTGCACTGGACCAGTTCTTTATGGTAATAGCTTGGGTTGGTGCAATAACTGCAATACTACTAGCAACACAGGGAATGGTAAACCCTGAAATCAAAAAAGTACTTGCGTATTCAACTGGCTCCCAGATTGGCTACATGATGATGGCACTCGGAGTGGCAGGACTGTCCAAGCAGTTTGTTGACGGATATACTGCAGGATTCTTCCACTTGATTTCGCATGCAATGTTTAAGGCTTCATTGTTCATGGCGGCAGGATCATTGCTCCATGTTGTTGGATCTAGGTTCATGACTGACATGGGCGGCTTGCGCAAACACATGAAAAAGACATACGCATTCATGTGGGCAGCAGGACTTGGCCTGATGGGCGCACCATTTATCACAACTGGATTTTGGAGCAAGGACGCAATATTTGCAGCAGTGTACGAATCCGGAAGCGAGTGGGCAATACCATTATTTGCAATAGCGGTACTTACCGCAGTAATCACTGCCTTCTATACCATAAGAATGATCGGCATGGTCTTCTTTGGAGACAAGAGCAAGCATCTTGAACACATGGAAAAAGAAGGACACCACATCCACGAGGCACCAATGTCGATGTGGGTACCATACGGAATACTTGCAGCATTAACAATCGGCATTGGCGTAATTGGACTAACAGCAGAAAATGGGATTCACGAACTGTTCACAGAATATCTTGAAAATACGTTCCACATCGAGTCTGCGCACGTGACAGTGGAGGGAGGCATGGAGATTCCGTTCCTTGAGGGAATCAACCCTGTTGCACTTGGCGCATCGCTTGCAGCGTTTGCAATAGGGGCGGGCCTTGGGTATGTCTTCTATATCGGAAGGTTTGTCGACCCAGTAAAATTTGTAAACTCTAACATTTTCTTTTACTCTATTCACAAGGTGATCCTAAACAGATGGTACCTCAATGCCATGGTATACTGGTGCTTTGTTGTAGCGCCGCTTTGGATAGCAAGAGGAGTCTGGAGATACTTTGAGAAAACCGCAATTGACGCCGGCATGAACATGGGAATGGAGCGCGCAGTTGGCTGGAGTGCCAAAGTAGTACAAAAGACGCAGACCGGTGTTGCACAATCATATCTTTACGTATTTGGAGCTGGAATACTTTTCGTAGTCCTGTTTTTGTTCATTTAGGAGACATGGCATGATCGAAATAACTTCTCCACCAGTAATCCTAATAGCGATACTTGGAACAATCGGAATGATTCTTCCGGTAATTAGCATACTGAGAAAAGAAAAAGGCTCATCGTCACTTTATGGGGCAATCGCATTTGGCGCGCTGATTGCCTCAATAGGCTACGTGGTATACGAGGTATTCACAAACCAAATCCCACAGTCTGCGCTGTTTTCAGGCGACGTACTTGCAAACGACTCGTTTAGTGCACTGTTTGCAATTGCAATGCTTATTGTGTCTATAATGACAACTGTCGGCTCGTTTAACTTCATGCGGGGACAATCACATCCCGCAGTTTACTATTCTCTGATACTCTTATCAACAATCGGAATGGTGCTTGTGGCATATTCCACCGACTTGGTAATGTTATTTGTCGCATGGGAGCTCATGAGCATCCCGACATACGTACTTGCAGGATTCATGAAAAAGAATCCAAGCTCAAACGAAGCTGCCCTCAAGTACTTTTTGTTTGGCGCACTGTCGTCTGCAATCATAGTTTACGGAATTTCACTTGTCTATGGACTGACTGGCTCTACAAACATCGGCGTGGTGATAGCCGGTCTTGCAACTCTGGACCCGCATATGATGCCTCTTGCAATACTTGCTGTCGGCATGTTCATTGCAGGATTTGGATTCAAGATGGGACTAGTTCCATTCCACATGTGGCTTCCAGACACCTATGAGGGTGCCCCGCCTACCATAACTGCACTGCTTGCGGCAGGGACCAAAAAGGCCGGATTTGCAGCGGCGCTCCGAGTTATAATAATGGGCACTATAGCGTTGAATCTGGACTGGACGTTTGCGCTTGCAGTAATTGCCGTAATGACAATGACTGTTGGCAACATTGCGGCAATCATGCAAAAGAACATTTCAAGAATGCTTGCATATTCAAGCATTGGACACGCAGGGTACATTCTCATAGGGTTGGCAGTTGCACCGTTTACAGTACTTGGAATCCAAGGCTCGCTATTTCATATTCTAAATCATGCTGTCATGAAGGGTGCGGCATTTATCGCAATTGCCGGAATCGTAGTGGCACTTGGCATAACAAACATCGATAAGCTAAAGGGACTTGGCAGGAAAATGCCAATCATATCAATTGGTCTTGTGGTATCTCTCCTTGCACTGGCAGGCGTTCCGCCAACTAGCGGATTCTGGAGCAAGCTTATGCTATTTGGCGCAGCACTTGACACTGGCGTACCGTCTTGGGCTCCATGGCTTGCAATAGCCGGCGTACTAAACAGCGCACTGTCTCTTGCTTACTATGGTTGGATAATTCGTAAGATGTACTTTGAAGGAGAGACAGAAAAGAGAATCGCAGAGCCAAAATCCATAATTGCAGTAATGATATTCTCCATAATCTTCCTAGTTGGAATAGGAGTGTATCCGGATCCAATAATTGACTTTACAAAGACTGCGGTGCCTTCGCTCAGCGCTATGATTACGCCTTCAGGGTAGTAAATTTAAGCAAGAACTCTAAATGCGATTTTGCGTTGCTCTCTGAAATTTTTCGCAAGCTTGCATTTGCCTTACCAGCATAATCCTTTAGAAGCTTTTCCATGTGGTTGAAAACATCACGGGGGTCTGCACTCTTTTTCACAAGCAGGTTGAACAGTTTGTCTTCGTTTTTCCAGTCTATCAGATCATCTCTGATTTGATACGCGATGCCGATGTTTTTTCCATATTCCGATAATGCCATTATCTGTTCTTCGTTTCCGCCCCCAATTATTGCGCCAAGCCTTGCCGCGGTTTCAAAGGCAACTGCAGTCTTGTATTCTATGACCTTGAGGTAATCGTCAAATGTCACGTCCTCACTTGTCTCAAGCCTGGTCTCGATCACCTCGCCTTCGCTCATCAGCATTGCGGTGTTTGCCAAATCCTTTGTGACCCGTGGGTCGTTTAGCCTAGATGAGATGTTGAGTATTAATCCCAAGACGAAATCACCAGTCAAAATGCTGGTGTTGTATCCGTATTTGATGTGGAAAGGATCCTTGTAGCGCCTTGAGGTCTCATTATCGATAATGTCATCATGTATGACTGACTCTGTGTGCAAAAATTCAACTGCACATCCTGCAATATATGCGCGCTCGTCGATTTTTCCCACGCATTCTGCAGAAAGAAGCAAAATCAGCGGCCTAATTCTCTTGCCGCCATCAATTGCATATTTGAGTGGCTGCATAAACTCGGACTGTGAATACAGTGCAAGCTCTGACTCGAGTGCATGATCAATTCTTGTAATATACTCCTTATACGTCTCAAATAATGGATTTATTTTCAGATTTTTTCGATCCAAAAAACTGCTCAAGTTTTCCTCTTACCTGTGATTATTAATAGTTGTAGGTGCTCCCGCCGGGATTTCCATCACGTAGAATTTGGACCCGGGATCTCCGCCTTGAAAGGGCGACATGCTTGACCGGACTACACCACAGGAGCCCGTTTGCATCGCCGTATCAAGTCCTTAAAATCGTTTTGAACATGAAAGATTTTTTTATCGGCAGAATATCATACCACTATGAACTCGCTTTCAAAAAGAATTGACAATATCATAGAAGAAAAAAGCTTGTTAAAACACCCGTTTTACCAAATGTGGAGCGAAGGAAAGCTCTCAATTGACTCACTTGCCGGCTATTCCAAAGAATACTTTCAAATGGTAAAGGCAGTCCCTGGCTTTGTCGAGACAATCGCATCCTTTGCCCCAGAGTCACTAATCACTGAAATCAAAGAAAACCAGGCAGAAGAGGCAGAACACCTCAAACCGTGGATAAACTTTGCAGTATCTCTGGGCGTTAATGATGCCGAAATTGTAAACTATTCTGGTCTGGCGAAAACAAACCAGGCAGTGTATGAACTATCCCAATTAATCACAAATCTGGAAAGCGGTGCAGTGGCAATGTATGCATTTGAAAAAGAAATCCCAAAAATAAGCCTCACAAAACTAGATGGATTGGAAAAATTCTACAACATCACTGCAAGCGAGGCAACCGAGTACTTTAGACTCCACATGGAGGCAGACATACGACATGCGGCAACTTGGAGAAACATCATCAATGCCATACCAGAAGAAAAACACGACGAACTACTCCTGGTGGCAGAAAAATCACTGTCTGCACAAAATCATCTGCTTGACAGTTGTTACGAAAACTACTGCTAAGCTCTATAACATTTATAGTGAAAAGCAATCTGTTTTTTGGGGCCCATAACTCAGCTTGGTAGAGTAACCGGCTCATAACCGGTGAGCCAAGGGATCGAAGCCCTTTGGGCCCACTCTTACTTAATGATCGGGCCCTGTTTTAGGACGACCTTACCGTTTGGAAGAACTCCTATGAATTGCCATCCTTCCGCAATCAGTTGCTCAGACTCGTCTGCCGTTGCGACTCGCTGCTTGTATTGCCGCCTCCCATACCACTGAGAAGCTCTAGCACACTTGCGAGCTCGTCCGGCTGCATAGTCTGTATCTTTGTCCTTACTTCTTCCTTCTGCTTCTCTAGTGGATCCTCACTTGACTTTTCCAAATCAAGGAACTCTTCGCTTCTCTTGAATGCATCACGCATCTCGTCTGTCAAAAGTTTCGGAAGTATTCCCTTGTTTGTCGTGTATTTTGCTTCTATGGATCCCTTGTGGCCCATAAAGAAGACACGAAAGTCATGCGCTATTTTTCCTCTAGATTCAGCGATTAGAAGTTGTGTGTCAAAGAATGCTCTTAGCACATACGGTCTCCACTCGAACCTAGGTCTCATCGTCTCCCTTACGTCTCTCGTTATGACAAGCGTTCTGATGAACTTCCTTCCGACATTCTTTCCACGATAACGCGTCAGTTTGCTTGGCGCAATTACTGGTGACTCTGGACCAAGTGCATCGCCTTCCATTATCCTCTGGTTCATGTATGCGAGAAGTCTCTTTCCGCCTAGGTCGGATATGAAAGTGAAGTATTCGTGACGAGCCTTTGAGAGCGTTCTCCTTACCACTATCCTTGACGGTGTCCTGGTGAAGACTGCTAGCCCCTGCACTATTGCAAGGTCTGGCAAATCCTTTACCATCAGGCCATCTGTCGCGTCGTAGTTCCCGAGAACTTCTGGTCTTAGACCTGCTTTTCCTATCAGAGCCATTATTGCTCCCTGTCTGAGTTTTGCCCTGTTGAACAGCTCTGCAAGCTCGTTCCCTTCAGGCACTCTTTCATTTTCCAAGGTCGGCGTCGAGTCGATGTTCCTGATCTTGATCTTTCGCTTGATTTCCACATCAAAGTGGCGCAACCAGGATTTTACCGAAGTCAGAACACCTTTGACGTATTGCGGAGCAAATCCATTCTCTTCCATTCGTGTTACATGGTCTTGCAAAAGGTCTGTTGTGGTTCTCACGTCCCTCATCCCGAGTTCGGCTAGCTGCATCGGGGTGATGTCGTGATCCTCGCAGAACTTTCTCAGTCGCCTCAGTCGCACGTCAGCATTGATCATGCTTCCCCTTGCAACGTTTTGATACCACCGGTTAACGTCTGGATTGGATAGAAGTCGTTGTTTTTTCGATGTTGTTTGTTTTTTGGCAGTGTTGATTATCTGTTCATGTTCTGTGCTTTTTCCCATATCAGATCCCTCGCATTTTGGAGGGTCCTCATTGGAATCATTATGAATCTCGTATGTAATTAGCTCTTTGTTTTGTGACCCGATCAAATCTACAATAGGATGTTATGGTCTTTTGTACTAAGGAACAAACTGTCAAAAGATGAAATCTCTGTCTTGGTATGTGTTTGGGCGGTAATCTCTTTGGCACAGGTAAATCAGCCTGCTAATTTACCTGCGTTTCTCATCATATATGACAGGTCATCCTACGTATCATCCGCAGGCAACCTGCAAGCTGGAAAAAACTTTGATGAAAAATGTGTCAAATGATCTATCGTTTGATTATTTGGCACATTTTTTGCAGTAACTACTGCGGTTTGATTTTTTGGTATTGATGCTGTAGAGCCAAACAGGTTTGCCAAACCAAAAGTTACATGGATGAGCTAACCACACAACATCTTCCCATCCATATGGAAAATACTCCCAAGAGGTTCCCTTCAAAACATGACAAAATTTTGACATGTGATTTTTCAAAATCAAAAAAACCGATGCAAATCAGCACTTAGTATAATTCTGTAATGATCATGCGTACTTAACAAAACAAAGACCCCAAAAGGGCAAAAAACCAAAAAAAACGCAAAAGCATAGTATGACACCAATTTTAGAATCCCTTCTGGCAAAAAATACAAAACATGACAAAAATCCGTAATACCTTTCAAAATTCCGTCATGCTTTTGCCTTGAAAAAACATTCAACAAATCTACAACATTTCAAATTAATAAGACAGTAATTTTTTTGTGACAACAACATTCCCACCAAAAATTCACTTGGCAGCAACTTGATTCAATACGTATCAACGAGACTGGCATATGTGATGTAACTGATTGTGGGAATTTGTAACAACCAATACCTATGTGTGCCAGTTCAAACACCTTAGCTCAGAACTTCAAAAGAAGACTCGGGCATTAAAAGACCTAAAATTCTACGGCCAAACCCCATCTTAAAGGAAGACATGTTGAGAACTCAAGACATGACTGTTCTTCAAGAATTCCTAACAAAATCCAAAGACGTTGCGGGAAAGCCTCAATTCCACTACAAATTCCGCCTAACGATTCCAAACAAAATTTCATCGTATCTCGGGCTAAAGGACAAGCAGATTTTATTTGCAGGACAGACAAAGACAGGCCTTGTTCTCTGCCCGCAAATAATTCCAGAATTCGTACAAATCCGAGTGATGAAAATACGCACACGAAGCTACAAAGGAATGCCGTATTTTGTGACGTCAATTACCATTCCAAAAGAACATGCAAAGAACCTTC
>JACRJT010000017.1 GCA_016215465.1 Nitrososphaerota archaeon | reverse complement strand
GTTCAGATTCAGCTTGACCAGATAATCAACTATAAAGTCTGCAACATCACTAATTGTCCCATCTACGTGTTTTATTTCAACATCGTATTTTCTTATTGTTTCATCTTTGATGATTTCATATTTTCTTTTTGTTCCCACTAGGAATTTTACAGCATCGATAGTGTTGCCTACAGTTGCAGAAAGGCCTATTCTTGTCATGTTGTGTTTTGAGTTAATTTGTAACCTTTCAAGACTAAGCGATAATTGAGATCCTCGCTCATTGGATAATAAATCATGAATTTCATCTATTATGATCCAGTCCAGTTCAGATAATGCGTCAAGCATTTTTTGCTGGGTTAGTAAAATTACAAGTGTCTCAGGTGTTGTGATTAAGACGTCTGGAGGCATGGCAGAAATTTTTTTCCTAGTTGCTTGCGACGTATCTCCGTGTCGAATTTCTATTGTAAGATTTTCAGATTCTGCATACCGGATTATTCTCTTAAAGATATCTCTGTTTAATGCCCTTAGCGGCGTTACGTATAGTGCTTTTATTTTTCCAGCCGACTTTGAAGTTCCAATGAACGAGAAGATTGGGATTACCGAGCATTCTGTCTTTCCTGAGCCTGTCGGCGCGATTATGAGCGAGTCTTTTTTTTGAATTATTAGCGGGATTGCTTTTTTTTGAATTTCGGTGAGTTGCGCAAATCCTAGGGAACTAAATTTGGCTAGTATAGAATCAAGCTGTTTGTTCTGTGTCTTTTCTTGATTTAGCTCGTTCATATACAATTATTCCAATAACTCCAATTGCAAACAAAACCACAGTTATAATTGGAATAGAGTCAAAGATTCCTGCCATAGTGAATTAGATAGTTCTCATGGTTAAATAGGTTAAGTTGAGCTCATCAATCCATTTTTTTCAATTTTATAATAAAATCGATTTTTCCCAGAATGTGGAAACACTTCGCCCATGTAGTTGATCGATTTTTTTGAGAGCCTGATTTTGATGTGTGTAAAAAGATTCATGATTGAATCAAGGTTTTCTTGTTCGGTGTCGTTGATTTTTCTAATCATGTTTACTACAACTATTGGGATTTTTTTCTCAAGTGATATGGTAGCTAGATGTTTCATGTATTTGGTGAATTGCTTATTTTTTTCTAAGATTTGGTCTTCCTTTGAATACTCAAATGAAAACAGATCAGTTATGTTGTCAATTATGACTAGCGAAAAATTGGATTGTCCTATTTTTGATATGGCGGTGAATTGCTCCTGCGTGTTTGTAATTCTTCCAACTGTTATTTTGTCAAGAAGTGCTGCATCGAGTTCTTTTGGTTTTAGCATATCTAGTAGTCTTTCAGGTCTAAAATTTCCCGTTGTGTCCTGGTATAATATGGTGCCTCCCTGTGAAAGACAGTTAACTGCTATTTGCAATACCAGCTGGGTTTTTCCAGTACTGCTTGCACCGAAGATATCCGTAATTATTCCATTTTTTATTCCGCCCCCAAGTAACTCGTCTAATTTTTCTAGTCCAGTTGATATCATGTATGATAAATTCTCAAAAAGTGGAAAAATAAACAAATCTAATATTGATATAATAAAATAGGCAAGGCTTTTATTCCGGTTATCAAGCTAGCATCAACAAGAGAGCAACCATTGTCACAAACAAGCGTGAAGAAACCACTAACAACTCTTCAAAAAAATACAAAAAAGAAAGTCACAGTTAGGCTAAAGAATGAAGTAGAGTACAAGGGCAAAATGGATAACGTTGATTCCTACATGAATTTGATCATGACAGACGCAGAAGAACTTCATGATGGAAAGATATCTGCAAACTATGGCAGAGTTATCGTTAGAGGAAATAACGTATTATTTATCAGACTAGAAAACGAACTATAGGTCAGATTCCCGATGTCAAGGAGTTTTCTTTTTACTTCAGAATCAGTAACAGAAGGACATCCTGACAAAATCTGCGACAAGATTTCAGACGCATTATTAGATGAATTTCTTAGACAGGATCCAGATTCTCGCGTTGCTATAGAGACCATGACAACCACGGGTGTTGTGATTGTTGCTGGTGAGGTTACCTCAAAGGCAAGATTTGACATTCAAGATGTTGTAAGAAAAACCATAAGAGAGATAGGATACGACAAGCCGGAGTTTGGTTTTGATGCAGACTCTTGCAGTGTACTAGTTTCATTGCATGCGCAGAGTCCCGACATATCTCAGGGTGTTACTGCCAGTGAAAACAAGGATCAGGGAGCAGGCGACCAAGGATTGATGTTTGGTTATGCTGTAAATGAGACTGACGAATTAATGCCGCTACCAATTCTTCTTGCTCATAAACTAACAAGAAGGCTGGCCGAATTACGTAAAAGCAAAGAGCTTGCCTGGGTAAGACCTGATGGCAAGTCGCAGGTAACCATAGAATATGAGGATGGTAAACCAAAAGGAATTGAAACCGTAGTCATATCAACTCAGCATTCTCCAGATATTACAAATTCTGACATTCGAAACCAAATAATTGAAAAAGTGATAAAACCAGTATGCGGTAAGTGGTGGAATGACAAGATAAAGATTCACGTCAATCCAACTGGACGTTTTGTGATAGGTGGCCCTCCAGGTGATGCCGGTCTTACCGGAAGAAAAATCATCGTAGATACATACGGTGGACAGGGAAGACATGGTGGTGGTGCCTTCTCTGGAAAGGATCCATCAAAAGTAGATAGATCAGCTTGCTATATGTGCAGATACATTGCAAAAAACATTGTTGCAGCAGGCCTTGCTGATAAATGCGAGGTCCAAGTTGCATATGCAATTGGAGTTGCAGAGCCAGTTTCATTGATGGTAAACACTTTTGGTACAGGTAAAATGCCAGAAGAAGATATTGAGAATCTAGTCAGAAAGAACTTCGATATGAGACCAAGAGCCATCATATCACAGCTTGACCTAAAAAAACCAATTTACAGGGACACTGCAGCATACGGGCATTTTGGAAGAACTGATATTTTGTTCCCTTGGGAAAAAACAGACAAGGCAGATTTGCTAAAAAAGGCAGCAGGGTTATAGAATTTCTTTTAGCGGCGTGAGCTTAAAGCCGCATAACTGTTCTAGCTTTTTATGATTACCAACAAAGTCGCCAACAAGTATATTCAAGTCGTCCAATCCATAAATGGCGTTTTTTGGTTGATTTAGTGCTGTACGATATGCTTCTTCTAGATCAATTTTTTTAATTTTAGTTTGTTTCTTGGCAAATTTCTTTACAAAATTTTCAAAGGTTATGGTTTGTGGGCCGACAAGATCCACAATTTTATTTGAAAATTGCTTGTTGGCTATAGAAGCAAGAATTGTTTTTGTTACATCATTAACAGATATTGGTTGCAGCCTATACGATCCAGAGCCAGGAATTATTATTGTGCCTCTTTTGATTTGTTTATTCAGGTTTTTTGTCAGCGGATCGTTATTTCCGACTATATAGGATGCTCTCAGAATTGTGTAATCAAGACCAGATCTGATTATTTCTTGCTCTGCCTCGAATTTTGAGATAAAATATCCAAATGTTGTTGATTGATTGACGCCAAAACCACTTATGTAAACAATTTTTCTAATTTTTGCATTCTGGCAGAGTTTCACAATTTTTTTTGTCAGCTCAACGTTGACGTCATCATAAGTAGCGTCAACACTCTGTATTCCTTGGCCAATTAGATGCACTAATGCATAACAGTTCTTTAGTTTGGGAATAAGATTTTTCTGATCAAGATCGGAATAGCGAATGTTTGTTTCGTATTTGAGAGGCATGTGCTTGTTTCTTGTCAGACTGATTACTGACATCTTGTTGTGACTGAGAAATTTTCTGATATTTCTACCAACAAACCCATTTGCTCCAGTAATAGCTATTTGTGATCTTTTTTCTTTCACAAATATCACATCACCAGTATAATTTTAAATGTGTATTACCAAAGTTAGCCATTGGATGCATTACAGTGCTACCAAACTCTTGGCTTGAATGAAAGAGCTTCGCTTAAGGAGATAAAGCATGCATACAGGCAATTGTCATTAAAATATCATCCAGACAGGAACAAGGAAAAAGAATCCGATAAAAAATTCAAGGAAATTACCGAGGCATACCAGTTTCTAAAACAGGAACAAAAGAGAAATAATGCTTCACATAACGACGCGGCGACCGCGCATGCGGATTTTTGGAATTATTACGACAAGAAGGCAAGTGATGATTTCAGGTTTAATCGTGAGGCTAATTTTGAGGAATTTACTCGCAATTTCGGCGCAAATTTTAATGAGTCCCAAACTCACAATACGGAAAAGCCAGTCTCCCATAAAATGACACATGTTCTACTTTACGGGGGTCTTGTAGCAATGGCACTGTGGATAATTCTTTCAGAAATTTTAAAGTAATCTAAGAAGAGTTATTACATAAAAATAACATATCAGTTTGTGAGCGATGTAGAAAAACCAAGAGATAAGCTACGAACGGGTTTTACAACCGGTACATCTGCTACGGCAGCTGCAAAATCAGCGCTACTTGCAATAATAAATCAAAAAAAAATCGAGTCGATCGAAGTTTTGTTACCAAAAGAAAAAAAAATTACAATTAAAATATCAAGTTGTCAGTTTGATTCCACCTCAGCCAGATGTTCGGTGATAAAAGACGGCGGTGATGATCCTGATGTAACACACGGTGCAGAAATTATCGCGGATCTGAGTCTTACAAACAAGGTAGGACAAATTGAGGTAGACGGTGGTGAGGGAGTAGGCAGGGTAACAAAGCCAGGCCTCGGCTTGGAAATAGGCAGTGCCGCAATTAATCCAGCACCTAAAAAAATCATAACTGAAAATTTGACTCTGGCCGGAAAAGACGTTCTTATAAAAAATGGAATCAGTGTAATTATTTCTGTTCCCAAAGGAAAGGAAATTGCAACAAAAACAGATAATTCAAGACTTGGTATTTTGGGCGGAATATCGATTCTCGGGACAACTGGGATAGTAATTCCTTATTCCACAGCATCGTTTGCTGCTTCAATTAGGCAAAGTCTAGATGTTACAATTGCAATGAAAAACGACACTGTGGTATTAACCACAGGAGGGCGAAGTGAAGAATTTTCTAGAAAAGAGTTTGACTTGCCTGATCACTGCTTTGTCCAAATGGGCGATTTTTCAGGCTATACAATCCAGCAATGTGCTAAAAAGGGAATACGAAAGGCACATGTTGCTGGTTTTATTGGCAAGCTGGCAAAAATGGCAGCAGGCATCAAACAGACTCATGTTAAAGGATCCAAAGTAGACATGGATTTTCTTGCTAAAATAGCCGGCACTTTGACCACAAATCAGACCATACTAGAGCAAATAAGAAAAGCAAACACTGCAAGACATGTACAAGAGATAATTATTGGAAACAATGTTGAGGGATTTTTTACATCGGTTTGTGCTGAGGTGTATAAACAAATGCGCCAGCATTCTGAAGATAAAGTGGAATTGGACGTGATTCTTTTTGACTTTGACGGCAAGATACTTGGAAGATATATTCATCCTAAGAAATTTTATTGAGCAAGAAAAGAGGCCATTTATGGAAAAAACGGCAATTCTTGCAATTACAAAAAACGGAATCAAGATTGCGTCTGCAATAAAAGAGGTTTTTCCAACATGGGAGATATTTGCACCATCAAAATTTGCTGACAGCACAAACGCAAATTGGTATGATGAACCTACAACTACCAAGATTGTAGAACTTTACAAAAGTAATGATGCAATAATTTGCATATTTTCGTTGGGTGCTGTAATTAGACTAATTGCTCCCCATCTGGGAGATAAAAAAACAGACCCGGCCGTAATTGTAATAGACGACAAGGCAAACTTTGTCATAAGCACGCTGTCTGGGCATTTGGGAGGAGCAAATGAGATTGCAAATGAGATTGCAAAAAAACTTGGCTCAACTGCAGTCATCACTACAGCCGCGGATGTAAACAAGACAATCTCAGTTGATTTGGTAGGCAGAAAGTTTGGATGGAGTATAGACGATGATTCTACTGTGACAAAAATAAGTGCGTTTATGGTAAATGAGGAGAAAATTGGAGTTTACCAAGATGCTGGTGAACGAAATTGGTGGGAAGGAGACTTGCCAAAAAATGTAACTATCTACGATACATTTGAAAAACTAGAGAAATCAGATTCTAGAGGCTTTTTGATAATATCAGACAAAAAGATTACTGGTAAGATTTTAAAAAACGCAGTAGTGTACAGGCCAAAAACATTGGTAATTGGAGTTGGATTGCACGGAGATACCACAAAAGAAAAGATATTGGAAGGTCTGAATACGTGTCTAGAAAAATTTGACCTTAGTCCTAAAGCAATTGCAAGATTTACATCAATAAAAAAACCACAAGACGTCAGCAGTCTAGTTGAGGCTGCAAAAGAGTTAGGGGTTTCCGTTGAATATTTTGAAAGGGGGGATTTGGCAGGAGTTAGAATTCCAAACCCCTCAGTCATGGTTGAAGCCTTTGAGGGTACGGCAAGCGTGTCTGAGGCATCATCGATATTAAGTTCCAAGGGAAGCCTTGTTGTTGAAAAGCAGAAATTTCCACCAGATCTCACCATTGCCATAGCAAGGATTGAAAAATGAAACGTGGTTTATTGTTAATTGACAGAGGTAGCAAAGAAAGAGAAGCCGAAGAAGAGCTTGAGAAAATTTGCCTAAAAGTAAAGGAAAAAGGCAATTATGTTTTTTCCGAATATTGTTTTTTGGAAGTAGTACCACCTTACATAGAGGATGGAATTGCAAAATGTCTAAACCAAGAAATAGATTCACTAACTATAGTTCCCTACTTTCTGTATCCAGGCAAAAAAGTTAAAGTAGCTGTAACTGAGGCAATGAAATTTCAGACTAAAACCAAGGTAAAGTTTCTGGTAACAAAACCCATGAGCATGCACAAAACACTACTCGAGTTGGTAGACAACAGAATATCTACAGCTTTGAAGAAAAACAATGTAGACCTTCCAAAAAAAGACGTAGACGTATTGATTATTGGTCATGGAAGCATGGATCCAAATGCCCAGATCTCGATAAACTACATAGTGGATGGTATGAGAGAAACCTACAGAAATGTGGATCGATGTTTCCTAGAAATTGAGCAGCCCGACATAGCATTGGGGATTGAGAATGCTCAAAAAAATAATCCACAAGTCCTGGTAATAGTATTTTATTTTCTTCATGAGGGTGCTCATGTTAAAACAGATATCAATCAGGATCTTAGACCGGCATTAGAAAAAGCGAAATTAAAGCAGGTCTACATTACCGAACATATAGGGGTTGACGAAAAAATGGTAGATTTGATTTTAGAAAGAGCACAAGAGGTAGAGAATGCAAACTAGAAGAGGCCAGTCCATAGAGGACGAGAGCATGGAAATTATTGAGCAAGAGATTGGCCCTCATCCATACAAAGGCCACGAATGGCAGATAGTAAGGAGAATAATTCATTCAACTGCTGACTTTGATTTTGCAAGGGAGAATGGGATGATTTTTCATAAAGATGCAGTAAAGAATGGACTGGAAGCACTTCAGAGCGGCAAGAACATCATAATTGACGTAAATGGAATCATTGGACTATTAAACAAAAAAAATCTTGACGATTTTAAAACAAACGTTATTTGCGACATAGCGAACCCCGCAGTAGTAAAAGAAGCCATGAAACTAGATAGGACCAAAGCTCAGACAGCCATGCGCATGAGGGCCTCAGAGATGAACGACGGCATCATAGTGATAGGCAATGCACCTACCGCACTTTTGGAAGTAATTAGTATGATAAAAGAAAAAGCCACAAGGCCAAAGCTTGTAATTGGTGTACCGGTTGGTTTTGTATCTGCTGCAGAATCAAAAGACCTACTACAAACTATTGATCTTCCATACATAACAAACAAGGGGCGAAAGGGCGGATCTCCCTGTGCTGCTGCAATAATAAATGCGCTTTTTAAAATTATACGAGAAAAGTCATCTAGTTGAGAATTTTATACAATTTTTAACAAAATTCTTTGAGTAATTATTCCGATCAAAATAAAGATGCATGTATGAGGCAAGTGTGTTATACTCAAGCAAGCCATCCTTTTTACCGTTAATTCCAACCCCAATTGATAAGTCGTAAGCGAATTTAGAGTCCTTTGGAATTGATCTGAGTTCAGAATAATGAAATTCATGTCCAAGTAACTTTGTTGATTTTTTTGCAATTATACAATCTGAAATAACTTGTGCCTTTGTGTAGTTTAACGTCATTTTCTTTTCCATGGTAGTTTCAGCATCAAAAAGACCAACTGTCGAATATTTTTTGTTACCGTATTCTATTGATTTTGTAAGATACATCAGCCCACCGCATTCTGCATAAATCGGCATTTCCTGTTCGGCAAGACTCTTGATTGATTTTTTCATGGTGTGGTTTTTTGTCAAGAGTTGACCTAACACCTCTGGAAATCCACCTCCAATGTAGAGGCCGTCACATTTTGGTGGGGCAGGATCTGATATTGGACTAAAAAACTCTATCTTTGCACCCTCACGTCTTAACGCATCAAAATTATCATAATAGTAAAAATTAAATGATTTATCCATTGCTACGCCTATTTTGACCTTGGATGGTGCTTGCGGTTGTTTGCTGGTCTGCAAAAATGGCGATGCTTGTTTTGCTACTGAGATTATTTCATCAATGTCAAGATAACTCGAAATCTTTTTTGCAATTTTTTTTATTTTTTGTTTTAGGTCGTTTTGTTCAATTACTGGTACTAGTCCCAGATGCCTTGACTGCATGTCAAATTCAGAATTTTTTGGTATGACTCCAAGGACAGGAATTTTCAAGCTAGAAAGTGCGCTCCTACACATCTCTTCGTGTTTTTTGCTGCCAATTTTGTTAAGTATGAATCCGACTATTCTTGAATTTCGGTGGAACCTTGTGTATCCTAATGCAGTTGCAGCAATTGATCTTGCTGTCTTACTTGCATCCAGAACCAAAATGACGGGAGTTTGAAGTATGCTTGCTATGTGATGCGTACTAGAAAAATTTGAAGTTCCAGAGAATCCATCATAGAATCCCATTACTCCCTCAACGACAGATATGTCGGATTGAGAATTCTTCAAAAAACTTTGGACCACTGCTTCTTTTCCCATTATCCAAGAGTCCAGGTTTCGTGCATTGTTACCAGAAATTGCAGAAAGATAAGTGGGATCGATGTAATCAGGACCAACTTTGAATGGTTGTACAGAATAGCCTTTGTCTTTCATTCCATGAATGATAGAACATGTTATCGAAGTTTTTCCCACTCCGCTAGTAACGCCAGCAATCAAAATACGCGGAATTTTGTTCTTTCTTATCATATGGCTTTAGCAAATCAGGAAATATACCAATGTTTTTAGTATTCGATCTCGATTTTTCATTATGGAAAAAGACGGTCTTGTTATAGTATACACCGGTAAGGGAAAGGGCAAAACGACAGCGGCTCTAGGTATGGCACTAAGAGCGGCAGGATATAACCACAAAACATGCATGATCCAATTCATCAAGGGCTCTTGGCATTATGGAGAAATGACATCATCAAAAAGACTAGAGCCTGAATTTGAGCTAACAGCCATAGGGAAAGGCTTTGTTGGAATATTAGACGATAAGACTCCCAGAGAGATTCATCAAAAAATTGCAGATGAGGCAGTCGAAATAAGTAAGGAAAAGATTCTTTCTGGAAAATACGACATCATCATACTTGATGAGATAAACTATGCCGTAAACCTTGGTTTGGTATCTGTGGAAAAAATTCTTGAAATGATAAAAATAAAACCATCACAACTGAATTTGGTTTTGACAGGAAATCACGCTAAACCAGAAGTTATTGAAGCTGCAGATTTAGTAACTGAAATGAGAGAAATAAAACATCCTTTTCAACAAGGTATAAGAGCAAAAAAAGGCATAGATTTCTGAGCAACAACATTAAATTATGTACACCGAGCCAAATTTGCATGGCTACCGAATCACAGGAATTACCAGAGATTGGAGAAATTGTAATTGCAACCATAACTAAGCTTACTGACCATGGAGCATATGTGAGTCTTGATGAATACAATGGACTGCAGGGATTTCTTCACATATCTGAGATAGCTCCCGGATGGGTTCGTTCTGTAAGTAAATTTGTAAAAGAAGGTGAAAAAAAAGTACTGCTTGTAAAAAAAGTAAATCCAAATAGATCAGAAATCGATCTTTCACTAAAACAGGTTTCAAAAGAACAACAAAAGAAAAAGCTGTTAGAAGTCAAAAGAATCGAAAAAGGCAAAACATTCCTAGAAAATGTTAAGGAGATAGCCGGTTTGTCTGATAACGATGTAGAAAAACTTGAAGATGTGATTTTTTCAAAATACGACTTTGTGTATGATATGTTTTTGGATGTGGTAACAAAAGACATTACCGTTTTAGATGAACTAAAACTTGCAAAAAAGACTGTTTCTGCGATAGAAGAGGTAAGTACAAAAATCAAGCCCCCGTCAGTCGAAATTCGTGGAATTTCTGAAATTACTTGCAATAAATCTGATGGTGTCGAGGTAATCAAGAATGCGCTTTTGGACGCAATTGGCGATCAAAAGGCAAATGTAAATGTGATATACATAGGTGCACCAAAGTACAGAATAACGGTAAAGGGTCAGGACTTTAAGACTGCAGAAAGAATGCTAAAACCCATACTAGATAAACTGCAAAAAACTGTTGAAAAAAATCATGGCACGTTTAATTTTACAAGAGAAGAGTCAAAGAAAACAAGAGAGGGATGATATTGAAATTTCAGATTCGTAAATGTCCAAACTGTAAAAAATACACTCTAAAAGATGCATGTTCACATTGTGATTCTAAGACAAATACTGTGCATCCAGCAAAGTTTTCTCCCGACGATAAATATGCAAGATACCGCATAGCGGACAAGTTCAAGGAAGAATATTCTAACGAGATATAGCTAAGAAATTCTTATACTTTTGATTCGTGCTTGCTCAACGTCTACTGGTTGATCAGCAGAATTTGTTTTTAGGGAACCCAATTTATCTACTATATCTTTACCCTCTACTACTTCACCAAAAATTGTATACTTGCCATCAAGGAATGGTGCATCGCCCAATACGATGAAAAACTGTGAGCCTCCACTATTGATGTCTCCCCCCCTTGCCATAGATACAACATATTTTGTATGTTTTAGGCTGCTAAATTCGGCGGGAATCATATATCCAGGTCCTCCCGTCCCCCAAGTTTGAGGTGGGCCAGACACTGTATTTGGATCGCCTCCCTGTATTACAAATCCAGGTATGATTCTATGGAATAGGGTACCATCATAGAAATGTGAATCTGCAAGTTTTTTGAAATTATCAACTGTTTTTGGTGCCACATCTTTGTTGAGTTGAATTACAATATTTCCCAGTGTTGTCTCTATTGTAGCAAGTTCTCCAGATGTTTTGGTGATTGATTCGCTGGATGCTTTAGTGTCTGATTCTGTCGCGGTAGATGCTTCTGTTTTTGGTTTGTAATCTTTGTTTACCTCATAAATTAAGACACCGCTAATTGGTCCAGAGTCTTTTCGTAAAAAGCCAGAAGATTCATAGACAAGTTTTAACGGTCCGTCACCATTTTTAGGAAATTTAATATCATTTATGTAAATTGGGGTAAGACCTGATGCATACGCTTGCGACTGTTGTTGAGTGTTAAGATCTACATACAGCATTGGAGAGAACGGAATCATTTTGCCAAGCAGGGTCTCATTCCAGAACTCATTTGTTCCACTTAATCCATCATTATAGATATATTTGTCAACTGAGACTCCCGCAATTCTCATAAACCATTGCTTTTTGCTTTCATCTCCACCACCTTGAACAAGGTATAGTGGCGGATCTTCGCTGTTTACTCTTTGTGCAGCCACATAGATCAAGACGTAATCTGCATCTAGTCCCTCAGAAGGTTTGTCGCTTGTTAGTATCTTCCACGCCTCATCAGGTGAGCTAAGCAGCATTTTTGCAATCAGCTTTATTTGCCAGTCTATCAAGGTGGCATTATCAGCTAGTGTCTTTCTTTCTCCAAGCGTTGTAATCCAGTATCCGTAATCCCACCAAGATGCAATAACTGCATCCTTTGGAGTGTTGTTCTTGATCCAGTCCATTGCATCAAGCCAATCATTTACAGCTATGTTGTAGTTACTTCCACCGTTTAGGATGGTTGGAGGCGCTTTTACACTATTTACCCAATTGGAGCTTGCTGGAAGTGTTATTGGAATAATAAGCAATATGGTAATAATGACAGTAAAGGAAATTTTGAGTGCTGCTGGATGAGCTTTGATAATTTTTTTATTTTCCTGTCGATTGTGTTTAAAAATTTCTTTAGTGAGAAGCGACAGTCCTACTGAGCCCAAAATGATAAGGGAGAGTGAAGAATAGATCTCTAATCTTACAAATGCGGAGCTGATATAAACTCCAAACAATCCAACAATCAAGGCAAAAATCTGAACATCACGATTGTTGTTTGAATTATTTAAAAGATTTTTAAAAATTAGCCAAACTCCTAATGCTCCAAATATCATAAAGACGGAATTAAACAGAAATGATTGGAAAATGGTAGTAGTTGCGTGTTCTGCTACTGAATCTACCAAAGGATCTACTGTGGTCAGAAACGGATTAATTGCATTCAGATATCTGAAACTTGGAAGTCCAAATACATTTGTGGACAATATGAAAATACCAAGTATGATTACGACTGCTAAAAATAATGCACAATTACGCTTTCGGTGTTCAACCTTGCCTATTTTTTGAATAAAATAACAAGTAATGAGAAAGATTGTTGGACCAACCAGCATAAAGCCGCTTGCCCTTGTAAAAAATTGTATTCCAGGTCTTTCTAATGGCGTAATAGCAATTGCAATGCCAAGGAGGAATACAGGAATGGCCCACATGAGAAAGCGATTGTCTTGTCTGACAAACGGTAATGACATTATAAAAACACCAATAGGTAAGACGAAAAACTCGCTTCCACCCCAAGCCGAAAAAGAAAAGCCAAGAAATATTCCACCACCGATTAATTTGGCAAGGGCAATCTTACGCGAATTTGATTTTATTCCGCTTAAGAGTAAATAGATCGCAAGAAGCCCAAAAAACAACCCAAGCGGTTCTGACTTGAACCATCCAAGTGTACCTCTAACTATTACTGGCAGAGAGATGGAGTATAATAACGAGGCAAACAGTCCCGCAGTAGTCCCCCCTATCACCCTAACTAAAGCAAATACAACAACTGCGGTCAAAGAGCCAAGGATTACTGGAAATACAACTGTAAAGCCATAAAGATCAGTACCGCCACCAAAAATTTGGTAAAGTGAGGCTGCCGTTATATGCAACAGAACTTGAGAAGTTCCTGCAATATCTCTTCCATGAGGATACCAACTCATGTAATCATACCAGTTCAAATAAGCATCTAGACCGTTTTCTACAATGAATTTTGTTGCTCTGTAATTAAAAAATGGGTCAAACTCGTTTAGTTGGAATCCATAGGCTGCAGGCTGAGACCTAATCAATGCAGAAATGGAAAACGAGGATGAAAGAACCAGTACTATGAGTAAGTGATGTAAACAAAATTCAAAACTACCCACACTGAATAATTTTCGGTTAGAAAGCAATTGATTCTTTTCCG
Organism: Nitrososphaerota archaeon; assembly: GCA_016215465.1. GTDB lineage: Archaea > Thermoproteota > Nitrososphaeria > Nitrososphaerales > Nitrosopumilaceae > Nitrosotenuis. The sequence goes on along the minus strand of JACRJT010000017.1, from coordinate 16,704 downwards.
AGAGATTATGTTTATTACTCTTTTGAAAGAATATGCACTTCGGACGATGTTACAAGTTTCTTGAAGGCTTTTGCGTCATCTTCGCTGCCCACAACACTGCCATAGTGCATTGGAATCGCAAGCTTTGGTTTTATTTCTTTAACTGCTTTTGCTGCTTCATCTGCAGTCATCACATACGTTCCGCTAACAGGTACAAATAGAACATCTGGTTTTATGTCAATCATTTCTGGTATCAAATCAGAATCCCCCGTATGATAGAATCTAGTATTGTTTATGGTTATGATGAACCCTATCTTGTTGTCTTCTTTTGGATGAAATGGTTTTTTTGTATCCGAATTTATCTTGTCAATGTTATAAGCTCGGTTTGTATTTATTTTGAATCCATCAATATCTATTTTCTCATTTGGGGCAATGCCGATTAATTTCTTGCATGGTAGTTTGATTTGCTCAATACATTCATTTGCTGCTATTATGACAGTTTTTTCATCGGCAATTTTTTTCAAGTCAGCAATACTTAGGTGATCAAAGTGATTGTGAGAAATTAATACAATGTCTGCATGAAATTTTTTATTAATCTGATATGGATCAAAACAAATCGTAATGTTATCTTTTGTTAATGTGAATGTATCATGTCCATGCCACTTTATTTGAACGTCATTATATTCCAGCATAATTTGAAATCGTCATTTACCAAGTTAAACCTTACTTGATTCTAATACTATTTTGTTATTCGATATAGAAAGAATAGAGCCGCCTAATTTTTTTATAATTGATTTTAGCTCCCTGTCCATTGTTGCCACAATTCCTCCTTGTTTTTTTATGTATGATTGCAGTGCCGCGTCAGCGAAACTGCCATTCAGGGAAATGGTTGGAAATGATTTGATATAATCAAGCGTCAGAGTTACAGCGCCTTTTTTTTCTTCGTCATCTAAGAGCTTCTTTAGTTCCATAATCACAATACTTGGAACAATAAATCGAATATTGCCTATTTCGGTATCAATTGTTGAAAGATTCTTTATTCTATTGGTAGCTAGATGAATGAGAAAACTTGTGTCGCATATTACATCAACCAACTATTCCTGCTCCGATTAGTCGCCATCTTTCCTCAATTTTTCTGCTTATTGCGACATTACTTTGTTCAAAAAGGCAAACCGGCCTTTTGAATTGAACTTCAATATTTGCCCCCTTTGCCTTGCTTACCTTGGCAAGAACAGGTGCGGTTCCTATGTTAAGTCGTAATGATTCTCCTGCCTGTATTGGCGTCACCTTGACATCGTTTATTGTTCCAACCGCAGAATCAAACAGATTGACTTCTAGCTGCGCCTCATTCGAGTTTTCTGGCAATGTACCTGGTTTTCCTATAACTGAGCCAATCAGAGAATCACTGCGAGTGAGTGAAGGATCCAATTTAGTTCCTATTGCCACAAGACCTCCTGGCTTTACATTGTCAACTATTCCTGCTGCGGTGCCTAACGAAACTACTTGTGTATGGATTGGCTCGTAATTATTTTTCTTATTATTCAGGATACCAGGTTTTATTTCAATTTCATCTCCAATTGAGAATGTACCTTGAGTCAAGCTCCCTCCAATTACCCCTCCCTTGATATTATTTATTAGAGTACCAGGTTTGTTAACGTCAAATGATCTTAGAACATGCATCACGGGATCTTTAGCTTCTGCTCTTTGTGGTGTTTGGATTGTGTCCTCTATTGCTCCAATTAACGCATCTATGTTAAGTCTTGATTGTGCAGAGATTGGAATTATTGGCGATTTTGCAGCTTTTGTGCCTTTTACAAATTTAATTATATCAGCATAATTTGCTGTTGCATCTTTGTACGATACCAGATCAACCTTGTTTTGAATAATTACAATTTGTTGGATTCCTAGAATTTGAAGTGCTAAAAGGTGCTCTTTTGTTTGCGGTTGAGGCACTTTTTGGTTTGCTGCTACAAGTAACAATGCCCCGTCCATCAGTGCCGCGCCTGAAAGCATGTTTGCCATAAGGCTTTCATGGCCAGGGCTATCTACAAAACTAACAACTCTGCTTAGTTCACTTTCTTTCCCACAGTTCGGACAGGTCGGAGTAGTAGAATATCCCAATGGTACTTCACAGCTTTTGCATTTGTAAAACGCAGCATCAGAATATCCAACGCGTATGGTAATTCCCCTTTTTAGTTCTTGGCTGTGAACACTTGTCCATTGTCCGGTTAGTGCTTGAATTAGAGTAGTCTTGCCGTGATCGACGTGTCCCGCAGTTCCAATGTTTACACATGGTTGGTAGCCATATTTTTTTACATACCATTCAGGAAGAGTATCACGCCAATGCATTAGTAAATCTCAAAAAATCTAGTATGTTAATCTATGCCTTTTCTTTATTTTCTACGGGAGCCTCTTCTATTTTGAGTTCGCCGTCATATGAGCAGTTTATTTGGTAAATCTCTTCTGAAATTGTATTTCCTCTGATTAGTCTTCTTCTGCGTTGTCCTTTTTCAACGTTTTTGAGTCCAACTCCTTTTGAAATCAAGACCTTTTTTCTTGCAGTACCGTAAATGTCAGATCTCATTGGCATTCCTGACTTGTCACTTCCACCACTGATTTTGAGTTTTCCAGCTAAACCGACTACTGCTGCATCCACCTCGTTTCCAATGTGTAATCCTATCAGTACGTTAGCCTCTTTGTCTTTGAGTTCCTTTGATGTGGATTTTCCCTTTTTATCAGATATTGTTAGTTTAAAGTTAGCCAAGTATTGCTCAAAAAATCTGAGCAACTAATTAACCTTTGGAGGCTTGATCAGGCAATCGGCACCTACGTATCATTGATTTTTAGGTTGGATATCTTGACATATCCTCCATTTTTTGATACCTCAAGATTAGGAAAAATTTTAATCTTTATTTGTACAATTTAGCATGATGAAAGAAGAGGTTTCCTGTCCAAGATGCAGTACCAAGATGACCTCAATGCAGGCATGTCATATGATTTGCAGCAACTGTGGGGCGCATCTTGATTGTTCAGACAAGGGCAGCTTTTGGTAGTTAAAATCCAGATCTTCTTGGAATGTAATCTGAAGACATGTTAATTGCCTTGTCCTTCATGATTTCTATATAATTTTCGTATTCGGCTTCAAAGTTGCAGTGAGGGCATTTTACGAATTTTAGATCATCGTCAAGAACTGCTACTCTTTCACATTCAGGACATTTAGCATCCATGACTAATTTACGTGATCAAACTATAATAATGCTAGTTCCAAAAATCGAGTTGCGCGGAGTTAGTCCAGACTGGTAGGACGTCAGCTTCCCAAGCTGAAGGTCGCGGGTTCAATTCCCGCACTCCGCATTCAATTCTTGTATGGCTTGCCTGATGTTATCTTGATCTTTTGCATTTGGTGTATGTTTTAAATAATTTTCAAAGTCTTCTTTTGCTTTCTTTTTCATGTTTTGTTCCAGTCTTGTTATACCACGATTTTTGTAAATTGGACCAAATCGATTTGGATTGATAGTTATGGCTTGTGTATAGTATTTGTCTGCCTTTTCATATTGTTTAGTTTTGAGATAATAATTTCCTAGTCCACGGTATGCCAAATAGCACAACTTGTTGTGTTGGATACTTTGCTCATAATATTTTACACATTCTTGGGAATTTTTTTCATTATAGATTCCTCCAAGAAGGCAGGATGCAGTAGAGTTGGTTTTGTCAAGAGATATTGCGTCTGCGAGTATTTTAATTGCGTCATCATGTCTGTTTTGTAGGTTAAGTTTTTCTGAAACAAAACATAATCTATTAGATTTTTCTCTTGTTTTGTTTTCCACCTTGATTGACGATATTATGTCAGTTGGAGCCATCAGTATCATCAATCTTCCATCTTCTTCCCAAAGCTTGTCAAACAGTCTTTCAGGTATGACTCCAATTTGATCCGGCTGTGGCATATAGTGAATGATTGATTTTTCTTTTTGGTCATAACCAGAGATAACTGAGGCGTGTTGGACTGTCTCATAGAGTCCAGGCAGGATTACAATTGGTGGTATTCCCATGTCTATGATTTTTTTTAGTTCTGAAAGTGAGGAGTGAAGAATCAGACTGCCCAATCCGTGCCGCTCTGCAATTTCTATTCCCTCAATCAGAATACTTCCACGTACATTTGGATATTTTTTTGCAATTTCTTTTGCTTCTGAAAATGGTAAACTGACATCCCAGTATTTTGAAACTGCGCTGACAGCCAAAGGTAAGCATATGTTTTCCTCATCAACAATAGGTAGTAAAAGCTCATGCTCGCTCACATCCTAAGACAATCGTTTTTGTTATTAAAACCAATCACAATAAAAGAAAATTTTCAATTACATCCAGTCCGTCTTGCGTCATTTCTGGATGAAATTGGGTTCCAAATATTCTGGAATTCCGATATTGAATTATTTCATAGTTGCATGATTCAGATTTTGCAATATGAGTAAATGACTTGCCTAGTTGTGAGATTTCAAAATTATGGCTCTGGTACACCTCGATTGTTCCAGCACATAGGGGATTTTCGTGTACGGTCGTGACCTTGGAGTTTCCCTTTTGCAACGTTTTCATTTTTCTAATGGTACCCCCAGCTGTTAAAGCGAGAATTTCCGCACCATAGCATATTCCCAATAAGGATTTGTCTTTCAAAACGGCATGGTTTATTATTTTAGAGTTTGTGGCATTCATCTCTTTGTTATTTTTGCGTCTTCCAGACAAGATGAAGGATTGGAATTTGCCCAATTCTTCAAACAATACATCATCATAAGATAATGAGATGTAGTGAATTTTTTTTGTAGAAAGGAAGTCGGTGATATTTTTTGTATATATTGATCCGTTGTCGACCAGCAACAGCAACTACTTGCCTACTCCAATTGAGATGTAGTGCAGTTCTATGACATTATCAACAGTTATGATTGTTCCAATGTTTAACGCATCACCATCTTGCCACATGAGTATTCTTTTGCTTCTTGGTATGACAAAGTCGTCAACAAACTTTGAAGTAAGTTCGCTTGTTGCGTCAAGATCAGACTGTGTGTAGTATGAGATTTCACCCTCTTTGAATGAGAGCGGAATTTGAATGGACGTTGGCGTTACAATCTGCAAATTCTTTTCCTCGATTAGTGATTTTATTTGCTGGATTCTGGCGTTTTTATCAGGGCTAATCACGTCTTTTGACGTTGATGTCGGTACCACACCTGAGAGCTCGTGAAGATAGGCTTCAAATGCCTCTTCCTGAGTGTTGCCAAGGCCGACATAGTATTCACCATCAAATGCGGCGCCCACGGCAGCAATTGTTCCTAGCTGTGCCACCACGCCTTCGCCAGAACCCGCAGTATACACTGGAATAAAGTAAACGTCATGATCTCCTACTCGATATAGAATATTATCGCCAATGCGAGGATTTCTCAAAAGGGTCTTTAGCTGGGAAAAGTCAGTGTCTTTTTCTAACGCTTCTCGTACTGCCGTAGGACCGATTAATTTTGTAGTTGAATTCGTTGGCACCTGATAGAATTGCATGTTTCCGAGCGTAGGCAGATCGTTTTCTACTATCATGTACCCCGAAAGATTCCTTCCCTGAGAAACCCTGAGCTCAAGTGACAGCAGTCCAAGGAATTTTGTCTGTTCAAATCCTGGTGGCTTTGCTTCTATGTAATACGCCTCAAGTCTGTCCGGTATCTTGAAGAATTGATTTGCTTGTATGAATTCTTCTGTGTTTGTAACATGGTAAATGTTGTACATTTCTGTCTTCCATGTGAATAACTCCTGTGGGTATCTAACTTGCTCAGCTAGCCACGACGGGATCTCGACGAATTTGTCGCTGTATTGACGTTGTATCATTTTTGCAAAATAGTCGTTTCCGTATTTGAGTAGTGTAATATCCCCATCATAGGTATCAACTAGTGCAAAGCCAACTAAACGCAGGTATGGATTGCCCATCGACCAAGGCACTGAATTTGTGTCAAATCCAATAATAAGCGGAATCAGCCAGTAGGTTTTATTTCCGTCAGTGACTGGGTAGAAATCCACATTTTGACCAAACATGTTATACAAGAAATATGGATAAAGTGTCTGCATTCTGTCATTAACATCCTTGTATCGCATCACGTGTACGGAATCTGTTGGGTATGACAGGAGGAAGTTTGGCTCAAATATCCAGCTGAGAGGAGGTGATACGTCGATTCCTCCCTTTCCAGAGTACAATGCTCCATCTAGCTCGGCACTTGTTTGACGGTTTGTGGGATACGCAGACCATGTTTGGCTAAAGAGCCCACCTTCCCCATAATAGATAGATCTTTGAGCAAAGAGTTTGTCGCTGTCAATTGATTGGCCTGTTGTTGCATCAAGTGTCAAAAAGCCGTTTGGAATGTGTGTGTATACAAGATGTTCGTTGTACCAACGATTTTCAAGACTTACCGTTGACGGTAGGACTGGTTTCATTGATGCAGCCCAGTACATTGTACTGTTAAATCTCAGAATATCGTTATCGTCAAATTCCACATATTGTCTTTGCCCTATTTCGGGTTTTAATTTTGCAAAGGCCGCTTCCCAGTCCCATATTCTTATTGATCTTAGAATGTCTCTATTCTGTTCAATGTAACTTTTGATGTTATTTGGAGAAACTGATTCCAGTTTGACATCATTTACATTTACTTTTACTTTGTCTAATTCTCCAAGGTATCTGTTTATTGTGATTTGTTGCTGTGTGTACGGACCAAGATATTCAATTTTCCTTGTGTCTGCAATACTGTTATTGACAGCCATGACAGAACCCACAATTATTGCAATTGCAATTAGCACTAGTACGCGAATATAGATGTCTCGTTTTATTGGGTGAGTCAGTACCTTGGAGCGTATCTTGTCAAATATTGAAAATCCAATCAGAATTATTCCAGCAACCAGTGTACCTCCAATTACATATCGAGTGTTGTAGTCAATTTGTTCTGTGAAGAACATGTTAATTCCAGCCCAGATTATTCCAATTCCAATTATGGCCTCAATTGTGGAGACATAGCTTAGGAATTTTGGTTTGCCCTGTGTTGAGTCATACATGTATGAGGTAATCACTCTGATAATTGAGTGAAGTCCGACATAGAGCGCTAATCTTATCCCAATAACACCAAGCAATGGTGGAACAAGAATTGTAAGTGCTGGAATGAGTGAGATCACAGTTTGTGCTGCATCTGATGATTGCGGCGTTACAAACGGCAACAAGAAGAGTTTTGATAAATTGTCGATTCCAAGATCATTGTTATCAACCATATCGACTATGGCAAGACCAAACATTATGTTTACAAAAAATGCTCCAAAGAGGAAAATCTTGGTGATTTGCCAGATAACAAACTGCGGTACACTCAGCCTGTAGTCTCTAAAGCTAGTGACGTTTTTAGAGACTGGATCATGCGTGGTTCTATTCAAAAATGTGATCATTACATGTATGGAATACCAAACAATTGATGAGCGGTTCTTGATGTCCACATTGACTAGCGCCACGGCGGAAAGGGCTAGAGCTGAGATGATTGAATAGTAGAGGGGTTTTGTAAATTGGTAGCCAAATTCTGTCATGTTCATTGACAAAATGACGCCTTGGTTTCCGACTATAACCAGTATAATGATTCCAATTATTGCAATTATTCCTAGCCGTATGTATTTACCAGCATCCGGTGGCGATGAATTTGCTTCAGTGGAGGAACTATACAAAATCAAGTTTGCTCCTTTGTGGACAAATTAATGTCTTACCTGCTAGAATTGAGTGAATTTGCGTGTTTGATGGCTAAGCTAAAGTCGCATATCCTTTACAGATCATATAAACTGCGGCATACTTTGGTACGGTAACTTGTTCTTTTTTGTATGGGCCAAATTTTTTATTTTTTAGCTTAAATTCAACAGGACAGTCGACTAGAACCGTGACTTTATCATCGTCCATAAAACATGCATCATTTCCAGGATTGAATTTTTCAAGATCGTCAGCCTGTATTTTTGAGAGGCCGCTTTTGCTGTTTATGGTTCCTGCCAGTCGAAATATTCTGTGAACATCGATTGTTACATTTGGGTCAATTTGTGCACCTAGGGTTTCTTGCAGATCCTCTAGTTTTTTCTTAAATGAGAAATAGCCCTCTGAAATCAATTGTTTTGAGAGTTTTGCCTTGTTTGATTTTGAGCCAAAGACTTGTTTTGATACCCTGCCAAGCCAACCTTTCTCATCTAAATCAGAAAATACAGACTTGGAAAAATCAGATTTTTTTGCGCCAAACGTTTCAGGCATTGCTCCTTTGAACAAGATATAATCTACAATCTCCGCTCTTTGCCGTGAATCTAATTTTTCATAGTTTGACTCCAAAACATAGACATGGAATCCTTCATTGCCAGAAAAATACACTCGTATGTTTTCTTTTTTTATTCCAAGATCACCTGTCAATATTAAAATCAGTTTTTTTATTTCATTTTTGGCGCCAGAAACGCAATCAGGACACAGTACTGATGATGTTTCATATTTGGTTGATTTGCATTCTGGGCACTGATCATGTTGTAAAAAGACATTTTTGCAAGTTGTGCATTTTTTGCAGACATGATTAATTCTACAGGGAAGATTTAGGTCCTTTGCGTCAACGTCAAAGATTAGATCGGCACTCTGCCAATCTTTTTCAGCCATCGGTAAATTTGGGAACAAGTAGCTGGCATTTGAGCAATATACGTCAGAGGGGATGTTTGTCATTAGCAAAAGATGCAGTTCCTTATCAGATTTTATTGAGATGTGTCGATTCATTCCGAAATTAAATTTTTGATATCCAAATTCGCGCCTTTCTGGATTTGTATGAGTGTGAATCAGATCAAAATGCTCAAAATAATATTTTTTGAAGGATTCCTCTAGGAATTTTGTATCTTTATCAAGCATTTGGGATTTTTTTCCTTCCAAACTGTAATGGATTTATTATATTGGCACATTCCGGGATTGCAAAGCAAAGGTTTTCGCTTTTTAATTTGTCGCATGAGGGGCACGCATACTTTGTTCCACTTCCAAAATTACCTGCCAGATGTTTGAGTTGATACAATGTTATTTTTTCGTTATAGTCAGGCGCATTTTTGAACAAGGGTGCAATTTCCTCTATCGTTTGGCCTTTGTTCAAAAGATATGTTGCCAGCATGAATCTTCCTGAATGCGGCAGATTCTCACCCTTGCTGAGAACATCAAGTGCATGTTTTATGCAAGGTGGGGATTCTCCAGTTTCGACAGTTTGCACAGAGAATTTTTTTGCAAGACTTACAAGTGCATCAATAGGTTTTTTGAAGGATTCTGGTATGGACGGTATACTAGCAGAGTGAATTTTTGAGCTAATGAAATTATCAAGCTCTTTTCGGATTAGTCTTACTGTTTCGTGTGACGTAAGAAAGACGTTCCCATTGTCAACTAGTCTGTTTACAAGCTTCCACTCTTGCTCGTAAAAATGGGTTGCATGTTTTAGGTAATCAATAATAGGAATTACAAAATAATCATCAGATTTTTGTACATCCATTGAAAAAAGATCCTTGATTATTTTGATTGCTAGTTGTTCCTTTGCCTTGTTGTTTATATTGGAAAGATCCTTTTCGAGAAATTTTTCAGCACGTCTTGCTTCTGCCAGCGAAAATCGCTTGATTAGTGTGTTCATTGCGCTTTGCTTTAGTAGTATTACTGCAACAAGAAACGAAAACACCTCGACATCTAGATTTTTTACATTAAAATCAGAGTTGAAGATCTTGCCATCAACTGCAGTTTCAATTCGTTGAAAAGCGATTTCAATTATTGGTCTAAGATCCTCATCTTTTCCAAACTGTTCAAGAGTAAAGCCCTTTTCTTTGAGATAATTTCCCGCCTCTGTCAAAAACGGGTATTTTGCAATTTCCTCTGTTCCTAGCTTTAGCATAGATATTATGATTTGATTTGACATTAAAAATTTGGGTTTTTTCAAACGGGTTTAAATTATGTGAGAATGATCGCTTTGTATGCGTGTAGGTGCCCACGTGTCTATTTCGGGCTCATTAGATGCCGCGATAGATAATGCGTTGGAGCGGGAATGTTCTGCGTTCCAGATATTTACTCGTAGCCCGAGAAGCTGGACTGCAAAAGAGATTTCCGAAAAAGACGCCAAAACTTTCAGAGAAAAGATGGCAAGTAGTAAGATAGACAGATCTGCAACCGTAGCACATATGCCATATTTGCCAAACCTTGCATCACCTAATGCAGCCACATACGCAAAGTCAGTCAACACGCTTGTAAAGGAAGTAGAGAGGTGCGGCAGGATTGGGATTCCATATCTTGTAGCTCATCTTGGAAGTCATATGGGGACAGGAGAGGAAAAGGGAATAAAACAACTGGTTAGTGCTTTCTCCAAGGCAGCCGAGGTCAAAAACGACGTTGTTATTTTATTAGAAAACACGGCTGGGCAGAAAAATTCTGTCGGTTCTGACTTTAAACAGTGGGCAGAGATCTTGTCAAAGCTAAAACCGAAGGACAGATTTGGTGTTTGCTTTGACACATGTCATGCTTTTGCATATGGTTATGATTTAAGAACTGAAAATGCAGTTGAAGAGACATTTAAGAAATTTGATGATGAGGTAGGATTTGAGAATCTCAAAATTCTACACCTAAATGATTCAAAAGGTGAAATAGGATGCAGTCTTGATAGACATGAGCATATTGGCCTTGGTAAGATAGGCGAAAAAGGCATGGCTGCAGTCATCAAGCTTGTCAACAAAAAGAAAATTCCGATAATTCTAGAGACACCAATTGACGATACGAGGGACGACTTTGTAAATATAAAGAAGGTAAAGGAGCTTGCATAGATTGGAATTTATTTTCGGTACATGATGAGAATTTTATGAATTATGATAACATAATGCAGTTGGCACTTGAACGTGGCTTTTACTTTCCAAGTTGCGAGATTTACGCGGATGCACAGGCAGGGTTTTGGGAGTATGGACCCGCCGGCGTCAGCATGAAGGCCAAGTTTTTGGAATTGTGGAGAAGAGAGCTTGTAAGACGCGACGGAATGCTAGAAATTGATGGCTCACAAATAATGTCACAGTCGGTTTTTGAGGCGTCCGGACATTTGGCAAGTTTTGCAGATCCAATAATTCGATGTAAAAGCTGCAGCTCTACATTTAGAGCAGATAGAATGATCTTTGAAGTATCTAAAATAGAAATACCTGAAAGTGCCGATCTTGCAGATTTTGACAAGGTAATTTCTGAGAAGAATATCAGATGTTCCAAGTGCAAAGGAGAATTCGACAAGTGCCGGAAATTCAACATGATGTTCAAGGTAGAAATTGGGCCAGAGGGAGAGCCTGCTTATCTTAGACCGGAAACGTGTCAGTCCATTTTTGTTGACTTTCCAAGACTATTCAAGACCATGCGTGGCAAGCTTCCACTTGGAATTGCACAAATTGGAAAAAGCTTTAGAAATGAAATTTCTCCAAGGCAAAGCCTCCTAAGACTACGGGAATTTTATCAGGCAGAAATCGAGATTTTCTGCAATCCAAACAAGCTAAACGATTTGGAGAAATTTTCTGAGATTCAGGACACCATAATTCGAATTCAAATAGATGACGAGGTAAAACCGGTGAGTTGTAAACAGGTAGTTGAATCTGGGGTAATCCCAAACAAGTTTGTTGCATATTATTTGGGAATGCTGACAGAATTTTACGAAAAAGCTGGAATCGATATTACAAAGAGCCGTTTTAGAAGATTAGGAGAAAAAGAAAAGGCGTTTTATGCTACAGTGGCATTTGATTTTGAGGTTCAAACCACAATAGGCTGGCTTGAGCTTGTCGCATGCAACTATAGATCAGATTATGATCTTACTAGTCATGCAAACAAAAGCAAAGAGAAATTCGAGGTGCTCGATGATGAACAAAAGGTTCTACCGCATGTCTTTGAGATTTCAATGGGAATAGATAGGAGTCTTTACACCATTTTAGAGCATAGTTTACGAGAGGAAAAGGAAAACGACAGAATCGTTCTTTCCGTTAGACCGTACTTGGCGCCAGTTCATGTTGGAATTTTATCCTTGGTTAAAAAAGACGGCCTCAAGGAAAAAACCGATGAGGTTCATCTAAAATTAAAAAGAAAATATGATACATTTTTGGATCATTCTGGTGCCATAGGAAGAAGATATAGGAGACTAGACGAGGTTGGTGCACCCTTTGCCATAACAGTTGATCATCAAACATTACAAGATGACACAGTTACTTTGCGAAACCGCGATACCATGGAGCAACAAAGGATAAAGATTGTAGACATAGATTCCACATTATCAAAATCAGTCTCATTTCCGTAGATTACCAAATTAGTAACTAAAAGTTAGATTAGTTCTTCTTTTTGTCTTTATTATTTTTGCCATTTCCATGGTTTCCATTGTTGTCATCATTCTCACTCTCTTCCTGTTCTTCTGCTTCCTCGTTTTCTTCGTTCATTGGTTTCTGTGACTCACAATCAACAAATGTGTTTGTACCCTGTCCCCCATAACACTGATCATTATTTGGTCCGCCATTTAACAAGTCGTTGCCTTGGCCACCATGAATTATGTCGTTTCCTGCTTCCCCAAAGAGATTGTCATTTCCTTGTCTGCCAAATATTTTGTCATCTCCTAATCCTGCATTTACTACATCATTACCAATCCCTGCACTAAGCCAATCATTTCCATCGCCCCCGATAATATTATCATCTCCTTGGTTTGCACTAACTCTGTCATTTCCTGTTCCGGCATCAATTGCGTCATTTCCTTGTCCTCCCCAGATCTTGTCGTCTCCGTCGGCACCGGTGATTATGTCGTTATCTTGTTGTCCATGAATCTGGTCGTTTCCTGCGTTTCCTTCAATGGTATCGTTGCCTTTTCCGCCCCAGATCTTGTCGTCTCCGTCGCCGCCACTTATTGTGTCATCACCGTCTTGGCCATAGATATTGTCGTTTCCTGCGTTTCCTTCAATGGTATCGTTGCCTTTTCCGCCCCAGATCTTGTCGTCTCCGTCGCCGCCTATAATACAGTCATTGCCATCCTTACCTTTGATTTTGTCGTTGCCACCATTTCCTATAATCAAGTCAATGCCGTTTGTTCCAGTAAGATTGTCATTTCCTGGACCTCCCTCAAACACATTAGCCCCATAATCGGACTTGGCCATTCCACAGAATAGCTGGATTGGAGAAGGTAAAACATCAAACGTAATGGTTCGTTGTTTTACAAATTGGCCTACATCGTAGATGCCTGTTGCCATGCCATTCAGCGATATGTCTTGTGTAACTGTTGGGATAGTACATTGGTAATCGCGGCTCTGGCCTGGGGTTAGTAGTCCACTTGGGCCAACGGGAATGCATAATGGATTTAGTGTTTCATCAAATAAGACATCGGTGAAATTAACTGTACCGTTATTGGTTACTGTGAAAGTAATTGTGGGTGTTCCGCCATACGGAATTGGTTCAGGTGGTACCGAAGTAATGGTTAGAGCGAGAGATGCAACTTTAACATTCAGCAATTGGTGATCTGAAACCGGGTTACCATTTTCATCTAGTGCAGTTGCTGTCAGATCAAAATTGATTTCCGATGATCCAGCAGTTACCGTACACGTGAACGCAAGTTGTTGGCTTGGATTAATAGTGTGAATTCCAGTAGTTGCAGTTGGATTACAGTTATTGTTTGCATCCACAATACCTGTCAGGCCATCAATTGTAAGAATAGAGTTGCCGGTGTTTGTTACCATAGATATTAACGTTGTAGTGGAGCTTGCATTAACAGGATTTGGAACAGCAGAAACATCCAGTCTGATTTCTGGCGAAATCGAGTTTAACGTAAATGTAGTTGAGTTGGAAGGAATTACAACATTATTTTCATATAATGCAAATGCGGTGGCATTAAAATTGATTGGTGAGGCTGTACCTGTAACAGTACATGTAAACTCGATAAATTCGCCGGACTGCATTGTTACTACGCCATTTTGTGCAAACGGAATACAGTTAGCAAGTGATTCTACAACACCTCCCTGGCCATCAATAGTAAGAAGGGAATTACCAATGTTTGTTACATTATAGGTCACAGTGGTTAAAGTTCCAATATAGGTTGGGTCTGGTTGAGCGGAAATTTCTAGTGTTATTTCACGATTGATAACATCTAAGGTGTATTGAGCAGTTATGGTTATCTGATTGTCGGACAAATCGATTGCAGTGGCGTTGGCATTGAAAACCATTGGCGATCTTGTAGCTGTCACAGTACAGGTAAAGTGAGTATCAAATCCAGGCTCCAATGTAATTTGGCCTTGACTTTCTCCCATTGGAATACAATTTTCGTTATCTACTACCACGCCATTAGAGCCATCAATGAAAAGAGGAACGGTTCCGGTATTGAGAACATTAAAGTCGACGTTAACGGTTTCTCCATTTAACGCAATCATGGGATTAGATGAAATTGCCATCGTGAGTCCTCCTGAGGCAATGTTAACGTTGATAGAACCGCATAGAAATTCAGCATCTGCACAGTACAAGGTTTGTGGTTGACCGTGATTATCAAATGTGATAGTGGTAAAATCTTCATTTACTGTTTCTGTAAAAGGATCACTTGGTGCTGCTTTTGTACAAGTAAATGCCCAAGATTCACCTACATTCAGTATAGCATCAGCAATGTCTCCTGACGGCCCATTCATAAGTGAACAAGTGTCATCTGTAACAGTGATTAACGAAGTGAAATCGCCATCGATTGATTTAAGATCGGATGTACCAATGTTTGTTATAGTATATGTTAGAGTAACATCTTCGCCAATAATTGCTGGGTCTGGATCTGCTGTAATGTCTAATTTTGCTGCGAATTCGTTAGAAATTACAGCATAGTATACTGCGCCTGCACCTCCTTCATCACCTGGAGCGCCAAAGATGAGCTTTCCATTCAAAATATCCACAGAATATCCAAAACGATCATTATCTGCTGGGTCGGGATTATGGAAGGTTGCTACATGATTATTATTTTCAAAAAGATAGGCACTACCTGCGTCGGTATATATCACTCCGTTTATTTCTACATCATCGTCTGGTGCGCCCACCAGTATGAGATTATCTGATTCTGCAATCCAATAACCAAATTGATCAGCTACATTTGTCCCATCAGTATCAGGACTTGTGAATACGTCAAATATAGCGGAATCATCTTTATGAAACAAGTATACTGCGCCTTGCTGAGCAGTTCCACCAGATATATCAACTTCTGCTGTTGGTGCACCTATAACATATGCAGTAGATGTTGTTTCAGTAGACCAGCCAAATCGGTCATCTTGCTTTTCTGCAAAACTACTAGGATTTTCGAATTTAATTGCACTGGAATCGCTAATGACGTGTGCCTCTCCCGTCTCAGATAGTACACCATGTGCTCCTGTTAGAATTAATTGTCCATCTACGGTAATTGATCTTCCAAATTGATCATCTATGTTGATCCCACTTGGATTAGTATAACTTTGTACTAGAGAGCCAGACTGATCAAATTGATTAATTATGCCAGCTTTATTATTTGCATGTGAAACTCCAATAAGAAGGTCTTCATTAAAGAAAGTCATTTTATCTTCTCCCATTCTGTCATTGTTTGCCCCAAGCGAATTTGGAATACTAACTATAGGTGTGGATGAACCAGTTGTATCGAACAAATATACAATTCCCTTGTTACCTGCGTTTCCAGGTGCACCTACTGCAAGAATGTTACCATCGATACCTAGTGAATAGCCAAATTCATCATTCAAGTCTCCAGGATTTGTTAAGATTGATCCAAGTGTGCCATCAGAGCTAAAAATGTAAACTTTGCCAGAACTGCTTGGTCCTGCAAACGGTTCGCCCACTGCAAAACCATCATTGAGTCTTTGAACGGACCAGCCAAAGCTGCTGCTGCCAGGTATTGTGATTTTTTCTGTTGAAAATGTCAATTCTGCAGAAGCTGACAATACTTGAAATTGTGTCAGTATCAAAGTTACAGCTAAGATTACAAAGAATATGTTTGTGACTTTCACATTTTTAGTCATGTTTTATCATTTATTTAGTTAGTTTCAAGTTACCAAGTTTGGAAACGTCAAAATCAATATCCATGTTCATTGAAACCGTTTGAATTTGAAGATATTTATCAAAAACGGAATTTAAGCCAGTTTAGAGGTTCCAAAATGGAACTTGTCTACTTATTCAGATCTTACTGTTATCAGGTTCGTGTACGTGGATCTGTATTTCATCTTGACTGCAACGTCAGCTATTGCATGTGCTTCTGGAATGATACCACTGTCAGACTCTAACGTGACATTCCAGTTTCCAACTATTGGATCTACTGAGGTTATAGAGAACCTCTCCAGCGGACTGTTCTGTCCTGAATATCTGACCCTGTAGATTTGCTCGCCAATCTCTACACTTACAGTGTTTCCTCTTCTGCCAGCGGTGGAGTCTTTTACCAGACATGAGTCGGATTGTCCAATCACGCATGTTCCATCTGGTGCCACCACCCTGTAGTGCAGATTTGCATTGTTATCAGATGAATACACCAGTCCCACCCTAGCTACTGTCTGTCCTGCATCATCAACTATGGAGGTTGCACTTACAGACTCAGATATCGGAACTGATTTTGTTGGCTCGAACGTTCTCAGTACTGTCTTGGCAGTGTCGATCTTTTTGTCATACAGGTTGAGCCTTGCACTGATGTCATACTTTGCATCTTGCCCTAT
>JACRJT010000016.1 GCA_016215465.1 Nitrososphaerota archaeon | reverse complement strand
AATTAGTAACTACAAAATAATTCTAAATTTTAGGTTATAAAATAAAAAACTACGCTGGTTTCGGTTATGGGTTTACAGATGTGCTGTTAGATGCAGGTACTTCAGGAGTTTTTGTTTCTGGTGCGGCCTTTTTCATTGCAGCCATCTTTTTGTCCAACATTTCTCTTTTTTCTGCCATCTTTTTGTCAAGCATTTCTGTTTTTTTTGCCATTTTGTCTTCGAATTGTGCCCTTAGCTTTGCCATCCTTTCTTCAAACGCGGCTTTTGTACCGGTCATTTTCTGTTCTGACTTTGTTTTCTTTTCTGCCATTTTCTGTTCTGCTTGTGCCCGCTTTTCTACCATCTTTCCCTCTTTTGCTGCCTTGTTTTCTTGTAGTTTCTGTGCTCTTTTCTCAAGAATCTCGTCAAGTGTCTGTTGCTGTTTTAGGGATTTTTCCTTTAGTCGCAATACTTTGTCGTCTACTCTTGATTGAATTTTTTGTTTCTTTTCTTCCATTCTTTGAGTCATTTGTTCTGTTTTGGTATCGGCATCTGTTGATGTGGCATTTGAGCCCGCATCGGTTTGTGCAAACGAAAATCCAATTGGTCCAATTAGTGCGGCAGTTAGGAGCAGTACTGATGCTATGAATCCCAATTTTTGCATACCTGTATGCGACCTTAGACGATATTTAAGATTATGGAACGCCACGTGTGAAAAAACGACCATGCTACCCATAACACATGTGAAGGATTAAGTAGGTTTTATGACAAACCAATTTCATGGTACTTCCAATTGTTGACGAATACAAGCCAAAATGCTATCTTTGCAACAATGCGTTTGAAACAATAGAAAAGCTGCGAGAGCATCAAGAAACATCACATAAGGAATTTGTAGAGCACCACGAAGCACACAAGCGAGAGCCAGCACCCGGCGACGTAACAGTGTTTTAGATGATTTGAAATGTCAGTTGAAGAAATACTAGAAGACGCAAATCGCTTGTTTTTGAAAAAGAAATTTCGTGACGCCGTATCAATGTACGACAAGGCACTTGTGATTAATCCAAGACAGGTGGTTGCGCTAAACAACAAGGGATACTCGTTGAGCAAACTAAAGGATCACGAACATGCAGTATGGTGTTATGATGAGGCACTGCAAATCACTCCAAATGACAAAACACTCCTGATAAACAAGGCATCATCCCTAAGAAAGATGAAAAAATACGAAGAGGCCGTCAACTATTGCAATCTAATACTGGAGGTAAGTCCAAAAGACACCATCGCATTATACCATAAAGAGCGAATTTTGTTTTCACTAGGAAATTACAAGGATGCAGTATCTTGCTGTGATGTTATTTTAGATGGACACCCAGAAAACGGTGACGTGTTGTTTGACAAATCAGCTAGCCTTGCAATGCTAGACGTCACGGATCATTCCCTAGATGCGCTAAATAAGGCAGTGAAGGTTTCCCGCCAATTCAAGATAAAGGCAAAAAATCACAAGGCATTTGCAAAATTATACGACGATTCCAGATTTTTGCAACTGGTATCAGACTAGGACTTTGATTGCTTTAGCAAATTTTGCGCTATTTGCTTGTTTATGAGGGCGACGTCATAATCCTTGTCTATTCTCAACGCCTTTTTGAAATACCTGAGTGCGTCTTCGATTGAACCCATCTCTCCAAGCGACAGTCCCTTGTAGGCAAGTGCCATTGTACATTTTTTATCAAGTGCAATGGCCTCATCGTATGCCAGAATCGCTTTTTGGAACTCACCTAGCCCGTGCAATACGGAGCCCTTGTTGACAAGCGCGGTGATGTTTTTTTGATCAATTTTAAGCGCGCTTTCAAAACAGAGCAACGCAGGTTTTAGTTTGTCAAGATTCTGCAGGGCCACCCCCTTGTCAATTAATGCATTGACATTGTTTGGGTCCACTTTCAGTATACGATCGTATAGTTTTATTGCCTTTTCAAGATTACCGTCCTCACACAAATCAAATGCCTGACTCAAAATCTTTTCAATGTTATTCAATTCTTTATTTACAAAAGTGTTTGATTGAGATAATAATTATTCTTTTGTCAATGGCAAGGACACATGCCCTTAATATCGTTTATGAGGAATACTTGTCAGCAGGGTCTATCTCAAGGGACTTGTTAAAACATTCTAGTGCCTCATCGTATCTGCCAAGGCTTCGCAGCGCAGCCCCCTTTTGGTTCCAAATGTCAGGATCGTTTTGGCTTAACAAGAGGGCTTGCTCAAAATATGCCAGCGCGTCTTCAAAGTTCCCTTCAACAAGCAAGGTCTTTCCTTTTTTTACCAGTTCACGTACATCAGGCATACAATATCATTTGTGATTCTTCCTATACTAGGTTTCTACGTTATCATTGTGTGTTTGAATAGAACAGACTAGGGTTAAAACGCCAAACAGTAAAACCATAGGCATGAGTTTGAACATACTCATTGCAGAAGACAATCAGTTTACGGCAACTCAGTATGACAGAATTTTAAGAAAATATGGCCACAACGTCGTGATAACAAGGGATGGCTCAGAATGCCTGGAAAAATACCGCAACGAGCTCAAAAAAACAGAGTTTGACTCGCTTGATGAAAACCCGTTTGATGTAGTGGTATTGGATCAATCCATGCCAAAAAAATCAGGCTCAGAGGTAGCAGAGGAAATACTAGAAGCTAACCCAAGGCAGAAAATCATATTTGCGTCAGCCTATGCGCTGACTGGAAGCGACAACACGAAGCAGCTCAAGAAAAAGGTAGACTTTTTGCAAAAACCATTTTCACTTAGGGATTTTGTGCAAAAAATAGAAGGCGAAGACCTCAACGAGTAAATTTTTCACAGGTGCATGACTCTACGAGGCATGAGTCATAGTTTCTTATGTGGTCGTTGAGCAAATGCTTGCAGTCGGTGTTTTTACACATTCGTCTATTTCGCTCTTTTTGGATGATTTTTTGTGCAATGGCATTAGCCTTTTCCTTTGAGTAGTGTTTTTTGTCTATATAATATCGGAGCACTTTTCCGTAAAGGCGGTTAATGTCAAAATATTTTTCAATCATGCTTTCACAGTTTACAATGCGCGATTGATGAATTTAATCTAGATTAGAGGCAGAACAAAAAAATATTCAAAAAAACACGACAAGGTTTAATATTTGTAAAGTGTCATTATGTGTCATATTGCTGGACAAAACTGACATAAAAATTCTAAAAAACCTGCTAGTAGATGCAAGGTTGTCATCAAGGCAGATGGCCTTAAAGCTAGGCATGTCCACGGTTACCATTTTGACCAGAATCAAAAAGATGGAAAAAGAAAAGATAGTCAAAGGATATACAGCCATAATAGACCATGAAAAGCTCGGCTATGATCTTACAGCAATAATTGAGATTTTTACAAAAAAAGGCAAGATGGTAGAAATTGAAAACGAGCTATCCAGCCTTGAGAACGTTTGCGCAGTATATGACGTGACAGGAGAGTCAGATACGGTAGTTGTTGCCAAGTTCAAAAACAGGGAGGAGTTGAGCAAATTTGTCAAGACCATATCCTCAAAGCCAAATGTAGACAAAACGGTGACAAACATAGTTTTAAGCACAGTCAAAGAGGATTTCAGGCTGGTTTAGGATACGGAATATTAATAAAATTTTAAAAACAACTTGGCTTAAATGAAATTTCTCATCCTATCCATATTTGCAGCATTTTTAATATTACAATCATACTCAGAATCACCATCATTTGCAAGTGCGCAGCAGCCAGATTCCAACCAAGTGCCACGTGGGTCAGAAGAAATTTCAGAATACTACAATGTAGAAGATGTGCGACTAGCGCTTGTAATAATGGCAATTGCAGTGGTTGGTTTGTTTCTGTATCTTGCACGCGACATAATTCTTAGAAGAAAAACAGGATACGAGGAAAAGGATTTGGAGTCTAAACGAAACAGGGACTATGAAAAGTATCACTCCCCCTGGAACGAAGACGAGGATGATTTTATATCATCTACAAAAAAGAGCAAGGACGCAGAGGAGTTTAGAAGGCAGATGCAAGAATCAAAGCTGCCAGACTACTACGCCATGCTCGGAGTGCCTAATGACGCAGATCAAAAAGAAATCAAAACAAGATTCAGGCAGCTTGTGAAAGAACTACACCCAGACAAGTCAAAGGACGAAAAAACGGCCGAAAGGTTGGCAGAGATTAGCAAGGCATACAAGATTTTATCGGATGCGGAAAAAAGAAAAACATATGATGCATATTACAAGGCATCAGTCGGATAGTTCGGCACCGACAACAACAAGATTTAGCTCAAGGCCGTCTCCACGCTGTATATAGTTTGTCAGATTTGCAAAGAGCACCAGTTGTTTTTTTGCACCGTTTGATTCCATATCGGTCAAAAATTTGATCTTTTCAAAATCAGTGTTTGGTCCAAGCATTGTTTTAGAAAGGACTGGCGATAACGCAGTGCCTGAGAATTTTGCCTTGATTTTGAATTCTTCCAAATTGGAAAAATACACTCCGCCGCGCATTGTCGGCCTTGTCACAGGTGTTTGTGAGCGCGTCACATCAAATGACTCTACTCCACATGCCATCCCGCCAACTAACATGGTAAAGTGCAGTTTATTTTGTTGCTCGATCACAGAGGAGAGTATTTGAGATTCGTCCATCTCTAGGTAGTGAAAAATTTAGTGTTTTGAATTTTTCTAATTTGACACTCACATCTCAAGCACGCCAGACTGCAAGACCTTTAGTTTTAGCATAAGATCGATTTTTACCTCCTTGCAGGCAAGTCTCACCTCGGATTTTGACACATCAAAGTCATTTTGGATTGTTGCATAGATTTTGTTTTTGTCGGATCCTTCTTCAAGAAGGTGCAGTATTTTGGATTTGATTTGGGATTTATTTGGGGATTTAATTTTGATTTGAGTTTGTTTTGTGCTCATGATACATTACAAATCATTTGGTAGAATACTGTGTGTGTGTTCACACGGCATAGCAAGTTGTTTGACTTAATCAAAAACACAATACTTGACATGCCAGGCTAGATCTGGCGAGGCATTTTAATTTGAAATTCTTGTATAAAATTACATAATACTTTGTAAAACTTACAAAATCTGTTTAAATTATTAGCTACAGATTTAAAACTGAGTGGATTATCGATAGACTATTGCAATTGTTTGCCAATCCACAGACTCTGAGAAATGAGATCATTAACCTATCGGTTTCATGCGGATTGGAAAAGCCGTGTTATACGCGCATGTTAGATTATACCATAAAGCTCTTCGAGTCCCAAGGACTTGGAAAAGACTACTACGGATATCACAACATAACGCACGAGCTTGAAGTAACGTACGTTTCCATGATCGTCCTAAATTGGAAGAGCATACTAAACAACGTGCGCCCTGATGATTTCAAGTATCTTTACGCAGCTGCGCTGTTTCATGATTTTGATCCACAGAAAAGCGTAGACAAGCCACACGAAGACAACGTGATTAGATTTCTAACGCATGACGGCAGTGTAAAACAGCTTTGTCACGATGCAGAGCTTGATCTAAACATCGTAAAGGCCCTGATTTTGCGCACCACGTACCCGTGGGGTGGCAAGCTAAAAGATCGTGCAGAAAAACAAATTCAAGAGTGTTTTAATGAATCACCAATCACAAAAGACAATCTGCAAATGCAAGAATATTTTATGAAATTAGGATGGCTGCTCTCAATAATTGACAGGGTGAGCGGGTACGCACTCGGAGACTTTGGTAAGGCGATGGACATGGCAAAAAAGAATGCGCACGCACTTGCATGGCACCCATCATTCATAGTAAAACGCTCAGTGGCGTATTTTGAGGATTTGTTAAACGATGAGGCAGAAATGTGCGAGACAGTACTCAGAGCACTACCAAAGCACATGAGAAAAAACTTTATGGATACAGTGACAGGATTTTTGAATTTGCGACAGCAAGAAATAAAGATCCAATCAGATTACCTGTACGAAAATCTCAGACTAGTTCCAAAAATAGAATCAATGAAGATAAGGGATGATTCAGATTTTGTAAAAACGCTAGTCGAAATATACAATGAATTACCAATGCCATTACAGTTTGACAGGGAACATTTTGAGAGAACCATGAAGGATACAAAGACAATTCTCAACACCTTGAGACTTGGGGGTTCAGACGGCCCGATAATCGGATTTGCAAAAGGCGGGCCAATAGAAAACTACATTCTGCGTCCAGAAATAATTGATGAAAATTACGGTAAGAACAACACGGTGTTTTTGGAGCCAATCGCATTAAAGATGGGTTACTGGGGACTGCGAGGAGGAAGTGAAATGAGACACCTCTTTACAATGCAGGCGCATTCTATGAACTACAAGTATCTGACAAGTTTTGCCCTAAGAGACGTAATTCAAAAACGAGTTAACGGTAATGAAAAGGCGGAATTTGTAACCAAGTTTGACCCAGAGAGATGGGACTATTACAGAATAGATCTAACGTAAGGCAGTTTTCTTTATTTGTTGGGGATCCAGCATGCAAACTCTTTAGTAACCTACAGAGTAGTATTCATGCGTGCTAGAGAAAATTTTGATTTTTGGCATATGTGTTTTAGTTTTAACCGCAACTCCGCATGCCTTTGCACTAGACGGAACAAATCGTGCCGAATTAAAAAACGCACGTCTGGTAAACGCGTTTGGTGAGACATCTGCACAGAACATCAACACGAATCAACAAGTACAGATTTCAGCAGACATTACAAACATGCAGAGCCAAAACCAGGACTTTGTCTATATAGTTCAGGTATTAGATCAGAATAATGTTCCAGTTCAACTAACATGGATCAAAGCATCTTTTAAAGCGCAGCAGACTTTTTCACCTGCACTTTCTTGGGTTACAGACAGACCTGGGACTTATACTGCCCAGATATTCCTTTGGGACAGCATACAAAGCGCAAATGCCCTTGCAGTGAAATCAGAGATCAAGATAACTGTGAGCTAGTCTCTTGACGTTTGATAGAACGGGTTATTCTATGACAGACCCACCCACCGACTAACCCCATTACAATACACGGAATCACGATGAGTGGATAAACTGACAAAACCATCTCAAAGTAAATTTTTGATGTCATGCTGGCAGAAACAATCTGGTTTGTGTCTATTTTGTTGTATATGTGGGTAATTAGCGGATAATATATGAAATAGCCAAGCATTCCAAAAATTCCAGATGCAAAATAGGAGCACATTTTGTTTTTGGATAATTTCAGCATCAAATCACAGAGAACTATCGGCACTATAGTAAACAGATAAAACGGAATTGTCAGATGAAGCCAAGGATTTGGAATAATCGAAGTCATCATGTTGATTATGATTAGTGTAGCGCCAGTAGTTGAAATAAAACCAAATTTTCTGTCATTTACAAGATATGCCAAATACAGCATCATTGAAATCAAAAAAGGAAATGTGACTGTCGCAAAAACTGCTCCAAAAACAGGATTCGGATTAAAATCAAAATAATCAGTTTGTGAGAAAGGTAATGAAAACGAGAAGAACAAGCCAGTCACAGACAACCACACTGGTATTATACTAAGAACAGTCAGAACGTTTTTGACAAGATATGAATTACGAACAAAGAGTGTAGAGTTTTTGGTAATTGAAAGAAACGAGCCGATGCTAGAGAATGTCATGCCGCAAATCAATACAAGGTGAGGCGGACTGAGCAGCCCATCTAAGCCAAAACTAGAGTGCCAGAGAAAATCAAATGGTCCTGCCCCAAGGAGTAGCGCAATTCCAATTTGTACTAGATTTATTGAGATGCGATTTTCTGACTTTATTTGCTCAACAGATCTTTTCAACATCACAAGTGTTGCCCCAGATAGCGCAACCATCACTCCAGAATAAAGGACAAAGTGGGGCGGAGCAAAAAACGTTTCAGGCCGATTTAGCAAGTGATTCGATATGTCCCAGCTGCCACCCGTAGTCACAATCAGTATGCCAA
Organism: Nitrososphaerota archaeon; assembly: GCA_016215465.1. GTDB lineage: Archaea > Thermoproteota > Nitrososphaeria > Nitrososphaerales > Nitrosopumilaceae > Nitrosotenuis. The sequence continues at coordinate 34,113 of JACRJT010000016.1, read as the reverse complement.
TACTTACTAGAATGTTTCCAAGAAAAAATGTTCGGTAGTTTTTCGCATAGTCGTTTTGGGAGTAATTCAATTATCATAATTTCAGCGTTTGGGTTTATCTAAGTTATTGGGAAACCACTACAGAAAAGGATTCAACGTATTCATTTTGATGATCCTTTACTCCAGAATACGGATAGTGAGAATGATCACTTGTATGTGGAATTGCAACAGTCTTTGCAAATACGGTAAAGTTACCCACGGCATCTGGAGTTACTTTCAATTCAATGGAATGATGAGCGCCAGGATTGACTGGCCTGCTGTATGCCTCAATTGATGGATATTGTGCCAGAACGGATTTTGTTCCACCGGAATAGTCATAGCCAATTTTCTCTCCAGTTTTTATATATCTTGGAGACTGGGTAAAGTCATAGCCTACAATTTCCACATGGTTTCCAGTTTGCGTCATGTTTGGAAATGAAATTGATACTATCTGTATGTCAGCTGCATCATTAGAGTTGCTTGAATCAATTACAACGTCAAAAGAATCCCCAAGATGTATGTGGTTTGAGCTGACTTTAGCAGTAAAGCTTGGTTGAGGATCAAGTGTCTGAACATCATAGTATTCTTGTGGAATCACAAATAGGACCAGGCCAAAATAACATGCAAGGCCTGTCAATGTAAGAATTAATGCAATTTTCACTCATTGTGGTTTTTTTGTGTCAGTTAAAAATTCTAGGACTAAATAATGGTTAATACCATCATCTCCTGTTGAGTTTAACAACTGCTCAAAAGAAAATCGCCGTCGGATCTTTTCTTGGTTGGTCACTTGACGGTTATGACATAGTTTTGATGCTTCTTGTTATTCCCTCCATTAGCCAGTTATTTTTTCCATCAGATAATCCAGTTTTTAGCATAATGGCAACATTTGCGTCATACACAATTACTTTGATAATGAGACCATTGGGGTCTGTAATTTTCGGAATTTACGGGGACAAGTTTGGCAGAAAAAGATCAATGATGATCACAATTCTTGGCTTTTCAGTTGCCACATTCGCAATTGGCTTGTTGCCAACATATGCTGCCATAGGAATTATGGCCCCAATTCTGCTCATAATGGTTCGTCTTATTCAGGGGATATTTGCAGGTGGGGAGTGGGGTAGTGGTGCAGTCATAACAATGGAAAGCATCCCAAAGCAAAAAAGAGGGCTCGTCTCAGGGTTTTTGCAGAGCGGTTTTTCGTTTGGGTTTTTGCTAGCAGCGATTGCCTTTGAGATCACGACTGTGATGTTTCCAGGACAGATGTTTGAGGAAATTGGTTGGAGGGTTTTGTTTTTTACAGGAATAGTTCCCGGCTTTGTGGCGTTATTTGTCAGACTAAGCATGAATGAGTCCCCATTATGGGCTGAAAAAAACAAGTCGGGCGCACTTGAAAGATCGCCCCTAAGAACCATAGTCCTAGGCAAGAAATACAGAAAAGAGTTCTTTTTGTGCGCAGCCATAATGACAGGCCTAGTTTACATGTATCACGGCTCCATTAGCATTTTGCCCACATACTTGCAGCAGTTTGGAGAGTTTGGCAAAGGTGACGTTGCAAAAATTATGATTTATGCAACTGCATCATCTTGGATTGGAATGATAGTTACAGGTTGGATTTCGCAAAGAATAGGAAGAAAAAAAGCAATGCTGATTTTTGCCATCATATCTATCGCAGTGTCAGTACCTCTTGCAGATGCAATTTTAAACAAAACGAGTCTTGTTTTCACATACATTGTAGTGTTTGCTTTTGTTGTGTCAACCGCATCTGGCCCAGTACCAGCATTTTTTTCTGAAAGATTTCCAACACAGGTAAGAAATAGCGCCGCAGGTTTTTCATACAACGCAGGGTTGATTTTTGGTTCCTGGTCCCCATTGATTGCGCTAAGCCTCATGTCAAGTGTTGAGAAAAGCATGATCCCCCTAGCACTTGGTGCAAACATAATCATCGGTGCAGTCATCGTCATTGTGCCAACCATACTCAGCAGAGAAACCAAAGACGTCGAGATGGAATAGCATGTCACATTATAAGTAAAAACGGCATAAAAATTGGATCGCAGTCCACCTAGGTGTGAAATAATGTTCACAGCATTCTAGTAATAGAAGATCTGGCCATTAAGGACATCATGATAGGCTATTGCGTAAAGTGCAGAGCAAAACGCGAGATGGCAGGTATGAAACCAGTCACTCTCAAGAATGGAAAACCGGCAACAAAGGGAACGTGTCCTTCATGTTCTACTGCCATATTTAGAATAGGAAAGGCAGCGTAGCCTTTTTCTATACTTTTTTAGTAATACCACTGATCAGTATTTCCGTTCCATAACGAGCGGAGAGGTAGTGGGTCTTTTCCGATTTCTTCTTTGATGCGGTTTTCTAGTGCAAAAAACATGTTTTCAAGTGCATCCACCCCACCGTCGGCATAAAGCTCCTTTCCAATTTCCACGATTCGCTCTTTGGCGCGAGGTATCTCTGTAGAATCAGGATTTTGAAGGCACAGCGTTAGCAAATCAATCATCTCTTCTTCAAGCATGAAATCCATACAAAACGTGAACGTTACACACCGATTTGAGGGTTTTGGCAAAATTATGCAAGTTTGTGGATTTTTTAATACCACATCAGACAAGGAAAGGGTAACAACTTCTCAAGATTCAGAGCGTAGTAATCCTTTGGTTACTCGTTTTCTTGAAAGCATCATGCCGTACAAGGTGATGCATTTTCTCAAGTGTTATTACCCTAGTATAGATTGGGGGCGTTTAATAAAAAGTCATTTACGATTTTCATTTTTGATAATAGGTATAATCCACTTTATGTTATTACACATACAATTAATATGAAAAATAAAAATGCAAAAAAACTCGAAGAGAAGGCAAAAAAAGAGTTAGAACAAGAGAAAATGCACGAACAAATGCTCGAACAAGCGCATCAACTTGAGCTTCAGAAAAATTACGAATCAGATGAAAAACTTGACGAGTCAACTGAGTAAGTTTTTAATTTTTTACCAGCAACATGAATGAAAATGTCACATGTGATAATTGACTATTTTGTTCTAATATAAGAAAAAAGTATCCACATTAATGCAAAATACCAAAGACTTGTGTCTAAATAACAACTGCTACAACGTCATCCACCAGCTATCAAAGACATTAGGATTCTTGTCTCGTGCTGATCAGTACATAGAAGATGCAAAAAAGGTAGGCGATGCAGAAGCAGAAAAGGTTTGGAACATTATAAAAACAGATAGAAAAAAACATGCAGAGTTGTTAAGAAATCTCGTAAAAAACGAGATCACTAACAATAAATTCTAATCTTTTTTTATCACAAATGATACCACTGGAGATGTTGTTTTGACGGAATTAGATAATATCATAGTCGAGTCAGTCATTCTGGCCGTGATAATTTTTGGAGCGGTTTATGTTGAGCACTGGAATCACAGAAGGATACAAAAAAACGAGGACAGTTCAACAAGGAGAAAAATATCGCTGCTGATAAAAGAAGACCTGATAAGAAAATTACGGTTCATAGATGACTCTATTTTATACAAGGACTACAAACCGTTCTTTACAGATGTCTGGGATTCAGTAATATTATCAGGCAAGCAGACCCTGTTTCAATTCGAGATAATCAAAGACCTAGAGCACACATACTCTTGGATGAAATACTATAACACAGAATTGCAGCAAAAAGGAGTCAGCGGCAACGAACAAACAATCAAGGAAGTTCTAGACGAAGTCAAAAAGACGGCGGAGTCATCCCTGAAGATCCTAACTCCCTGAATCATCAAATTGGATTTCCATCTCGGCTGCCTTTTTCCCAAGCCTTTCAAACTCCAGCGCGTATCGCGGAGTTCTTTTTCTCCATATGTTTTTGACGATCGGTCGAAGCATCAGCCACATTTCCGCAATGTCGTCACCGTGCCATTCAAGCACTCTTCGTTCAAGGTCCTCGTCATGTTTTAAAATAAAGCCCAGTTTATCATATGCCACTGCCACATATCTTGCGGCTTTTTCCGTTTTGTCATCCAACTCAGGCGGTATTTCTTTGCCACCTTTTATCTTGTTCATGACCTCGCTTTCTCTTAGCATTTCTCGGCATTCTCTCACAGCGTCGTTACGGACTATATCGATAATCTTTGTAAGAGTACTCACAAGATCTGCTTGAATCTGGACCTTGCTTTCCTTTTTGAATTTGATTATCGAGAATCCCACGGCAGTCAATGAAATTAACAAGGCTGTCAAAGACAGATAGTCAGTTGCCAATGCAGGTGGTGCCGCTTCTAAATAAAATAACAATTCTTTAATTTTCAATCATGAGAATCAAAAGGTGTTACCCAGACCTTATGCTAAGGATTGCGTTCCGATGTGAAGTTTTAGCTCGCAGTTAGAATGCACTGGATCATCTGCATAATGGGAGCATTGAGAGCAAACGAACTGGATGGGCTGACTGCATACTTGACAGTACTTTTTTACCTCCAAGGCATTTCCACAGTTTCTGCAGCTATCTATTCTCAAGAATTACTCTTGGTATGATCTAAGTATTTGATCTTTTGCATATAGAAAATATAGTGAAAGTGGTGATACGTAGCAGCCTAGCCAGTAATAGAGCGTATCTTGTCGTGGATTTGCGCCAAAATCAGCTCTGCCTTTTCTTTGTTTTCAAAGGACTCTACCTTGTTGTCCATTATTGCGTCGATTTCGTAACTCTTGTCTACAAGTACGCGTGCCACATGTTCGTCCAGTGTGCCATTACCCATCAGATAGTAGGCAAAGACTGTACTCTTTTGCCCAATTCGGTGCAATCTGTCTTCTGCTTGCAAGTGGATTGCAGGACTCCAGTCAAGCTCGGCAAATATCACGTATTTTGCGCGAGTCAGATTAATTCCAACGTTTCCTGCGCGCAGTCCTGCAATCATTAGTTTGGTCTCACCATTTTGGAACGTGTCAATGCTGTTCTGTCGTTCCTTGTCAGACTGCCCTCCAATGATGGATGCTGGCTTGAATTCCGCAAGGGCCTGATGGAGCAATGAATGGATTGCCTTATGATGGCAGAAAACAACCACGCTCTCCTCAATTTCCATTATGTTCTTAACAAAATTAATCACGTGTGGAAGCTTTGCAACGCCGGCTACTTGTCGTTCGCTTTGGATGGCTCTTTGATATGCAGTTGATGCGTCAAACGCATTCTGTGCTGCCTTTCTGTCGTCTTCAAGCTTTTTCCAGATTTTTTCAAGTTCTTTATTGTAATAGTTGATGTCTGCATCGATTATCTCCTTGTGTCGGATTTTTTCTTTGAGCTCTTGCAGTACGTCTGTTTTCTTTCTTCTTAACATGACATGTTTTTGCAGCATGTTTCTGAGGGACTCTCGCTTGTTTTCAAGTACAATCGCCTTTCCTTTTTCATTTATGTAGCAGAAATATTCACAAAATTCCTTAAAGCTCCCAAGTAGTCCAGGACGAAGGATGTCAACTATTGGCCAAATCTCAGAGCCACGGTTGTATATTGGAGTGCCAGAAAGACCAATTCTGTACTTTATAGATTCCAGTGCAGATAGTTTCTTTATCGCATGGTACTTTTGCGTTGTTTTTGATCGAAGGTTTTGCACTTCATCACATACGATTGTTTTCAGGTTTAGCTTGGCCAAATCCTTGTATCTCTTGAACAATAGCTCATAGTTGATTATGTAAAAATCGTATTTTCCCAAGTCTTCGGATTTTCCAACTCGGATAATAGTAGAGGTTGGTGGCTTGTCATCAATTAGTCTGCCGTTTCTACTTTTTAGTTTCAAAAACTTTTCAATTTCTCTCTGCCAGTTGTTCAAAGTTACAAGCGGGGCTACAATTAGTGCTGGAAACGTACCCTGCTCGGTTCCGATGTAGGACAACGTTTCAACAGTGTTGTGAGAGATGATACCGTTTGCGATATAGTTATGAGTTTCAGGTACAGACAAATCATAAACATAACCTGCAAACTTTCTCTGTTCAATTGTTTTGATTGGGCACCAATGAATTGATTCAAGATTATTTGTGACCAAACATATCAACCCATTACTTGTTTTGCTGGCTGTTGAGATTACGGATTTGGCGTTAGTTTTTTCTGTATTATCAAGATCATTTTTGCCAATATGTGGTGTAGTTGCGGGAACTGCGACTTTGTCTTTTACGTTTAATTCACTTGCAGTTTTCCACCCATCAGGTGTAAGGAATCTGTGACGCCCAGTACATTCCACATCAGAGCCATCCCAAAGTGTAACTTTGATTAGATTCTCATTTATTTTCTGTCTGAATATGCGATCTACTTTTTTTCCAGATATTCTTTCACCATCAAAACTCGATACTATAATCGGCGTTGCAAGTTGTCCCCAAGATTCATCACCATTTTGTTCAGTTAATGATGACTTTTCCCATAAATCCTGAATTTGTACTTGACCATCAATTGTTTCAATCACGGATGTGCCAACTAGGCATTTTCCAAGGCCCATTTCGTCGGCAAGTAGTGCGTTCCCAGATGATTTTATCAGAAAGTCAAGGCCTTCTCTTTGAAAGTTCAGCAGGTTCCCCTTGAATTGTTTTCCAGGATTTGCAAGTTGTAGCTTTTCTATTCTCTTTGGCTTTTTTGGCTCAGGCTTTGTAGTGACAGGTAGCTTTTTTTGCCAGATTGTCTTTGAGAGGATTTCAAGTGGGTATCTGTCCATTATCCATTTTATCTGCAGGACGTTTTTCGGATCGTCTGGAACTATTGCCTCAAATTCGCCATCGCCGTACCAAGCTTGCGGGATTATTCTTGACACCATCGCAACCGCACGTTCCCCAGTTACCTTCCAGCTCCATGTGCCGGAAAACTTGTCCAAAACATATTCTAATGTACCAAAGTTAGTCATGGTCGTCAATGATCTTCGTTGAATTGTTTTTTCGGTTTATGAATCTTGAGTTTAGCAGGGATCAAACCACAGGTTTGAACTTTAGGTTAAGAATTATAGAAAAACTCGGCTTTTGAGTTGATTTTTGAATCAAATAAACGCCAGTATGGTGTTTTTTCTAATTATTTGCTAGATCGAACTAAAAATAAACTCGCTTATTTTCCGTGCTTGTGCATCTCAGAATCCACATGGCAGTCGCAGCTGCACAGCTCAGTTTTGTGGTCATTTTGACAGTCAATGCACTCATAGTGCCTATGCTTTTCACAGTTACCGCAGATCATGTTTCTAACGGATCATACATGTTTGTCATATTTTAGGACTACTTTCAAAGGTCGATTTCACTCTTGGCCAAAATAGACATTGTCAATTCATGGTATGCGGTTGGATCGATTTCTTTTGCAAAGTTTTTGTCTATATTGATAAGATAGACAGAGTTTAGCTTTGCATTCACGATATCATCATATGCTATTGGCGGGTTTTTGTAGAACCTGTCGCAGAGAGACTTTACTTTTTTTATTTCATTTTCAGGTCTTAAAGTAGAAGGATTTAGGAAGATCTTGTTTATTGGCAGCATACCAATTACAGGGGTGGCAAGCGAAAACTTGGCGCAATACTTGCTGTAGCGAGCAACCTTACTTACAATCCTAGACGTATAGTAATCAATCGTGTCTAGTGCGTGCTCAGGTGGAGTAAAGCCGGTTTCTATCTCAATTATGGATACATGATCATCTTTTTTCGCATAAACATCGCATACCAATGAATCAGTCAGCTGTTTTTCTACGTCCACAACACACCCATTTGAGATTAGATTTGCCGCACAAATCAGCTCAAGTACAGAGTGATTGATTTTTACCAAGTTTTGCTGATAAAGGTCAATTAGTCTTTGGCGAACATAGTTTAGTTTTGGCACATCGTCTTTTTGAAGACTAGCTGCAAGGCGGTCAGTTATCACATAAACGTCGTCTTTGAATTTCTCTACATCCAAAAAGGTTCATCATTACATCAAACGGGATGGTTTATCAACATACTTGTGATTGTAGTTTGATAAAATTAGAATTTGATTAGACCAGGTTTAGACTGGTTCTCTTACACTTTTGACTTTGGCAAATGCTGTTGGGTCACCGTTAATTGGCTCTACTATTATCTTGATAGTATCCTTTGCGCTGCGACCAGTTCCATCACTAACAGTTAGCTCAAATGTCAATGTCTTTGTTTCACCATTGTCTACATCAGGTGTCTCAAAGGACGGCTTTGCAAGACTAGATGATGACAACACTACTGTTTCACCAGATAACTGGCTCCAGTTGTAGGACAGGTTGTGCTTTAGTGGATCCTTACCAGAGCCAAACAGTGTAACAACAGAGCGCTCATCGACAGTTTGATCTTTGCCAGCATATGCAGTTATTGCTTTTGATGCAATGCCCTTTACAGTAATATCAACTGTGTCTGGTGCACTGTCAATAGTTCCGTCATTAGCGATTAATTGGAATGTTAGTGTCGTGTCAAGTTCAGACTTTGGCGCTACAAATGTGATGCTTGGTTCAGTTGTTGAGGACAAATCTACTGTCTGACCTGCAATTTGGCTCCATACGTATGTTAGTTGTTCTTCATCTTCGTCGGTTGCAGAACCAGTAAGCATTACAGTTGCATCAACATCCACAGTCTGATCAGCACCGGCATCAGCTACTGGTGCGGCGTTAACTGGGAGTACGAATACTTTGGTTGTATCCTTTGATGGACGGCCATTCTCGTCAGCTGCTCTTAGTTCAAATACCAACACCTTGACTTTGCCATTGGCAACTATTGGTGCTGTGAATGTTGGTTGTTGCTCATCAGTAGACGATAGTTCTACTGCCTCGCCACCAACTTGCTTCCAAGTATAAGTTACATCCTCACTGTCTGGGTCATCCGCAGAACCAGAAAGTGTAACATCGGTTTGCTCATCTACAGTTTGGTCAACACCAGCGTCTGCAGATGGTCTTGCGTTATCAGATGTAACGGTTATAGTAACAGTATCGGTTCCCTCACCGCCATATGGGTCAGTTGCAGTTAATTCAAACTCCAAAGTTGTAGAGTCGCCACCAAATACTTCGGGGGCTGTGAATTTTAATTCAAATCTGTTTGGTGATACAAGTTGTACGTCTTGGCCATCAACTTGTTTCCAAGTATACTTTAATGCATCTCCGTCTGGGTCTGAGCCAGAACCGGCAAGTATTACGAGTCTATTTGACAAAGTATTCTTGTCAGGGCCTGCATCTGCTACAGGATTATCATTAACTGGTCTAACTCTAACAATTACAACGTCAGTAGATGATCCACCGCCGTCACCAACGGCACAAGTAAATCTAAACGCAGTTGGAACTATTTGCCCATTTGGAATTTCAGGTGCAGTGAATGTCGGGTCTGCGCTAGTTGTTGATGATAATTGTACAAATGGTCCAAGTGTTTGTGTCCACTTGTAGGAAAATTCTCTATCTAGTTTATCGGTGCAAGAGCCATCGAGTTGTACGTTTGTTCCCTCGTCAACAGTTTGGTCATCACCAGCACGGGCAGAAATCAGGGTAGTCTTTGCAGCGTTGACTTTGACTACAACGCTATCACGTGCCAATCCACCATAACCATCACTTACAGTCAGTTGGAATCGCAATACGCCAGAGCTTCTTGGCATAGTCGAGGTATCAAATGAAGCGTTTTGGTCACTTGCATCAGATAATTCCACGACCGGTCCGTCAATTTGTGACCAGTGGTATGATAAGGCATCGCCATCTGGGTCTGAGCCGTCACCCTGTAGTGTTACTTCGTCATTTTTGTTTACGGTTTGATCACTACCTGCATCGGCAGTTGGTGGTTGATTTCTTGACATGACGGTTATTTTTATTGTATCTTTGTCAGTTGCACCATATGGGTCAGTAACAGATAATTCAAAAGTTAAAATTTTCACAAGGCCGTTTCCAACATCAGGAGCAGTAAAGGTTGGTTCTGCAACGGTTGCTGAGGACAGTTCAACTTGTTCGCCACCCACTTGTTTCCATTGGATGGACAAAGAGTCATTGTCTGGATCAATTCCAGTTCCAGATAAGGTTACAAAGTCTCCTGCTTTTACAATGTTTTGAGGTTGGGTTGCGGCGCTAGCAATTTGAGTGAAAGCCGGAGAACCGACCATGCTGACAACCAGCAGTGTCATCAAAACTGTGTAAAATTTTAATTGCAACATTTTAATCGTAAAAATTACACTGATTAAAAGCTTTCGTTCAATTGTATACAATTTTGGGATCAACATTTTGTTTTATCGATCTTTTTTGCATTTTGGGATCAAATGACAGACTTTGGATCGTTTTTTGAAACGACAGTGTTTTTTGAAAATATGATGAAATCAAAGAACCTAAAACAGTTGTCATATAACTTGAATTGCTAAAAAATAACTGATTTGCAACTGTTTTGATTTTGATATTTGAGCTTAACAAACATGGATTCAAGTCACATCGTTGAGACAGATAGCAATCATAGTAGTCATGTTTTTTGCCACATTTTGTATGTGGGCATCGCATGCGTCTGCAGCCCCGTTTGACTTTCTCATAAATGTCAAACTTGAACAATACCAAATTGAATTAGGTCAAAAGCCAGTCGTTTTTGGTATAGTTACAGACAGTGTGATGAGGCCAGTACCAGGCATAGAGGTAAAAATCACATTCGGTGCAAATTCTGCCATCACCATAACAGATTCAGACGGAAAGTTCAGACAAGAGTTTTCTGAGCAATCGATGCCTGGAATTTTCACGGTGAATGTTTTTGCAAAGCAGGACGGAAAGAAAGGATTCGGAGACACCACGCTAAGGATATCAAAGCAACTAACAACGTTTAGCGACTTGTATTATAATTCAAAACTATCTAACTTTACTAATCAGGAAAAATCCGACCCATATGAATCGCTAAAGATTAAAAACTATGAAAGATTCCTAAAGGAGAAAAACAAGATATTCCAAAAACAACTAGACATAGAAGCAAAAAAGATAGCGTTGCAAGAAAAAAAAGACATTGCAGATCAGAGATTAAACCAGACAATAATTGAGCTAAAGCCAGGCCCAGGAAGTTTTTCAGGCTACAAGTATGACAGGTATGTCTCAGAACTAAACCCTAGCGTAAGAGACGACATTGCAAATCAAATGAACTACACTAAAAAAATAATCACAGATGCAAAACTTGCCATGAGGAAAGTTTTGGATAGCGGCGGCACTCCAGACGAGGCTAGAAATGCATACTTGGAGAAACTTTCTACTAAAAGAGATAGCATGGAAAAAATTGCCGATCTAAACGGCACTGAGAATCATTCCAAGCCAAAGAAACACAATGAAAAAGTCAGCAGCAGTAAGGTAAAAGGGCTCACAGCCAAGAAACTATACAAGTAGAAAATTCGGTCTGCCAAAAATTTCAAGTTCCAAATTGGAACTGCCAAATCCGATCAAGTTCCGAGAAAGATATAATCAAAGGTAAAGAAACGGCCGCATGAAGGTAACGAATGTCTATTTGGGCAGGGGAATCATCAAGAACCTTTCTTCAATACTAGTTGATGAAGAAGGAGTTTCGCTTGAGAGCATTTGGCAAACAATTGAGGACTTTGGAATAAACAGGGAGGACATGAAGAAACTCAGTCCTACCTACAAGGACCTCTATGAGATATACTCAGCAATCAGGGCGTATCGAGTGAGTGTCAAATATCTAAAGGAACTCAAGAACAAGTTCTGATCACAAGTTCGGTTCAAGAGGAATTGTGAAATGAATTTAAGTGATCTTAAGGAAAAATGCATCCTAGTCGGAGTTTCTGCAGGAATTTTTCTTCCGTTTAGACTACTTGCAAGCCAGTACTTTGCAGAACACTGGCTGGGCAATCTCGGATTTGCCACCGCAGTGTCAATACTGATGTTATACTTGGCCAAGAAAAACAAGCTTGGCAGATTTGGCGAGATTTTGAAGAATCAGGTAAAAAAGGCAGTATGGGGAAAGTCAGCGCGCCTGATCATTTTTTTGCTACTAGGGTTCATGGTTTATTTTGGCACAGTCATCGTACTTGTAAACCATGGAAATACAATATACCGAGATGACAAAGAGGCATTATTCCAAGACATATTCAATGAGGAATCAACCAGTTCTCAATTCAAGCTTAATGGGCCAGGCATAAATGATAGCGAGTTTGTCGGGTTTTCCCAAATTAGATACATCGCGTATGTGTTTTCATTATCATTTGCGATATTAAATGACCTAACAGGAGACTGGCTTGCAAGCATGCATTTGATTTTGTTTATGGAGCAAGTCGAGATGGTCGGTCTTTTTTGGCTCTACAGAAAAATGTTCAGGCCTACAGACATGGCGTGATTTTCCTAATTTACCCTAGTTTGTCTGTTTTGAACAGACAAATTCAGAATACCACACGGTGTGATTTTGACTTTGAGTCCACTTGTTCAAAGACAGCACGTTAGTTGGTTTTTTTGTAATAGGGTTGTTGATTTTTTCCTATCAACAAGTAGCCTTTGGACAAATGGGCAAAAACTTAGAAGTGAAAATTCTAAGCGGTTCAGCAAATAATGAGGTGACAAATGCGTTTTACCCAGATATTCTTCCAATTGATCCGGGGGACACCATAACGTGGGTAAATGAAGATTCCAAGATGCATAGCGTTGCAAGTGGCATCCCAAAGGCTCCCGAATACTCGGGATTGTTTTTTAAAACTGGAAACATTGATGCCCAAAAGTCAGCTTCTGCGCAAATAACAGATCTAGAGGGCCATTTTGCATTCTATTATTTCTGTGAGATTCACCCGTGGATGACTGGAAAAATAGTCATATCTACAGCTCCAGAATCACAGCCAGATACAGCACTCCCAATTGTCATCAGCCACACAACATACCAGAAAGGACAGGATATCATAGTCACAGGTAAGGTTGCAGACGACTATGCAAAAATAAGTTATCAACTCCTAGTTTATGATCAAGATAAATTGGTCGATATCATAAAAGGGCATTTTAATAACGATGCGACACTTGGCGAAACAATACACACTAACAAATTAGACGGTGCAAAATACACACTCAAGTTGGTTTATGGCCTCCCAACGCAGATAGCCAGCACAAGCTTTGATTTGAAAAATACGTCTGAACATAAAATTCCAGGCTGGATAAAGACAGAAGCAAAGCTATGGTCAAGCAATACCATTTCTGACGGAGAATTCATCGAGACAATACAATACCTCTCAAAAGAAAACATAATCGATTCTCAAACACAGATTGGACAATCAAAGGCAATCCCAAGCTGGATAAAGACAAACGTGTCTTGGTGGACAGACGGCTTGATTTCAGATACGGAATTTGTCAATGCTTTAGAGTATTTGGTAAATGCAAGAATCATACAGATTTAATAATTATTTTTGGATTCCAAGTATATCTTAACTGCCTCCAAATGTGAACAGTTGGCTTTGAGTCCTTTACCGTGATGAAATTTGTAGAAATTTTTGAACCCAAGACAGTCACACGAATCAGACGTCACCATGTAAGACTTGCTTGGATCAGATGAGGACCTTACTTGATACAGATCATTATCGATCTGCATCACGTTACCTTCCTCAACAAGTTTCTTTGCTTTTTTTATCGTACTTGCACTCAATCACATATGAATGGCATCACCCATTAGAATAGATTATGATTTTTGCATTGGTCGAGAAAATTTATTCATACAAGACATAAGGCATATCAATGGACTTTTGATTGGAATATCAATTGGAGCGAAAATTCAACCAGACTCCTGGAGACACAAATATTGCAATATTGGGTTATCTGACAAAGGTGGGAACTTGGATGAATTTGAGGCAGATAACTACAGGTACCCCAGGCTCTGATCTTAACAGGGACAGACTAAGGTCAATTTTGGAGAGTTTTAACAAAAAGGGCTTTGTCGAAATTAGGGAAAGTCAGAATCCAAAGGCAAAATTCGAATACAAGGTAACTGAAAAAGGAAAGGCATCTTTTCTAAAATGTGTCAACTTTGAGCCAGACGTAAGATACATTTTGGGATTAAGAGACTTTAAGGATGGTTCACTCTAGTTTATCCACAACATGGAATAGCCTTGCTCTTCTTCAAAAATCAAATCCATGTCAAATTTGAGGCCTAGCTTTTGCATCAGCGACGACAGCTGATTGGATTGCAATTCATCATCATAGTTTTTTGCAACACATAGAACACGGAATAGTCTCTTGTTGGATTTGGATAGGGCTTGCGCAAACTGCTCTATGGTCTTAATTGAGGCATCATCGAAGAACTTGACGATAAAATCTCCTTTCTTTGTAGCTACGATAATGTCTACTGCTTCATTTCCTAGGGTTTGGTTTGTCTTGTATGGGAGTTTTTTGCCCTCAGGTTTATCACGTCCAAGTAAAGAGTGTAATTCAGGAAATACTAGGCTCGAGTGGTTTAGAATTTTTTCTATTCTTGTTGTGCCTTCAGGTATCGATGTCTCAAAGTTTACAAGATATGATTGCCGGATCAGTTGGTTTTCTATTGTTTTTAGTTCTTTTTTGTACGCTTGCCCTCTATACGTAATCCACAAAAACAAAAACGACAGTAATCCTATAACAAGTCCGTTACTTGCCATCAGCCAGATTTGTGTTGAATAAAGCGCAACTATGCTTTCGCTTGAGAAAATTTGCTCACCGTTTGGAATGAAAGAGAGTTCCACGTCTCCTGTTTTGTCGTCAGTGATTTCGGCGATACGGCCGTGCTTGTTTATTTCCTGTTGAAAGTAATACTGAGACATAGAAATAATCACAGACAAAGACAGCAACCCAATTATCACCATTACCAGTGTAACTCGGTGCCAAACGCTGAGGTTTTCAATTGCAATGTCTAGTCTTTCTGCAAGAGACAGCTTGTCGTTTTCAGACACACAGATAAGCGTTTTTTGTAAATATTTAATCAATTGTTACAATTTGTAACATGATACAGTTATTGCAAAATCGCTTTTATATCCACGGCTAATCTATACTATGGAAATTGGAAAAGTACAAACCGTGGTTTTAGACTCAAATGTGCTTATCAAAGAAATTCAAGAAGGTCGAATTCTAAGACCCATTGCAAAAAAAATGAAAAAGCAGTCCTCAAAATTAGTCATGCCAGAAACAGTCCTAGGAGAGGTTGCAAAAATTACAGGCTCTGATCCAATCACAACGATGACGCACGTCTACCAGTACTGCAAGCAGCCAATAATGATCGATAGGACAGACGAAATAATTACAGAGTCAAGCAAGATATCACAAAAATATTACGAATGTCATGTCCCAGATAATTTTATTTTGGCAACAGCAAAACTGACAGGCTCTACTTTGGTTAGTTTTGATAGGGATCTCTTGCAGACTGCAAAAATGGAAGGTGTCCAGGCATTCTTGCCAAGAAACTACATCAGGTGGGGATAAACAATGTCTACGATGAATGCCCTGGTACTGGAGGACAATCCACGAATTACAAAACTATATGAGAAAATCTTCTCATCAGTTGGATTCGATGTAGACTTTGTATCTGACAAGTTTTCATGTGTTGATAAATTTCTGAATAATGGTAAAAGCTATGACTTTGTGATTCTTGAAAAATCAACCAAGTTTGATGAGCGTATCAATCTAGAGGATAAAATTTTGTCAGTTAATCCACAGCAAAAGATATTTTTTCTATCTCCGTATTTGCCTGCAAGGGGTTCTGAATTTGACAGTATTGGTGACACGATGAGTCTAATCGACAAACCATTTGCAATGGTCAGCCTCCTTTCATACCTGGAGATAAACGCGCCAGTCATTTCACAATAGACATTTTAAGCTAATTTTGCAAAATGGATCAATGGTACTTAGGCGGTATTTAGCCACTCGCGGGATCATATTGTTCTGTGTTTTAATGACAACCCTTTTGCTGACAATAATGCTTGTTGGCTCCAACATGGATGTCATACTAAAGAAAGGAGTGTCAATTCAGGTCAGGTCAGAAATTACGGAAAATAAGTCTCTTATGAGCAGCTTCAAAGACACGAAGGAGTTAGACCAATTCATACAGAATAGTATTGACGATAGGATCAAAGCACTCGGCCTTGACTCTCCATGGTATTCGCCAAACAGGATTGCGCTTTCCATGCACAAGATAATCACGCTTGATTTTGGACATGCGACGTTTTTGTCAAGTGATGCTGGATCCTCGCGTGTATCGGATATCATTTTGGAAAAGCTGCCAAGGACAGTTTTGTTGTTTACTACTGCCACCATAATCATATCTATGATCGGCATATTTCTTGGAGCACTAGCTGGAAGTAAGACCGGGTCAAAAATTGACAAAGTAACATCGGCGTTCGCAGTAATTAGCGGAAGTTTTCCAGTGTGGTGGATTGGAATGCTGATGATTTTTGTTTTTGCATTTACGCTTCATTTGTTTCCTGCAAGGGCAACACCGCTCATTCCCCCAAATGACCCGGGATACATACCGGCACTACTATACCACATGGCACTTCCATTGATCACCATAACCCTAATTGGATTTGGAACGTGGGCATACTTGGTTCGTAATTTCATGGTAAATGTGATGCGAGAAGACTTTGTTACGGTCAAAAAGACAATAGGTATTGCGCAAAGAAAGATTGTCTTTCAAAGTGCGCTAAAAAACGTTGCACCACCCATAATCACAGTACTTGCACTGAGTCTTTCAGGCTCGCTTGGCGGGGCAATCATTACGGAAGCAGTGTTTGATTGGCCAGGCATGGGAAGGCTGTACTTTGAGGCAATAAGTGTAATGGACTTGCCCGTAATAATAGGCGCAACCTATGTTCTGACGGCGTTTTTTCTAGTCAGCATATTTGTGTCAGACTTGTTGTATGGGTACTTGGATCCAAGGATAAAGACGGTGTAAATGGGATTGTTCGATGATCTCAGTACTATTTTGAAAAGCAAAGTCGGAATGACTGGAATTGGTATTTTGCTTTGCCTGGTTTTGGTATCTGCATTTACAATAGTTTTCATTCCACTAGACACATACAAAGAATGGAACAACCCAAGTAGATGGACATTATTTCCAAAATCCGCGCTTCCGTCATGGGTGAATGTTTTCCTTGCAAAAAAAATCCCAGAACACCGATTACTAGAGAACATCCACACCACAATACAAACTGGCGATAATGCAAGAAAAATAATACAGAGTTTTGAGACAGATTATGCCTTTGATTATTTCCCAAGTGACTTCATATACCAATATACTGCCAAATATCAGGGAACGCCAGTTTTAGAATTTGACGTTACAAGGCCTGATGGAATAACTCTGCATTTACTGTCGTATTCGTTGCCTGACTTGAAATCTAGGACGGTGTTTTCAGACAAGATTTTTTCAACAAACGAATCCATACGAAAAAACACCCTGCTTGCATCAAACATATTTGCGTTTTCAGTTGACAGTATGCCAGTTGAGGAGGTGATTTTCTCAAAAATTGATACGCACGAAGTATTAAAGGGAAAATACACGTTTGTAGTAAAAACATCTACAACGGATGTCCAAAGTGCAATACACGATTCAAAACTAATCATAGGTGGCAAGGTTTTCGGTTTGATTGGGACAGACGAGCAAAGACGGGACCTGGCAATAGGATTGCTGTGGGGAACACCACTTGCATTATTCATCGGGATAACGGTTTCTGTTGCATCGGTAGCATCAGGCTTGGTTTATGGAGTTTTTGCAGGATACAAGGGAGGTAAGACAGATGAATCCATGATGCGATTTAACGATATAATTTATGCTTTGCCAGCTCTGCCGTTTCTGATTATTCTAGCAGTTACGGTTAGCAATAGCATATTTTTGATGATTGGCTTTCTGATGATTTTTGGTTGGGTTGGAATTGCCAAGGTTTCAAGAAGCATGGCACTGCAGATTAAAAACAGACAATTTGTCGAGGCATCAAAAACAATGGGCCAAAAGAGCTCAAAGATAATCTTCAAGCACATCATACCCCAGATTATGCCATATGCACTTGCAAGCATTGCAATATCAGTGCCCGCGGCAATTACAACTGAAGCTGGATTGAGTTTTTTGGGACTCGGGGATCCAAGCTTCCCAACATGGGGACAAATACTTCATGACGCAAGTACTCACGGAGCTGTGACTAGAGGATTGTGGTGGTGGGTAATCCCTCCAGGAATAATGATAACTATTACTGGACTTGCATTTGTCTTTGTTGGAAACTCGCTTGACACTTCATCTAGAATAAAACGCTAGGAGTCTAGCGTAAAATTTCTAATTATGTTTACGGTTTGGTCGTTAAGCTTTAACGTATACGCCGCAGAATTCGGTTCGTTGTACTGTGCCAAAATTTCAGCAAATTTTGTCTTGTCCTTTCCGCGCTCATAAATTCCCCCGGTTTCCTTTATGCAGAGCGGGAATTTTTTCATGTTAAGGCCACTTTTTAGAAGATATGCGACGAATTTTTTGTAATTCTCAGTCTCGTACCAATCTATGTTTTTTTCTTCACATGTTACAATCCACGTATCAATTGAATTTTGATAGATTGCCTTTTTCCTAAGATCCTCAAGTGTCATGATATTGCTAAAAGTCAGCGCGCTTCATTTTTGAGCCGCATCGAGGGCACATTGCACCCTTGAATCGGTGATTGCATGTCAGACAGACATACTTTACCCCTGACCCTCCTTCCTGATTCAGTCCAAAGAATCCGCCGCCTCCAGAATCCCCGCCATAGCCTTTGACTCGGCTCATGTATTTGCGCCTTATGAAGAGCGGCAAAATTATGAAAATCGCAAGAGCGGCTACCAGCCCATATGGGAATGGTAATATCATTTGTAGCCCAATGCTTACTGCAAGCGATGCAAACAGAAAGATCAGGTAGTTTCTATAACTGTACAATACTATCAATCTTCGAAAAAACCTTATAAAGTTTTGTCAGTTTTTCTCTGAATCCCTAGTTTTCAAAAATTATTTCAAGCGAGTTTCCGTTACTATCCCAAGCAAAAATGTCCTCATTGTTCTCATATGGGGATTTAATTATTAGTGAAACTAGGCCAAAAAAGTTCTGCATGTCAGTCACAGAAGGGTCTGCAGGGCCAGTTGGATGTGAGTGAACTATCCCCACATATGACAAGTCAAACGGCAAAAACGAGTGAGGGAATCCGGCAAAGGTTTGGCCACCATACGAAAACGGCGGAATTACAAGGCTATCCACTGTTATCATCCCTTTTTTCGATTTGCCCTTGAGTATCAGTATTCCTTCGTTTGGATGCTTCATCTTACAATATGACAAAATGCCATCTCGGGGATCTTTTTTTAGTACTACCTTTCTGCGAGATTCACTAGTCATCTATTTCACCAATCTACACCAAAATTACATATTCTGTATTTGAAATACTTTGTAAATTACGGCCCAATTCTGAGACTGCCTGTGTTCGATTGTTTGTTTCCTGAACCAGTTCAGATTCAAGTTTCCCAATTTTTGACTCTATGTCGTTTTTATCAGTGATTGTTTTTTGTAATTTTTGCTCAAGTTCGTCAAGTGCATCAATATCGAAAACCCCAAGCCTGCTTTGAAGATCTTGATCTTTTTGTATCAGTCCGTTCTTGCGCACCAGAAAATCATCAAGCTTTCGAATTAAGCTGCCGATGTGTTCTACTGATTTGTCTGCTTCCTTTACTGAGACTGCGCCAGATAGTGTTCCTTTCATGCAGGATTCCAGAATGACAGTTATCGAGTCCTTATTTTGAGTGGTGATTGTTTTTGCAGGGTCTTGAATCAATTCCTCCATGAGCATTTTGAGTGGTTTTTCAAGCGATGTGACGTAAACATACTTGCCAAGTGGTCGCGATATCTTGGAGAATTCCTCATCTATTTCCTTGTTGAGTTTGTTTTCTTCTTTTTTGTTTTGTTCGATTTGGTTTTTTATTTCCAGGTATTTGGCGTGCTGAGGGCTTGACTTTAGCGAGCTGGTTTGATTTCTGAGTGCGGTTATGGAATCAACAAACCCGTCGTGCGTTGCTTTTAGTTTTGGCACTTGCACATTTTTGTCGTTTATGGTTTGGGTCATATCGATAATTTTGTTCGTCTTTTCTTTGATTAGTAATTCGTCAGACTCAAATTTAGTGTAACTGTCAACCAATTTCAATATGGACATGTAGTTTGTGTTGATCGTTGCAAGATGATCTTTTAGATCCTGTGCATATTTTTTCGCAAATACGTGAATTACCCTGCTGTTCTTTCCAAGCACATCGCCTATTTTTTTTAAGGCTTGGGATGCAAGATCTGTTGCTTTTCTTACGTCGTCAAGTGTGCCTAATTGAGGCATCTTGACTTTTGCTTCCTTTGAGATGGTGTTGATCACCTCGGTTTTGCTTCTTGTTACAATTATCTTTAGCTGATTATCAATGTCATCTATCTTTAGGCTGTCACTTGACAGATGATCTATTATCTTTAGAATGGAATTTAGCTCATTTTGTATGTTTGAAAACAATGGCGTCGTGTTCTTGATGAGATGTTTTTGCTTTGAGTTTTTTATATCAGACAGTATTGCAGATATCTGATCTAGTTTAATTTCCTTTGAGGATAAAGTATGCTCTTCTTTTTCTGTTTTCTTTTTATTCCATCCAAAAACCATGCTCTTGACACCTTTCGATTAGATGTATACGTGTCGAATGATTGTTTAAAAGTTTACAAATTTAAAACCACACGCTCCATCCCAATGCATGGGAACTACAATACTTGCAGAGGATGGAAACGGGCAGTATTGCGGAACGGTGCTACAAGCAGTAACAATTAACGCTTCAAAAAAGAACGTCTGGAAAGAAATCAGCAACATAGTTGGCCTTCCAGACTGGATTGCCGATATCAAAAAAGCAGAGTTTCTTTCAAAGGCCAAGTATGGGATCGGCGGGGCAAGGAGACTGTGGTTTACAGACGGCAGCATTGTTGACGAATATGTGACGGGCTGGAAAGACGAGCAATACCTGTCATATATTGCAACAAGTGGCCTTCCATTACGAGGATATCATGCAACCATATCTATCACACCTAGGAAAAACTCCTCGTACGTTTTGTGGAACTCGTTTCTCATCAGTGAGAAAACAGACAGAAAGCAGTTTGAAGAGTTTTTGCTGTTTATGGAGTCATTTTATGCAGACTCGCTCAAAAACCTCAAGGCCAGAATAGAAAAGCAACATAACTAAGTTCACATATTGATTTTTTGTTGAGCGACACACGGTTTACAATGATTGGAATTGCACTTATTTTTGCAGGATTTTTGATATTTGGAATATTTGGTCATGAGTATTACAATGTGGCAATTCAGGCAGAAGAGTTCGAAGACTGCTATGAATTTTCTGACGACGGAAAACAAATCAAAGTAGATTGTGACATAGTATTGCAGAATCGACTTTTGTTTTTCAGTCTTGTCATAGGCTTGATTGGATTGGGAATATTTTTCTTAATCAAAGGAGTCAGGGGCAAGTGGGATCAGGACATAAAGCCAGAAGACAGGGTAGGCCCAGGATCATCATATCCAAGCTAGATTCGCATTATACCGTTGTCTATAAGATATTGAATCCCCTTTACAAAATCAGCGTTGCCTATTTTTCCATCTACCCACCAGCTAGCAGTGGCTTTAATCCAAGACGGGATTTTCTGTTCAGCATCAGTTTGTGAGTTTGGAATTTGTAGAATTTTTTGCTCCACCAAGTATTCAAGATCTTTTGTGAAATCAGAATCAGACAGTTTACCCTGAGACCACGAATCAGCATTGTCCTTAATCTGATCCGGAATTACTAGCGACTTGTTTTCCAGAATTGATGGAATTTCATCCAGTGTGACTACGCTTATTCCGTTTGATTTTAGAACATCTAGCGTCACATCCAAAAACTGGAGTTTGCTTGAATCGACTTCGTTTTTAGAGGATTTTTCATCCCTGACGGCAAAGTCTTGGGATTGCAGACTGATTACAGCATAACCATTCTGGCGTATGTTTAATTTAATTTTGGCCAGCGCCTTTTCAGGTATGGTTCCAGCGTAAAACGGATCATCATCAATCAAATTTGCGAACAGTGTAGTACTTGGAACGTGTTTTAGGGGATCGGTGTAAGGGGGAGGATCCCTTGCAATGCTCGCACTAAAGTAACGTATCTTGTTTTGATTTGCAGCCTCAATTGTTTCCTTGTTAAACGAGTCCATTGGTGGGGCAAACGTGGCAGGCTTTACTTGTAAAATTTGGAATATCTTGTCGTTTGTTTTTTTGATGCTGGCTGCTTGTTTTTCTTTGTCATAGACGGCATGATCAACATATTCCCATCCTCTGTTTGCTATTCTGAGAGGTGTCCCGCTTTGGATTTTTTCCTTAATCAGATTAACTGCTTTTGGATCACTGCCAAAGAATTGTCCAATCACACTAATTGTGAGTGGGGTGTTTTTTTCGCTAAATTTACTGATTGCGGCATTTTGTACATCGTTTAGGTAGAAATCCTGCACGTTGTCCATTCTAAATGCAACACAGTTGCAGGTCAGAGGCTCTTTTGGCATGCTAGCAGTAGGTTGTTTTTGTGGCACAGGTTTGTCAAACGAACTTATTTCATCGATTGTCACTATTTTGAGCCCCTGGCTCTTGATTTTGTCTATTAGTAATCCCAGTTGCTGCACCTGAGTTTGATTGACTTTGTTTTGGTACACTCCATCAGAGTATGTAGAAAACTCGTGTGGATGCATCATCACTACGGCATATCCATAATTGAACAAGCTTTCATTTATCCCATCAAGTACTTTGTCTATTGATTGAACTTTCCAATTTGCCTCTTGCCTATCGAGTATTGAGGTTTGGGTGGCAGCAGGGAAATAGTAAAGACTTGATTTTTGGAACAGTGGAGCTTTGGAAGTTGATGTGTGAGAGCTGATTTGTGTGAAATTATTTTGTTTTAGTAGGGCAATGGTATCATCATTGTATAGGTTTTCTGGCGGAATAAACGTAGTCGGAGTAACCCCGAGCACATTGTGAATTTTTTTGTTTGACTTTGCAAAGTCGTCTGCCTGTTGGTCTTTTGTTAGTGCAGGCATTATTCTATGTGTCCAACTGTGATTTGCTATTTCCAGATCAAAATTTCCATTGGCAATCATATCTTTAATGAGAGACATTAGTTTTGGATCATCGCCAAATACATTTGCGATGATTCCAATTGTAAGACTTGATTGTTTTTGCGCAAACACGTTGAGAATGTCAATTTGAGCACCATTTAGAAAATAATCCTGAATATCATCTAGACGAAACGCTACACAGTTGCAATTCAAGTATTCAGAATTCAGTTCGGGATTATGTAGGTAAATTTTGAAAACGCTTTCAGGACCAGATATGGTGATTTTCTTTGAGGCCACAGTGATTAGCTGGCCATCGGGTGATTTTGATTTTATATGTAGTGCATATGTGCCAACTTTTAATTTTGCGAATCCGGCAAGACCCTTATCAGACACCAAGGAGTCAGCCAGTTTGTTTTTCTTGCCATCATACAATTGCGCAATAAATTCCCCATCGGACTTTCCAACCTTCGTGTTTGTCGTATTGTATACCTCGATTGTGATTAGTTTATCCACTATTATGGGCCACTTTGTTACAACTTTGAGTTCCTGAGCAACGTTTGGCAGTAATTTCACTGGTGTCTGGACATATTTCAGATCAGGTCCCAAGGAGACTTCGGCATAATAGTAATCGGCATCCTTCATTGTCGGATACAGCCACACTCTAAGGGTTTGACCATCCTTATCGGTTCCAGAATATCCCCAGGATTTGCCATCAAAAGATTTTATCCAAACATCAGCATTTGTGAGCGGAGTCTCACCATCGCCATAAAATACAGAAAGGCGCATGCCGCCGGGATTTTTTATTATTACTTCGACTTTGTCCTGACTTTTTTGTAGATCAACAAACGCCACGTCTCCATACATACTATTCATGTATACTTCAAACTTGTACCGATGCCCCAATGGCAATGAATCTACAGTAAACGGATTATTGGGGATTGATGTGATCTCTTTGAGTGGTACACTTGCAAAATCTTGATACACCTTTACTGACAAGAGGTCAGGCGTTACCCTATCACCATTTTCATTTTTTATGGTCACCTCGACGGAGCCAGCATTTTGTTCTTGATATGATATCGTAGGAACGAAAATTAAAAATGAGATTGCCAGAAAAAATATGCTAGTTTTAAACATGATATCAGTTAATGCTATGTTTTCTTAATTTTATAACCATTAGCTAAAAGTCTATGTGTGATTAATCGGCAAAACCAAAACCCATCCAAGTAAAGAACGCTTGCCAAAGATGAATCAGGCTTTTATACGTCAGAATCAAAGTAAGCAAATGAAACAGATCATACTTGGTGTCATACTGTTAGGTATTTTTGCATCATCAATTCCGGTTCTAATGCAAACTGCAGATGCTGCCACATCTAACAAAAAAATTTGTGGCGATAAATTATGCTCAGAAATAAAAGGAAAATCATGTCCCAGTGGAGAACTTCGGGATCCAATAAATCAAAAATGCTACTCTGGGTCTTCAGGCTGGAAAATTACAGGGTACTTTCTGCCGCTAGAAAAAGACTACCCAGGGGATCCGTTGGTTTTGGCATATGTGCAGGGAGTAAAGAAAAATGGTTCTTTTGATTATTCAGAAAACAATTCAACATATTATCTAAAGCAATTCAGATCAACGTTTCTCAAAGAAATAGCAATTCAGGGCTCAGGAAAGACAAATGAAAACAAAATACTGCAAAGCTGGAAATACGATTTCGTTTCTCCAAACGGAGAAAAGACAAGATTCTACCATTATGAAAAATGTGCAATGACATTCTCAGGAATTTGTTTGCCTTTAGCTACAAGTTCGCTTAACGAGCCCACAATAATGGTCGCGGTGACCGCAGGCAAGACAGACATGAAAACAGGGATAATTTCTCATGGAACGTTACTTCGCATTTCAGACATTCCATCACCGTGGAATACTAGAACGTATTGGGCAACAGATATTGGAGAATGGAATGATAAACATATTGATGTATTCACAGGCTATGGGATTAAGGCAAGAGAGGCCGCATTCAAAATAACTAAGCTGCCGCCACAGGGAGATAGCCGAGTACTTGCAGTCGGGTTTAATGAAATCAAGCCGTAGATCGGCAATCACTGTTGTACTCTTTGAGCACTAGTCCATTTTGCCTTTAGACCAACAAATTCTTCAAAAATTGCCTTTAGTTGTAAAATATCAGTTAGTTGTTTGTATCCAATTACCAAAAACACGGAATAAAGTATCATTTTTTTGTCATCCTTGTCCATCCTAACTGCCATTGCCGAAAGCAAGTACTGTAATATTATGAACATCCCAAGGACAAATGCCACGTAAGAATAGTTACCAAGGAATAATTGGTAAACTGCAAAAACCAAAACCAGCAAGCTTGTTGTAGGGATCACAAGCATGTGAATTACCAGTAGTGGATATGAAAACTTGTGAAGATATCCAAATCTAGGATTAAGTAAAATATCAGAATGTCTTCTCAACACTTGAAGATTTCCGCGGTACCATCTTTTTCGTTGCTTGTAAAAATCATATAATTTCTGCGGCGCTTGTGTGTATGCAGTTGCCATGTTACTTCCACTTATGATCATTCCAGATCTTAGAACCTTCATGGTAGCATCAAAATCCTCAACTAGCGTATCCTTGTGGTACGCCCCCGCTTCTTCAAGTTTTTTTTTCTTAAATGCGCCAAGTGCTCCTGGAACGATAGTGATTGCGCCAAAATAGTCAAGTCCGCGTCTCATGATTTGTATGCCAGACAAATACTCTAACGCTTGACACCAAGTAAGGCAGTTAATCCTGTTTCGTATTTTGATATTGCCTGCAACGGCTGCAACGTTTTCATTTGAAAAAGATTTTGCAATATGTTTTAGTGCAGTGTGGCCAATTATTGTATCTGCATCCAAGATTGTTATTATGGAGCCTGTCGCATAAAGCATTCCAGTATTCAGTGCAGATGCCTTGCCCCCATTTTCTTTGTGAATTACTTTGACTTTGTCTTTATAGTGTGATGCAATTTCCAATGTTTTGTCTTTACTGCCATCGTCAATCACTATAATTTCCTTGTCAGGATAATCTGTTGAAAGAAGCGATTCTATTGTAGTTCGAATGACTTTTTCTTCATTATACGCAGGAACTAGTACGCTTATCTTCGGATACAAGTCAGGTTCTTTTAACAAGGATTCAAGTGAAACGCTTCTTATTGCAAGTGGGACAAAGAGCATCGTCTGCCAAAATGACAACAGCAAGCACCAAACAAAAATTGTTTGAATTATACCCGCGATTCCACTAACATACCCATCATATGCAATTATCGTTCCAAGTACAAACGGCATTATCATCACCATTACAGAATAAGACGATACACTGCGCCGCCCATAGGAATACTGCGATTTTGGTTCCTTTCTTGATATGATGTGATAAAAGACCATCACTGCGGCAACTGAAATTGCAACCAGACTAAGATAGGAAAGCATGCTATAGGCAGTAATTACAAGCAATGCAAAAATTATAGACGCCAGCAAAACTAAAACTGGATCGGCTTTTGCCCGCCTTGTTTCAGTTCGTATTATTTGTTCAATTGGTTTTATCCCTGGCTCTTCAACAAGTGATGGTTCAACGTGTGGCTCTTCAACAACTGGGGTCACTTGGGACAGTGCGGATTCTGCTTTTAGTACGGAACCAAAACATGCCACATGAAACCATTTATCATGATACCGTACGGTTTGCTCATCGAGGCATAGTTCATTACCACAGGATGAGCATTTGTGCATACGATCAATCAAGACCGGATTTGAATGGGGTTCAGCAATAGGGTTCAGCAGTTTTAAATTTTGTTTCTCAGCATTTTTTTTGCCAGATTGAGTTTTTTGCAACTGGAGATGTTTTTCATTTAGATATTCTTTATCAGACTCGTAGATTTTTTTCCCTGTTTCAAGAGAATGCAATATGTAAGACAGCCTTCCAGAATCACCCATTTCGGCTTCTTGTAATTTTTTTACAATTTCCAGCAGAGTTACGTTACTGTCCACGAATTTCATTGTCTTGGAATTTTAAGATTATTTGGCATGTTTAAAATTGACAAATGTCTTCAAATTTTCAAATAAGATCCATACCGTGATTGAGATTTTGGGTAATTTCAGGCACGAACCGTAGTTATCATTTTGTGCCAGTCATTCCACATAGTGTTGCTTGACCAAGTTATCATAGAATCTAATCGACTTTATGTTGACAAATTCCATCATCCCGTATCTCGATAGCTCCCTACCAAATCCACTGTGTTTGATTCCTCCAAACGGGATCCTAGGGTCAGATATCACCACATTGTTTATTGTGACTATGCCGGATTCGACCAGTCTTGAGAGTCGCTCCGCTTTTGTAAGATCACGAGTCCAAATACTTGCTCCAAGGCCGAATTGAGAGTCGTTTGCAAGGCGTAATGCTTCTGCCTCGTCATCAACTATGGTGATTGGCGCAACTGGCCCAAATGTTTCCTCGTATGCAATTTGCATCTTTGGCGAAATTTTGGTAATTATAGTAGGACTGTAAAAGTAGCCTTTGCTGCCAAGTCGTTTTCCTCCGGTCAACACCTCTGCGCCTTTTGATATTGCGTCGTTTACCAGTTCTTCAATTTTATGCATGCCAGTACTGTTGACCAGCGGGCCGACATCGGTTTCCTCAGACATCGGATCGCCAACTCTGAGGCCTTCTGTTTTTTGCACGAATTTTTCGATGAACTCCTTTGCCAGATTTTTTGTAACAAAGAATCTTTTTGAGGCAATGCAGCTTTGCCCGCAATTGATGAATCTACCTTTTACTGCCCCACTTGACGCTTTTTCCACATCAGCGTCACTGCACACAATAAACGGATCGCTTCCTCCAAGCTCCAGCACACATTTTTTGAGATTGAGTGCAGCTCTTTGTGCTACTTTTGCACCCACAGATGTGCTTCCGGTAAATGTAACTCCGCCAACATCAGAATCTATGAGTGGCTCAACAATGCTTGAATCTCCAACAAGTGTTTGAAATATTCCTTCTTGAAAGCCAGCCTTTCTAAACATGTTTTCTATTTCAATTCCACATTGCATTGTTGCACTGGCAGGTTTGAGAACAATGGTATTTCCTGCCATAAGCGACGGGGCTGCAAATCGTAATGCTTGCCAGTACGGAAAGTTCCACGGCATCACACTGGCAATTACACCAAGCGGTTCAAAGGAAAGTACGCTTTTTCTTGCATCGGTGTTTATTGCCTCATCGTGTAAGAAAATATCGCTGTTATCTGCGTAGAACTCCATAGCCCATGCACATTTTTCAACTTCGGAGAGAGATTCCTTGATTGGCTTTCCCATTTCTTTTGTAGCCAGTTGTGCAAGTTCGGTTTTATTTTTTCTCAGTTCTTGAGCAAAAATATGAGTAAAGTGAGTTCGTTCTTTGAGGTCTTTTTTCCAATCCACAAATGCGGTTTTTGACTTTTTGACAGTTTCAGATATTTTTTCTTTATTAACAATATCATATTCTGTGATAACTTCCTCAGTTGTGGGGTTTATTGTCCTAAATGTCACTTGTTAGCATTATGTGGATTGTAGTATTAATGTTCCAAGGATCACCAAGTTTGAGGCAGTTGACAGATCTACACTTTAAATGCGTTTCAGCAGTAAATAATGAGGTTGAAAAAATCAACAGTCGACGAAACAAGAGACTTTGAGACAGTGCTCGTATTACAGGGAGGAGGATCTCTTGGAGCATATGAATGCGGAGTATACAAGACGTTACAAAAACACAAAATAAAATTCGACGTTGTTGCAGGGACATCAATTGGTGGAATTAATGCTGCAATCATCACTGCAAGCAAAGACGACAATCCTGCAAAAAACCTAGAAGAGTTTTGGCTTACCTTGGCAGAAAGAACAACCCCCTCGTTTTTGCCAGAAGAGACAAGGGCGTTTTTCTCATCAATGCAATCTTCAATTTATGGAAATCCAAAGGCTTTTGAGCCAATCTGGTTTGCGCCAGCTTTTTTGAATTTCTTCAATCTCCCCCACCTTTATGACATTACACCACTCAAAAATACATTAAAGGAGTATACCGATTTTGGAAAACTCAAGGATCCTAAAAATTCAAGATTGATCATAACTAGCACTGACATCCAGAGCGGAAAATCATGCATATTTGATAGCAGACGAGACAATATTGATGCAGACCATGTCATTGCGAGTGCAGGTTATCCATTCTATGGCATATCATGGACACAGATAGGCGATAGATATCTGTGGGACGGCACGCTGTTGAGCAATACACCGCTAACTGAAGTTATTGACGCATCCCCAAGACAAGATAAAAAGGTCTACATTGTCAACCTATTTCCGCAAAGGCAAGATGAGATTCCAAAAAACATGATGGAGTCATGGCACAGAGCTAGGGACATCATGCATACTGACAAAACATCTCACACTGTTAGAATGTCAAGGGTGATCTCAAGACAGCTTGCATTGATAAAAGAAATGCACGACATCATAGAATCGTCAAACCTAGATAAGAGGAGCGAGGAAAAATTCTCATTACTCAAACTAGAATATCACAGGCTTGCCTGCGAACGAGGCGCCATAATCAAGCAGGTAATACGCATAGCACGAAAAGAGGACGTTCATTTTCTTTTTGAGGATGCTGACTTTTCCATTGCCACCATAAAGCAGCTAATAAAAAATGGAGAGGAAGACGCCGAAAACGCACTTGTTGCTAACGACAAAATGCCTAAGAAATAACCAACAATATTAAAAAAAAGATGCCAAGTATTGAGAAAATTCAAGGTTTCAGACGCGCACAAGTTGCAAAAACAGGTTATGAAATGCACGGTTATTATTAGCAGACAGACAATAGTATGTGTCTGGCATAAGTATGGTTGTACAAACTTTGAACAAAGAAGGACAGTGTAGACGTTGTAATAAGGGAATGATGATGACAGACGACATTACTGGCGAAAGATTTTGCAATAGTTGCGGTTTTGTAATTGTTGAACGCATTGACGACTCTGGCCCTGAACGTCATTTGTTTTCAAAAGATGAACGGGATGATAAAACAAGGACGGGCGCACCGACATCGCTTGCTATGCATGACATGGGACTTGCTACAATAATAGGCCACACAAATAGGGATGCTACTGGAAAACCACTCTCCTCATCTATGAAAATGAGCATGAATCGACTCAGAACGTGGGACAGTAGAAGTCAAGCTCATGTGCAAGCAGACAAGAATTTCAGACATGCATTTACACAACTAGACAAGCTAAGGGACAAACTTGCCTTATCCGACGCAGTAGTTGAAAAGACAGCTTACATTTATCGAAAAGCACTTGCAAAAGGCTTGGTAAGGGGCAGGTCTATTGAAGGACTTCTTGCAGCGGCAGTATATGCAGCATGCAGGGATGTTGAGACGCCAAGAACCCTAAACGACGTATCTGAGGCAATCAACGTAAAGAGAAAAGATGTTTCAAGAAACTATAGGTTGTTAGTGCACGAACTTGAACTGAAAATGCCAGTAGTAGATCCAATTAGCTGCATGTCCAAAATAGCAAGCAAGGTAGGATTGAACGAAAAAACAAAGCGAAAGGCACTTACAATTCTAGAGGAGGCAAGCGCCATGCAGATTACTGCTGGAAAGGATCCAATGGGACTTGCGGCTGCGGCACTTTACATTTCGTGTATAAAATGTAAGGAAAATGTTTCGCAAAAAGAAATCGCACTTGCGGCAGGAGTAACCGAGGTTACGATCCGAAACAGGTACAAAGGATTAAGAGAGTCGTTAAAATTATAATTCGGTCAATATTGAAAAGGCGACAAATTTTTCACGGATTTGATAACAAGGTATAAGGCTTAGATCAGACGCAGTAATACATAACCCAAAATTCTACTTTGCTTAAGGTTTTAGAAGCATACTCACGTGATGTTGGAAAAGGAATAGCACGTCTTGATTATGACTCTGCAGATTCAGTTGCAGCAGCAACAGGTGACGTTCTTGAAATCAAAGGAAAGAAAAGAACCGTTGCAAAGTGTCTGCCTTTGTATCCATCGGACGAAGGAAAGGGAATCATACGCATTGATGGCGTTACAAGAAACAACTTGGGAATTGCAATAGGCGACAAAGTAGAGGTTAGAAAGATAAGGGCAGTACCAGCTGAGAAAATTGTCGTAGCTCCACTTGAAGTGATTCCTTCAATTGACGAAAGGTATCTCACGGAATCGCTAGAAAACACGCCGCTCATAGTAGGAGATTATGTTATGGTGCGATATTTTGGCGGCAGATTAACTTTTCAAGTAATAGACATCTCACCGATAGCGGATGCTGTGATTGTAACTCAAAAGACCACATTTGTTATTGGTGAAAAAAGCGAATCATTGCAAGGAATTCCACACATATCATATGAGGACATAGGGGGCCTGACAGACGAAATACGCAAAGTTAGAGAGATGGTTGAGCTTCCAATGAGGCATCCGGAAATTTTTGAAAAACTTGGAGTCGAGGCACCAAAAGGCGTTTTGCTTTATGGAGTACCAGGCACAGGCAAGACACTTTTGGCAAAGGCAGTGGCAAATGAAAGCAATGCTCATTTTATCAGTATCTCAGGTCCTGAGATAATTGGCAAGTTTTATGGCGAGAGCGAGGCGAGGTTGCGAGAAATTTTCAAAGAGGCAAGAGAAAAATCCCCTACAATTATCTTCATTGATGAAATTGATTCCATAGCACCAAAACGTGACGAGGTCACAGGAGAAGTAGAGAGGAGAGTAGTCTCACAAATGCTTTCACTTATGGATGGTCTTGAAGCAAGGGGCAAGGTAATTGTCATTGCTGCGACAAACAGACCAAACTCATTGGATCCGGCACTTAGAAGACCAGGAAGATTCGACAGGGAAATCGAGATTAAAGTACCTCAGAAAAAAGGAAGGCATGAGATACTTTTGATACACACAAGAAACATGCCGCTGGCAGACGATGTTAATTTGGATAAACTTGCATCAATTAGTCACGGATATGTCGGAGCAGACTTGGAATATCTCTGTAAAGAAGCAGCAATGAAATGCCTGAGAAGGTTATTGCCTGAAATCAACTTGGCAGATGAGAAAATCTCATCTGAAGTTTTGGATAAACTAATAGTAAATGCTGATGACTACAATAACGCATTTCGAGAAATCATACCAGCAGGTATGCGTGAGGTCTATATAGAAAATCCAGATGTTTCTTGGAATGATATAGGCGGCCTGACAACAGTAAAACAGGAACTACAGGAAGCAGTAGAGTGGCCAATGAAATATCCGACATTCTATAGAAATCTAGGCTACAGAATACCTCGCGGAATTTTACTTCATGGGGCAAGCGGCACTGGAAAAACACTCTTGGCAAAAGCAGTGGCAACTGAGAGTGAGGCCAATTTCATTTCAATTAGGGGCCCAGAGTTGTTATCAAAATGGCTTGGAGAATCAGAAAGAGGAATAAGAGAAATTTTCAGAAGAGCACGACAATCATCACCGTGCGTGGTGTTTTTTGATGAAATTGACTCCATCGCATCCATAAGAGGTATGAGTGGAGACACATCAGTCACTGAAAGGGTTGTCAGTCAGCTCTTAACTGAGATGGATGGCATAGAAACCCTATACGGAGTAGTTGTAATTGCCGCAACAAACAGGGCAGATATGATTGATCCTGCACTTCTCAGACCGGGCAGATTCGATAGAACAATACTAGTGCCAATGCCAGACAAAGAAGGCAGGAAAAAAATTCTAGAGATAAGCACGAAGGAAATCCCAATAGATAAAGAAGCCAGTTTGGATGGGAGTAAAAATCCAGATTATGTAGATTTAGAAAAAATAGCAGACGCATCAGATGGACTAAGCGGAGCAGATATCACATCCATTGCAAACACTGCAGCGTCAATTGTAATACATGAATTCCTAGCAAAGTACCCAGATCCAAAAGAAGCCGAAAAACAGGTTAATGACGCCAAGGTAACAATGAGACACTTTGATGAAGCGCTAAAAAAAGTGAAAATACAAAAAGACATCAAGATTGCAGAAAAAATAGCAGTTCCATATTACATGTAATTTTTGCAAAATCTACCAAATCACATATATCAATAGCAAAATTGCCGAATTCAAAACTGACCAAACGTTAGTTCAGCGCCATATTTTGCTTTTTTAGATTTTGAAAAAAGATTCAAACTATTTAAGGGAAAAATTCTAGGCGCCAGGTAAGGGATTGGTACAAAAAAGTTTGACGCCCCACAGGTTCAATACACAAACGAACAGATGAAGGAAATTAAAATTTAGAAGATCACAATCGAAAGTTTATGAATTCGTTGTTTTTTTACGATCACTTTAGAAGTCCACTTTGATAATCTGAGATGAACTCTTCTCGAGATATTCCACAATCATCTAGAATTTGTAGCATTAAACCAGTCCCAAGATCATCGCTTTTTGATGGTACTGATGTAAACTTGTGTTTTTTGTCATGCTGTAAAGAAACATGACTTCCTTTTCTATGAGACATTTGAAATCCCTTTTTATTGACAAGATATTTGATTAACTGATTACCTGAGACTCGAGGAACCTTGCCCATTAATACTTGTGGACAAATTTAAGGCTAAAACTTTTGTCTTTGTTCAGATGATCCACCATGAGTTCTATTGCTTCTTTGATGTTATTTTTTGCTTCGGCTTCCGTCTTACCTTCGGCGTTTGCATGAAGATCATCACATCTTGCAAAGATCATTCCATCTTCATCCTTATCTAAAATTACTTGGTAGGTTTTTTTTGATACAGTAGAAGGTTGCATTTATGATACAATGTGTGTATGAGATATAAAAAGAATAGTACACAGTTGACCACACGGATTGAGCGGGATATTTTATACGGTATCCAGACGGAAATCAATTCTCCCATGACTCGGAATTAGAACAAACGTAACTGTCTAGAGTTTTGAAGTTCCCAAACCATCAGATCTGTTATTTTTGACAGACAGCTTTTCTGATCAGTACAATACCATTACTGTCATTGCGAGGAAATGATGACCTTGAGTATTTACGTAATCGTTGCAGTATTTT